>NZ_JBITKL010000003.1:70409-227979 GCF_044460945.1 Micromonospora sp. NPDC049903
CGCCCCCGTCCCCCGACCGGTGGGGGGCCGGGTACCGCACCGGGGCGCGGGCCAGGCGCGCGCCCGCCCCCGCCGGGCGGGCGGGGGCCCCCCCCCCCCCCCCCCGGGGCGGCGCCCGACGGACCCGCCGGTAACGCCGGCCGGGTGGGGTGTGGGGAAGCTCCGCACCCGGCCGGCCACCTACCTGGTGCGTCTTCCTCCGCACCGCCCGCCGCGGGCGCGTACCGCGCCGACGGGTCCACCCGTCGCGCGACCGCCCCGCTCCGGCCCACGTGGAGGAGACCATGCCGACCAGTCCGGCCCAGGCGCCGACGGTGCCCGCGCACGTGCTGCCGCACCGCACTCCCGCCCAACTGCTCACCGTGGCCCGGCAGGGCCTCGCCGAGGCCGTCCGGACCGGCCCCGACGGCCTCCGGTACGCCGCCGCCCACCTCGCGGCGCTGCGCGCCGCCGCCGCGGTGCTCGCCGCCCGCGCCCGTCCCGCACCCACCCGACGCAACCGGATCACCAGCGTCTGGGTGCTGCTCGCGGTCGTCGCCCCCGAGCTCGACGAGTGGGCCGCCTACTTCGCCCTCGGCGCCGGCAAGCGCGCCGCCGCCGAGGCCGGCATACCCCGGGTGGTCACCGCCCGGGAGGCCGACGACCTGCTCCGCGCCGCCGAAGAGTTCGTGACGGTGGTGGAGGCCGCGCTCGGCCTGGCACATCAGCCGGCGATCGACGGTCTCGTCGCCTGACCAGCACCACCCACCGGCGGGCACCGGTGGCGACACGACGGGGGGTAGGTCCGATGGCGGGCCGCATGGTGGTCGGTTCCGCCGCGCTGGCCGGGTTGGTGCGTCCGGCCAGCGCACCCCACCCGGCAGGCGGCCACCGGATACTCCCTGTCCGTCCCGAGCTGACCGGGCTGCTGCCCGGTCGTGGACTGCGACGGGGCAGCACCATCGCGGTCGGCGTCGGGCAGTCCCGGCACAGCGGCACCACCTCGCTGCTGCTCGCCCTGCTCGCCGAGGCGTCCCGGGCTGGTTCCTGGTGTGCCGTGGTCGGGATGCCGACCTTCGGCGCCGGTGCGGCGGCCGAGGCCGGGATCGCCCTGGACCGGCTCGCCCTGGTGTCGCAGCCAGGCCCCGAGTGGCCCACCGTCGTCGCCGCGCTCATCGACGGGGTCGACGTGGTGGTGACTGCGGTACCCGCCACCGTCTCCACCTCGGTCACCGCCCGGTTGGCAGCCCGGGCCCGTCAACGCGGCAGCGTGCTCGTGCCGTTCGGCCGGTGGGACGGGGCGGACCTGACACTCCAGGTGGTCCGGGGCGCCTGGGAGGGACTCGGGGCGGGGCGGGGACGGCTGCGCCGCCGGGAGGTGACCATCTCGGCACACGGGCGGGGCGCGGCCGCCCGCGCCAAGGAGCTCACGGTGTGGTTGCCCGGCGACGAGCTGACCCGCGTCATCCCCCGCCCCACCACCGCCGCCCGGTCACACCCCGCCCGGTTCCGCGTGCTGACCTCCCCACACATCGCGGAGCGCGCGACATGAGCGAGCGTCAGCGAGTGAGTCGTCAGCTCTGTGGTGCCTCATGGCGGCGCGGAGCGTCGTTATGAGCGAGCGTCAGCGAGTGAGTCGTCAGCTCTGTGGTGCCTCATGGCGGCGCGGAGCGCCGACATGAGCACGTCGGCTCGGACGCTGCTGCTCTGGTGCCCGGACTGGCCGGTGCTCGCCGCCGAGATCGTCGACGGGGTGCCCGCCACCGGGCCGGTCGCGGTGCTGCACGCCAACCGGGTGGTCGCCTGCTCCGAGCAGGCCCGTGCCGAGGGGGTGCGTCGGGGGCTGCGCCGCAGGGAGGCGCAGGGGCGCTGTCCGGGACTCACCGTCGTCGACCACGATCCGGGTCGGGACGCCCGGGCGTTCGAGCCGGTGGTGGCCGCGGTCGAGGAGGTGGCGGTCGGGGTCGAGGTGGTCCGTCCAGGGGCCTGTGCGCTGGCTGCCCGGGGACCGGTCCGGTACTTCGGCGGTGAGGAGGCGGCGGCCGAGCGGATCGTCGAGCACGTTGCGCAGAGTTGCGCGGTGGAGAGCCAGGTCGGCATCGCCGACGGGGTGTTCGCCGCCGGGCTGGCCGCGCGGGAGGGGCGGATCGTGTCGCCCGGTGCGACGCCGGCGTTCCTGGCCGTCCAGCCGGTCGAGGCACTCGGGCGACCCGCCCTGGCCGACCTGTTGCGCCGGCTCGGGGTGCGTACGCTCGGCGACTTCGCCGCGCTGGCCGCCGGTGACGTGCTGGCCCGGTTCGGGTTCGACGGGGCGCTGGCCCACCGGTTGGCCATCGGTGGCGACGACCGGCCGCTGGCGGTCCGACGTCCGCCTGTGGACCTGACGGTCACCGCCGACCTGGACGAGCCCATCGAGCGCGTCGACGTGGCGGCGTTCGCGGCGCGGACGCTGGCCGAGCGGCTGCACGAGCGGCTCGCCGGGCACGGGCTGGCCTGCACCCGGCTCGGCATCGAGGCGGTGACCGCGCACGGCCAGGAGTTGCACCGGGTCTGGCGGCACGACGGTCTGCTCAGCGCGGCGGCGATCGCCGACCGGGTCCGCTGGCAACTGGACGGTTGGCTCTCCGGTGGTGGCCGACGGGGCGGTGACCGGCCGCCCCGGCCCACCGCAGGGATCGTCCGGCTGCGGCTGGTACCGGACGGGGTGCTGGCCCAGGCCGGTCTGCAACCGGGGCTGTGGGGCGAGACCGGTGCGGAACGCGAGCGGGCACACCGGGCGCTGAGCCGGGTACAGGGCCTGCTCGGCCCGGAGGCGGTGGTCACCGCCGTACTCGGTGGGGGCCGGTCGCCGGCCGACCAGACGCGAATGGTGCCCTGGGGCGACGAGCGGTTACCGGCCCGTCCCGGCGCCGGTTCGGCCGTACCGTCCTGGCCAGGGCGGCTGCCGCCGCCTTCGCCGGCCGTGGTGCTGCCCACCCCGCTCACCGCGAGCGTGCTGGACGCCACCGGCGCACCGGTCGTGGTGAGCGCGCGATTGACGGTGAGCGCCCCACCGGCCCAGTTGATCATCGAGGTGGAGGCCGGCGCCCAGGTCACCCGGCGCAGCGCACCGGCGGGGACTGCCGGTGCGGGTGGTCCGGCGGACGGAGCCGTCGGCCGGGGTGGTGTGCCGGTCGAGATCGTCGGTTGGGCCGGCCCGTGGCCGGTCGACGAGCGGTGGTGGGACCCGGTCGAGGCGTGTCGGCGGGCCCGTTTCCAGGTCAGCCTGGCCGACGGCAGCGCCCTGCTGCTCGCCGTCGAATCCGGCCGGTGGCTCCTGGAGGCGGTCTATGACTGAGGCGGAAGTGAATCTTGGTGCGTTCCGTCCCCCGGGAGGGCCGGAACGTACCAAGATCTCGGTGGGTGGGGTGGGACGGTGAGTTTCCACAATCCTCGGCTGCCCTGGTCGGAGCTGGAGCGGGTGCTCTCCGGGCGTACCGGGGAGGGTGAACGGCACCTGCGGGTGGTGGATCCCCTCGCGGTCGACGCCGACGGCGGCGACTCGCCGGCCTGGAGCCGGAGCCGGGAGCAGTACCATCCGCCCGAGCTGGCCCGCCCGGACGGTGTGGTGCCGTACGCCGAGCTGCACGCGCACACCAACTTCAGCTTCCTCGACGGGGCCAGCCATCCCGAGGAACTGGCCGAGGAGGCGGTCCGGCTGGGGTTGACCGCGCTCGCCGTCACCGACCACGACGGCTTCTACGGCGTGGTGCGTTTCGCCGAGGCGGCCCGCGCGCTGGACCTGCCGACGATCTTCGGGGCGGAGCTGTCCCTCGGCCTGCCCGGCCCGCAGCAGGGCGTACCCGACCCGCACGGCAACCACCTGCTGGTGCTGGCGCACGGCCACGAGGGGTACGCGCGGCTGGCCACGACCATCGCCCGGGCCCAGTTGCGCGGCGGGGAGAAGGGTCGCCCGGTCTACGGCGAGCTGGAGGAGGTGGCCGCCGACCTGCGCGACCACGTGCTGGTGTTGACCGGCTGCCGCAAGGGGCACGTGCCGTCCGCCCTGCTCACCGAGGGGGTGGACGCGGCGGCCCGGGAGCTGGACCGGCTCACCGAGCTGTTCGGCGCGGAGACGGTGGCGGTGGAGCTGACCGACCACGGGCACCCGGTCGACGGCGACCGCAACGACGCGCTGGCCGAGCTGGCCGCTGCCGCCGGGCTGCCCACGGTCGCCACGAACAACGTGCACTACGCCACCCCCGGCCGGCGTCGGCTGGCCACCACCGTTGCCGCCGTGCGGGCCCGGCGCAGCCTGGACGAGATCGACGGTTGGCTGCCCGCCGCGGGCACCGCCCACCTGCGCAGTGGTGCCGAGATGGCGGCGCGCTTCGCCGCGTACCCGGGGGCGGTGGCCCGGGCCGCCGAGTTCGGCGCGGAACTCGCCTTCGACCTCCAGCTCGTCGCGCCCCGGCTGCCGGCGTACCCGGTGCCGCCGGGGCACACCGAGATGAGCTGGCTGCGGCACCTCACCGACGAGGGGGCGCGGGAACGCTACGGCCCGCGCGAGGCGCATCCGCAGGCGTACGCGCAGCTCGACCACGAACTGAACATGATCGAGGAGCTGGGCTTCCCCGGCTACTTCCTGGTGGTCTACGACATCGTCGACTTCTGCCGGCGGGCGGACATCTACTGCCAGGGCCGGGGCTCGGCGGCGAACTCGGCGGTCTGCTACGCGTTGCGGATCACCAACGTGGACGCGGTCCGGCACCGGCTGCTGTTCGAGCGCTTCCTGGCCCCGGAGCGCGACGGCCCGCCCGACATCGACGTGGACATCGAGTCCGACCGCCGGGAGGAGGTCATCCAGCACGTCTACGCCCGGTACGGGCGGGAGCACACCGCCCAGGTGGCCAACGTGATCTCCTATCGGCCCCGGTCGGCGGTGCGGGACGTGGCCAAGGCGTTCGGTTTCTCGCCGGGTCAGCAGGACGCGTGGAGCAAGCAGATCGACCGGTGGGGCGACGTGGCCACGGTGGACGTGCCGGAGATCCCCGAGCAGGTGATCGCGTACGCCAACGAACTGACTGGTGGCTCGGGGAGGTGGGCGGGCTTCCCCCGGCATCTGGGCATCCACTCCGGCGGCATGGTGATCTGCGACCGGCCGGTGATCGAGGTCTGTCCGGTGGAGTGGGGCCGGATGCCCGGCCGCAGCGTGCTCCAGTGGGACAAGGACGACTGCGCCGCCGTCGGCCTGGTCAAGTTCGACCTGCTCGGCCTGGGCATGCTCTCCGCGCTGCACTACGGGTACGACATGATCGGGATGAGCCTGGACCTCGGCGACATGTCGCTGGAGGACCCGGAGGTCTACGACATGCTCTGCCGGGCCGACTCGGTCGGGGTGTTCCAGGTGGAGAGCCGTGCCCAGATGGCCACCCTGCCCCGGCTGCGCCCCCGGACGTTCTACGACCTGGTGGTCGAGGTGGCGCTGATCCGGCCCGGCCCGATCCAGGGCGGCTCGGTGCACCCGTACATCCGGCGCAAGAGCGGGCAGGAGGAGGTGACCTTCCCGCACCCGCTGATGCGCAACGCGTTGGAGAAGACGCTGGGCGTACCGCTGTTCCAGGAGCAGCTGATGCAGCTCGCCATCGACCTGGCCGGGTTCGACGCGGCCGGGGCCGACGAGTTGCGCCGGGCGATGGGGGCCAAACGGTCGGTGGAGCGGATGGCGAAGATCGCCGACCGGCTCTATCAGGGCATGGCCGAGCGCGGCATCACCGGCGAGCTGGCCGACGACGTCTACCGCAAGCTCACCGCGTTCGCCAGCTACGGCTTCCCGGAGAGCCACGCGATGAGCTTCGCCTACCTGGTCTACGCCAGTTCCTGGCTCAAGCGCTACCACCCGGGCCCGTTCCTGGCCGCGCTGCTCAGCGCCCAGCCGATGGGCTTCTACTCGCCGCAGACCCTGGTCGACGACGCTCGCCGGCACGGCGTGGAGGTACGCCGCCCGGACGTCAACGCCAGCGGCGCGAAGCCGGTGCTGGAGTCCACCCCGCAGACCCGCTGGGGCAGCCGGCCCGGCGAGCCGCCGCACGCCTGGGGGCTGGGCGGTCCGGCCGTACGGCTGGGGCTGTCCAGCGTGCGTACCCTCGGCGATCCGGTGGCCGAGCGGATCGAGGCGGAACGGACGGCGAACGGGCCGTACCGCGACATGCCGGATCTGGCCCGGCGGGTGGGTCTGACCGCGGCCCACCTGGAGGCGCTGGCCACCGCGGACGCCTTCGCCTGTTTCGGGCTGAGCCGACGGCAGGCGCTCTGGGCGGCCGGCGCGGCGGCGCAGGACCGGCCGGACCGCCTGCCCGGCACGGTGACCGGCGCGACGGCACCCACCCTGCCCGGCATGGAGGAGGTGGACCGGCTGGTCGCCGACGTGTGGGCCACCGGATTGTCCCCGGAACACCACCCGGCCCGGTTCATCCGCCCCCGGCTGGACGCCCTGGGCGCGGTGCCGATCGACCGGCTGGGGCGGGTGGAGCCGGGCCGACGGATCCGGGTCGGCGGGATCGTCACCCACCGGCAGCGCCCGGCGACCGCAGGCGGGGTCACCTTCCTCAACCTGGAGGACGAGACCGGCATGCTCAACGTCACCTGCTCGCCGGGGCTGTGGCAGCGGCACCGGCGGGTGGCCCGGACCAGCGCCGCGCTGGTGGTGCGCGGGTTGTTGCAGCGGCACGAGGGAGTGGTCAACCTGGTCGCCGACCGGCTGGACGCGATCGAGCCGCCGGTCAGCCCCGCGTCCCGCGACTTCCGCTGACCGGCCCGCCGCCTCGGCCCGGACGGTCGAGTGGGCCCGCCGTCGCCTCGACCCGGCCGCTGACCGGCCTGTCGCCGGCGGTGTGGTTCGCCGTGCGCCCACCTGATGTCCCGACGGCGTGCCTTGCAGTGGCCCGCCTGCTGCCCCGGACGGCGTGCCTCGCCGTACATGATCGGCCGGGCAGGCCCTAGGCTCGACCGGGTGGAACAGACCCCGAATCCGGCCGGGCCGCCGCTCACCCCCCGTACCGCCGTGGTCTGGTCGGTGCTCCGCGCCGAGTTGGACCGTCGGCCCGCCGCCGAGCTGACCGTGCTCGACGTCGGCGGCGGCACCGGTGGCTTCGCCGTGCCGCTGGCCCGGGCCGGGCACCGGGTCACCGTGGTCGACGCCAGCCCCGACGCGCTGGCCGCGCTCAGCCGCCGGGCCGCCGAGGCCGGGGTGGCGCAGCGGGTACGCGCGGTGCAGGGCGACGGCGACGCCCTCGCCGGCCTGGTCGAGCCGGCCAGTGTGGACCTGGTGCTCTGCCACGCCGTCCTGGAGGTCGTCGACGACCCGGCGCCGGTGGTGGCCGCGCTGGCCGGGGCGCTGCGGCCGGGCGGTGCGGCCAGCGTGCTGGTCGCCGGGCGGGCGGCGGCGGTGCTCGGTCGGGCGATGAACGGCCACCTGGACGTGGCGACGGCGCTCGCCGCCGACCCCGACGGCAGCGCCGGCCCCCGGGACACGCTGCGTCGACGCTTCGACGCCGACGGTGCCACCGCGCTGCTGGCCGCCGCCGGGCTCGCCGTCGAGGAGATCCACGGAGTACGCGTACTCGCCGACCTGCTGCCCGCGGCCGTGGCGGACGGCCAGCCGGGCGCCCTGCTGGAGCTGGAACGGGCGTTGGCCGCCCGGCCGCCCTGGCGGGACCTGGCGGCGCAACTGCACCTGTTCGCCCGCCGTCCGGCATGACCGGCCCGGGCGGGTCGGCGTTGGAGCCCTCGGTGTTAGGAGGGGTCCCCTCCTATGCACCAGGCGTTAACAAGGTGCCCTTCCTTACACCCGTCGCGCCGGAGTACGGCGGGGGGAGCCTCGCCGACGTGCTGCCCAGCGCGCTCGCGGTGCTCGGCGTGCCCGGTGCCGCCGACCTGCTCGGCCTCGGCGTCGACCTGCCCGGCGTACGCCGGATCGCGGTGCTGCTGGTCGACGGGCTCGGCTGGTACCAGATCCCGACCGCCGCGCCGTACGCGCCGACCCTGGCCGGGCTGACCGCGGCGGCCGGTCGGCCACTCACCTGCGGCTTCCCCTCCACCACCCCGGTCAGCCTGGTCACCCTGGGCACCGGGGCGGCACCCGGCGCGCACGGGGTGCTCGGCTTCACGCTGCGGGTGCCCGGCACCGAGCGGGTGCTCAACCACATCGAGTGGTCCGGCGACCCGTCGCCGCTGCGCTGGCAGCCGGTCGCCACCCAGTTGCAGCGGGCCCGGGCCGCCGGGGTGGCGGTGACCGTGGTCAGTCGGCCGGAGTTCGGCGGCAGTGGGCTGACTCTGGCCGCGAACCGGGGCGGGGACTACCGGGGCGCGGCCGGGGTCGACGCGGTGGCCGCCACGATGCTGACCGCGCTGACCGCCGGACGCGGCCCCACCCTGGTCTCCGGCTACCACCCGGACGTGGACCGCGACGGGCACCTCAGCGGCGTCGACTCGGCGCCCTGGCGGGCGTCGGTGGCCGAGGTGGACGGGCTGCTGGCCCGGTTGGTGGACGGGTTGCCGCCGGACGGGGCGCTGCTGGTCACCGCCGACCACGGCCAGCTCGACGTGCCCGCGGAGCACCGGTTCGACCTGGACACCGACCCCCGGCTGACCGACGGGGTGCGGGTGGTCGCGGGCGAGCCCCGGGTGCGGTACCTGCACACCGCGCCGGGTGCCACCGCCGACGTGGTGGCGGCCTGGTCGGCCGTGCTCGGCGACGCCGCCCGGGTGATGGTGCGGGACGAGGCGGTGGCCACCGGCTGGTTCGGGCCGGTGCCCGAGGCGCACCTGGAGCGGGTCGGCGACGTGGTGGTGGTCTGCAACGACACGTACGCCGTGCTGGCCAGCCGGTCGGAGAGCCCGATGGTGTCCCGGCTGGTGGCCTTCCACGGCGCGGACACCGCGGCCGAGATGACGATTCCGCTGCTGGTGCTGCGGGGCTGACCGGCCGTCTGCGTCCCACCCCCGGGTTAACCTGCCGGGGTGGGACGCAGCCAGTCGTTGCCCCGGGGCGGCGATCCCCGGTTCGGGCCGGACTCCGACGACGCCGGCTGCTCGATCCTGCACGTCGACATGGACGCCTTCTTCGCCTCGGTGGAGGTGCGGCACCGGCCGGAGTTGCGCGGAAAGGCCGTCGTGGTCGGCGGGGTCGGTCCGCGCGGCGTGGTCAGTTCCGCCAGCTACGAGGCCCGGCGGTACGGCGTCCGCAGCGCGATGCCGACGATGCGGGCCCGGGCGCTCTGCCCCCACGCGGTGTTCCTGCCACCGGACTTCAGCCGCTACTCGGCCGCCTCGCGGGCGGTCATGCAGATCTTCCGGGACGTCACGCCGCTGGTCGAGCCGCTCTCCCTGGACGAGGCGTTCCTGGACGTCGCGGGGGCCCGGCGACTGTTCGGCCCGCCGGCCGCGATCGCCCGCCGGATCCGCGAGCGGGTCGCCGCCGAGCAGGAGCTGACCTGTTCGGTGGGGGTGGCGTCGAGCAAGTTCGTGGCCAAGCTCGGGTCGACCCGGGCCAAGCCGGACGGCCTGCTCGTGGTCCCGGCCGCGCAGGTCCTCGACTTCCTCCATCCGTTGCCGGTGGCCGCCCTGTGGGGAGTAGGGGAGCGGGCCGAGCAGAGCCTGCTGCGGCTCGGGCTGCGGACGGTGGGCGACCTGGCCCAGGCACCGCCGGGGATGCTGCGGACCGCCGTCGGCGCGGCGGCGGCCGCGCACCTGCACGAGTTGGCGTGGGGACGCGATCCGCGTCGGGTCAGCCCGGAGCACGCGGAGAAGTCGATCGGCGCGGAGGTCACCTTCGACGTCGATGTCCGAGATCCGACCGAGATCCGGCGTACGCTGCTGGGGCTCGCCGAGAAGGTCGGCGCCCGGCTGCGCGCAGCCGGGCAGGTGGGACGCACCGTGTCACTCAAGGTGCGGATGGCCGATTTCCGCACGGTGAGCCGGTCGCGCACCCTCGACGTGCCCACCGACGTGGCCCGGGAGATGTTCGACACGGTCTGGTCGCTCTACACCGCTCTGGCACCGGGTGAGCGGATTCGCCTCGTCGGCGTACGGGCGGAGGGTCTGACCGCGGCGGACGAGACACCCCGGCAGCTCGCGCTCGGTGCGCCCGAGCGGGGCTGGCGCGAGGCGGAGGTCGCGGCGGACGCCGCGGCTGCCCGATTCGGGCGGTCCGTCATAGGACCGGCCAGTCTTCTCGGTGGGCGTGATCCCCGACGAAATGAAAATCCGACGCGGCCGTAGGTCGTCCCGCTTTCCGACGCGCGAGGGCCCTCGTAGACTTGCGGGTAAGCAGCCGGTTGGCTGCCACGGTCTGTCGGTCCGACCGGACCGACCAACGTGACCGGGGAGGAGTGCCGTGCCGCTCTCGGAGCACGAGCAGCGGCTGTTCGAGCAGATCGAGCGGTCGCTTGCCGAGGACCCCAAGTTCGCCTCGGCCGTGCGCGCCAGCGACCCGCGTTTCCACGCGCGGCGTCGCCTGCTCGTCGCTGCCGGCGTGATCGTCGCTGGCCTGGCGTTGTTGGTCTATGGCGCGGTGATCAAGACTCCGCCGTTGGCAGTGGCGGGATTCGTTGTCATGCTGGCCTCGGCCGCGTTCGCGGTGCAGTCGCACCGTCGGGCGCAGTCACCGGACCTGCACGTCGTCGGAGGCACGGCGAGTCGTCGCCGGTCCCGGGGACGGTCCGGCCGCCGGTCGGGGGGTTTCCTCGACCGGATGGAGGACCGGTGGCGTCAGCGCCCGGAGGGGCACCGCTGACCCGCTGTTCCTGACGGCGGGACATCCGTCCCGGGCCTGACCGGTCCGGGGCGTTCCGGCGTGCGACGGACGTGTGTCGTCCGGGTGCCCCTTCGGGGTGCCCAGGGCGAGGGCTGCGACGTGGCGCGCTGATCGCTGCCCGGCGGGCGACGACAGAAGGCCACGCGGCGTGGAAAGACTGGCGGCGGCAGAAGGCCACGCGGCGTTGTAAGGCCATGTCCGCGAGGGAAGAACCACGACGGGCCGGGTACGGGTGGATGTCCACCGGTACCCGGCCCGTGTCGTCGTGCCCCGGTCCGGGCGGGTCAGCGACTCGCGCGGTTCGCGATCAGCCGACGCGGACTGAACCGCAGCAGCCGGTGGCGTACCTGACCGCCGGAGTTCACCAGCCGCGACGAGGTGTCCGCGACGGTGGTGCGCCAGCGTTGCAGCACCGACGGCGGCAACACGGTCGCCATCAGTCGGGTACGTCGGTCGGCCCGCTCGGCCAGCGCACCGCGTACCGTCCGCAGGGCCGTGGGCAGCGGCTCGCCGGTCAGCGGGTCGCGCGCGTACCGGGCCCGCTCCTCGGCGCGGCCGAGCAGGCGGACCGCCGTACCGGCCCCGGTGTCCGGTGCGAGGGCCTCCCGGACCAGCCGGTCGGCGGTCGCCCGGGGGGTCTCCGTCCGGTCCACCCGGATCCGGTAGTCGACCAGGGTGTCGAGCAGTTCGTCCCAGGCGGCGTGTGCGTCCGCCCGTGCCCGGTCCGGGTCGGCGCCGACCGTCATCGCCGGTCGGTGCTCCCCGGTGGCGGTCGCCTCCGACGCGTCGACCGTCCGGATCACCGGCGCGGGCCGACCTCGCCGGTGGCGCAGCGCGAGTCGGCGCAGCGCCGGCACGGCGAGCAGGGCCAGCAGGGCGAGTACGCCCACGGCGAGTAGCCAGGGCCAGCGCGGCGCCTGCTGGGTGGGCGCGCCCGGGGCGGCGCCGAGGGCCGGGTCGTCGCCCTCCTGGAACTGGTCCGGTCCGGCGTCCGGTCCGGCCGACGGGTCGTCCGCGTCGGGCGCGGCCGTCGGGTCGGTCTGCGGGGTGTTGTCCTCCGGGGCGTCGACGTCCGGCGCCCAGGCGGAGCGGGCCGAGCCCGGCACGCCGTAGGTCGGGGTGGCGTCGAAGGGCACCCACCCGATCTGGTCGAAGTACACCTCGGTCCAGGCGTGCAGGTTCCGGTTGGTCAGGGTGAGCGTGTCAGCGGTACGCCGGCTGCCGTTGGTGAACCCGAAGGCCACCCGGGCGGGGATGCCGGCGTCGCGGACCATCCAGGCCAGCGCCGCCGCGTACTGCTGGCAGTAGCCGGCCTTGTTCTCCAGGAAGTCGAGGATCTCCTGCCCGCTGGTGCCCTGCTCGGTGCTGAGCTGGTAGGTGAAGCCGTTGTCCTCGGAGAAGTAGTCGTAGATCGCGCGCACCTTGTCGTACTCGGTGCGCTGGCCCCGGATCAGGTCGGCCACCAGGGCCCGCACCTCGGGCACGTCGGGGGTGACGGTCTGCTGGACCCGCCGGGGATCGTCGGCGGACAGCGCCCGGGCCGAGCGCAGGGCCTGCGGCGTGTACGTCGAGCGGACGTAGTCGAACGAGTACGACTTCTCCCGGGAGTTCTCCCGGTTCGAGAAGACCACTTGCAGGTCCTGGTCGTAGAACCAGTTCCGGTCCAGGTCGGTGAAGTCGACCGGCTCGGCGTACACCGGCAGCAGCGGCATGGCCAGGGCCCGGGTCACCTCCACGGTGGCCCGGTGCCGGGTCCGCTCGACCCCTCGTACCTGCTGGCCCGACGGGTCGGGCAGCTCACCGGTGACCCGGCCGCCGTTCGGACCGCGTACCCGGAAGCCGTCGCCGCGCAGCTCGTCGGCGACGCCGAAGCGCAGGTAGAACGGATCCTCCTCGGTGGTGGTTACCGTCACCAGGTCGGTGGTCTCGGACTGGTTGAGCGTGCCGCTGAGCGCGGCGAACAGGTCGACGCGGCCGGGGGAGCCGCCGAAACCCTGCCCGCCCAGACCGTTGCCGACACCGGAGTTCAGGTTGCTCATCAGACCGGAGGTCATGCCCGGTATGGCCAGCGGCACCAGGACGGCCAGCGCCAGGCCCACCACCGCCAGCCGTCGTCCGGCGGCGGCCAGTGGGGACGCCTCCCAGATGTCGACGTCGCGGCCGTCGCCGGTGAACCGGCGGCCGAACCGCCGGACCCGGTCGACGTTGTCGGTGACCAGCAGCCAGAGGAAGCCGGCGGCTCCGATGGCGAACGGCAGCGGCGGGACGCTGTCCACGTAGACCGCCACCGGCACCGAGTAGATGGCCAGCATCGGCAGACCGGCCAGGGCGGGCCGGCGCAGCCCGACACAGAGCACGTCCACCAGCACCGCGACCCCGCCGACGCCGAGCACCGTGATGAACAGCAGCGGGTCGGTGTCGGGCACCTTCACGCCGTGCGAGCGCATGTCGTCGACCGAGGTGCTGAGCAGCTCGGCGAAGTGCCCGAAGGTGGCCGGCGTGGGCAGCACCGCGAGTAGTTCCTCGCCGCTGGGGAAGAGCCAGGTCAGGGCCAGGGTGAGGCCGGCGACCATGGCCAGGATCTGGGCCCACAGCGGGGTCCGGCCGAGCCGGGCCAGGGCCGCCGCGGCGGCCACCGCGGCCACCGCGATGACGGCCTGCACCAGCCAGGTCCACCGTTCGAAGATGGCCGACAGGGGCGCGGCGGCGAGCAGGGTCGCGGCGGCGGCCACCAGACCCAGGTTCCGATGGGCGATCATGAGGGGGACCTTCCGTTCATCGCACGCCGCCGGCCACCGTCTCGGCCATCGCGGCCCGCAGGGCGAACCCCTGCGAGCCCCGGCCGGCCTGCGGCCAGAGCGCCGGCAACCGGCCGCCGTGGTCGACGCCGATCACCCGCCAGCCGGACTGCATCAGCGCCAGCGCGGCGGTGTCGTGTGCCTGGTCGGCCTCGGCCCGGGCCGGCGCCGGCAGGTTCAGCCAGGCGGAGCTGTCCAGCAGGAAGCAGACGCAGGTGGCACCGTTGGCCCGCAGCCCGGACAGCAGTTCCGCCTCGGCGGTGCTCAGCGACCCGAAGACGCCGATGATCAGGCCGCCGTCGGAGCGCTGCCGGACGTGTTGCACCAGGGTGGTGATCTCGACGCGTTGGTCCAGCCGGACCTCCGCGAGTTGGTCGAGCAGCAGGCCGTCACCGGCACCCTCGGTCGCGTTCACGTCCGCGCCGGAGCCGGTGACCAGGCGCAGCTTGTAGCCGGCCTGACGCAGGTGCACGGCGATGCTGGCGGCGGCCGAGACGGCCCACTCGAAACTGGCCGTCGGGCCGTCGCCCTGGTGGCCGTACGCGCGGGTGTCCAGCAGGACGGTCGCCCGGCTCTCCCAGGGCTGTTCCTCCCGGCGCACCATCAGCTCCCCGGTGCGCGCGGTCGACTTCCAGTGCACCCGGCGCAGGTCGTCGCCGCGCCGGTACTCGCGGGTCGCCGCGTCGTCCTCGCCGTGCACGGCCACCGAGCGGGCCCGGCTCTCGCCGCTGCCGGCGTACTCACCGGGCAGCCGCACCGCCGGCAGCGGCACCACCTGCGGCACCACGGTCAGCGAGTCGGTGCCCGGGAAGGCCCGGCTCAGTTCGCACAGACCGAACGGGTCGGTCATCCGGACCACCAGCGGCCCCACCTCGTACCGGCCGCGCACGTCGGCCCGCACGGTGTACGCCACCGAGCTGGCCTGGTGCGCGCCGAGCCGTTCCAGCACCACCCGGGGCCGGCTGCCGAGCGCGTACGGCAGTCGGTCCTCCAGCAGCAGGGTGCCGGTGGGCAACCGGGACAGGTTCTGCAACCGCAACACCATCCGGGCGGTGGCGCCGACCGGCACCCGGTGTGGGTCCAGCGAGCGGTGACAGGCCAGCTTGTAGCGGCTGCGGCCGACGTAGAGCGCGGCGAGCAGCGGGAGGACGGCCAGCAGCACGGCCACCCGCAGCAGGTCCTTCTCGCCGAGGATGCCGGCGGAGACGGCGGCCGCCAGCGCGGCGGCCAGAAAGGATCGACCGCGGGTGGTCAGGCCGCGGAGGCCGTCACGCACGTCACGGCCTCCGGGGTTCGAACGGGGCCCGACCGTTGCCGTTGCCGGCCGGCGGCCGGGTGTCGTACGGCGAGCGCTGGCGGTCGTGCGGCAGCGGCAGCCGGTGCACCAGGTCCGCCACGATCGCGTCGGTGGTACGCCGGGCGAGCTGGGCGTCGGCGGTGGGGATGAGCCGGTGCGCCAGGACCGGTACGGCGAGTACCTGGAGATCGTCGGGCAGGACGTAGTCACGCCCGTCGAGGGCGGCCACCGCGCGGGCGGTGCGCAGCAGTTGCAGGGTGCACCGCGGGGACGCGCCGAGCCGCAGGTCGGGTGCCTCCCGGGTGGCGGTGACCAGGTCGATCGCGTACTGCTTGACCGCGTCGGCGACGTGCACCTGCCGGACGTGACCGATCAGCCGGCGCACGGTGTCGGCGTCGGAGACCGGGCGCAGTGCCGGCAGCGGGTCCACCGCGCCGTGGCCGTCGAGCATGGCCAGCTCGGCGTTCGGGTCGGGGTAACCCATCGCGATCCGGGCGGTGAAGCGGTCCCGCTGCGCCTCCGGCAGCGGGTACGTGCCCTCCATCTCGATCGGGTTCTGGGTGGCGATCACCATGAACGGGGTCTGCAACTGGTATGTCACCCCGTCGACGGTGACCTGCCGCTCCTCCATGCACTCCAGCAGCGCGGACTGGGTCTTCGGCGAGGCCCGGTTGATCTCGTCGCCGACGACCAGGTTGGCGAAGACGGCACCCGGCCGGAACTCGAAGTCGTGCGTCTCCTGGTTGTAGACGCTGACGCCGGTCACGTCGCTGGGCAGCAGGTCGGGGGTGAACTGGATGCGGCGCACGGAGCAGTCGATGGAGCGGGCGAGGGCCTTGGCCAGCTTGGTCTTGCCGACGCCGGGCACATCCTCGATGAGCAGATGACCCTCGGCGAGCAGGACGGCCAGAGCGAGCCGCACGGTGGCGGTCTTGCCCTCGATGACCTGTTCGATGTTGGCCACGATGGCGTCGCTCGCTGCGCGGAACTCGTCGTGCGGCAGCAGTCCGCCAACTTCGTCCCAGGTCTGTTGTGTCACGGGCCTCCTCCTCGTCGCTGTCACGGCAGCTCTGTACAGAGCACCTGGACCCGCCGTTGGGTTCGCGACGTGCGAGCCTCGTCTGCCGCAGCAATCTCACTGGCCTCTCAGGCTAACCATGTTTCTCGCCAACGCCGACCGGCGCAGGTGTTTGGGTGCTTAGAGGGCTATTTGTCGTTCACACAGCGCATGTCGTCGGTTCTGCCGGGTAAGCGGCGGCGGACGTTCCGATCCCGTGCGGGGGAGGGACGTACGCGACCAGACGCGGACCGCCGTGACGGTCGCGGTACACTGCCGGTCATGGCCGGAGTCTTCCTGCTTCTTACCGAGCCGTGCTGACGCGCTGACAGGCGCGACAGCACGGCGGCCCCTCCTGTGCGAGGGGCTTTTTCGTGCCCGCCGGGGCCCGGGGCGGGCCGCCGAGCACGGACACGAGACCAGCCAGCACGGAGAAGACCCCACCGGTCGACGCGAGGAGAAGGCCATGACCGAGGCAGCTACCAACGACACCCCACCGTTCCGGTACACCGCCGTGCTGGCCGACGAGATCGAACGCCGCTGGCAGGATCACTGGGAACGCGAGGGCAGCTTCCACGCGCCGAACCCGTCCGGCCCGCTGGCCGACCCGGCCCATCCGCGCTCCGGCGCGGAGAAGCTGTACGTGCTGGACATGTTCCCGTACCCATCCGGCGCGGGGCTGCACGTCGGGCACCCGCTGGGCTACATCGGCACCGACTGTTACGCCCGCTACCAGCGGATGGCCGGGCGCAACGTGCTGCACGCGATGGGCTTCGACGCCTTCGGCCTGCCCGCCGAGCAGTACGCGGTGCAGACCGGCACCCACCCCCGGACGACCACCGAGGCCAACATCGAGCGGTACCGGGAGCAGTTGCGGCGGCTGGGGCTGGCCCACGACCAGCGGCGCTCGGTGGCCACCATCGACACCGACTTCTACCGCTGGACGCAGTGGATCTTCCTGCAGATCTTCAACTCCTGGTACGACCGCGAGGCCGGTCGCGCCCGCCCGATCAGCGAGCTGATCGCCGAGTTCGCCGGGGGTACCCGGCGTACCCCGGACGGTCGGCCGTGGGCCGAGCTGTCGTCCGACGAGCGTCGCGCCATCGTCGACGACCACCGCCTGGCGTACGTGTCGCAGGCGCCGGTGAACTGGTGCCCCGGTCTGGGCACGGTGCTGGCCAACGAGGAGGTCACCGCCGACGGCCGCTCCGAGCGCGGCAACTTCCCGGTCTTCAAGCGCAACCTGAAGCAGTGGATGATGCGGATCACCGCGTACGGTGACCGGCTGCTGGACGACCTGGACAAGCTGGACTGGCCCGAGCCGATCAAGCTGATGCAGCGCAACTGGATCGGCCGGTCCACCGGTGCACACATCGACTTCCCGACCCCCACCGCGCCGATCCGGGTGTTCACGACCCGGCCGGACACCGTCTTCGGGGCCACCTACATGGTGCTGGCGCCCGAGCACGAGCTGGTCGACGCGCTGGTGCCGGCGGCCTGGCCGGAGGGGACCCGGGACGCGTGGACCGGTGGGCACACCGGTCCCCGGGCGGCCGTCGAGGCGTACCGGAAGTCGGCCGCGGCCAAGACCGACGTCGAGCGGCAGGCCGACACCAAGGAGAAGACCGGCGTCTTCATCGGCGCGTACGCCACCAACCCGGTCACCGGCGGGCAGGTGCCGATCTTCATTGCGGACTACGTGCTGGCCGGCTACGGCACCGGCGCGATCATGGCAGTACCCGCACAGGACGAGCGGGACTGGGAGTTCGCCGAGGTATTCGAGCTGCCGATCGTGCGTACCGTGCAGCCGCCGGAGGGCTTCGACGGCAAGGCGTACACCGGGGAGGGGCCGGCGATCAACAGCGCCGCTCCCGACCGCGGCCTGGACCTGAACGGACTGGGGGTGGCCGACGCTAAGGCCCGGATCATCGCCTGGCTGGAGGCCGACGGCGCCGGTCAGGGCGCGGTGACCTACCGGCTGCGGGACTGGCTGTTCAGCCGGCAGCGGTACTGGGGCGAGCCGTTCCCGATCGTCTACGACGCCGACGGCGCCGCAATCGCGCTGCCGGAGGAGATGCTGCCGGTCGAACTGCCCGAGGTGGACGACTTCTCGCCGCGCACCTTCGACGCGAACGACGCCGACAGCGACCCGGAGACGCCGCTGTCGCGCCGCCGCGACTGGGTCGAGGTCGAGCTGGACCTGGGTGGCGGGCCGAAGCGGTACACCCGGGAGACCAACGTGATGCCGCAGTGGGCCGGCTCCTGCTGGTACGAGCTGCGCTACCTGGACCCGACCAACGGCGGGCGGTTCGTCGACGCGGACAACGAGCGGTATTGGATGGGACCGCGCGGCGAGGGCGACTGCGGTGGCGTCGACCTGTACGTCGGCGGCGCCGAGCACGCGGTGCTGCACCTGCTGTACGCCCGGTTCTGGCACAAGGTGCTGTTCGACCTGGGGCACGTGTCGTCGTTCGAGCCGTTCCGCAAGCTGTTCAACCAGGGCTACATCCAGGCGTACGCGTACACCGACGACCGGGGCGCGTACGTGCCGGCCGAAGAGGTCGTCGAGCGCGACGGCGGCTGGTTCCTGGGCGACGTCCAGGTCAACCGCGAGTACGGCAAGATGGGCAAGTCCCTGAAGAACATCGTCACCCCGGACGAGATGTGCGCCGCGTACGGCGCCGACACGTTCCGGGTCTACGAGATGTCGATGGGACCGCTGGAGGTGTCCCGCCCGTGGGAGACCCGGGCGGTGGTCGGCTCGTACCGGTTCCTGCAGCGGGTCTGGCGGGCGGTCGTCGACGAGCAGACCGGTGAGTCGCGGGTCACCGACGCACCGGCCGACGAGGAGACCCGCCAACTGCTGCACCGGGTCATCGACGGCGTCCGGGGCGACATGGAGGGCATCCGGTTCAACACCGCGATCGCCAAGCTGATCGAGCTGACCAACGCGGTGACCAAGCTGGCGAGCACCCCGCGCGAGGTGGCCGAACCGCTGGTGCTGATGGTGGCGCCGCTGGCCCCGCACATCGCCGAGGAACTGTGGCAGCGGCTGGGCCACCAGACCTCCCTGACGTACGCGGACTTCCCGGTCGCCGACCCGGCGCTGCTGGTCGCCGAGACCGTCACCTACCCGGTGCAGGTCAACGGCAAGGTCCGGGGCCGGGTCGAGGTGCCGGCCGACGCCGCCGAGGACGACGTCCGGTCCGCCGCGATGGCGGCGGTGGCGGGTGCGCTGGCCGGCAAGGAGCCGCGCAAGGTCATCGTGATCCCCGGCCGGATGGTGTCCGTCGTCGCCTGACGCGGTTGGTGTAAGGAGGGGTCCCCTGCTAACGCCTCGTGCATAGCAGGGGACCCCTCCTAACATTCGAGCGCCGTGCTCGGCTCGGCGGCCGAACCCACCGGTGCAAGGTATGCCGGCGCGTGTGCGGTGCGATCCCGTGCTGCGGCGGGCACCCGTGCGGCCACGTTGGCGGGAAGAAGACGTGCCGCACGCTCCGGTGGTACGAAGGCGGCGTCTTCGAGTTCCTGAGCAGAAACACGGATCTCACCGAGCACGGCGAGGATGCCGTGGCGCGCTTGTCGGCCTCACCCGATGACCCGGGGTGCGGCGACTCCTCGCAAGGTCGTGCTCGATCCGGGATCGAGTGGTCTCGTGGTGTCACCGAGGCCACTCGATCCAGGATCGAGCGTGATCATGCAGCGCGATGCGGTGAGAGCGGGGCGATGTGGTGAGAGCGGCTGCCGATCGGCTTGCGCCGGACTGCTCGACAGCAGAACCGGAGGTGGTCCGGACACTGTTGCTCCGGCTGCCCTGGCCGCAGCCACGTCTGACGAGGTACGCCACGCCGGCGATATGACGAACCGGGCGCGGCAGTACGCGGACCGGCTCGACCTCGGCGACGATCCGTACCGGACGTGCTTCGGGCCGGTGGCGGTGGAGCTGGCGCGAGTGGTGGTGGCGGTCGAGGCTGGCGACGCGGCGGAGGCGATCGGTCGGCACGAGGTGGTGATGCGACGGGAGGGATGGCGACGGCTGCCTGCCGAGTATCGGGATGCGTATCTGCCGGACTTCGCGCGCGTGCCTGTCGGCCGGTGACCTGGCCGGGGCGGGGCGAATGCTGGTGAGCGCGGACGGTGTGGCACCGGCTGAGGTCCGGGTGCGGCCGTCGGGGCGTACCCTCCTCGCCGAGATCGCCGGGGACGGCGCGCACCGGCCGGCGTGGCGCGCCTGGCCACGTTGGTCGGCCTCAGCCGGGGATTCGGGGGCGCGGCACGACCGCGCTTGCTGAGTTGTTAGCAGGGGTCCCTTGCTATGCACCAGGCGATAGCAGGGGACCCCTCCTTACGTCTGGGCGGTGCGGTGTCGGCGTTCGGCGCGCCACCAGCGGACGAGGAGCACCGCGCTGGCGATGAAGCCGAGCGCGGCGGGGGTGGCGGCGAGCCAGTTGACCTCGCCGGGGCTGGTGACGGCAGCGCCGACCGCGGCGTAGCCGAACGCCGTCGGCGCGGAGGCGATCACGCTGCCGACGAGGAACGGCAGGATCCGCGCGCCGGTGGTGCCGTAGCCGTAGCTGACCAGGCCGAAGCCGGAGATCGGCAGCAGCCGTACGGTGATCACCCCAAGCACGCTCTGCCGGGTGAACCAGCGGTCCAGCCGGGCCAGCCGGCCCCGGACGCGTTCGGCGACGAACTCCCGCCCGAGCACCCGACCGACGGTGAAGCCGATCGCCGCCGCCAGCAGGGCGGCGCCCAGCGCGTACGCGGCACCCTCCAGAGCGCCGAAGACCGCGCCCGCCGCGAGCGTGATGAACGTGCGGGGGACCAGGGCCACCAGCAGCAGCGCGCCGCCGAGGACCCCGGCGATCGGGGCGAGGCCGCCCAGCCGGTCGCCGAACTGCGGCAGTGCCGTCGGGTCGGGGTGGGGCACCAGCACCAGGGTCACCCCGAACCCGGCGATCAGGAGCAGCAGCAGGCCGAACCGGACGACTGACGGTGTGGTGGCGACCGGTCGTACCGATCGCCAGTACCGCGCGAGCCGCCGGCCGGCCGGGGTCATGCCCGGGCGGCGGCCACCGCGGCCCGACGTTCGGCCCGCAGCCGGTCGGCCCAGGTGTCGTCGAGCGGCGGGAGCTGCTGCGCGCCGGTGGCCCAGCGCAGCAGCAGGTCGGCCAGGGCCGGGTTGCGGGCCAGCGCGGGACCGTGCGAGTACGTGCCGAGCAGTTTGCCGCGCCACGCCCCCTCGGTGGCGCCGTCGTTGCCGATCCCGGCGGTGACCCGGGCCAGCGGGGAGACCTCGGCGCCGAGACGGGTACGACCGCCGTGGTTCTCGAAGCCGGTCAGCGGGGGCAGACCCAGCCGGGCGTCGATGTCACCGGCCAGCTCGCCGACGGCACGGGTCTCGCCCCGGTCGGAGGAGAGGTCGAGCAGTTCGAGACCGCGGTACTGGGTGCCCTTGGCGAAGAACGAGGTGCCGAGCAGTTGGTATCCGGCGCAGACGCCGAACACCACCGAACCCTGGGCGACGGCCCGGTGCAGGCCGCCGTCGGCGAGCAGTCGCTGGGCGCCGAGCGCCTGCGGCCCGTCCTCGCCGCCGCCGATGAGATAGATGTCGGCGGTGGTGGGCATCTGCTGGTCGGAGCGGACCTCCAGCACCTCGATCGGGAAGCCGCGCTGCTGCGCCCGGCGGGCCAGGATCAGCATGTTGCCCCGGTCGCCGTAGGTGGACAGCAGGTCGGGGTAGATCCAGACGATGCGCAGGGTCTCAGTTGACACGGTCCAACTCCGCTCGGATGTCCTGGAAGGCGGTGTAGTTCGCGATGACCTCCAGCCGCCCCGGCGGCACCGCCCGGAGGGCGTCGTCGAACGTGCGTACGTGCTGGAACGGCACGCCGTTGACGTCCAGCCGGACCGCCAGGTCGTACGCCCGGTCGCCGGTGATCAGCACCTGACGTCCGCGCAGCGGGGCGAAGTCGACGTCGAAGAGCCAGGAGGTGTCCATCCCGTCGGGGTCACGGGCGTTGATGGACAGCAGTGTCGGGGCGTGCTCGGCCATGTCGAACGCCTCCAGCCAACTGGCCGGGTTCTTCGCCAGCAGCAGTCGGACCAGCCGACCGTCCCGCTCGACCTGGGCGTACCGCCCGGCGACCGAGGTGACGTCGCCGAGGCGGGGGACCGCGTCGAACGGGCGTACGCCGAACTCGGCGGCCAGGGCCAGGGCGGTGGCCGCGTTGCCGATGTTGACCTTGCCGGGGAGCTGGAGCTTCACCTTGTACCAGGCGCCGGTGGGGTCCAGGACCCCTTCGTCGTCGACCGTCCACTGCGGCTGCGGCCGGCGCAGCGGGCAGCCGCTGCACCACCACTGCTCGCCGGAGCGCTGGATGGTCGAGCCGCACTCGGGGCAGACCCACGAGTCGTCGTGCCAGCGCTGACCGGCGGAGAACCAGGTGACGTGCGGCGGGGTGATCCGATGGTCGTGGGCGGCCGGCGGGGTGGCCGCCCAGACCACCATCGGGTCGTCGGCGTTGGCCACGATCCGGATGTCCGGGTGCCGGACCAGGGCCGCGCGCCAGAGCTGCGCCATCATGGCGACCTCCTTGGCCCGGTCGAGCTGGTCGCGGGAGAGGTTGAGCAGCGCCACCACGTGCGGCTCGGTCGCCTCGATCACCTGCGCGAGGTAGTGCTCGTCGACCTCCAGCACCGCGTACGGTGTGCTGCCCGCCTTGGCCAGGGCGGAGGTGTGCCCGGTGGGCATGTTGGCGCCGAAGGAGTTGGTGGCGACCCGGCCGAGCACGCCGACGGCCGCGGCGGCCAGCCGGGTGGTGGTGGTCTTGCCGTTGGTGCCGGAGACCAGCGCGATGGCCCGTCCGGCGGAGAGGTGTGCCAGCAGGTCCGGGTCGATCTTGAGGCCGATCCAGCCACCGATCACCGAGCCGTCGCCACGGCCCGCAGCCCGCGACAGGGCTGCGGCGGTCCGTGACACGGAGCTGGCCACCTTCGCCCGTAGGGGCATCTTCGCGTCCGTCACGCGAGCGAGGTTACCGGACCAGACCACCCCTCAGATCGCCGCCGACGGTGTTCCGTTCTGTCCACTTCGTCGGTGAGTGCGACCGCAGGCGTCCGGCCCGGCCCGAGTCGATCTATGTCGGATAGCGGACCCCCTCCGGCGCCCCGCCGCCCTCCACTCCGCTCCACCCCGGCTGACGTGCGGTTTTGCGGCGCGCAACGGCGCGCCGCGCGGTCGATTCTGGTTGCGGGTGGAGGGAAGTGGAGTAGAGTGGGGCGCATTGGTGGGGCCGGGAGGGGCCCACCGGCCCGGGGGGTCAACGGCGCGCGAACGCCGTTAAGGGCGAGGGGGTTGGGCCGATGTTTCTCGGCACCCACACTCCGCGCCTGGATGACAAGGGCCGGTTGATCCTTCCGGCGAAGTTCCGGGATGAGCTGGCGGGGGGTGTCGTGATCACCAAAGGGCAGGAGCGCTGCCTCTACGTCTTTCCGACACCTGAGTTCCAGCGCATCGCGGATCAGTTGCGCGCGCAGCCGATGACGCACAAGGCGGCCCGGGCCTACAGCCGTGTCTTCTTCGCCAGCGCGCACGACGAGATACCCGACAAGCAGGGCCGGGTGACCATCCCGGCACACCTGCGCAGCTACGCGGGGCTCGACCGGGACCTGGTGGTCATCGGCGCGAGTACCCGGGTGGAGATCTGGGACAAGGTCGCCTGGGAGACCTACCTCGCCGAGAGCGAAGACGACTTCGCCGACATCGAGGAGGGGGTGCTGCCAGGCGGTCTGTAGGGCGTGGCGACGCCCGGCGTACTGCGAGATCTCCAGCCGCTTTCGAGCTCCTGGCATCCCTTCCCCGGTGCCAGGCACACGATCCGCACGCAGGACCACGGTCCGGCGGAGGGATCGAGAGCGGATGGGGATCTGGCGGTACGACGGCACGGCGTCGTCCGACGAACAGAACGCGTACACGAGACCGGTTCAACCAGTGGGGGTCGACATGGGGGAGCTACGCGGCACGCACGTGCCGGTGCTGCTCGAGCGGTGTCTCGAGCTGCTCGCCCCCGCGCTGGGTCGAGGCGGCCGTACGGTCCACGTCGACGCGACGCTCGGCCTGGCCGGGCACGCCGAGGCGGTGTTGCAGGCGCATCCGGAGACGATCCTGGTGGGCCTGGACCGGGACACCGAGGCGCTCGCACACGCTCGGGTACGCCTGGCCCGGTTCGCCGATCGCGTCCATCTGGAACACGCGGTCTACGACGAGCTGCCCGAGGTGCTGGACCGGTTGGGTTACTCGTCCGTGGACGGTGTGCTGTTCGACCTCGGTGTCTCCTCGCTGCAACTCGACGCACCCGACCGCGGGTTCGCGTACGCACAGGACGCGCCACTGGACATGCGGATGGACCAGACCCGGGGGGTGACCGCCGAGGAGGTGGTCAACACCTACCCGCATCCGGATCTGGCCCGGGTGCTGCGGGTGTACGGCGAGGAGAAGTTCGCCGGGCGGATCGCCTCGGCGATCATCCGGGAACGGGACCGGGCCCGGATCACCTCGTCGGCGCGACTGGCCGAGCTGGTGCGGGAGTCGATCCCGGCGCCGGCCCGGCGAACCGGGGGACACCCGGCAAAGAGAACGTTTCAGGCTTTACGGATCGAGGTAAACAGAGAACTGGCAGCGCTGGAGACGGCGCTGCCGGCCGCTCTGGACAAGCTTTCCGTCGGCGGTCGCATGGTGGTCCTGTCCTATCACTCGTTGGAGGACAGGCTCACCAAGCAGGCGCTCGCCGGCCGGGTCCGCAGTACGGGCCCGGTCGACCTCCCGGTCGAACTGCCCGGGTCGGAGCCGACGTTCCGGCTGCTCAGCCGGGGCGCGGAGCTGCCCGGGGAGAGGGAGGTCGCCGCCAACCCGCGAGCCGCATCGGTGCGGCTACGGGCGGCGGAACGGATCGACCCGCAGGCCCGGCACCAGGGGCGTACCGACCGCGAACGGTACCGGCGCCGGGTCAAGGCGATGCACCAACCGGGGACGGGGTCGACCGCGGAAACCGGAGGGGGACCGCGGCGGACGCCGGGGGACACGGACGAAGAGGGGGAGGGAATATGAATGTGAGCAAGCGCCGGGACGTCGCCGGCGTCGGGCAGCGCACACCGCGGTCGGGGGGCCGGATCGCGGCGGAGCGGACCCGAGCAGCCGGGACCGACACCCGGCGGCAGGACCGGGTGAGCCGGCTGGACGACACTCGCGCCCGGGGGGCGCGCGAGTTTCCCGTCCAGGGCAGCGCCGCACTGCGACCGGTGGAGCGGGCCACTGCCGGCAAGCCGGAGCGGGCCGAGTCGCCACGGCTGCGGGTCGCCCCGCCGCCGCCGGTGCGGGTGCCCCGGGCGCCGTTCGCGGCGCTCGTGGTGGTGCTCGTCGTCGGTGGGGTGCTCGGCATCCTGGCCGTCAACACGAAGATCAACGAGAACGCGTTCCGGCTCGACGAACTCCAGCAGCAGCAGGCCAAGCTCGACGTGGAGCAGCAGCAGCTGAAGAAGCAGATCGCCGAGTCGGAGTCGCCGGGCAACCTGGCCGCCCAGGCCCGCCGCCTGGGACTGGTCGAGTCGGGTGAGCTGGCATACATCCGGCTGCCGGACGGCAAGATGATCGGCGTGCCGCAGCCGGCCGGCGGGCAGGTGTCGATCACCAGCCAGCAGGGCTCGGAGGGGTAGGCCGTGCCCTCGAGATCAGACGAACCGCGCCGGGACGCCACAGGCTCCCGGCGCGGTTCTTCCCGTAACGGGGGCGTGTCGGGCGAGCGCGGTGGTGAGCCGGGTGTCGGCGGCATCTCCGACGCCCGCGCGTACACCCCCCGGGGTCGTACCGTCCGGGACGGCGGCGGTCGCACCGAGCAGCGGCGCAACCCGCGCACCAGCCGAACCCAGGACCCGTTCCGGCCGGCGTTGCAGGTGCTCGACGGTGGACGGTCCGCCGCGACCCGTGGTGGTGCCCGGGCGGGTGCCGCACCCCGGCGGGAGGCCACCGCCGGCCGGACCACCGTGGTCCGTACGGTCACCGACCGCACCCCACGGGGTGAGGCGCCGGCCGGCACGCCCCGGCGTCGCGTCGGCGGCCGGGATCCGCGCCGGGGCGACCGTCCGGCCGGGCGTCGACCGGCCCGCAAGGCGCCGCGTCCGCCCCGGCTCGCCGACCCGGGACGTCGGCTGCGGCTGGGCACCGCGCTGGCGCTGGCCCTCTTCGTCGCCATCGGCGTGCGGCTCGTCGTGCTCCAGGCCGTCGACACTCCGGCGTACGCCGACGGCGGCATGGCCGAGCGGCTGCGTACCGTGCCGTTGCCCGCGCCGCGCGGAGCGATCCTGGACCGCGACGGCGCCGCCCTGGCGCACAGCGTCGAGGCCCGGTACGTCTACGCCGACCCGACCAAGATCGAGGACATCGCCGCGACCGCGCAGACGCTCTCCCCGCTGCTCGGCATGCCCGCCTCGGAGCTGGCCGAGAGGATGAAGCCGCGCAAGCGGATCAGCGGCGTCGACTCGCAGTTCGAGTACCTGGCCCGAGGTGTGGACGTCGGCCGGGCCCGGGAGATCATGGCGCTGAAACTGCCGGGAATCGCCGCCCATCGGGACGAGCGTCGTGAGGTCCCCGGCGGCGACCTGGCCGCCAACCTGATCGGTTTCACCAGCCTGGACATGGTCGGGTTGGAGGGTCTGGAGGCGCGCTACGACGACCTGCTGCACGGCGAGGACGGTCAGCGTGTCTTCGAGATCGGCCTGGGTGCGTTGGCCGCGCCCATCCCCGGTGGCTACAGCCGCACCACCAAGGCCAAGCCGGGCAGCTCGATCGTGCTCACCATCGACCGGGACCTGCAGTACACGGTGCAGCGGATCCTCAGCGAGCAGATGGCGGCGGTGCAGGGCAGCACGGGTGCCGCGGTGGTGCTCGACGCGCGGACCGGTGAGGTGCTGGCCCAGGCCAGCCATCCCACCTACAACGCGGCGAAACCGCAGGCGAGTGACCCCACCGACCGGGAGGACGCGGCCACCAGCTTCGTCGTCGACCCGGGTTCGGTGCACAAGGCGATCACGTTCGGGGCGGCGTTGCAGGAAGGTGTGATCACCGCGGACACCGTCTTCCCGGTCGCCAACGGAATCCGCAAGGGCGACACCTGGTTCCGGGACACGTTCCCGGCGGATGGGAAGCGGATGAGCGTGGCCGGGATGATGGCCCACTCCTCCAACGTCGGCACCATCCAGATCGCCGACCAGCTCGGCCCGGAGCGGCTGCTCGACTACCAGCAGCGGTTCGGGCTCGGCAAGCCGACCGGCGTGGGGATGCCTGGTGAGGCGGGCGGTCGCCTGCTGCCGGTGCAGGAGTGGAGCGAGTCGTCGCACGGCTCGGTGCCGATCGGGCACAGCGTGGACGCCACCCCGTTGCAGATGGCCGCCGCGTACGCCGCCATCGCCAACGACGGCACGTACGTGCAGCCGAGGCTGGTCAAGGAGACGATCGGTCCGGACGGGACGACGACGCCGGCCGAGGAGCCGGTGACCCGCCAGGTGCTCAGCCCGAAGAATGCCGCCGAGTTGCGCACGATCCTGGAGGCGGTCACCACCGTGGACAACGCCACCGGACTCGCGGCGGCGGTACCCGGCTACCGGGTGGCGGGCAAGACCGGCACCGGGTGGCGGCTGGTCGAGGGGAAGAAACAGCCCGGCGAGGTCGCCTCGTTCATCGGGATGGCGCCGGCGGACAACCCGAAGTACGTGATCGCGGTGTTCGTGCACAGCCCGAGTGGCGGCGGCGGCCGGGTCGCAGCGCCGGCGTTCAAGGAAATGATGACCTTCGCGTTGCGGCATTTCCGGGTGCCGCCGTCGGGCGACCCGGCTCCGAAGTTCACCGTATTCCCGTAACTGTCGTCATCGTCAATTCCTCGGATCGCCCGGCGCCGCCACCGGCGACCCGAGGAATTGACGTACGCACATCCGTCGGTGTGTTTTCGGTCTTTTCGCGGTGACCGTGCCCGGGTGCGTCGTCTCTTCGTATCGCCTCGGCGTGAATGGTCGTCGGTGGCGGAAGCCACCCGGAATCACCTCCCCTGCGGAGGCGGGTGGTCGCCGAGGCACCCGGGTGTCGGGTGTCCGTCCGTGCCGCCGGGCGTACGCCCGGCGCGTGCACCGGCCGCGACCTGCGGTTCGACTTCGTGCGGCGGAGATTCAGGCGCGCCGTGCGGCCGGACCCGGGCGACCGGGTAGGGTCTGACGCCGTGCGCGGCAATCCTCGTCCCCGTACCGTGACCGGAATCCGGCTCGGTGACCTAGCCGCCCTGCTCACCGTGGCGCCCTCCACCAGCGCCGATCCGTTGGTGACCGGGGTGACCCACGCCAGTCAGGAGATCCGACCCGGCGACCTGTACGCGGCCCTGCCCGGCGCGCGCCGACACGGCGCGGAGTTCGCCGCCGGTGCGGCGCAGGCCGGCGCGGTCGCCGTGCTGACCGACCCGGCCGGTGCCGAGTCGGCCGCCGGCACCGGGCTGCCGGTGCTGGTGGTCGACGACCCACGCGCGGTGTTGGGCCCGGTCGCCTCGACGATCTACGGCGACCCGACCGCGCACCTACTGACGATCGGGGTGACCGGCACCGCCGGGAAGACCTCCACCGCCTACCTCGTGGAGTCCGGGCTGCGCGCCGCCGGCCACACCACCGGCCTGATCGGCACCGTGGAGACGCGCCTGGGTGACCTGGTGGTGGAGAGCGTACGGACCACGCCGGAGGCCACCGACCTGCACGCGATGCTCGCCGCCGCCCGGGAGCGCGGCGTCACCGCGGTGGTCATGGAGGTCTCCAGCCACGCCCTGGCGATGGGGCGGGTCGGCGGGGTGCGGTTCAGCGTGGGTGGCTGGACCAACTTCGGCTCCGACCACCTGGACTTCCACGCCGACGCCGAGGACTACTTCGCGGCCAAGGCGCGCCTGTTCGACGGCCGCTGCGCGGTGGAGGTGCTCAACCGCGACGACCCGGCGTTGGAACCCCTCTTCCGGCCGGCCACGGTCAGCTACTCGGCGGCCGGCGACCCGGCTGCCACCTGGTGGGCCGACACGATCGACGGCGACGGATACGCCCAGCGCTTCACCGCGCACGGCCCGGACGGGCTGACGCTGCCCGCCGGGGTGGCGCTGCCCGGCCGACACAACGTGGCGAACGCCCTGCTGGCCATCGCCACCCTGGTCGCCGCCGGAGTCGACCCGGTGACGGCCGCCGAGGGGGTGGCCGCCTGCGGTGGCGTGCCCGGGCGTCTGGAGTCGGTGGGCGTGGCCGGCGGGGTACGCGGGGTGGTCGACTACGCGCACAAGACCGACGCCGTGGTGGCCGCGTTGGCCGCACTGCGCGAACTCAGCGCCGGCCGGCTGATCTGTGTGATCGGTGCGGGCGGCGACCGGGATCGGGGCAAGCGCCCCCTGATGGGTGCCGCTGCCGCGGAGGGAGCCGACGTGGTCGTGGTGACCGACGACAACCCGCGTACCGAGGAGCCGTCGGCGATCCGCGCCGAGGTGCTCGCCGGTGCCTACCAGGCCGGTACGGCGGCCCGGATCATCGAGGTGGCCGGGCGGCGCGCGGCGATCGACGAGGCGGTCCGGCTGGCCGAACCGCAGGACGTGGTGGCGCTGTTGGGCAAGGGCCACGAACGCGGCCAGGAGATCGCCGGCGAGACGTACCCGTTCGACGACCGGACGGAGCTCGCCGACGCGCTGCGGGCCCGCTTCGGGGACCTGGCGGGTCAGCGGTGATCGCGCTCAGCCTGGCCGAGGTCGCCTCGGCCGTCGACGGGCGGCTGGTCGACGCCGACCCCGCCGCACAGGTGACCGGCGGCGTCGAGTTCGACTCGCGCAAGGTCCGCGCCGGTGGGCTCTTCGTCGCGTTCGACGGCGAGAAGGTCGACGGGCACGACTACGCGGCGGCGGCCGTGGCCGACGGTGCGGTGGCGGTGCTGGGCACCCGCGAGGTGCCCGGGGTGCCGATGATCGTGGTCACCGACGCGCTGACCGCGATGGGTCGGCTGGCCCGGGCGGTGGTGGACCGGCTGCCCGAGCTGACCGTGATCGGGCTGACCGGTTCCTCCGGCAAGACCACCACCAAGGACCTGATCGCCCAGCTCACCGCCCGCCTCGGCGAGACGGTGGCACCACCCGGCTCGTTCAACAACGAGCTGGGCCACCCGTACACGGCGTTGCAGGCCGGGCCGACGACGCGCTACCTGGTGATGGAGAAGGGCGCGCGGGGCATCGGGCACGTGCGCTACCTCTGCGAGGTGGCGCCGCCGGGCATCTCCGTGGTGCTCAACGTCGGGGTGTCGCACATCGGGGAGTTCGGCTCCCAGGAGAACATCGCCGTCGCCAAGGGCGAGCTGGTGGAGGCGCTGCCGGCCGACGGCCTGGCGGTGCTCAACGCCGACGACCCGCTGGTCGACGCGATGGCGACCCGTACGGTGGCCCGCGTGGTCCGCTACGGCGAGGCGGCGCACGCCGACATCCGGGCCGAGGACGTGACGCTGGACGAGCGCGGTCGGCCGGCGTACACCCTGGTGACGCCGGAGGGCACCGCGCCGGTGCGGCTCGGGCTCACCGGGCGGCACCAGGTCTCCAACAGCCTGGCCGCCGCGGCGGTGGCTCGGGAACTGGGCATGCCGCTGACCGAGCTGGCCGTCGCGCTGGGCGCGCTCGGACTGGTCTCCACCCGTCGGATGGACGTCTTCGAACGCACCGACGGGGTGACCGTGATCGACGACTCGTACAACGCCAACCCGGCGTCGATGGCGGTGGCGCTGCGTGCGCTCGCCGGCATCGGCAGCGGGAGGCGTACCGTCGCGGTGCTCGGCTACATGGCCGAGCTGGGTGACTTCGAGACGCAGGGGCACGCCGACATGGGCCGTCTCGCGGCCGAGCTGGGCGTCGCCCGGCTGCTGGTGGTCGGTGAGGCCGCGGCGCCGATTCACCACGGGGCGACATCGGTAGGTGACTGGGGAGGAGAGTCGGTGTTGCTCACCGATCAGGCGGCGGCCGTCGAGGTGCTGCGTAGCGAGCTACGACCGGGCGATGTCGTCCTGGTGAAGGGCTCCCGTTACCGGACCTGGGAGGTGGCCGACGCGCTGCGCGTCGACGCGGCCGCAGACGGCGAGGGTGACGCTTCGTGAGAGCGGTCATCGTGGCCATCGGGGTGGCCTTCCTCGTCTCACTGTTCTGCACCCCGATCGCGATCAAGGTGTTTACCCGGCTGAAGGCGGGTCAGCCGATCCGGGCCGAGGGCCCGCAGATGCACCAGGGCAAGAAGGGCACCCCGACCATGGGCGGGGTGGTGTTCATCCTCGCCACCGTGATCGCGTACGTGGCCGGTCACCTGGCCCTGACCACGCTGCCGGACGCGCAGATCGCCCAGGTCGAGCCGACCATCACCGCGCTGGTGCTGCTGGGCCTGATGGTCTTCTCCGGCGCGGTCGGCTTCGTCGACGACTTCCTCAAGGTGCGTAAGCGGCACAGCGGCGGGTTGAGCGCCCGGGGCAAGCTGCTCGGCCAGATCCTGGTCGGTGCGCTGTTCGGGGTCGTGGCGCTCTACTTCCCGTCCACCATGACCGACGCCAGCGGGGAGGTGACCAACACCGAGACCGTCGGCAGCACGACGCTCAGCTTCATCCGGGACATCCCGGCGCTGGACGTGACCAAGATCGGTGCGGTGGTCATCTTCATCTTCGTGGTGATGGCGGCGACCAACGGCGTCAACCTCACCGACGGCCTCGACGGCCTGGCCACCGGTGCCTCGGTAATGGTGCTCGGCGCGTACGCGGTGATCGCGTTCTGGCAGTACCGGCACTGGTGCGCCGACCCGTCGTACACCGCCAACCCGAACAACTACTGCTACGCGGTCCGGGATCCGCTGGAGATCGCGCTGATCGCCGGCGCCGCCGCCGGTGCCTGTGTCGGCTTCCTCTGGTGGAACACCTCACCGGCCCGGATCTTCATGGGCGACACCGGCGCACTCGGTCTGGGCGGCCTGATCGCCGGCATGGCGATGTCCACCCGCACGGTGCTGCTGCTCCCGATCATCGGTGGCCTGTTCGTGATCATCACGATGTCCGTGGTGATCCAGATCATCTCCTTCAAGACCACCGGCAAGCGGGTGTTCCGGATGTCGCCGCTCCAGCACCACTTCGAGCTCGCGGGCTGGAGCGAGGTCAACATCGTGGTCCGCTTCTGGATCATCGCCGGCATCGGTGTCGCCATCGCCCTGGGCCTGTTCTACAGCGACTTCCTGGCCAACATGGGCTGACCCCCCACCCACCCCCGACGCCCCGACGCCCCACGCTCGCGATCGTGGAGTTGTGGCATGGACAAATGCGGACATGCCGGACGAAAAGTCGACCACAGCTCCATGATCGCGGGGGTGGGGCGCGTGGGGGCGGCGGGGCGTGGGGAGAGCGGGGTGGGTGAGACGGGTGGCGGAGAGTGGCCGGCCTGTGGCGGAATGTGGCGCAACGCAAGTTCGACACGCCGACCGGCCGGTACCGCCGGTGTCAGGTCCCCGGAGCAGCGATGATGGCGCTGTGGGGGAGGTGCGAGAAGACGACGGCGCGCGGCCGACCCGGCGGTCGTCCCGGACAGGGCCCGCCGAGGGATCGTCCGTGGCGGTCGGGACCGAGGACACGGCGCGACCCGGCGGCACGCGCGGGGCCGGGGCCGCAAAAGCCGGGGCCACGACAACCGGCGCGGGTACGGGTCGTACCGGCGGATCGGGTGCGGCCGGCGCGGCACCGGGCGGTGGGCCGTGGCGGGGCCTCGACGCGGTGGGCGGGTTGGCCGCGCTGCGTGGTCTGTTGTCCCGGCCGCTGGCCTCCTACCACCTGCTGCTCGCCAGCGCCGGACTGCTGCTGCTGATCGGCCTGACCATGGTCTTCTCGGCCACCAGCGTGCGCGACTACGCGCAGGGCGGGAGCGCCTCGACGTCGCTGACCAGGCAGGCGATCTTCGCGGTGATCGGCATCGTGGTGTTCTGGGCCTGCCAGCGGCTGCCCGCCAGCACCTACCGGTCGCTGGGTCGCCCGGCGCTGGCCGTCTCGGTGGGGCTGCTGGTGCTGCTGAACCTCCTGGAGGCGTACGGGCGGCTGACCGACGGCGAGCCCCGGATCGGCCCGCTGGAGGCCGACCTGCTCTGGCTGTACGTGTTCGGGTTCGGCCTGCAACCCTCCGAGCTGGCGAAGTTCGCCCTGGTGCTGTGGGGGGCGTACGTGCTGGCCCGCAAGGGCGCGGCGCTGGGCTGGTGGCGGGAACTGGCCACCCCGCTGTTCCCGGTGGTGGCCCTGATGTTCGTCCTGGTCGGCTACAACGACCTGGGCAGCATGCTGTGTCTGCTGGCCCTGGTGGTCGGCCTGCTCTGGGCGGCCGGGGTGCGATTGCGGATCTTCGCCGCGCTCAGCGCGATCGGTCTGGCCGGCATCGGCCTGCTGGTCGCGGTGGCCTCGCTCGGTGCCGGGTCCGGCGTACGCGGTGAGGAGAACTACCGGCTGGCCCGGCTCACCGTCTTCTTCAACCCGCCGCCGCTGGACGACTGCCGCAACGAGCTCTGCTACCAGATGGTCCAGGCCCGCTACGCCATCGTCAACGGCGGCTGGTTCGGCACCGGGCTGGGCCAGGGGCGTACCAAGTGGGCCTGGCTGCCGGCGGCCGAGAACGACTTCATCTTCGCGGTCATCGCCGAGGAACTCGGCGTGGTCGGCTGCGCGGTGGTGGTGGTGCTGTTCGCCGTGCTCGCCTACACCGGCCTGCGGATCGCCCGCCGGGTGGACGACCCGTTCCGCCGCCTGGCCGCCGCCGGGGCCACCGCGTGGCTGGTCGGCCAGGCGTTCATCAACATGGGCGGCGTGATCGGCCTGCTGCCGCTGACCGGCGTGCCGCTGCCGTTCATCTCCGACGGGGGCAGCGCACTGGTCGTCACGCTCGCGGCGGTCGGCATGCTGGCCTCTTTCGCCCGGGCGGAACCCGATGCGGCCCGGGCACTGCATGCCCGTCCGCCGGCCCGGTGGGTCCGACTAGTGTGGGCTCCGTTGCCGCCGCTTCCCGGCCGGCGCCGCCGCGCGGCGCCGCCGACGGCTGCCCGTGGGTCCGTACCCCAGGCACGCAAGCGGCGCAGGGACGACCAGGCCGCACCGCGTGGCACCCGGGAGGGCCGGGGCCGTGGCGGGTCGGCGGACGAGAGGAGACGTTGATGGGTCCGCTGCGTTCGGTGGTGCTCGCAGGAGGTGGCACCGGGGGGCACATCTACCCGCTGCTCGCCTTCGCCGACTGCCTTCGCCGACACGACCCCGGCGTCCGGATCACCTGCCTCGGCACACCCAAGGGCCTGGAGAACGAGCTGATCCCGCCGGCCGGCTACGACCTGCGCAACATCCCGGCCTACCAGTTGCCCCGGTCGGTCAACCTGAACCTGGTCCGCACCCCGGGCCGGATGTGGACCGCGGCCCGCGCCGCCGGCAAGGTGATCGACGAGGTGCGCGCCGACGCGGTGGTCGGCTTCGGCGGGTACGTGTCGGTGCCGGCGTACCTGGCCGCGTGGCGGCGGGAACTGCCCATCGTGATCCACGAGGTGAACGTGCCGCCGGGGGTGGCCAACCGGCTGGGCATGAAGTTCACCAAGCACGTGGCGGTCGGCTTCCCGCACCAGCCGGCCCAGGCCGAGTCGCTGCGCGACGCCCGGGTGGTCGGGGTGCCGCTGCGCCGGGCCATCGCCGGGCTTGACCGGGCGGCCGTGCGCAACGCCGCCCGCGCCCACTTCGGGCTCCGCCCCGACCTGCCGGTGCTCTTCGTCGCCGGTGGTTCCCAGGGCGCCCGGTCGATCAACCTCGCGGTGGCCGGTGCGGCCAAGGAGTTGGCCCGCAACGGCATCCAGGTGCTGCACGTGATGGGGGCCCGCAACGAGCCGGTGCCGGTCCCGACCGACCTGCCGGTGCCGTACGTGACCCTGCCGTACCTGTCCGACATGGACGCCGGGTACGCCGCCGCGGACCTGATGCTGGGCCGGGGCGGGGCGATGACCTGTGCCGAGGTGGCCGCGATCGGCCTGCCGACCATCTACGTGCCCTACCCGCACAGCAACCAGGAGCAGAAGCGCAACGCGCTGCCGGTGGTGGAGGCCGGTGGCGGGCTGCTGGTCGACGATGCCGAGCTGACCCCGGACTGGCTGGAGCGGACGGTGATCCCGCTGGTCCGCGACCCGCAGCGGCTGCACGCCATGGGTGACGCCGCCGCCGCGTACGGTCGGCGCGACGGCGACGAGGCGCTGCTGAACTTCGTCTACGAGGCGGTGAACCGGTGACCGGACCGGACTCTCGAACGAAAGGTTGGTCCCGGTGAGCGCGAGGAGTGAGCCGGGGTTGCGAGCCCCGCAGTCGCGAACGAAAGGTTGGCGCAGATGACCACGTTCAGCCCGGCCGGCACGCTGACCGCCGAGGACCTGGGCCACATCCACCTGATCGGGGTGGGTGGCGTCGGGATGAGCGGTCTGGCCCGGCTCTTCCTCACCCGGGGGTTGCCGGTCTCCGGCAGCGAGTTGCGGGAGTGGCCGTCCCTGGCCGGTCTGCGGGCGCTCGGCGGGACGATCCACATGACCCACGAGGCGACCAACCTGGAGGGTGTGGACACCGTCGTCTACTCCTCGGCCATTCCCGCCGACCACCTGGAGATGGTCGAGGCGCGGGAGCGCGGCCTGCGGGTGCTGCACCGGTCGGAGGCGCTCGCGGCGGCGATGACCGGCCGGCGCACGGTGGCGGTGGCCGGTACGCACGGCAAGACCACCACCACCTCCATGGTGACCATGGTGCTCCAGCGGGCCGGCACCGATCCGTCCTTCGTGATCGGCGGGGAGATCTCCGAGGGCGGCTCCGGCGCGCACCACGGCACCGGTGAGCACTTCGTGGTCGAGGCGGACGAGAGCGACCGCTCGTTCCTCATCTACCGGCCGTTCGTCTCGATCATCACGAACGTCGAGGCCGACCACCTGAACACCTACGGCGACCTGGCCACCCTGGAGGCGGCCTTCGCTGAGTTCGCCCGGCTCACCGACCCGGCGGGTTACGTCATCACCTGCGCCGACGACCCGGGCGGTCGGCGGCTGGCGGCCACGCTGCGCGCCGAGGGGCGTCGGGTCTACACCTACGGCGAGGCCGACGACGCCGACCTGCGGCTGAGCGACATCGTGTCGTCGGCCCAGGGGGTGCGCTACCGGGCCCACATCGACGGTCGGTCGCTGGGTGAGTTCCGGCTGCCGGTGCCGGGCCGGCACATGGGGCTGAACAGCGCCTCGGCGGTGCTGGCGACGTACCTGCTGGAGCTGCCGCTGACGGCGGCCGAGGCCGCGCTGGCGGCCTTCCCCGGCGTCCGCCGACGGTTCGAGCGCAAGGGCGTGGTGGACGGGGTGCTCGTCTACGACGAGTACGCCTACCACCCCACCTCGATGACGCTGGCCCTGCGGACGCTGCGGGAGGTGGCCGGGGAGGGGCGGGTGATCGTCGTCTTCCAGCCCTACCGGCTCTACCGCACCCGCGACCTGCAGGCGGAGATCGCCGAGGCGCTCGCGATCGCCGACGAGCTGGTGCTGCTGGAGGTCTTCGGCCCAGGTGAGCTGCGCGGCCCGGGCGAGGGGTCGGCGGCGCTGATCGCGGCGGTGGAGCTGCCGTCGGAGCAGAAGGTCTTCGTCGACTCGTGGGAGGACGCGCCGGTGGAGGTGGCCCGTCGGGCCCGCCCCGGTGACGTGGTGGTGACCATGGGCGCCCCGCCGATCTCGCTGATGGGTGACGAGCTGCTGGTCGCGCTGACCGCGCGGGCCGCCGGTGCGCAGGTGGCGGCCGGTGGCGGCACGGCGCTCGGCGTGGACCGTACGGCGGAATGAGTCCCGGCCCGGCGCGCGGGCGCAGCACCGGTGTGGACGGCGGTGGAGGTCGCCGTCCCACCCGGCGGTGGCAACTGGTCCGGGCCGGCCGGGACGCGGTGCCCGCCTCCACCCGGCGGTTCATGGCCCGGGCCCGGCGTCGGCGGATGCGCGCCGCGCTGCCCTGGGCGGTGGCCGGTGGCGTGCTGGCCCTCGCCGGTCTGGTCGCGTGGACGCTGCTCGGCACCGGCCTGTTCGGAGTACGCGAGATGCGGGTGGAGGGCGCCGAGCTGGTCACGGCCGTGCAGGTGCGGGAGGCGGCCGGGGTGTCCGACGGCGCGCCGCTGGCCCGGGTCGACCTGGCCGAGCTGGCCGCCCGGATCGGCACGCTGCCGCCGGTGGAGCGGGCCACCGTGCACCGGGACTGGCCGGACGGGCTGGTGGTGCGGCTGACGGAGCGGACCGGCGTGGCGGTGGTGCCGCGCGAGCAGCAGTTCGACGTGATCGACGCGGCCGGGGTGGCGTTCCGGACGCTGCCGCAGCGGCCGGACGGGCTGCCGCTGCTGCGCCTGGCCGCCGCCGGGCCGGACGATCCGGACACCCGGGCGGGGCTGACGGTGCTCGGCGAGCTCACTCCGCAGTTGCGCGGTGAGCTGGCGGAGGTCCGGGTCGAGGGGCTGGCCCGGATCAGCGTGCTGCTGCGCGACGACCGCACGGTCTTCTGGGGTGACGCGACACGCGGGGCGGACAAGGCCCGGGTCGCCACCGCGTTGCTCGGCGAGGAGGCCGACCGGATCGACGTCAGCGCGCCGGACGTGGTGACCTTCCGGTGAGTGGCCGATCAGGCTGTGAAGCGTCCCGCTCCACCGGCGACACGCCGGAAAGGTCCTTGGCACATCGCTCGGCTGCGCTTACGTTGCCCGGAAGAGGATCAGTGGTTGACATAACTGTAACCCTCTAGTAGAGGGTGAGGGTTTGCCTCGCGCCCTCGCTGGGTGACAGCTGAGTCGACCGCAGGTCTGGCCACGCCGAAGCCGGTCGGGGAGCAGCCAATCTCGAAGGGAAAGGACCGGAGATGACACCTCCGCACAACTACCTGGCGGTCATCAAGGTCGTCGGCATCGGGGGCGGCGGCGTCAACGCCGTCAACCGGATGATCGAGGTTGGGCTCAAGGGCGTCGAGTTCATCGCGATCAACACGGACGCGCAGGCGTTGCTGATGAGCGACGCCGACGTGAAGCTCGACGTCGGTCGCGAACTGACCCGGGGCCTCGGCGCCGGGGCCAACCCGGACGTCGGCAAGAACGCCGCCGAGGACCACCGCGACGAGATCGAGGAGGTGCTCAAGGGCGCCGACATGGTCTTCGTGACCTGCGGCGAGGGCGGTGGCACCGGCACCGGTGGCGCTCCGGTGGTGGCGAACATCGCCCGCAAGCTGGGCGCGCTGACCATCGGTGTGGTGACCCGTCCGTTCTCCTTCGAGGGCAAGCGTCGTCAGGTGCAGGCAGAGGCCGGCATCGACGAGCTGCGCAACCAGTGCGACACCCTGATCGTCATCCCCAACGACCGGCTGCTGGCCCTCGGCGACCGCAACATCAGCATGATGGACGCGTTCCGCACCGCCGACCAGGTGCTGCTCTCCGGTGTCCAGGGCATCACCGACCTGATCACCACGCCGGGTCTGATCAACCTGGACTTCGCGGACGTCAAGAGCGTGATGAGCGGTGCCGGCAGCGCGCTGATGGGCATCGGCAGCGCGCGCGGCGAGAACCGCGCCGTGGAGGCCGCCGAGGCGGCCATCTCCAGCCCGCTGCTGGAGCAGAGCATGGACGGCGCGCGCGGTGTGCTGCTCTCCATCGCGGGCGGCTCCGACCTGGGGCTGTTCGAGATCAACGACGCCGCTCAGCTGGTCACCGACGCGGCGCACCCGGACGCCAACATCATCTTCGGTGCGGTGATCGACGACGCCCTCGGTGACGAGGTGCGGGTGACCGTGATCGCCGCCGGCTTCGACGGTGGTACTCCGGCGTACAAGGCGGCCGAGCCGACGCGCAAGACCAACCAGAACCAGCCGGCGCAGCCGAGCACCCCGGTCGTGTCGTCGCCCGCCGTGCCGGCGCCGACGCAGTCGCCGCGTCGGGTGCTGTTCGACGACGTCGACGTGCCCGACTTCCTCAAGAACGGGTCCTGAGCGGCGCCGATGACCGACAGCCCCGCACTGGTGCGACCCGACCGGCGTGCCGAACTGGCCGCCGGGCTGGCCCGGGTGCGCGCCCGCATCGCCGATGCCTGTGCCGCCGCGGGCCGGGACCGCGCCGACGTGACGATGATCGCGGTGACCAAGACCTACCCGGCCGCGGACGTGGTCGCGCTGGCCGGGCTCGGCGTGACCGACGTGGGGGAGAACCGCGACCAGGAGGCGGCTCCGAAGGCCGCCGAGGTCGCTGCGGCCGGGGTGGCGCCCCGCTGGCACTTCGTCGGCCGGCTGCAACGTAACAAGGTGAAGTCGGTGCTCCGGTACGCCGACATGGTCCAGTCCGTCGACAGCGTCCGGCTGGCGTCCACGGTGGCCGCCGCGGCCGGCGGACGGGACCGCCCGTTGGAGGTGTTGGTGCAGGTCAGCATCGACGGCGACCCGTCCCGGGGCGGGGCGGTGCCGTCCTGCGCCGACCCGGATCTGGGGCTCGGTCCGGTCACCGAGGCGGTGGCCGCCGCCGAGGGCCTGCGGCTGGCCGGTCTGATGGCGGTGGCGCCGCTCGGCTGGGAGCCGGAGCGGGCGTTCGCCCGACTGGCCGACCTCGCCGCGCAGGTGCGCGCCGCGCATCCGGGCGCCACGGTGCTCTCGGCGGGCATGAGCGGCGACCTGGAGGCGGCGATCGCCCACGGCGCGACACATGTCCGCGTCGGTAGCGCGTTGCTCGGAATGCGTCCCACGCTGCGGTAGCCTGGCCGCGAGAGAAGCAAATTACATCAGTGTTGTTTGCGGGAACGGTCTTCCTCGCCACGGGGGGCGTGACGTGCAACGCGAATTGCGCGTCGGAGGATTGCCGTTCCGGTCCAGTGGGCAGGAACGGCCCACTCGCGACAGGCGACACGGCGGGGGCGTGTGCCGCACGGCGGACGGGAAGGGCGCGGGGATGGGTGCACTGCGCAAGGCGGGGGTCTGGCTCGGACTGGTCGAAGAGGACGAGGAGCGGGCCTACGACGACGGTGGCTACGACAAGGGTGGCTACCGCGAGTCGCGTTACCGGCAGAGTCGGTACGCCGAGGAGTTCGCCGACGATGACGACGACGAGGTGGAGGAGGCGCCCGCGCCCCGGCCGCGGCTCGGAGACCGGGGGCGGCTGAGCGAGCGTGCCGGCAGTCGCCTCGGCGACTCCGAGCGGCTGGAGTCCGAGCGGCCGGAGCGGGCCGAGCGGTCCAGCGTGCGGTCGATCACCCGGGCGTCCGCCGAGTCGTCCGGTGCGAACAGCTACCACACCCGGGACAACCTGGCCCTGGCGCCGCAGGTGCAGCCGCGTGAGCGGGTGATGCCCGAGGAGGAGCAGCGCTACCAGATCACCACGCTGCACCCGACCACCTATCGGGAGGCGCGGACCATCGGCGAGCACTTCCGGGACGGCGTACCCGTGATCATCAACCTCACCGAGATGGACGAGGCGGATGCCCGCCGTCTGGTGGACTTCGCCGCCGGGTTGGCGTTCGGACTGCGCGGTACGATCGAGCGCGTGACCAACCGGGTGTTCCTACTCTCGCCGGCCAACGTCCAGGTCACCGCGGAGGACAAGGCCAAGATCGCTGAGGGTGGGTTCTTCAGCCTGAGTTGACCCGCCCGACCCGAGGGACGCCACAAGCCGTGTTGTCGATCTTGCTACAGGTTCTCTACCTGATCACGTATGTCTTTCTGATCGTTCTTTTGGCCCGATTCGTGTTGAGCGCCGTCCTGCAGTACGGGCGGCGTTGGCAACCTGGTCGCGGAGCATCGGCCGGACTGGAATCCGTGTGGAGCGTCACTGATCCCCCGCTCTGGGCGTTGAGGCGTGTGATCCCTCCGCTGCGAATTGGTACCGTGAGCATCGACCTGGCCTCCCTTGTGCTCCTGGTTATCCTGTTCGTGCTGATGAGGTTTGTGTTAGAGCCGGCGATCATCAGGACCGCCTGATGACCGACGCGCTATCGCGGCCGCAACTGACCCGAGGAGTTTCGATGCCGCTGACCCCGGCCGACGTCCATAACGTCGCCTTCAAGAAGCCGCCGATCGGCAAGCGGGGCTACGACGAGGAGGAGGTCGACGCCTTCCTGGACGAGGTCGAGCGCGAACTCGCCCGTCTGATCGAGGAGAACAACGAGCTGCGCGCCCAGGTGGAGCGCGGCGGTCGGGGCGGCGCCCCGGCCGGTCCCGGTGGCGACGCCCGCCTCGCCGCCGAGCTCAACGACGTCAAGGCTCAGCTCGACCGCGTGCAGCGGGACAAGGCCGCCGCCGAGCAGGCCGCCCGCGCGATGCAGGCCGAGCTGGAGCAGACCCGCTCCGCCGGTGGTGCGGTGCCGGGCGGTGACGGCGAGCAGCAGGCGCTGCGGGTGCTGATGATGGCCCAGCGCACGGCGGACGACCACGTCTCCGACGCGCGCCGCGAGGCCGACCAGCTGCTCTCCGAGGCCCGTTCCAAGGCCGAGGAGGTCACCCGTGAGGCGCGGGCCAAGGCCGACGCGCTGGAGCGGGACGCCCGCCAGCGGCACCAGGAGGCCATGGGCGGCCTGGACGCCAAGCGCACCGCGCTGCAGAAGCACATCGAGGAGCTCAAGCAGTTCGAGCGCGAGTACCGCACCCGGCTCAAGGCGTACCTGGAGAGCCAGCTGCGGGACCTCGACGGTCGCGGTCAGGGCCTGGAGGCCGAGATGACCCGCGGGGACGGCACCCGGGCCGCCGGCAACGGCCTGGCCGCCGCCGGGCTCGCCGGTTCCTACGGTGGCGGTCGCTCCGGCGCTCTCGAGGCCGGTCGCTGATTCGGGCCGGTGGCCGTCGTCGACACGGCGGTCGCCCGCCCTGCCTCATCGGTACGACGCGGCGGGGGTGAGCGGTGATAGTCGTCAGTCTCGCGCTCATCCTCGTCGCCGTGGTGCTGCTGGTGCTCGGTCTGGCCGGCGGCTCCAGCCCGCTGTTGGTCGTCTCGATCGGTGCCAGCCTGCTGGCCGCCGTCGCCCTGGTCACCGGCGCCCGTCAGGCCGCCACCGGTCGCGCGGCGGCCCGTGGTGACCAGGCACCGGACGACGCCACCGGACCGGGCGTCCAGGAAAGTCCGTCGGGCATCCCGACGCAGCACGTCCCGCCGACCGTCGACACCGGCGACTCCGGGTGGCGGCAACCACCCGGTTCGCCGGTGACGGTCGAGGCGGAGGCCCCGGTCGAGGGTGCGGTGGTCGACGGGTACGACGACGAGCCGGCCGCCCAGCAGATCACGCCGGAGCAGGCCGCACGGCTGGCCCGGCTGCCGGACGAGGTCCGGGTGGTCGACGGGCGACCCCGCTATCACCTGGCCGAGTGCGTGCATCTGGTCGGGCGCGACCACGAGCCGCTGCCCGCCGCCGAGGCGGCGGAACTCGGCTTCACGCCGTGCGGGCTCTGCACCCCCGGCACCGTCCTACTCTCCGAGTCCGGCCGCCGCTGAGCCGTGGCCGAGGTGCTCACCGTCGCCGTACGGGTGAAGCCCGGGGCGTCCCGTGCCCGGGTGGGTGGCCGGTTCGACGGTCCGCACGGTCCCGCCCTGGTGATCGCCGTCAACGCCCGGGCCGTGGACGGACGCGCCACCGAGGCGGCGCGCCGTGCGTTGGCCGAGGCGCTCGGTGTGCGGCCGGCGGCCGTGTCGCTGCGGGCGGGCGCGGCCAGCCGCGACAAACTCTTCCTGGTCGCCGACGCCGGGCCGGATCCGGTGTCGCGGTTGTCCCGGCTGCGCGACGGGGCGGATCCGCCCGGCTGACCGGCATCCGCCACCCGAGCCGCGAGCCACGAACCTCCCGCTGACAGCCTCCATCGTCGACGGTGGACCGGGGGACGAGGACGGCGAACCGACCGGCGACGTGGTCGCGATCTGCTAGCGTTCCCCCTGCCCCGGTAATGGCATGAATCGGGGCGGATAGGGCGTTTCGGTGCGGCAGATTGTCGGACGCCTGTACGTTCCGTATCCTTGCCAACCTCCGGAGTGCGCGGCCAGTTCGCCGCGCGCCCGTTTTGTACCTGGGGCAGCCGATGCCGGCGGCCCCTGTCCAGGCGCCGCGGATTTCCCGCGGCTCCGTGGCCGAGGGAGCGACTATGGCCAAGCCAGCCGACACCAGGACCGCAGGCCGTAAGCCGGCGCCGAAGTCCACCCGCAGTGCCGCGGAGACCGAGAAGATCCGTGCCGCGCTGGCGGCCCGCCATGACGAGTTGCGCGCCGAGTACGATCAGACGCTGAGCGAGATCACCGAGCTGCAGCGCGACCGCCTGACCGACTCGGCCGGGGACGACCAGGCCGACACCGGGACCAAGACGCTCGAGCGGGAGCAGGAGATCTCCCTCGCCAACAGCATCCTGGAACGGATCACGCAGGTCGAGCGCGCGCTGGAGCGGCTCGACGAAGGTGGTTACGGCTGGTGCGCGCGGTGCGGCAACCCCATCCCGGTGGAGCGCCTGGCCGCGTTCCCGTCGGCCACGCTCTGCGTGACCTGCAAGCAGCTGGAGGAGCGGCGCTGACGGCTGTCTCCCCGGCACTGGTGCGCGGCGGTGCGACAGCACCGCCGCGATCGTCGATGGGGAGCGAATGAGCGCAGCACCGCCCGCGGGGCCCGGCACCGCCGAGCCGGGCGCCGCCACGAAGTCGCGGCGCCGGCCGGTCACGATCCTGCTCAGCCTCGCGCTGTTCGCGGTGGCGGTCGACCTGTTCACCAAGCACCTGGCCTTGCAGGAACTGAGCGACCGGGAGCCGGTACGCCTGCTCGGCGGCGCGCTGTACTTCTCGCTGACCCGCAACAGCGGGGCCGCGTGGAGCATGGGTTCGGACTACACCTTCATCTTCCCGGTGATCGGGCTCGGTGTCCTGGGCTGGATCGCCTGGATGGCGCGGACGCTGCGCTCGGTGCCGTGGGCGATCTCGCTCGGCCTGGTGGTCGGCGGTGTGACCGGCAACCTGATCGACCGGATCTTCCGGGCACCGGGCTGGTTCGTCGGGCACGTGGTCGACATGATCAGCGTCTTCGACCCGTACGGCCGGGTCTTCCCGATCTTCAACATCGCGGACAGCGCCCTGGTCTGCGGTGTCGTGCTCGCCGTCGGCCTGGAGTTCACCGGCCGGCAGCGTGACGGCACCCGGGCCGTCGGCGAGGAGCCGCCCGCACCGGCGGCCGGGACCGACGACGCGACGCCGCCCGGCGACGACGCCGGTCCGGGTCCCCGGGCCGAGCGACCGACGACCGACGACGGACGGCGGGAGCGGGCATGACGGCCACCTTCGCCGCCGGCGGCGACCACCGCAGCCTGCCCGTCCCCGACGGCCTCGACGGGATGCGGCTGGACCAGGCCGTGGCCCGACTGTTCGGCCTCTCCCGTACCGCCGCCGCCGCGCTCGTCGACGACGGCGCGGCGCTGGTCGACGGCGCGGTACGGCCCAACTCGCACAAGGTCCGGGCGGGCTCCTGGCTGGAGGTGACGCTGCCGCCGCCGGCCACCGCGCCGATGGTGGTGCCGCAGGCGGTGCCGGGACTGCGGGTGGTCCACGCCGACGACGACATCGTGGTGGTGGACAAGCCGGTCGGCGTGGCGGCGCACCCGAGCCCGGGTTGGACCGGCCCGACGGTGATCGGCGGGCTGGCCGCGATCGGGCACACCATCGCCACCAGCGGCGCGGCCGAGCGCCAGGGCGTGGTGCACCGGCTCGACGTCGGCACCACCGGCGTGATGGTGGTGGCCAAGAGCGAGCAGGCGTACAGCGTGCTGAAGCGGGCCTTCAAGTACCGCGAGGTGGAGAAGCGGTACCACGCGGTGGTGCAGGGCCACCTGGACCCGCTGCGCGGCACCGTGGACGCCCCGATCGACCGGCACCCGCACCACGACTACCGCTGGGCGGTGGTCTCCGGCGGCAAGCCCAGCATCACCCACTACGACACCATCGAGGCGTTCCCGTCGGCCAGTCTGGTCGACGTCCGGTTGGAGACCGGTCGCACCCACCAGATCCGGGTGCACTTCTCCACCCTGCGGCACCCCTGCGTCGGTGACCTGACGTACGGCGCGGACCCGACGCTCGCCGCCCGGCTCAAACTGGATCGGCAGTGGTTGCACGCCAGAGAGTTGAGCTTCCAGCACCCCCGTACGGGGGACGAGGTCCGCTTCGTCAGCGACTACCCTGACGACCTGGGACGTGCGCTGGAACTCCTCCGCGACTGACGCGCCCCACCCGTGGAGACCGACCCGACGAGGGGGCTGCCCGTGCGTGCCGGCGACCTGCTGCGGCAGTTGGACCAGCGGCTGCTGCCCCGTCTCGCCGCCGCGTTGACCCGGCTCGGCCACGGGCCGACCCGGGTCCCGCTGCTCGGCTGGGTGGCGGTGCTGTCCTGCGCCGCCGTGCTGACCACCGCCGTGCTCGCCACCAACGGCCCACCGGTGCCGGACCGCACCGTCGGTGAGGTGACCCGGGTGGGGGTCTCCGATGGTGACTCCATCCCCGGCTACGAGCGCACCGCCGCGGCGGACCTGGCCGCGCTGGGCGGCGCGTCCCGCACCGACGGCACGTACGCGCTGGTCTCGTTGACCGAGTACCGCACGCCGCAGTCGCTCGCGGCGGTCGTCGGCGACGTCGGCGTGGCGGTGGTCTTCGGCCGGGTGCCGCTGCCGGACCGGCAGACCGAGATCGTCCGGATCCCCGCCCAGCGGCTGCCGGAGGACGTGACCGCCGGGATGACCCGGCTGGCCGAGCGCAAGGAGCAGGAGGCGACCGACTACCGGGCCCGGGCCGCCGCGCTCGGCGGCGGTGGACCGCAGCAGCGCGAGCTGCGCGAGCTCTACGAGAGTGGCGCGCAGGTGGCGGCGGCGGAGGCCACCGCGTACCGGTCCGGCTGTGCCTGCCTCTATGCGCTGGTGGTCCGGGCCGCACCGGCGCAGTTGCGCGGCGTGGCCGCCCGGCCGGGGGTGCGGGTGGTCGACCCCGCCCCGGAGGTACGGCGGTTGGAGCGCACCGTCTTCACCCCGCCGCTGCCCGAGCAGCAGGACGTCGTCCGGCCGCCGATCGACCACGGTCACACCGCGTCCCCGATGCCGACCGCCGCGACGGGTTCGCCGGCGCCGACGTCGACTCCGGAGCGCGACGCGTCGGCTTCGCCGGAGGTGACGGATTCGTCACCATCACCGGCGGTTCCCTCGTCGGTACCCCCCGTCGTCCCGCGCGAGACGGCCTCCACCTCGGTGGACAGCGCCGAGGAGAGTGAAGCGAGCCCGACACCGTGACGGTTGCGGACACATCGGTACGTCGCCCGGTGTGGCCTGAATAGGGTTTCGTTCGTAGCCTGTCAGACGGAAACCAAAGCGCTGGGAGGGCGAGCCGTGGACGGCAGCGAGACCGGTTGGGGACGGCCCGCCGAACCGGCACCGCGTTGGCGGGCGCTGCTGGATCGAGCCCGCCTGGGCGGTCGCGGCGGCGACCAGCCCGCCGAGCGGCAGGCCGACGAGGATCAGCCGCCACCGTTGCCCGATCCGCTGCCGCGCCGAGGGCCGGGTCCTGGCTACTCCGGGCGGGTGGCGCCAGTCGGACCGCCTCCGGTCGGGCAGTCACCGATGGGACCCCCGCCGGTCGGACCTCCGCCGATGGGACCTCCGCCGCCCCACCGACAGCCGTACGGTGTGGAGCCCGGTTACCGGGCCGAGGCGAGCTACCGGGTCGAGCCGCCGCGTCCCGCCCCGACGTACCCCGGGCCGCCCGGGAGCCACCCGCCGGAGCCCGGCTATCCGGGCGATCCGGGATATCCGCCGGTGCCCGAGCAACGTCGTCCCGAGCGTCGTCCTGAGCCGCGCCGCCCCGACCAGCGGGGTGCCGACCCGAGCGAGTCGCGGTACACGCTGCTGGACAACGGCTACCGGCACGCCGCCCCGCCGGTGGAGTCGCGGTACGCGTTGCTGGACAACGGCGGTTATCAGCCGCCCGCCCCGCCGGCACCCGCGCCGCCGACGGCACCGCCCGGGCCGCCGGCCCAGGCGCCCCCGGCGGCGCCACCGGGCGCGGTCGGCGGTCGCCCGGGACGCTTCGAGTGGCGGGCGCAGAACTCCGGTGGCGACCTGGAACGGGCCGCCGCCGTGCTGCGGCGGGACCTGGGCACCCCTCGGGTGGTCGCCTTCGCCAACCCCAAGGGCGGCGTGCACAAGACCACCGCGACCGTGCTGGCCGCGGCGACCGTCGGCAGCGTACGCGGGCGGGGCGTGCTGGCCTGGGACGACAACGAGTTGCGGGGCACCCTCGGGCTGCGCGCCGGCAGCGCCCGGCACGCCCGGACGATCCGGCACCTCGTTTCCGACCTGGTGCAGATCGAGATCCGCGAGGGACCGGAGCTGCTGGAGATCCTCGACGACTACCTGCGGCACGCCTCCGACGGCTCGTACGACGTGCTGGCCGGTGAGGAGAGCCCCCGGTTCGCCCAACGGCTGGACCAGTTCACCGTCAAGCGGGTGCTCGAACTGCTGCGCCGCACCCACGACGTGATCTGCGTGGACACCGGCAACAACGTGGAGAGTCCGAACTGGCGTACCGTCATGCAGGCCGCCGACCAGCTCGTGGTCACCACCGTGCCGCGCGAGGACGCCGCGTTCAGTGCCGACTGGATGCTCGACCTGCTGCACGAGGAGGGGATGGGAGAGCTGGCCGACAACGCGGTCACGCTGATCTCCTGCCCGACGCCGGGCCGGCTGCCGTTACAGGGTGACCTGGAGCGGCACTTCGCGACCCGGACCCGGGCGGTGACCGTGGTGCCGTACGACCCGGCGCTGGAGACCGGTTCCTCGATCGAGTACCACCAACTCCAGGGCGAGACCCGGCAGGCGTGGCTGCGGGCGGCGGCGGCGATGCTGGAGCCCTTCGGTCGGTGACGCGTCCGGGCAGCTCACCACCGACCGTGGTGACGGAGTGGCGACACCGTGCACGGTGTCCGACGGCAACTGCGAGGATCAACGGGTGAGCCCGGAGACCCCCGCCGCCGAACCGCCCGCACCGGTACCGCCGGCCGTCCCGCAGCCGCCGACCGGACCGCCGCGCCGTCCCGCCCGTACGCTGCGGGTCGGTGCTCTGACCGCGCTCGTGATGGGTCTGCTGGGTGTCCCGCTGGGGCTGCTCTGGGCGGTGCTCGCCCCGGCCACCCCGGTGGTCAAGAGTGCTCCCGGTCGGGCCGTCTACGGTCAGGCGCAGCCGGAGCAGCCGATCGCCGCCGACGGTTGGTTCAGCCTGCTCGGTCTCGGTTTCGGGGTGCTCGCCGCGCTCGTCGTCTGGCTGGTGCTGCGGCGCTACCGGGGGCCGGTCGGCCTGGTCGTCGTGGTGACCGGTGGCCTCGCCGCCGCTCTGGTCGCCTGGCAGGTGGGGCGGCGCATCGGGTTGGGCGGCTACGAGCGGCTGCTGGAGAGCGCGCCGGACGGCGCCCGGCTGGCCAAACCCGCCGACCTGCGGGCCGGCGGCATCGAGATGGTGCTCGGCGTGCTGCCGGTGCCGCACGGCAACCTGCTGCTGCCGGCGTTCGGGGCCGCGGTGGCGTACACCCTGCTGGCCGGCTGGTCCCGGTGGCCGTCGCTGCGTCCCGAGCCGGAGCCCGACCCGGCCTGGTTCGTCCCGCCGGCCGGTCACCCGGACGGGACCGTGCCACCGCCGCTCGGCTACCCGGGCGGGACCGTGCCACCGCCGCTCGATTACCCGGACGGCGCCCAACGGCCGCCGGTCGGCTATCCCGGCGGGACCGTGCCACCGCCGGTCGGCTACCCGGGCGGGCCGGTGCCGCCGCCGGTCAGTTCGGAGCCGGCGGCGTCGTGGCCAGCTCCGCCAGCGGCACCGGCACCGCCCGCACCTGGCGCAGCAGAGCCGCCTCGCGGTTGAGCAGCGTCAGCTCGGCGCGCAGCCGGGCGGCGGTGTCGTCGATCGCCAGCAGCCGCTGCCGGTCGGCCAGGGTCAACGCGGCGGTCGCGGCCACCAGGTGGGAGAGCACCGTCGGGTCCTCGGGCAACTGCTCGCTGAGCTGCTCGGGCTCGGCCCGCATCAGCCCGAGGTACTGCCGGAACACGGCGGTGACCCGGGCCGCGAGCAACGAGGCGGCCTCGTCCGGGCCACTCGGCTCGGGCAGCCACTGCACCTCGGCCGTCAGGTACGGCGCGGAGGCGGGGTCGATCTCGGTGACCCGGAACCGTCGCTTGCCCACCGTGACGATGTCGAACCCGCCGTCGGGCAACTCGGCGACCTCCCGCAGCTCGGCGGTACAGCCCACCTCGTGCAGCGTCACCTCGCCGGTGCCCGGGGTGACCCGGCCGGGGCCGGGGGCCACCTCCCAGCCGCTGCGGATGGCCACCACACCGAACTCGCGGGGCGTACCCGGTGGCAGGTCGACCAGGTGGCGGACCAGCGCGCGGTAGCGCTCCTCGAAGATGTGCAGCGGCAGCACCAAACCGGGGAAGAGCACCGTGGTGAGCGGGAACACCGGCAGCCGTGCGGTCACGTGATCGAGCGTAGCCCCACTCGGCGCCACCGGAGTGTCCCGGCTCACCGTCCCGGACAGCGGGCGGCGTCGGTCGGCCCGTCGGCGGGCCGCCTAGACTCGCAGGGGTGTTGAACCGGATCGACCTGCGCGGTGGCGAGCCCGACCCACGCCACCTGCTGCCCCGTGCCCAACTCGACGTGTCGGTGGCCGTCGAGCGCATCCGCCCGATCGTGGAGGCGGTCCGTGAGCATGGTTACCCGGCGGTCCGCGAGGCCAGTGAGCGGTTCGACGGGATCTCCCCGGACGTGCTGCGGGTGCCGGTCGAGGCGATCGCCGCGGCGGAGGACACCCTCGACCCGCAGGTCCGCGCCGCGCTGCTGGAGTCGATCAGCCGGACCCGCAAGGTGCACGACGACCAGCGGCGCACCGACCACACCACCCAGGTCGTGCCGGGCGGCACGGTCACCGAGCGCTGGGTGCCGGTCGACCGGGTCGGTCTCTACGTTCCCGGCGGCCTGGCGATGTACCCGTCGACCGTGGTGATGAACGTGGTGCCCGCCCAGGCGGCCGGAGTCCGGTCGCTGGTGGTGGCCTCGCCGCCGCAGAAGGAGAACGGCGGGCTGCCGGACGCCCGGGTGCTGGCGGCCTGCGCGTTGCTCGGCGTCGACGAGGTCTACGCCGTCGGCGGGGCGCAGGCGGTGGCCATGTTGGCGTACGGCTGCGCGGTGGACGCCGCCGGCAGCGCGCACTGCGCTCCGGTCGACATGATCACCGGGCCGGGCAACATCTGGGTCACCGCCGCCAAGCGGCTGCTGCGGGGCGTGGTGGGCATCGACGCCGAGGCCGGTCCGACCGAGATCGCCATCCTCGCCGACGACACCGCCGACCCGGCGCACGTCGCCGCCGACCTGATCAGCCAGGCCGAGCACGACCCGCTGGCGGCGAGCGTGCTGGTCACCCCCTCGGTGGCGCTGGCCGACGCGGTGGACCGCGAACTGGCCCGGCAGGTGCCGACCACCAAGCACGCCGACCGGGTGGCCACCGCGCTGGGCGGGGAGCAGAGCGGCGTCGTGCTCGTCGACGACCTGGCCGCCGGGCTGCGGGTGGTCGACGCGTACGCGGCGGAGCACCTGGAGATCCAGACCGTCGACGCCCGGGAGTGGGCGATGCGGGTACGCAACGCCGGGGCGATCTTCGTGGGCGCGTACTCGCCGGTGTCGCTGGGCGACTACTGCGCCGGTTCCAACCACGTGCTGCCCACCGGCGGCTGTGCCCGGCACTCCTCCGGGCTCTCGGTGCAGTCCTTCCTGCGCGGTATCCACCTGGTGGAGTACACCGAGGAGGCGCTGCGGGAGGTGGCCCCGCACGTGGTGGCGCTGGCCACCGCGGAGGACCTGCCCGCGCACGGCCAGGCGGTGTCGGCCCGATTCCCTCAGGACCCCTCATGACCGAGCTGTCCGACCTGCCGATCCGGGACGATCTGCGCGGGCTGTCGCCGTACGGCGCGCCGCAGCTCGACGTGCCGGTGCGGCTGAACACCAACGAGAACTCCTACCCGGTGCCGGAGCCGGTGGTGGAGGCGATCGGCAAGGCCGTCGCCGCCGAGCTGCGGGACCTCAACCGGTACCCGGACCGTGACGCGGTGGCGCTCCGCGCCGACCTGGCCGAGTACGTCGGCCACGGGCTCACCGCCGACGGGGTGTGGGCGGCCAACGGCTCCAACGAGATCCAGCAGCAGCTCCTCCAGGCGTTCGGGGGGCCGGGGCGGACCGCGCTCGGCTTCACCCCGGCGTACTCGATGCATCCGCTGCTGGCGTTGGGCACCGGCACCCGGTGGGTGCCGGCCCGGCGCGGCGTCGACTTCGGGTTGACCGCCGACGAGGCGGTGGCCCAGATCCGCGAGCACCGGCCCGACGTGGTCTTCCTCTGCTCGCCGAACAACCCCACCGGCACCGCGCTCGACCCGGCGGTGGTCACCGCCGTGCTGGACGTAACGCCGGGCATGGTGGTGGTCGACGAGGCGTACGCGGAGTTCGCCCGGCCGGGGACGGTCAGCGCCCTGGCGGTCCTGCCCGGGCACCCTCGGCTGGTGGTGACCCGGACGATGAGCAAGGCGTTCGGGTTCGCCGGCGGGCGGCTGGGCTACCTGGCGGCCGACCCGGCCGTGGTGGCGGCGGTGCAGCTCGTGCGCCTGCCGTACCACCTGTCGGCGCTCACCCAGGCCGCCGCGCGGGCGGCGCTGGCGCACCGCGAGGCCCTGCTCGGCACCGTGGCGGAGATCATGCGGCAGCGCGACCGGATCGTCGCCGCGCTGCGGGAGCGTGGCCTGCGGGTGGCCGACAGCGACGCCAACTTCGTGCTCTACGAGGTGGGCGGCGACCAGGGCGTGGCCTGGCGCGCGATGCTGGCGCAGGGGGTGCTGGTCCGCGACGTCGGCCTGCCGGGCTGGCTGCGGGTCACCGCCGGCACCCCGGCCGAGACCGACGCCTTCCTTGCCGCCGTGGACGAGACCCAGCGCGAGGGCCAGGCCGCCCCGCCGCGACCGAAAGGCACCACATCATGAGCCGGACCGCCCGGGTGGAGCGGATCACCAAGGAGACCAAGGTCCTGGTGGAGATCGACCTCGACGGCACCGGAGCGGTCGAGATCAGCACCGGGGTCGGCTTCTACGACCACATGCTGCACCAGATCGCCCGGCACGGCGGTTTCGACCTGACCGTGCAGACCGTGGGTGACCTGGAGATCGACGCCCACCACACGATGGAGGACACCGCGTTGGCGCTGGGCGCCGCGTTCGACCAGGCGCTGGGCGACAAGGCCGGCATCCGGCGGTACGGCTCGGCCGTCGTCCCGATGGACGAGGTGCTGGTCCGGGCCGCCGTCGACCTGTCCGGCCGGCCGTACGTGGTGCACGACGAGCCGGCGCTGGCGCCGTACATCGGGCCGGTCTACCCGACCAGCATGACCCGGCACATCTGGGAGTCGTTCGGTCAGGCGGCCCGGATCACGCTGCACGTGGACGTGCTGCGGGCGGCCCGCCCCGGCGGGCACCCGGACGCCCACCACGTAGTGGAGGCGCAGTTCAAGGCGGTCTCCCGGGCGCTGCGCGAGGCGACCGCGCTGGACCCGCGCTCCGCCGGCGCGATCCCGAGCACCAAGGGCGCGCTGTGACCGGCCGGGGCGTGACCGGGCGGGGGTGCCGCTGATGGGCGGGGTACTGCCGACGCTGTTGCTGATCTTCGCCGGGGTGCTGGTGGGCGGGACGCTCTCGCTGCACCGGCAGGGCGCGCCCCGGGGTGCGGTGGTGGTCTGCGGTCTGCTGGCGCTGCTGGCCAGCGTCGCCGGTGTGCTGTGGCTGCTGCCGGGGGAGGGATAGTGGCCGACGTGACCAGTCGCCCGGCCGGTGCCGAGGACGCGCGTTGCCGGGTCGTGGTGCTCGACTACGGGTCGGGCAACCTGCGCTCGGCGGAACGGGCGCTGGCCGCCGCCGGTGCCGACGTGGTGGTCACCGGAGACCTGGCCGCCGCCGCGCAGTCCGACGGTCTGGTGGTGCCCGGGGTGGGTGCCTTCGCCGCGTGCATGGCCGGCATCGAGGAGATCGGCGCGGGTCCGGTGATCGCCGAGCGGGTCGCCGCCGGTCGGCCGGTGCTGGGCATCTGCGTGGGCATGCAGATCCTCTTCGAGTCCGGTGACGAGCACGGGGTGGTCACCAAGGGGCTGGGTCTGCTGCCGGGTGGCGTCACCCGGCTCCCCGCCGCCCGGTTGCCGCACATGGGCTGGAACACCGTGCAGGCGCCGGTGGGTTCGGTGCTCTTCGCCGGCCTGCCCGCTGACAGCCGCTTCTACTTCGTGCACTCGTATGCGGCCGGTGACGTGGCGGCGCTGACCGAGGCCGGCGCCAAGGTGACCACCGCCCACCACGACCGTGACTTCGTCGCGGCGGTGGAACGGGGTGCGCTGTCGGCCGCCCAGTTCCACCCGGAGAAGTCCGCCGACACCGGTGCCGCCCTGCTGCGCAACTGGCTGGCCACGGTGCCCGTCGGTGGCTGACCGGGGCAGGGCCCGGCGGCCGGGGACGACCGGGCGTACGCGGAGGCGCCGGTGAGCAAGGAACGGGCCCGCCGTCGCGCGGTCCGCGAGGCGGAGGCCGCCCGACGTCAGGTGGTCCGGGAACGGGCGATGGCCCGCCGGGCCCGGCGTCGTGCGCTGGTCCGCCGGCTCGTGCCCACCGCCCGCCGGGGCCGGACCGGTCGGTTGCTCCGGTACTCCCGGGGTGAACGTGCCGCGATCGTGGCGCTGACCCTGGCGGCGCTGGTCCTGATCTGGCTGCTCGTGCCCGACCTGGGGCTGCGGCTGTTGTTGATCGTGTTGTTGTTGCTCGTTCTGCCGGTGATCGTGGTGATCGCCCTGAACCGCCGTTCCTGATCTGAGAGGACCAAGATTCGTGAGCCTCACCCTGTTGCCCGCCGTGGACGTCGCCGACGGCGAGGCCGTCCGACTCGTGCAGGGCGCCGCGGGTAGCGAGACCACCTACGGCGATCCGCTGGAGGCCGCGTTGGCCTGGCAGCAGGACGGTGCCGAGTGGATCCACCTGGTCGACCTCGACGCGGCGTTCGGCCGGGGCTCCAACGCGGCGCTGCTCGCCGAGGTGGTGCGTCGGCTCGACGTACGGGTCGAACTGTCCGGCGGCATCCGGGACGACGCGTCCCTGCGGGCCGCCCTGGCCACCGGCGCCGAGCGGGTGAACATCGGCACCGCGGCGCTGGAGGACCCGGAGTGGTGCGACCGGATCTGCGGCGAGTACGGCGACCGGGTCGCGATCGGGCTGGACGTGCGGGGTCGGACCCTGGCGGCGCGCGGGTGGACCCGCGACGGCGGTGACCTGTACGAGGTGCTGGAGCGGCTGGACAAGGCCGGCGCCTCCCGGTACGTGGTCACCGACATCACCAAGGACGGCACCATGCGCGGGCCGAACCTGGACCTGCTGCGGGCGGTGTGTGGCCGCACCGACGCCCCGGTGATCGCCTCCGGGGGTGTCTCGACCCTGGACGACCTGCGGGCGCTGGCGACGCTGGAGCCGATCGGCGTGGAGGGCGTGATCGCCGGCAAGGCGCTCTACGCGGGCGCGTTCACCGTCGCCCAGGCCCTGGAAACCCTCGCCGAGCGGTAAGGAAGGGCACCTTGTTAACGCCTGCGGTAGAGGAAGGGTCCCCTGCTAACACGTCAGCCGGCCGAGGGCCCGGGTACGGCCGGTCAGCGCACCGGCACCGAGCGATAGGCTTCCGGCATGACGGTGGCGGTGCGCGTGATCCCCTGTCTCGACGTGGACGCCGGTCGGGTGGTCAAGGGGGTCAACTTCCTCGACCTGCGGGACGCCGGTGATCCGGTCGAGCTGGCGGCGGCGTACGACCGGGCGGGCGCGGACGAGCTGACCTTCCTGGACGTGACCGCCTCCTCCAGTGACCGGGGCACCATGCTCGACGTGGTGCGGCGTACCGCCGAGTCGGTCTTCATCCCGCTGACCGTGGGCGGTGGCGTGCGTGCGGTGGGGGACGTGGACACGCTGCTGCGCGCCGGTGCCGACAAGGTCGGGGTGAACACCGCGGCCATCGCCCGGCCGGAGCTGATCGCCGAGATCGCGGACCGGTTCGGCCGCCAGGTGCTGGTGCTCTCGCTGGACGTGCGGCGGGCACCGGCCGGCACCACCGACAGCGGTTTCGAGGTCACCACGCACGGCGGCCGGCGGGGGACCGGGCTGGACGCGGTGTGGTGGGCCGCACGCGGCGCGGAGCTGGGTGCCGGGGAGATCCTGCTGAACTCGATGGACGCCGACGGCACGAAGGCCGGGTTCGACCTCGAACTCATCGCCGCGGTACGCCGGGTGGTCGACGTGCCGGTGGTGGCCAGTGGTGGCGCGGGCGAGGTGGCGCACTTCCCTCCGGCGATCGGCGCGGGTGCCGACGCGGTCCTCGCGGCGAGCGTCTTCCACTTCGGGGAGCTGACCGTCACCGAGGTCAAGGACGCGTTGCGCGGCGCGGGTCACCCCGTCCGCTGACCCGTCGGCCAGCCTCGGTCGCTGTCCGGGCGCTCAGCCCCGGCCGGAATGGCCCTCGGGTGAGCGGCGGGGCATCGGCACGGAACGGACCAGGTATTCCTGGACGGCGGCGGTGTGCTCGGCCTCGTCGAGGTGCCAGTCCGCGTTGCCGGGCGGGTGCCGTCGGCTGAGCACGCCCTGCACGGTGTCGACGGTGGTGGCCAGCCCGGCGCTGGGTCGGGTACGCCAGAGCCGCTCCCCGTCGGCGGTGATCCGGAACCAGCCGTCGGCGACGTCCACCAGGCCGGCGCCGAGCAGTCGGCGGATCGCGCCCTCGATGTCGTGTCGTTCGGGGAGTGTCCGGTCGAGGTGGTCGGCCGTGGAGATCACGTCGGCCAGGCGTACGCCCTCGGGCCTGCGGGTTGTCGGGGAACGCCGGTGCCTCCCCGCGCCGCTGGCGATCACCAACGAGACGAAGATCCACGCGTCGGTCCGTCGCCAGGCGTTCTCCCCCATGTGGAGATTCTGCCGTCAGTGCGGCGGGAAGGAAACACCGCCCGACCCACTGCGACTCTGCGTCAAGACACCATCGCCGAGGGTCGATGTCGCGTGTCGGTCGGCGGTGCTGCCGGTACGCGGGGTGGCGCGGTGACGCCGTCAGGTGGCGGGCGCGGTCTCGACCGGTGCGGGTCCCGGCTCGGGGGTGTCGAAGACCGGCAGGAAGAACTGGGCGAGCGGGCCGATGGTCAGCGCGTACGCGACGGTGCCGAGGCCGACCGTCCCACCGAGCAGCCAGCCGACGGCCAGCACGCCGATCTCGATGGCGGTGCGGACCAGGCGTAGCGACCAGCCGGGCCGGCGGGCGACGAGGCCGGTCATCAGCCCGTCGCGGGGCCCCGGCCCGAGTCGGGCGCCGAGGTAGAGGGCGGTGGCGACGCCGTTGCCGACGATGCCGGCCACCAGCAGCGCGATCCGCACCGGCAGCGGCCCGCCGGTGGGCAGCAGGGCCAGCGTGGCGTCGACGGCCAGGCCGATCACCACCACGTTGGCAACGGTGCCGATGCCGGGACGTTGCCGCAGCGGGATCCAGGCCAACAGCACCAGGGCGCCCACCAGGATGACCGTGGTGCCCATGGTCAGCCCGGTCAGCCGGGAGAGCCCCTGGTGGAACACGTCCCAGGGGTTCAGGCCCAGCTCGGAACGGATCATCAGCGCCATGCTGAAGCCGTAGAGGACGAGGCCGACGTGGAGTTGGGTCAGTCGCCGGACCGGCCGGTGGCGGAGGTTGCCAATCAGGGTCACGCATGCCACTCTAGGGGCCAATCTGGGCACGCATAGAGCCAATTTTCGGGGAGTGGCCATGGCGAGTCAGGTGCGTGGGGCGCAATTGGCCCGACTACTCGGTCAGTGGCATGCCCTGCCCGGGCGACGGCGCAGTCCCGACTACGCCGCGCTGGCCGGCGCGGTACGCGGCCTGCTCGCCGACGGACGACTGCCGCTGGGCGTACGCCTGCCGGCGGAACGGGACCTGGCCGAGGCGCTGCGGATCAGCCGGACCACCGTCACCGCCGCCTACCGAGAACTGCGCGACAGTGGGCACCTCTCCAGCCGCCGGGGTGCGGGAAGCTGGACCCGGCTGCCCGGCACGCACCGGGTGGCGCCCAACGGGCTCTGGATCCCGCTCGACGACCGGGACATGATCGACCTGGGGGTGGCGGCGCTGGCCGCCCCACCGGAGCTGCTGCCGGCGGCCCAGGCCGCGACCGAGGACCTGCCCCGCTACCTCGGCGGGGCCGGCTACCACCCGACCGGCATCATCGAGCTGCGGGAGGCGGTGGCCCAGGGCTACACCGACCGGGGACTGCCCACCTCACCCGACCAGATCATGGTCACCAACGGCACCCAGCACGCCCTTGACCTGGTGCTCCGGCTGGCCCTGGCGCCGGGCGGCGGGGTGCTGGTCGAGTCACCGAGCTACCCCAACGCGCTGGCCGCGCTGGCCGCCCGACGGGCCCGGATCACCACCCACGGCCTGGCCGCCGACGCCACCGGCTGGGACGCCGACCTGATGCTCGGCTCGCTCCGGCAGGTACGCCCCCGGGTGGCCTACCTGATCCCGGACTTCCAGAACCCGACCGGGCACCTGATGGCGGCGGAGCTGCGCGAGCGGCTGGTGACCACCGCGCATGCCGTCGGCACCGACCTGGTGATCGACGAGTCCTTCGTGGACCTGCCGCTGGACGGCACCACACTGCCGCCGCCGACCGCGAGCTTCGACCGGCACTCCCGGGTGGTCAGCATCGGCGGCATGAGCAAGCCCTTCTGGGGCGGCCTGCGGATCGGTTGGATCAGGGCCTCCGCGCCGCAGGTGCAGCGGCTGGCCGCGGCCCGGGTCGGCGTCGACATGTCCAGTCCGGTGCTGGACCAACTCGTCGCCGTGCACCTGCTGGCCGCCGCGCCCGGCATCGTCGCCGCCCGGCGTACGCAACTGGCAGTGCAACGGGACGCGTTGCTCGGCGCGCTGGCCGACCGGCTGCCGGAGTGGCGGGTCACCGTGCCGCGCGGCGGCGTCACGCTCTGGGCCGAACTGGACGGCCCGATCTCCAGCGCGCTGGCCCGGGCGACGGAGGAGGTCGGCGTACGCCTGGCGCCGGGACCCCGGTTCGGCCTGGACGGCACGCTGGAACGCTTCCTGCGGCTGCCTTTCACCCTGCCCGCCGCGGACCTGGTCGAGGCGGTGGGCCGGATCGCCGCGGTCCGGTACGACCTGGACCGCGCCGGCCTGCCCCGGTGGCGGGAGCCGAGCGTCATCGCCTGAGCGTGGCCCGCCGGTCGATCCGGCTGATCGACCCCGCCTGCCGGTCGGTGCCGGGCAGACTGCCGGGGTGGACGGACTCAGGGGCGTGCGCTGGTCGCGCGGGGTGCGACCGGGTGCACCCGGGTCCCGCGCCACCCGCCTGGAGCTCTTCTACGACCTGGTCTTCGTCTTCGCCTTCATCCAGGTCACCACGCTCACCGCCGACAACTTCACGCCGCGTGGCCTGCTCCAGTGCGTGGTCGTGCTGGTGCTGCTCTGGTGGGCCTGGACCGGCTTCGCGGTGATCGGCAACCTGGTCCGTACCGACCAGGGGGTGCTGCCCTTCCTCGCGTTCGCCACCATCGGTGGGGCCCTGGTCTTCGCGCTCGCCATGCCGCAGGCCTTCCGCAGCGAGGCCGGCGGGCTGTCCGGGCCGCTGGTCTTCGCGATCTGCTACTTCCTCGTCCGGGCCATCCAGGTGGGCATCCTGGGCTGGCTGGCCCGGGGCGATCCCGAGCTGCGTCGCCGCTTCCTGGCCGCGACGGGACGGGCGGCGGTGGTCGGCACGCTGGTGCTGGCCGCCGCGCTGTTGCCGCAGCGGCTCGCCGACGAGCCGGGCGAGGTCGGGCTGCGGCTGCTGTTCTGGATCGCGGCGATCGTCGTCGAGTACGGCACGGCGGTGGCCCTGGGCAGCAGCAACTGGACCCTGCTCTCGGCCGGGCACTGGGCCGAGCGGCACGCCCTGATCGTGCTGGTGGCGCTCGGCGAGACGATCATCGCGTTGGGGCTCGGCGCGGGCTTCGTCGTCGAACTGCCGCTGACCTGGCTGGTGATCATCTCGGCGATGCTCGCGGTGGCGGTGGTCGCCGCGCTCTGGTGGTCGTACTTCGACACGCTGGCGCTGGCGCTGGAACAGGTGCTGCACCGCACCCGGGACCCGCGAGCGCGGTCGGCGCTGGCCCGCGACGCCTACACCTACCTGCACCTGCCGCTGGTCGCCGGCCCGATCCTGTTCGCGCTCGGGCTCAAACGGGTGCTCAGCGGTGCCGCCGAGCCGGCCACCCCGGCCGGGAGCCTGTTGCCCGGCGGGGACCTGCTGGTGTTGCACGGCGGGGTGGCGCTCTATCTGGTGACGCTGGTGGTGCTGGGCTGGCGGGTCCTGCACACGATGCGGTGGCCGACCCTCGGCGGTGTGTGCCTGCTGGTGCTGCTGGTCCCGGTCGCCGCCCAGGTGCCGGAACTGGTCGCCCTGGCGCTGCTCACCGTGGTCGTGCTGGCGGTGGCGGTGGTGCAGACGCTGACCGATGCGCCGCTGCGCCACCAGGTCCGGGAGGTGGCGATGGCCGAGCAGCTCGCCGCCGAGGCCGAGCAGACCACCTGGCGGGGACGCCACCTGTGAGCGGGTACGCCTCGGCCCCGCACCCACCGGTGGGCGCGGGGCCGACGACGTGCGTTCCGCTGTCGACGAGGGTCAGATCTCGGCGACCGTGCCCGCGTACATCTTGTCGATCTCGGCGGAGAAGTTGCTCTCCACCCCACGCCGCTTGATCTTGAGCGACGGGGTGATCTCGCCGTCCTCGATGGTCAGGTCGCGCGGCAGGATGGTGACCTTCTTGATGGTCTCCCAGCGGTTCAGCTTGGTGTTGAGCTCGGCCACGTACCCATCGACCATGGCCTGCGCCTCCGACGAGGAGACGATCTCGGCGTACGGGCGACCCTCCAGCGGGGTGCCCGCGGCCCAGCCGGCGATGGCGTCCGGGTCCAGCGTGACCAGCAGGGTGCAGAAGTTGCGGGCCTGCGCGATCACCACCGCCTGGGAGGTGTACGGGCAGGTGGCCTTGAACATGCCCTCGATGTGCGACGGCGCGATGTACTTGCCGCCGGACGTCTTGACCAGGTCCTTCTTCCGGTCGGTGATGCGCAGGTAGCCGTCGGCGTCGAGGCTGCCGATGTCGCCGGTCCGGAAGAAGCCGTCCTCGGTGAAGACGGCGGCCGTCTCCTCCGGCAGGTTGTGGTAGCCGCGCATGACCGGCCGACCCTTGATCAGGATTTCGCCGTCGCTGTCGATGCGGCACTCCAGGTCGCCCATGGCCTTGCCGACGGTGCCGATCCGCAGTTTGCCGGGCGGATTGACGAAGTTGCCGGCGCTGCTCTCGGTCAGCCCGTAGCCCTCGGAGATCGGCAGGTTCGCGGCGGCGAAGAAGGTCGCGATCTCCGGGCTGAGCGGGGCGGCACCGGACACCAGCACCCGGATCCGCCCGCCGAGGCGGGCCTGGAGCTTGCTGAAGACCAGCTTCTCGGCCACCGCGTACTTGAGCTTCAGGCCGCCCGGCACCGGCTTGCCGGCCTGGTCGAGGGCGACCTTCTCCTTGCCGACGCCGACCGCCCAGGCGAAGATCTTCGCCTTCGCGCCGCCGGCGCCCTGCGCGGTCGTCACCGACTTGTTGTAGACCTTCTCGAAGACCCGGGGCGCGCCGCACATCAGCGTCGGACGGACCACCGAGAGCAGCTCGACGAGCTTGTCGACCCGCCCGTCCACGTACGTCGGCATGCCCACGTGGGTGGTGCCGCAGAGCAGCGTCTTGCCGAACGAGTGCGACAGCGGCAACCAGAGGTACTGAAGGTCGTCCTCGCGCAGCAGGCCCACCGCCTCCTGCGCCACACCCTCCCAGCACCAGCCGCCGTGCAGCAGCTCGACGCCCTTGGGTCGTCCGGTGGTGCCGGAGGTGTAGATCAGGGTGGCCAGGTGCTCGGGGCCGATGCCGGCCACGATGCGGTCGACCAGCTCCGGGTCCTCGGCGAGTCGCTGGGCGCCCTGCTCCTCCAACTGGACGAGGGTCAGTTGGGGCACCGCCGCCGTCGGGTCGGGCTCGCCGTCGAAGAGGACCACATGGGTCAGCGCGGGCAGGTCCGCGCCGGCGATCTTGGCCGCCTGGGACGGGTCCTCGGCGAACAGCACCTTGGAGGCGGAGTCGGCGAGGATGTAGGTGGCGTCCTGCGGTTCGGTCGTCGGGTAGACCGTGGTCGTCGCGCCGCTGGCGCACATGACGCCGAAGTCGGCGATCACCCAGTCGAGCCGGGTGTTCGCCAGGATCGCCACCGGGTCCTCCTGGCCGACGCCCAGGCCGTGCAGACCAGCGGCGACCGCCTTCGCCCGGGTGGCGACCTGCGTCCAGGTCAGCCAGACCGGCGTGTTGTCCGGACCGGGGTGGGCGAAAGCATGGCGGTCGGGGGTGGCCGCCACACGCTTGAGGAACATGTCAGGAATGGAACGGTACGGTACATCGAGAGCCATCGCTGTAGCCGCCTTCGGGGGTGGAGGCGTGACGGTCGTCACGTCGGTGTTCGTTACCGAAGGGTATTGCCTGCGCCGGGGCATCGGCTAGCCCTGACGATCATCGCCGCCCCCGTGCCGGTCGATGACGCCGTCGTGTCACGCGTACCGCTCGGCGGCCCGGGACCAGTCGTAGGTGGCCCGGATCCAGTTGCGGCGGGCCGCCAGCGCCGGCCGGACCGCGTCGCCGTGACTGGCCAGCAACTCGTGCTCGGCGGTCAGATATGCGCTCAGCCCGTCGTTGAACCGCTCCGCGGCGGCCCGCAGCGCCGTCGACTCGTCGCCGGTCTCCCCGGCCAGCACGGTGACCAGGTTGTGCGCGTCCGGGCCGTCCCGGTGCTCCTTGCCGTAGGAGAAGACGTCGTTGCACCAGCAGACCAGGTCGGCGGCGAGCAGGTCCAACTCGGCCCAGTCGGGGTCGGCCCGCTGGTCGGCCGGTGGGAAACCGTCCAGCGCCAGATCGGTGAGCGTGATGCTGGGATAGACGCCGCCGGTGTGCCGGCGCATCTGGACGTACTCGTCGACCGGCGGCACCCGGCCGTGTTCGCGGTTGGCCGCCTCCCACAGCAGCGCGAGCAGGTAGCCCCGCATGGCCGAGGTGAAGTGCAGCAGCACCGCCGGGCGTTGACGGGCCCGGACGCGCCCGCACAGGTCGGCCAGCGCGAGCCCCAGGGGCCCGGCCGTGCCGACCGCCGACTCCGTCGGCGTGCCCTGGCGGTCCAGTACGTCGAGCAGTGCGGCCACGGTCGGCGCGAGTCGGGTCGGGTCGCTGCCCAGGCCGTCCTCGTCGCAGGCGTCGTCCATCACGAACAGCCAGGAGATCAGGTCGGCCAGCAGGCGCAGGCCGTCCAGCGACGCTTCCGGGCAGGCCCGTCCGGCCAGCCCGGCCGCATCGGCCCGGCGTAGTCGTTGCCCGTTACTGATCAGACCCAGGTGCTGCGCCCAGTCCGTGCTCTCCCGGGCAACCTGCTCGGTGTCGTGATGCCGGGCGCCGGAGAACGGGGGCTCCCGCAGGGCCGAGACCGCAAAGCTTCGCATCGGGCTCCCTGTCGCGCCGCTTCCCCACGAGGCGGCGCGGCCAGCGTACGGGAGCGGCGCGGAGGGCCGGGAGATCGGACAAATAACGTTTCGGATATCGCCGTGACCGGTTCCGCACAGACGGTTAGAAGCCCAGGTTGGCGCTGCGGAGCCGATCCGCGGACTCGGCACCGCCCTCGACCTGCACCCGCGACGCGCGCTGCCGGCCGCTCAGGAACAGCACCAGCTCGCCCGGGGCGCCGATCAGCCCCAGCGCCTCGCCGCCCCGACCGGCGGTCACCTCGCCGAGCCCCGGTGCCCGGACGGACACCTCGGCCGGGAACCGGCGCAGGGCCATCCGCGCCAGGGTGGCGGCCCGTCGCCACAACACCTGCTCCAGTCCGGTGGGCAGCGCGCGGGGCTGCCACTCGGGCTGGGCCCGCCGGACGTCCTCGTGGTGGATGAAGAACTCCATCGTGTTGGCCAGCTCGTCGGTGAGCGGGTTGCTCACCGGGCTCCACACCGGTGGCCGGCGTACCTCGGCGAGCAGGTCGGCCCAGTCCTGCGCGGCGATCTCGCGCCGGACCCGCTCGGCGTAATCGCGCAGCGGCCCGATCAGGATGCCGGCGGCGGCGTCCGGCCGCCGCTCCCGCACCACCAGGTGCGCGGCCAGATCACGGGTGGTCCAGCCCTCGTTGAGCGTCGGGGCGTCCGGACCCAGGGAAGACATCAGGTCGGTGAGCGCCTCGCGCTCCGACCGGGCGTAGCGCGGCATGTCGTGATCGTAGGCGGAGCACGGTCGGTCCGCCGGGTTCGTGCCGACGTGCGAGGTGACGTCGGACATATTGCCGCGGGTCGGCGGGATGGGCGCGCTGCGGTAAGGATGAGGGAGGATTGTGGCGGCTTACGGCGGGGGAGATACGTGGCGAGCGGGACTAGTCGGGAGGTGCTCGGTCGCGGGCTGGCCGTCCTGTGGCGGGCCATCCGGGAACAACCGAGGATCTTCGCGGTCGCGGTCAGCGGCAGTGTGCTGTTCGGTGTGATGGTGGTGGGCAGCGCGTTCGTGGTCGGCGCGGTGGTCGGCGACGTGGTGGTCCCGGCCATCGAAAGCGGGTCGGTCGGCGTGGGCGTACTGGCCCTGGCCGCCGCCGCGCTGCTCGGGATCAGCGTGCTGCGGGTGGTCGGCATCTTCGGCCGGCGGCTCGGCGCGGGATACATGCAGTACCGCCTCCAGGCCGACTACCGACGCCGGGTCACCCGCCGATACCTCGAACTACCGCTGTCCTGGCACCACCGCAACGCCACCGGCACCCTGCTGTCCAACGCGAACTCGGACGTGGAGGCCGCCTGGCACCCGATCGCGCCGCTGCCGTTCGCGGTCGGCACGCTGGTGATGCTGGTCGGCGCGGTCGGATCGCTCTTCGTCACCGACTGGGCCCTGGCCCTGGTCGGGCTGGCCGTGTTCCCGGCGTTGTTCGCGCTCAACGTGGCCTACTCCCGCCGGATGGCCCCGCGTCAGGCCCGCGCGCAGCGGCTGCGTGCCGAGGTCAGTGGCATCGCGCACGAGAGCTTCGACGGCGCTCTGGTGGTCAAGACGATGGGTCGGGAGGCCCAGGAGACCGACCGGTTCGCGGCCCGCGCCGGTCAGTTGCGCGACGCCCTGATCTCGGTCGGGCGGCTGCGCGGCATCTTCGACCCGATGCTGGAGACCCTGCCCAGCCTCGGCACGCTCGCCGTGCTGGTGGTCGGCGCGTACCGGTTGCAGCAGGGCGCCATCTCGGTCGCCGAGCTGGTCAGCGTCGCGTTCCTCTTCACCGTGCTGGCCTTCCCGGTGCGGGCCATCGGCTGGGTCCTGGCCGAACTTCCGCGCAGCGTCGCCGGGTGGGACCGGGTCCGCCGGGTGCTCGACGCCACCGGCGAGATGCCGTACGGCAGCACCCGGCTCGACCCGGACGCCGAGGCGCCCGCCACGCTCTCCTTCACCGACGTCGCCTTCGCCTACGAGCCGGCCGAGGCGCACCTGCCCGGTACCGAGGTGCTCGGCGAGGTCACCTTCACCGTGCCGGCCGGCAAGACCGTGGCCCTGGTCGGACCGACCGGCTCCGGCAAGTCCACCGTGGCGTCGCTGGCGGTGCGGTTGATCGACCCCCGCGCCGGGACCGTACGCCTCGACGGCGTGGACGTGCGCGAGCTGGCCGCCGACTCACTCGCCGGCACCGTGGCGTTGGTGGCGCAGGTGCCGTTCGTCTTCGACGACACCGTCCGCGCCAACGTCTCGCTGGACCGGGCGGGCATCGACGACGAGGCCGTGTGGGCCGCGTTGCGGCTGGCCGAGGCCGACGGGTTCGTCGCCGCGCTGCCCGACGGGCTGGACACCAGGGTCGGCGAGCGGGGCACCTCGCTCTCCGGCGGGCAGCGACAGCGTCTCACCCTGGCCCGGGCGTTGGCCGGGCGTCCCCGCCTGCTGGTGCTCGACGACGCCACCAGCGCGGTCGACCCGCGCGTGGAGGCCGCCATCCTGGCCGCGCTGCGCTCGTCCGAGGCGGGCGGCCCGGGAGCGTCGATCCTGGTGGTGGCCTACCGCCGGGCCACCATCGCCCTCGCCGACGAGGTCATCTACCTGGAGCAGGGCCGGGTGATCGCGCGGGGCACCCACACCACGCTGCTGGCCACCGTGCCCGGCTACGCCAACCTGGTCACCGCGTACGAGCAGGCCGAGGTGGACCACGAGCGGCAACCGACGTACGACGAGGTCACCCCGCTGGCCTCCTCCCTGGAGGTGGACCGGTGAGCGCGAGGAACGCAGCGCAGCGGAGTACCGCAGTCGTGAACGAAGGACGGCACCGGTGAGCGCGAGTGTGACCACGGAGGTGCCGGAGCCGGCGGAGTCGACCTGGCGGACGCTGCGCCGGGGGTTGGCGCTGTCGCCGGAGCTGCGGGTCGGCCTGGGCGCCACCCTCGGCCTGGCACTGGTCTACATGGTCGGCCGGGTGGCCGTGCCGGTGGCGGTGCAGCAGGGCATCGACCGGGGCATCGTCGGTGGGCTCGACCTGAACGCGTTGTTCGTCGTCGTGGCGGTCACCGCCGCCGTGCTGGTGGTGACCACCGCCTGCGGCTATCTGATGATGCGGCGGCTGTTCACGGTCAGCGAGACGGCGTTGGCCGGGGTCCGGGTGCGGGCGTTCCGGCACGTGCACGACCTGTCGATGCTGCACCAGCAGTCCGAGCGGCGGGGCTCGCTGGTCTCCCGGGTCACCAGCGACGTCGACCAGATCACCCAGTTCCTCCAGTGGGGCGGTGTGATCCTGCTGGTGAACCTGGGTCAGTTGGTGGTGACGACGGCGGTGATGCTGGCGTACTCGTGGCAACTGACGCTCGTGGTCTTCGCGGCGTTCGTGCCGGCGGTGCTGGTGATCCGGTTGATCCAGCGTCGACTCGCCGCCGCGTACGGGGTGGTGCGGCAGCGGACCGGCACGTTGCTGGCGGCGGTCGGCGAGAGCGTGGTCGGCGCGCCGGTGATCCGCGCGTACGGCATCGCCGGCCGGACGTCGCGGCGGCTGGACGAAGCGATCGACAGTCAGCAGCAGGCGCAGCGCAAGGCCATCCGGATCAGCATCCTCGGCAGCTCCGTGGGGGAGTTGGCGGCCGGGATGGCGCTGGCCGGTGTGGTGGTGCTCGGCGTGCTCCTCGGCGCCGACCAGACGTTGAGCATCGGCGCGGTCACCGCGTTCCTGTTCCTGGTGACGCTCTTCATCCAGCCGGTGCAGATCGCCACGGAGGTGCTCAACGAGGCGCAGAACGCGATCGCCGGGTGGCGGCGGGTGCTGGACGTGCTGGACGTCTCGCCGGACGTGGCCGACCCGGGTCCGCAGGGGCGGGAGCTGCCCGGTGGGCCGCTGGACATCCGCTTCGCGCAGGTGCGTTTCGCCTACCCGGACGGGCCGACCGTGTTGCACGACGTCAGCCTGGAGATCCCGGCGAAGAGTCGGGTCGCGGTGGTGGGCGAGACGGGCAGCGGCAAGACCACCTTCGCCAAGCTGCTGACCCGGTTGATGGACCCGTCGGCGGGTGCGGTGCTGCTGTCCGGGGTGCCGTTGACCGACGTCCGGTTCGACTCGTTGCGGTCCCGGGTGGTGATGGTGCCGCAGGACGGCTTCCTGTTCGACGCGTCGGTGGCGGACAACGTGCGGTTCGGTCGTCCCGAGTTGACCGACGAGCAGCTCACCGCGGCCTTCAGCGACCTGGGGCTGGCCGACTGGCTGGACGGGCTACCGGCCGGGTTGGCCACCGGGGTGGGTGAGCGCGGTGAGGCGTTGAGCGTGGGGGAGCGGCAGTTGGTGGCGCTGGCCCGGGCGTACGTGGCCGACCCGGATCTGCTGGTGTTGGACGAGGCGACCAGCGCGGTCGACCCGGCCACCGAGGTACGCCTGCAACGGACGCTGGACGCGGTGACCCGGGGGCGGACCACGCTGGCGATCGCGCACCGGCTCTCCACCGCGCAGGGCGCCGACGAGGTGATCGTGGTGGACCGGGGTCGGATCGTGCAGCGTGGGCCGCACGAGGAGTTGATCCGGGACCCGGACTCGGTCTACGGCCTGCTCTACGCCTCCTGGCTGGAGCAGACGCGGTGATCGGCGCGGACGTGTCCCGGCGAGGCCGGTGCCCGGATCCGGTGGACGTGATCGGCGCGATGCCCTAGTCTTCGGGTTAGGTAAGCCTAACCTTAGAAGGAGGTCGTGCCATGCGGCCGAGCCCTGCCGAGATCGTTCGTACCCTCGTCGCGGGCCGGTTGGCCGGTCTCGTTCACGTGGCCTGCCGACCCGGTCTGCACCACGTCCGCCACGTCACCGACCGCGACGGCCGGGTGCTGCTGCTGGTGCCGGTGGTCAGTGACCTCACCGCCGCCCTGCGTACCACCGGTCCGGACCGCCCGCTCGCCGTGGCGCTGGACGTGCTGGACCTGCCGCCCGCCGCGGGCGCACCGTCGCTGGGCCGCGCGCTGGTCTCCGGCTGGGTACGCCAGTTGAGCGGCCCCGAGGAACGCGCCGCCGCGCTGGACTTCGCCGAGGTGGACGCCACCGGGGACCTGCTCGACGTCGGCACCCGGTTCCGGCTGTGCCGCTTCGAGGTGGAGCAGGCCCAGTGGGACCGCGCCGGCACGCTGCGCCGGGTCGACCCGGCGGCGTACGCCGAGGCGGAGCCGGACCCGCTGCACCCGGTCGAGGCGGTGCTGCTGGCCGACCTGGCCGACCGGTACGCCGGCCGGCTGACCGCCTACCTGCGCCGCCGGCTGGGCCTGACCGACGGCGACGTGACGCCTCGGCTGGAGCGGATCGACAGGTACGGGATGCTGGTCTCGTTCGGGCACGCGGGTGCCCGGCACCGGACCCGGCTCGCCTTCGCGCGCCCGGTGGCCGGACACGACGAGCTGCCCCGGATCTTCGACGAGATGCTGCACCCGGCGGCCGGCGCCTGAGCGCGCCTCAGTCGACCAACTCGCCGGTGAGGTAGCGCTGCACGGTCGGCCCGACGGTGGCGACCAGGGTCTCCGGCTCGGCGGAGGCGATCGGCTCCAGCCGGATGACGTGCCGCATGACGGCCAGCCCGATCAACTGGGTCGCCACCAGCCCGCCGCGCAACGGAAGCTGGGCCGGGTCGACGTCGAGGTGATCGAGGATCCGGCGCAACACCTGGGTGGTCAGGAACTCCCGGACCAGCCGGGCGGTCCACTCGTTGCCGACCGCCGACCGCAGCAGGGCCACCCCGGCGGCGCCGGCCGGCGAGTCCCACACCGCGACGAACGTACGGACCAGTCGTTCCCCGATCCCGTCGCGGCCGCCTTCGAGCACCGCCGGCAGCAGCTCCCGAGGGTCGACCGGCGCCTGCACGGCGGCCAGGAACAACTGCTCCTTGCTGCCGAAGTAGTGGTGCACCAGGGCTGGGTCGACCTCGGCGGCGGCGGCGACGGCCCGGATGGTGGCGGCGTCGAAACCCCGCTCCGCGAAGGCGGTGCGGGCCGCCGCCAGGATCGCGTCCCGGGTCGCCGGGTTGCCGGGTCGCCGTCCGCTGCGCCGTGCCATCGCCCTCTCTTCCCGCTCGGTGGCCCCGTCAGCCGCTGCGCCGTCGCAGCGTGGCCGAGGCGAGCACCAGCGCCAGCACCGCCGCACCGGCGACCACCGCCACGTCCCGCCACATCGTCGCGGTCGGCTCGGCGTGCGCGCCGACCTCCTGAAGGGCCTCGACGGCGTACGACAGGGGGAGCACGTCGCTGATCGCCTGCAACCAGCCGGCCATCTCGTCGCGCGGCACGAAGAGCCCGCAGAGCAGCAGTTGTGGGGCGACCACGACCGGCATGAACTGTACGGCCTGGAACTCGGTGCGGGCGAAGGCACTGCACAGCAGCCCGAGCGCGACGGCGAGCACGGCGTTCAGCGCCGCGACCAGGATCACCAGTGCGCTGCTGCCGGCGGTCTGGAGACCGAAGACCCAGTACGCCACGGCCGAGGCGATGGTGGCCTGCACCGCGCCGGCCAGCCCGAACGCGATGCCGTACCCGAAGAGCAGGTCGGTGCGGGACAGCGGGGTGGTGAGCAGCCGTTCCAGCGTGCCGCTGGTCCGCTCGCGCAGCATGGCGATGCTGGTCACCAGGAACATGATGAGGAACGGGAAGAAGCCGAGCATCACCAGCGCGATCCGGTCGAAGGTGGACGGCTGGCCGGGCGGGGTGGGCTGGTCGGCGTACATGTAGTAGACCAGGGTGAGCAGCACGGTGGGGACGACCACCAGCAGCGCCACCGTACGCCGGTCGTGGCGCAGTTGCCGCAGGATGCGGCCGACGGTGGCGGCCAGGATCCGTAGGTTCATCACGCCTCCCCGCCGGTCTGGTCGTCGGCCTGGGCCGCCCGGATCAGCCGCAGGAACGCCTCGTCGAGGTCGTCGACCCCGGCGGCGGCCCGGATCGCGGCCGGGGTGTCGTCGGCGACCAGCCGCCCCGCGCGGATCAGCAGCAGCCGGTCGCAGCGGGCCGCCTCGTCCATCACGTGACTGGACACCAGCAGGGTCGTCCCGGCCGCGGCGAGGGCGTGGAACCTCGCCCAGAGCTCGGCGCGCAGCACCGGGTCCTGGCCGACGGTGGGTTCGTCGAGCACGATCAGCTCCGGCTCGCCGACCAGCGCGCAGGCCAGTGACGCCCGGCTGCGTTGCCCGCCGGAGAGGGTGCCGACGATCTGGCCCGCCGCCGCTGCCAGCCCGACGTCGGACACCGCCCGGTCCGCCTCGGCCCGGCCCCGGTCGTGCAGGGCGGCGAAGTAGCGGGCGTTCTCCCGCACCGTCAGGTCCGCGTAGACGCTCGGCGCCTGGGTGACGTAGCCGACCCGGTGGCGCAGCTCGGTCGCGCCCGCCGGGTGTCCCAGCACGGTCACCGTACCGGCGGTGACCACCTGCACCCCGACGATCGCGCGCATCAGTGTGGTCTTGCCGCTGCCGCTGGGGCCGAGCAGCCCGGTGACCGCGCCGCGCGGCACCCCGGCGTCGATCCCGTGCAGTACCCGCCGTCCGCCCCGGTCCACGACCAGGTCCCGGACGGCGATCGCCTCCGCCATCGCCCACCTCCGAAACTCATCATCTGTTGAAATCAACGGTAGTTGAATTCCGTGGGGCGAGCTAGAGTGCGATATCGCCATAGCACGGGCTTTAGCCTTCGTATCGGACAGCATGTCCGTTGTAGGGCATTGCGCCCGGATCGGACCTGCGGCACGATGGCGCAGTGGATCACGCTCCGTCACCGGACAGTGGGTTCTTCGACGACTGGGCCGCGCGGCTGCGGGCGACCGCCGACCGGCCCGTGGTCGGCATCCTGCTGCGCGGAAGCCACGCCCGTCGAGCCGCCACCCCGCACAGCGACGTCGACGTCGACGTGCTGGTCAACGGAGCCCCGTACGCCGTACGACGGGCGTACCTCACGGAGCACTCCGGGCGCCTGACCCACGTCTCGGTCGCCGCCCGCGACATCCGGTCCTGGGTGACGCGGCTGGGGGAGCCGGCCGACTGGGCGTTCGGGCTGCCGGTGACGGCACCCGCGCGGCTGCTCTGGGCCGACCCGCACTGGCGGGACCGGATCGACCTGACCGTGCTCTGCCAGCCGGCCGACGAACCCCGGTTGGAGGAACTGATCGCCACCCTCGGCAAGGTGGCCGCCGCGCGCGACGCCGACGACCCGCTCGGCGTCCGGCTGGCCGCCGCCGACCTGGCCCGGCTCTGCCCCTCGGTGCTGCGGTTGGCGAACCCCTCGGTCCGGGTGGTGTCCCGCCGCTCGGCCTTCGCCGCCGCGCTCGACCTGCCGGTGGCCCCGCCCGGCTACCGGCAGGACATGCTGCGCTGCCTCGGCCTGCTGCCCGGATCGACCGGGCAACTCTGGGCGGCGGCGGTCCGGCTGGTCGCCGGCACCCTGCCGCTGATCCGCCCGTTCGCTGCCGAGGTGGCCGAGGTGGCCGGCACCGACTTCGCCGACGCCCTGCTCGACGGGCGCCTGGACCGGTACGTCACCCAGTTGCGCCAGCCCGTCGGCCCTGCGCCGTCCGCCAGCCGGGAGCCCACTGGGGTACCGGCGCCGCGTGCGGGACAATGGGTCACTGTGCCCGTACCTGACGCGCCGACGAGCGGCGCCCACCTCTCCCCGCCGGAGCCGCCGGGCGGCCCGGACCGGCCGTCGCGACTCGATCCGGAGATCGCCGCGCGGCTGCGCCGCACCCCCGACGGCCTGGTGGCCGCCGTGGTCCGCCAGCACGACAGCGGTGAGGTGCTGATGGTGGCCTGGATGGACGACGAGGCCCTGCACCGCACCCTGACCACCGGCCGGGCCACCTACTGGTCGCGCAGCCGCCGCGAGTACTGGGTCAAGGGCGCCACCTCCGGCCACCACCAGTACGTGCGGTCCGTGGCGCTGGACTGCGACGGTGACGCGGTGCTGGTCAGCGTCGAGCAGGTCGGCGCGGCCTGCCACACCGGCCGGCGCACCTGCTTCTCCACCGAACTCCCGGTCACCTCCGGCGAGGTGTCCTCGTGAACGGGCACCACGCGCGACTCCTCGGACGCCCCGGAGCGTCGGCATGACCGACGGCATGGTCAGCCCGGATCTGGCCACCTTCACCGACTTGGCCGCCCGCTGGCGGGTGGTGCCGGTCACCCGGCGACTGCTGGCCGACGCGGAGACGCCGGTCGGGGTCTACCGCAAGCTCGCCGGCGGGCCCGGCACGTTCCTGCTGGAGTCCGCCGAGCAGGGCGTCGGCTCGTCGGGGCTGGCCTGGTCCCGGTACTCCTTCGTCGGCGTGCGCAGCAGCGCCACCCTGGTCGAACGGGACGGCTCGGCGGCCTGGCTCGGCGAGCCGCCCGCCGGACTGCCCACCGCAGGCGACCCGGTCGAGGTGCTGCGGGCCACGGTGGCGGCGCTGGCCGGTCCGCCCGGCGAGCCGGACGGGACCATGCCCCCGCTGACCGGTGGCATGGTCGGCTACCTCGGGTACGACCTGATCCGCCGCTTCGAGCGGCTGCCCTCGCTCACCGAGGACGACCTGCGCGTACCCGAGCTGGGCATGATGCTCGCCACCGACCTGGTGGTGCTGGACCACTTCGACGGCTCGGCCATCCTGGTCGCCAACGCGGTCCTGCCCCCGCTCGACGACCCGGACCGCGAGGCGCAGGTGGCCGCCGCCTACCACCACGCGGTGGGTCGGCTGGACGCGATGACCACCGCGCTGTCCCGGCCGATCCCGCCGATGGTCTCCACGGTCCGCCGCCCCAGTGCCGGCGAGGTACGCAGCCGTACCCCCGAGGGGGGCTACCCCAAGGCGGTCGAGGCGGCCAAGGAGGCGATCCGGGCCGGCGAGTGCTTCCAGATCGTGCTCGCCCAACGGTTCGAGCGCGACACCGACGCCGACCCGCTGGACGTCTACCGGGTGCTGCGCACCACCAACCCGAGCCCGTACATGTACCTGCTGCGCTTCGACGACTTCGACATCGTCGGCTCCTCCCCGGAGGCGCACCTGAAGGTGACCGGCGAGGTCGACGGCGAGCGGCGCGCGCTGCTGCACCCGATCGCGGGCACCCGCCCGCGCGGGGCCACCCCGGAGGCCGACGCACGGCTCGCCGCCGAACTGCTCGCCGACCCGAAGGAACGCGCCGAGCACGTGATGCTCGTCGACCTGGGCCGCAACGACCTGGGGCGGGTCTGCCGACCGGGCACCGTCGAGGTGCCGGAGTTCGCCACCATCGAGCGGTACAGCCATGTCATGCACATCGTCTCCACCGTGGTCGGGACACTGCGCGCCGACCGCACCGCCTTCGACGCGCTGGCCGCGACGTTCCCGGCGGGCACCCTGTCCGGGGCGCCGAAGGTGCGCGCCATGGAGATCATCGAGGAGCTGGAGCCGGTACGCCGGGGCCTGTACGGCGGCACCGTCGGCTACTTCGGCTTCGGTGGCGACCTCGACATGGCCATCGCCATCCGCACCGCGCTGATCCGGGCCGGTCGCGCGTACGTGCAGGCCGGTGCCGGGGTGGTGGCCGACTCCGATCCGGCCGCCGAGGACCAGGAGACCCGCAACAAGGCCGCCGCGGTGCTCGCCGCCATCGCCGCCGCCGAGACACTCAGGCCGGCTCGGTGAGCGCGAGGAACGCAGCGCAGCGGAGTCCCGCAGTCGCGAGCGGAGGGTGGGTTCGGTGAGCGCGAGGAACGCAGCGCAGCGGAGTCCCGCAGTCGCGAGCGAAAGGCAAGCCCAGTGAGTGAGCAGACCTCGCCCGGGGGCGACGCGCCGTCCGCGTCGGGCCGGCGCGAGTTGGCGTACGCCGTGCTGCTCTGCCTGGCCGGTGCGGGGCTGGCGCTCTGGGCGGTGACCCGCACCTGGGCGGTGGACACCGACGTGGTCGGCGTACCGACACCGTTGGCGGACGAAGGGCGGACCGGGACGCAACTGCTGCCCTGGCTGCCCGCGCTCGCCCTGGTCGGGCTGGCCGGTGGCGGCGCGGTGCTGGCCACCCGTGGCCGGCTGCGGCAGGTGCTCGGCGGGTTGCTGGCGCTGCTCGGCCTGATGATCGTCGGCGGCGGCGGATACGGGCTGGTCGCCGAGATCGGCGGCGAGGTGGCCCGGCAGTGGCCGGCGCTCACCCTGCTCGGCGGGTTGCTGGCGGCGGCCGGCGGGCTGTTGACGGCGCTGCGCGGGCGGGACTGGCCGGCGATGGGTGCCCGGTACGAGCGCCCGTCCCGGCAGTCGGCACCGGCGGCGGGCCCGATCCGTGGGGCCGGCACCGTCGAGGCGTGGGACGCGCTCGACCGGGGCGAGGACCCGACCGAGCGCTGAGCGGGCCGGACCGGGGTCAGGCGACCGGCTGGCGGTCCCGGGCGTCGGCCGACCGGCTGGCGGCGAGTTCGGCGACCAGCCGGTCCAGTGCGGCCCGCTGGTCGGCTCGGGCCCGGTCGGCGCAGATGGCCTCCCAGGCGTTGCCGCGGGCGGTCCGGATCCGGGTCGGGCCGACCACGGCGCGCTCCAGCGTGTGGACGACACCGACGGCGAGCGACGCGACGGTACGCGAGATGGTGGTGAGTCCGATGGTCTGCTGCGGCGCGGAGGAATTCATGATCACCCCGGGGAGAGATCGTCGTGGCGATGGGGTAGGCGCGTCATCGAGTGTGCCCGAGTCCGATGCTGCCCGGTTCACGTTTCGTGGTGATGACCACGACATCAACACTGCGGCAGGGGGTCTGAGCAGGCAAAGGGCCGTTCGGCCTTGAGCTTGCTCACAGCATCGACCGACCTCGACGGAAGCTGACCGGTAAGGTCGGGGCTGCCGTCGATATGGGTGGGCGTCGATAAGGGGGTGACGCAGCGTCACGCCCTGTTCGCGCAGGTCGGTCATTATGCCGCAGCCCATTTCGTGAGGCGCGCCATACCCCCACCGGTCGGTGCCAGGTGGCGGCACCTAGCATCGGCCCATGACACCCGGAGAGGGGAGTCCGTTGGTGACTGCTGAGCATCCGCACGCGGAAGGGAACGAGGCCGGCCCGGCAGCGTCCGTCAGCGTGCTCGACGAGATCCTGGCCGGCGTCCGCGAGGACGTGGACCGGCGGCAGGAGCAGGTCCCGATGGAGCGGATCCGCGAACTCGCCGCCGCCGCCCCGCCGCCGCTGGACGCGTACGCCGCGCTGCGTCGGCCCGGCGTCGCGGTCATCGCCGAGGTGAAGCGTTCCTCGCCGTCCAAGGGCAAGATCGCCGACATCGCCGACCCGGCGGACCTGGCCGGTGACTACGCGGCCGGTGGCGCCCGGGCGATCAGCGTGCTCACCGAGGGGCGCTGGTTCGGCGGTTCGCTGGAGGACCTCGCCGCCGTCCGGGCCGCGGTCAGCGTCCCGGTGCTGCGCAAGGACTTCGTGGTCTCCAGCTATCAGGTGCACGAGGCCCGCGCGCACGGCGCCGACCTGGTGCTGCTGATCGTCGCCGCGCTGGAGCAGAACGTGCTGGTCGGCCTGCTGGAGCGGATCGAGTCGCTGGGCATGACCGCGCTGGTCGAGGTGCACGACGAGGAGGAGGCCGACCGGGCCCTGGAGGCCGGCGCGCAGGTGATCGGGGTCAACGCCCGCGATCTGCGTACGCTGGAGGTCGACCGGTCGGTGTTCGAGCGGATCGCGCCCGGTCTGCCGAGCAACGTCGTCAAGATCGCCGAGTCCGGTGTCCGTGGTCCACACGACCTGATCCGGTACGCCTCGGCCGGGGCGGACGCGGTGCTGGTCGGTGAGGGCCTGGTCACCCAGAAGAGCCCGCGGGAGGCGGTGGCCGAGCTGGTCAACGCCGGCAACCACCCCGCCACGCCCCGCCCGGTGCGCTGACGCCGTCGCGGCGAGAGGATCCGACATGAGCGAGTCCTTCGAGCGAGTCATCCACGCGGTGGCTGATGGCGGCGCGCAGCGGAGCGGAGTGTCGGCATGAGCGAGCCTGTCGAGCGAATCATCGGTGCGGTGGTGCCTCACGGGGGCACGCAGCGGAGCGGAGTGTCAGCGTGAGCGAGCAGGCGTCTTTTCCGGACGCGGCCGGGCATTTCGGCCGGTTCGGTGGCCGGTTCGTGCCGGAGGCGCTGGTCGCCGCTCTGGACGAGCTGGACGCGGCGCACCGCGCGGCGATGGCCGACGAGTCGTTCCGGGCGGAGTTCGCCGCCCTGCTGCGCGACTACGCCGGCACCCCGTCGCTGCTCTACGAGGCCCGCCGGTTCTCCGCGCGTGTCGGCGCCCGGGTGCTGCTCAAGCGGGAGGACCTCAACCACACCGGCGCGCACAAGGTGCGCAACGTGCTCGGTCAGGCGCTGCTGACCCGGCGGATGGGCAAGAAGCGGGTGATCGCCGAGACCGGGGCCGGTCAGCACGGTGTCGCCACCGCCACCGCCGCCGCCCTGTTCGACCTGGACTGCGTGGTCTACATGGGCCAGGTCGACACCGAGCGGCAGGCGCTCAACGTGGCCCGGATGCGGATGCTCGGTGCCGAGGTGGTGCCGGTCACGAACGGCTCGCGCACGCTCAAGGACGCGATGAACGAGGCGATGCGGGACTGGGTCGCCAACGTCGACGACACGCACTACCTGATCGGGACGGCGGCCGGCCCGCACCCGTTCCCGGCTCTGGTGCGCGACTTCGTGCGCGGCATCGGCGACGAGGCGCGGGCCCAGTGCCAGGAGCTCACCGGCGGCCTGCCGGACGCCGTCACGGCCTGCGTCGGCGGCGGCTCCAACGCGTTGGGGATCTTCCACGCCTTCGTCGACGACCCACAGGTACGCCTCTACGGCTTCGAGGCCGGCGGCGACGGGGTGGCCACCGGACGGCACGCGGCCAGCATCACCGGCGGCTCCACCGGCGTGCTGCACGGCACGCGGACCTTCGTGCTGCAGGACGAGGACGGCCAGACCGTCGAGTCGCACTCGATCTCGGCCGGCCTGGACTACCCGGGCGTCGGCCCGGAGCACGCCTGGCTGCACGACACCGGCCGGGCCCGCTACCTGCCGGTCACCGACGACGAGGCGATGTCCGCGTTCGAGCTGCTCTGCCGTACCGAGGGGATCATCCCGGCGATCGAGAGCGCGCACGCGCTCGCCGGCACCCTGGCCGTGGCCCCGAAGCTCGCCGCCGAGTTGGGCCGGGAACCCACCATCGTGGTCAACCTCTCCGGTCGCGGCGACAAGGACGTGCACACCGCCGGCGAGTACTTCGGCATCCTGGGTTCGGAGCGAAGCGGAGTGGCGGCATGAGCGAGCGTCAGCGAGCGAATCATCTCGCCCTGGTGTCTCGTGACGGCGCGGAGCGAAGCGGAGCGGCGGCATGAGCCGGATCGGTGGGGCGTTCGAGAAGGCTCGGGCCGACGGCCGGGCGCTGCTGGTGGGCTGCATGCCGGCCGGCTTCCCGACGGTCGAGGGCAGCATCGCTGCGATGAAGGCGATGGTCTCGGCGGGCGTCGACGTGATCGAGGTGGAGATCCCGTACTCCGATCCGGTGATGGACGGCCCGGTCATCCAGCGGGCCAGCGACATCGCGCTGGCCGGCGGGGTACGCACCCGGGACACGCTGCGCATCGTGGAGGAGGTCGCGGCCACCGGTGCCCCGGTGGTGACGATGACCTACTGGAACCCGATCGAGCGGTACGGCGTGGACGCCTTCGCCCGGGACTACGCGGCGGCCGGCGGCACCGGGCTGGTCACCCCCGACCTGATCCCCGACGAGGCCCAGGAGTGGCTGGCCGCCTCGGACGCGCACGGACTGGACCGCACGTTCCTGGTCGCCCCCTCGTCCACCGACGCCCGGCTGGCGATGACCGTCGAACACTGCCGTGGTTTCGTCTACGCCACCGCGATCATGGGGGTCACCGGGGCCCGCGCGCAGACCTCGGAGGCAGCGCCGGTGCTGGTGTCGCGGGTCCGGGAGATCAGCGAGATCCCGGTCGGCGTCGGGCTGGGCGTGGGCACCGGGGAGCAGGCCGCCACCGTCGCCGGGTACGCCGACGCGGTGATCGTCGGCAGCGCCCTGATCCGCTGCCTGCTCGACGCCCCCGACCAGGAGGCCGGGCTGGCCGCTCTGCGGACGCTCAGCGCGGAGTTGGCCGAGGGCGTACGCAACCCGGCCCGCTGACCCGACCGGTACGCCACCTGGGGTGGGGCCGACGCGCGCGACGTTCCGAGGGACAAAAGCCCCGACGGGCCACGGAACCCGGGCGGCTGAGGCGGACCGGGGTGACGTTCCGGGGGTCCGCAGCGGTAGCGTGTGCACCCGTGAGTCTCGCCTCGCCGACGTCCCTGGCCGCCCTGCCCAGCCCGAGCACCGCCGTATGGCATCTCGGCCCGATCCCGCTGCGGGCGTACGCGCTGTGCATCATCGCCGGCATCGTGGTGGCCTGCTGGGTCACCGAGCGACGGTTGCGCCAGCGCGGCGTGGCCCCCGGCGCGGTGCTCGACATCGCCCTCTGGGCGGTGCCGGCCGGCATCATCGGCGCCCGGATCTACCACGTGATCACCTCACCGGCGGCGTACTTCGGCACCGGCGGTGACCCGATCAAGGTCTTCTTCATCCACGAGGGCGGCCTGGGTATCTGGGGTGCGGTCGCCGGTGGCGCGGTCGGCGCCTACATCGCCGCCCGGCAGCTCGGCATCCCGTTCGCGGTGGTCGCCGACGCGCTGGCGCCGGGCCTGCCGCTGGCGCAGGCGATCGGCCGGCTGGGCAACTGGTTCAACAACGAGCTGTACGGCGGCCGGACGGACCTGCCCTGGGGGCTGGAGATCCACCGGATGGACGGCGGTCAGGCGCTGCGTGACGAGGCGGGGCGGCCGATCCTGGAGGAGGGGCTCTACCACCCGACCTTCGCCTACGAGGCGCTCTGGAACGTGGGCGTCGCCGCGTTGGTGTTCTTCCTCGACCGCAAGCTGCGTCTCGGCCGGGGCCGGGCGTTCGCCCTCTATGTGATGGGCTACACGGCCGGCCGGTTCTGGATCGAGATGATGCGGACCGACGATGCCACCAGCATCCTCGGCGTACGCCTCAACGTCTGGACGGCGGCCCTGGTCTTCGTCGGCGCGTTGATCTACTTCCTGCGGGTGCGCGGGCCGCGTGAGTACCTGATCCCGGTCGGACTGCCGGCCGCCACCGCGGCACCGGCCGGCTCCGACGTCTCCCAGGTCGACCTGTCGGCGACGCGCGGCGGCCGGACCGAGCCGGCGGTGCCGGAGGGCTACCGGGTGGTCAGCGAGGAGCAGTTCGCGCACTGGCGGCAGACCGGTGAGGCCCCCGGCGAGGTGACCAACCCCGCCGACCCCGCCCCGGGCACCGACCCTGACTCCGACCCGGCCGCCGGCGCCTCGACCGACGACGGGGACACCCCGACCGCCGCCGAGGGCGCGGCGGCACGTCCGGCCGATCGCGACAGCTGAGGCCATGCGCAGCGCGGTCGTGGTCGGCGGCGGGCTGGGCGGCCTGGCGGTCTCCGGTGCGCTCGCCCGCTCGGGGTGGCAGGTCACCCTGCTGGAACGGGCCGACCGGATCCGGCCCGAGCCGACCGCCGTGGTGCTCTGGCCCAACGGCGTCCGCGCGCTGCGTGCCCTCGATCTCGGTGCCGGCCTGGACGCCATCGCCACCCCGCTGCCGGATGGCGGCGTGCGCCGCCCGGACGGGCACTGGCTGGTGCAGCCCCGGCAGACCCCGGCCGAGCGCCTGCCGGTCGTGGTGCACCGGGAGGACCTGCACGACGCGCTGATCGCGGGCCTGGGCGAGCGGGTCGAGCTGCGGACCGGCGTGACGGTACGCACCGTACGCGCCGCCCCGGGCGCCCGCCCGGCGGTCGGTGACGGCCGGCAGACGTTCGAGGCCGACCTGGTGGTCGCGGCCGACGGCGCGGACAGCGTGATCCGCCGCCAACTCGCCCCGGAGGCGAGCGTGGTCAGCTCCGGCTGTGCCGCCTGGCGCGCGGTGGTCCCCTGGTACCGCGCACCGAACCTGGCCGACGGCGGGCCCGTCGGTGGGGAGGTCCTCGGTGCCGGATACCGCTTCGCCGCCGCCTCGCTGGGCGAGCGCGGCTCCTCCGGCGCGTCCAGCCGGGGCGGCATCTACTGGATGGCCACCGCCGCCGGGGCACCCCGCCCGGAGCCGCCGGAGACCCAGTTGGCGCTGCTGCGACGCTGGTACGCGGGCTGGCCCGCCCCGGTCGACGAGCTGCTGGCCGCCACCGACCCGGCCGATCTGGTGCAGCAGGAGATCCGCGAGCTGCGTCCGCTGCCCAAGTCGTACGGCTTCCCGGTCGGACCGGGCGGGGTGGTGCTGCTCGGTGACGCCGCCCACGCCATGCCACCGCACCTCGGGCAGGGCGCCTGTCTGGCCTTCGAGGACGCCGTCACGCTCGCCGCGCTGCTGCGGGAGTCCACGCTGCCGGACGCGGTGGTGGCGTACGACCGGACGCGCCGCCCCCGCGCGGCCACCGTGGTCCGCCAGACCCGCCGCATGTCGGCGGTGCTGCAGACCCGTGGCCGGCTGGCCCTACGCGCCCGAGACGCCGCCCTCGGCACCATCACCCCCCGCCTCCTGGGCAGCGCTGCCTCCGTGGCCGCCCAGTGGCGCCCCCCAACCTGACCCACCCCCCCACCCCCCGCCGCCCCCGCCCGTCTGCTGCGTTGATCAAGAGGTTTTGGCGCTAGTTGATCTCCGGGAGCGACCAAACCTCTTGATCAACGCAGCGGTGGGTGACCAACGCGGCGGGGCGGTCAGGGGGTGACTGTGGCGGGTTCGGCTATGCAGGCGGTGCCGATGCGGCGGAAGCCGACGCGCAGGTAGACCCGGGCGATCTCTTCGCTGCCGGCGGAGAGGAAGACCAGGCCGGTGCCGTCGGCGAGCAGGGCGCGGGCCAGGGTGGCGGTGACCGCAGCGGCCAGGCCCCGACGGCGCGCGCTGGGCAGGGTGGCCACTCCGGCGATCTCGGCCACATCGCCGACCCGCATGGCCATCCCGCTGGCCAGGGCGCCCTCGGTGGGGGTCTCGGCCAGGGCGGAGAGTCGACTGCCGTCGGCGATCCGAGCCCGTTCCTCGTCCAGGGCGGCGACGTCGAGGCCGATCATGGCGGCGTCGCGTTCGGCCGGGCCGCCGGCGCCTCGGCTGGTGCCGGGCGCGGCGAAGCCGACGGCCGCGACGGCCCGGCGGGCGGCCACGTCGGCGGCGAGGTCCGGCGCGGCGGCGGCCAGCATCCGCACCGGTACGTCGGTGTACGTCGCCGGGTCGCCGACGGCCTCCGGGTCGAGCACCATCAGCGGGGCTTCCAGTACGCCGAGTCCGGCCGAGCGGGCGACCGCGAGCAGGTCCGGATTGATCTCGTGCACCCATTCCAGGGCCTCGGGCAGGCCGAGTTCCCGCTGTCGGTTGCGAACCGTCGTCAGGTCGGCCAGCGAGGGCGGTCGGTCGGCACCGAGGCGTGGACGGGCATAGAACGGCCATCCGGGGCCTTCGCGGACGAACAGCACACACCCGCCGTGTTCCTCCGCGCGGGCGGCGTCGCGGGGCACCGCGTCGTAGAAGCGCTCCAGCCGATCCAGCAGGTCGGCGTACGGTCTATCCACCGCGCGAGACTACACGTCCCAGAGTCTGGACGGTGTGATCAATCTGCACTGGCCTTGCGTACCGCGCCCTAACGTAGACTCAATAGTCCGATACAGGGCCGACGTCGTCCCGACCATGATCCACGCCTGAGTGACGACAGGAGGCCCGGGTGGCCTTTGCGTACCCACACCACCCCCAGCCGGCACCGCGCGACGGCCAGGTAGCGTCCCCTGCCGGCCTGTACGACGCCTCCCACGAGCACGACGCGTGTGGTGTGGCATTCGTGGCGGACCTGCACGGCCGGCGCTCGCACACGGTGGTCGCCAGCGGTCTCGGCGCCCTGTGTCGGCTGGACCACCGAGGTGCCCGGGGCGCCGAACCGAACACCGGTGACGGCGCGGGCATCATGATCCAGGTTCCGGACGCCTTCCTGCGCGCGGTGGTCGACTTCCCGCTGCCTCCGGCTGGCGAGTACGCCACCGGCCTGGTCTTCTTCCCGGACGACGACGCCGCCGAGGCCCGCGCCCGCCAGGTGATCGAGAAGTACGCCCTGGTGGAGGGTGCCGAGCTGCTCGGCTGGCGGGACGTCCCGGTGGACGCCTCCGACCTCGGCGAGACGGCCCTGGCAGCGATGCCCCGGGTGCGGCAGCTGTTCCTCGCCGCGGACCGGCTGACCGGCACCCCCGCCGGTCCGGCCGGCTCCCCGCTGCGCGGCATCGAGCTGGAGCGGGTCGCGTTCTGCGTCCGCAAGCAGGCCGAGCGTGAGTCGGCCGAGCGCGGCGTCCCGGCGTACTTCCCGTCGCTGTCCGGGCGGACCATGGTCTACAAGGGGATGCTCACCCCGGACCAGTTGCCCGCGTTCTATCCGGACCTGACCGACGAGCGGGTGGACAGCGCCATCGCGTTGGTGCACTCGCGCTTCTCCACGAACACGTTCCCGTCCTGGCCGCTGGCGCACCCGTACCGGTTCATCGCGCACAACGGTGAGATCAACACGATCCGCGGCAACCGGAACTGGATGCAGGCCCGCGAGGCGCTGCTGCGGACGCCGGAGCTGTCCGGCAACATCCGCCGGGTCTTCCCGATCTGCACCCCGGCAGCCTCCGACTCGGCCAACTTCGACGAGGTCCTGGAGCTGCTGCACCTGGCCGGGCGCAGCCTGCCGCACGCGGTGCTGATGATGATTCCGGAGGCGTGGGAGAACGACCCGGACATGGCCGCCGACAAGCGCGCCTTCTACCGGTTCCACGCCAGCCTGATGGAGCCGTGGGACGGCCCGGCCTCGGTCGCCTTCACCGACGGCGAGATCGTCGGCGCGGTGCTCGACCGCAACGGGCTGCGTCCGGGCCGCTGGTGGCAGACCGCCGACGGACTCGTGGTGCTGGGCAGCGAGGCGGGCGTGCTCGACCTCGACCCGGCCACCGTGGTCGCCAAGGGCCGGCTCCAGCCCGGCAAGATGTTCCTGGTCGACACCACCGCCGGTCGGATCGTGCACGACGACGAGATCAAAACCGAGCTGGCCGCCGCCCAGCCGTACGCGGACTGGCTGCACGCCGGGCTGATCGAGATGGACGACCTGCCGCACCGCGAGCACGAGGTCTACACCCACGACTCGGTACGCCGTCGCCAGCAGACCTTCGGCTACACCGAGGAGGAGCTGAAGATCCTGCTCGCCCCGATGGCCCGCACCGGTGCGGAGCCGATCGGCTCGATGGGCACGGACACCCCGATCGCCCCGCTGTCCACCCGGCCACGGCTGCTCTACGACTACTTCCACCAGCTCTTCGCCCAGGTCACCAACCCGCCGCTGGACGCCATCCGCGAGGAGTTGGTGACCAGCCTGGCGACGACCATCGGGCCGGAGGGCAACCTGCTCGACCCGGGCCCGGCGAGCTGCCGGCAGATCGTGCTGCCCTACCCGGTGATCGACAACGACGAGCTGGCCAAGATCCTCTCCGTCGACGAGGACGGTGACCTGCCCGGCTTCAAGGCGGTCCGGGTCTCCGGGCTCTACCGGATCCGGGACGGCGGCGCCGGCATCAAGGCCCGGCTGACCGAGATCTGCCGGCACGTCTCCGAGGCGATCGAGGACGGCGTCCGCATCCTGGTGCTCTCCGACCGGGACTCCAACGCCGACCTCGCGCCGATCCCGTCCCTGCTGCTCACCGCCGCGGTGCACCAGCACCTGGTCCGGGAGCAGACGCGGACCCAGGTGGCGCTCATCGTGGAGTCCGGGGACTGCCGCGAGGTGCACCACGCGGCGGTGCTCATCGGCTACGGCGCGGCGGCGGTCAACCCGTACCTCGCCTTCGAGTCGGTCGAGGACATGATCTCCACCGGGTCGCTGGCCGGGGTCGAGCCGCGGACCGCGATCCGCAACTACGTCAAGGCGCTCGGCAAGGGCGTCCTGAAGATCATGTCCAAGATGGGCATCTCCACCGTGTCGTCGTACTGCGGGGCGCAGGTCTTCGAGGCGGTCGGCCTGGAGACCCGCCTGGTGCAGCGGTACTTCCGGGGCACGCCGAGCACGATCAGCGGCGTCGGGCTGGACGGCATCCACGCCGAGGTGGCCGCCCGGCACGCGCTGGCCTGGCCGCCGCCGGGCGCCGAGGCCGCCGACGGGCTGCCGGTCGGCGGTGAGTACCAGTGGCGTCGCGAGGGCGAGCTGCACCTGTTCAACCCGGAGACGGTCTTCCTGCTCCAGCACGCCACCCGGACCCGGCAGTACGACGTGTTCCGCGCGTACACCACCAAGGTCGACGAGCTGGCCGCGAAGGCCGGGTCGCTGCGCGGGCTGTTCCGGCTGCGGACCGGCGACCGGACGCCGGTGCCGATCGAGGAGGTCGAGCCGGTCAGCGAGATCGTCAAGCGGTTCGCCACCGGCGCCATGTCGTACGGGTCGATCTCGGCGGAGTCGCACGAGACCCTGGCGATCGCGATGAACCGGCTCGGCGGCAAGTCCAACACCGGCGAGGGCGGCGAGGACGTCGAGCGCCTCTACGACCCGGCCCGCCGCTCGTCGGTCAAGCAGATCGCCAGTGGCCGCTTCGGCGTCACCAGCGAATACCTGGTCAACGCCGACGACCTCCAGATCAAGATGGCCCAGGGCGCCAAGCCCGGCGAGGGCGGTCAGCTCCCCGGCAACAAGGTGTGGCCGTGGATCGCCCGGACCCGGCACGCCACTCCCGGGGTCGGGTTGATCTCGCCGCCGCCGCACCACGACATCTATTCGATCGAGGACCTCGCCCAGCTCGTACACGACCTCAAGTGCGTCAACCCGGCCGCCCGGGTGCACGTCAAGCTGGTCAGCGAGGTGGGTGTCGGCACGGTGGCCGCCGGGGTGGCCAAGCTCAAGGCCGACGTCATCCTGATCTCCGGTCACGACGGCGGTACCGGCGCCTCCCCGCTGAACTCGCTCAAGCACGCCGGCACCCCCTGGGAGCTGGGCCTGGCCGAGGCACAGCAGACGCTGCTGCTCAACAAGCTGCGGGACCGGGTCACCGTGCAGGTCGACGGCCAGCTCAAGACCGGCCGGGACGTGGTGGTGGCGGCGCTGCTCGGTGCCGAGGAGTTCGGTTTCGCCACCGCGCCGCTGATCGTCTCCGGCTGCGTGATGATGCGCGTGTGTCACCTGGACACCTGCCCGGTCGGCATCGCCACCCAGAACCCGGTGCTGCGCGAGCGCTTCAACGGCAAGCCGGAGTTCGTGGAGAACTTCTTCCTCTTCCTCGCCGAGGAGATCCGCGGTTACCTGGCCGAGCTGGGCCTGCGCAGCATCGACGAGGCGATCGGCCGGACCGAGCTGCTCGACGTCGCGCCCGCCGTCGCGCACTGGAAGGCCGGTGGGGTCGACCTCGGTCGCGTACTGCATCTGCCGGAGCTGCCGGAGGGCGCCGCGCGCCGGGGCGTCCGGGCCCAGGACCACGGCCTGGAGCTGGCGCTGGACAACGAGCTGATCGCGCTGGCCGCCCCGGTGCTGGACGCGTCACCGGCCGACGGGACGCCGGTCGGTCCGGTTCGGGCCGAGGTGACGATCCGCAACGAGCACCGCAGCGTCGGCGCCATGCTGGGCGGCGAGGTGACCCGCCGGTACGGCGGTGCCGGGCTGCCCGCCGACACCGTCGAGTTCACCCTGCGCGGCACGGCCGGGCAGTCGTTCGGCGCGTTCCTGCCGCGCGGGGTCACCATGCGGCTGCACGGCGACGCCAACGACTACGTCGGCAAGGGCCTCTCCGGCGGGCGGCTGGTCGTCCGGCCGGACGCGTCGGCGCCGTTCGTCGGCACCGGTGCCGAGGTCGGCCGGCGCGCCGAGGACCAGATCATCGCCGGCAACACCATCCTGTACGGCGCCACCGAGGGCGAGGTGTTCCTGCGTGGCCGGGTGGGCGAGCGGTTCGCGGTGCGCAACTCCGGCGCGGTGGCCGTCGTCGAGGGCGTCGGCGACCACGGCTGCGAGTACATGACCGGCGGCACGGTGGTGGTGCTCGGCCCGACCGGGCGCAACTTCGCGGCCGGTATGTCCGGCGGCACCGCGTTCGTCTGGAACCTCGACCGGCGGCGGGTCAACACCGAGCTGGTCGACCTCGCCGCCCCCGGCGAGCAGGAGCGGGTCCGGCTGCACGAGCTGGTGCAGCGGCACTTCGCGGAGACCGACTCGGCGGTCGCCGAGGCGCTGCTCAAGCGCTGGCCGGAAGCGGTGGAGGAATTCACCGCCGTGGTACCCCGGGACTACCGCCGGGTGATGGAGATCATGCGGGCCGCCGAAGCCGCCGGCCAGAACGTCGACGACGCGGTGATGAGTGCGCTCGCACCGACCGCGCAGCCGCCGCAGGCGGCACCCGCGTCGATGCCGGTTCCGTCCGCGTCGCGGGCGATCGCCCAGGAGGTGGCTCGTGCCTGACCCGAACGGTTTCCTGCGCTACCCCCGGCGGATGCCGGCGCGTCGGCCGGTACCGGTGCGGATCAGCGACTGGCGCGAGGTCTACCCGCCCGCCGGTGAGGAGCTGATCCGCGAGCAGGCCACCCGGTGCATGGACTGCGGCATCCCGTTCTGCCACAGCGACACCGCCGGCTGTCCGCTGGGCAACCGCATCCCGGACTGGAACGACCTGGTCCGCACCGGCAACTGGGACGCGGCGGTGGAGTCGCTGCACGCCACCAACAACTTCCCCGAGTTCACCGGCCGGCTCTGCCCGGCGCCCTGCGAGTCGGCCTGCGTGCTCGGCATCGGCGGGGGCGCCCCGGTGACCATCAAGCAGGTCGAGGTGGAGATCGCCGACGCCGCGGTGGCCCGAGGGCTGACCCCGCAGCCGAGTCCGACCCCGTCCGGGCGGTCGGTGGCGGTGGTCGGCTCCGGCCCGGCCGGGCTGGCCGCCGCGCAGCAACTCGCCCGTGCCGGGCACGCCGTCACCGTGTACGAGCGCGACGACACCCCGGGCGGCCTGCTGCGGTACGGCATCCCCGACTTCAAGCTGGAGAAGCGGCACATCGACGCCCGGCTGGCGCAGTTGACCGCCGAGGGCGTGGTGTTCCGGACCGGCGTGAACGTCGGCGTCGACGTCACCGCCGCGCAGCTCCGCGGCCAGCACGACGCGGTGCTGCTGGCCTGCGGGGCGTTGCAGGGCCGGGACACCGACACCGTGGGCCGGCAGCTGCGCGGGGTGCACCAGGCGATGGCGCACCTGGTCGCCGCCAACCGGGTGGTCGCCGCGGCCGGCGCGGGCCGTCCCGCGCTGGCCACCCTGCCGGACGGTACGCCGATCGACGCGGCCGGCAAGCACGTGGTCATCATCGGTGGTGGCGACACCGCGGCCGACTGCCTCGGGGTGGCGCACCGGCAGGGCGCGGCCGGCGTACACCAGCTCGACCTGTACCCGCGACCGCCGCAGGCCCGCGACGAGGCGCGCGACCCGTGGCCGACCTGGCCGTGGGTGCTGCGCGAGTACGCGGCGCACGAGGAGGGCGGCGAGCGCGTCTTCGCGGTCGCGGTGCAGGAGTTCGTCGACGACGGCACCGGTGCGGTCCGTGCGGTGCGGATCGCCGAGGTGACCGTCGAGAAGCGGGACGGCCGGCGCATCGTCACCACTGTCCCGGGGACCGAACGGGAGTTGCCCGCCGACCTGGTGCTGCTGGCCATCGGCTTCGAGGGCACCGAGGCGCAGCCGCTGCTGACCCAGTTCGGGGTGACCCGCAACGCGCGGGGCGCGATCGACTCGCGGGGCGACTGGCAGACCGAGGCCGACGGGGTCTTCGTCGCCGGTGACATGCACCGGGGAGCGTCGCTGATCGTCTGGGCCATCGCCGAGGGCCGGGCCGCCGCCGCCGCGATCCACGAGTACCTCGGTGGTGTCGGCACCCTCCCGGCACCCGTGCACGCCACGTCCCAACCCCTCGCTGTGTAAGGAAGGGCCCCCTGTTAACGCCTCGTGCATAGCAGGGGACCCCTCCTAACAACCGCACACACACGCCCGGCCGCGATCGGCCGGGCGTGTCGTGTCTGCGAAGCGCGGGCTATTCACTTCATCTGCATGTTTCGATAGCATTACCGGCTAGTAACAACCCCTGGCCACGCGCGCGGTCCACGGGCTCCACCACCACCCTCTGTGGAGGTCCGTCATGTCCCACCGTCCGCTGGCCCGTGCCCTCGCCACGCTGGTCGCCCTCGCCACCGCCACCCTCGGCGCGTTGGCCGTCCCCACCGCCGCCCAGGCCGCCGCACCCGTGCACTACGTCGCGCTCGGCGACTCGTACTCCTCCGGGGTCGGCGCCGGCCCGTACGACCTGTCCACCTGCCTACGCAGCCAGAAGTCGTACGCGCCACTGTGGGCCGCCGCCAACGCGGTGGCCAGCTTCCGCTTCCCGGCCTGCGGCGGCGCGGTCACCGCCGACGTGCTCGCCAACCAACTCGGCGCGCTCAGCGCCACCACCACGATGGTCACCATCACCGTCGGCGGCAACGACGCCGGATTCGCCGACGTGATGACCAGTTGCCGGTTCGGCAGCACCTCCACCTGCACCAGCGCGGTCAACGAGGCCAAGGCCTTCGCCACCGGCACCCTTCCGGCCCGGCTGGACCGCACGTACGCGGCCATCCGCGAGCGCGCTCCGAACGCACGGCTGATCGTGCTCGGCTACCCGCGTCTGTTCGAGACCCGCTCCTGCGGGCTGCTGGCGATGAGCACCTACAAGCGCACCATCCTCAACGAGGCGGCCGACGTCCTCGCCGAGGTGACCGCCGACCGGGCGGCCGCAGCCGGCGCCACCTTCGCCGACACCCGGCCCACCTTCGCCGGCCACGGCGTCTGCGGCGCCCAGCCATGGATCCGCGACGTCACCGGCGTCATCGAGGCGTACCACCCCAACGCCGACGGCTACCGGTACGGCTACCTGCCCGCGCTCAACGCGGTCACCGGCTGACCGCTCGCGATGTTAGGAAGGGTCCCCTGCTATACACGAGGCGTTAGCAGGGGACCCTTCCTTTCATCACACGCCCGGCGGTGACGGGACCGTGCCCGGATCGCCGCTGTCCGTTAGGGTTTCAGCGGACCAGGCGGCCGTCGGCGGAGGGGCACACGTTGGGCAGGCTCGCGTCGGCGTACGGGCAGGCGATGGCCGCCCACCGGGCCGCCCGGGCCCACCTCGACTCCGCCCGTGACGCGCTGCGCGGTGCGGTGCCGATCACCCCGGCGGCCGACACCGACCTGGTGGCCCGGCTGGCCCGGGTCGGCACCGCGTTGGCCACCCCGACGCCGGGTACGCCCCTGGTGCACCAGCCCGTGCCGGTACGCGTCGGTGCAGCGGTCGTCGCCGGTGGCGGATTCCCGGTGCTGCTGCCGCTCGGTGCCGGGCACCATCTGGCGGTCGACACCGACGCCCGTGACCCGGCCGTGGCCGCCCTGCTGCGGGCACTCGTGCTGCGGTTGCTGGCCACCGCCGCGCCCGGCGGCGTCCGGGTCGCCGGGCTGGACACGGCCGCTCTCGGTGCCACCTTCGGTCCACTGCGGCCCCTGACCGACGCCGGGGTGATCGACCCACCGGCCACCACCGACGCCGATGTCACCGCCCTGCTCGACGCCGCCGAACAGCACGCCCGGGACGCGCGTCGCGCCGACCGGCCCGACCAGGAACTCCTGCTGGTGGTCGCCGCGTCCGTCCCGTCGCCCCGCGAGGCGGCCCGGCTCGCCGCGCTCACCCACGCCGGGCCCGCCGCAGCGGTCTGCGTCCTGCTGGCCGGCTGGCCGGCGACCGGCCCGGGGGAGTCCGCGCCACCCCTGGGCCACACCACCGTGGTGCGGCTGGCCGGCGACCAGTCCCACGTCGGTGGCGGGCAGGGCGGGCCGTCATCCGGGGACGTCGGCAGGCTGGCCCGGGTCGGTGACCCGCCCGGAACGCCGTTCAGCGCCGACGGCAGCGGGCTGAGCGTCCCGGTGCGTCTGGACGGCGACGCGCCGCCGGCCTCGGTCGCCGCCCTCGCCACCCACCTGGGCGACGCCGCCCGGCGCGGCGCGGCGGTCAGCTTCGCCGACCTGCTGCCCGGGCAGCGCTGGACCGCCTCCGCCCGCGCCGGCCTGCGTACCGTGGTGGGCCGCGCCGGACGCGACCCGTTCAGCATGGCCTTCGACGACGCCACCCCGCACTGGCTGGTCGGCGGACGCACCGGCGCCGGCAAGACGGTCTTCCTGCTCGACGTGCTCTACGGCCTGGCCGCCCGCTACTCGCCGGCCGAGTTGCAGCTCTACCTCCTCGACTTCAAGGAGGGGGTGAGCTTCACCGAGTTCGTCCCCACCGGACACGACCCGTCGTGGTTGCCGCACGCCCGTGCCGTCGGCATCGAGAGCGACCGCGAGTACGGCGTGGCCGTGCTCCGCGAGCTGCGCCGCGAACTGCACCGGCGGGCCACCGCACTCAAACGCCACGGCGTCACCAAGCTCGCCGACCTGCCCGCCGACACGCCGGTGCCCCGGATCGTCGCCGTGATCGACGAGTTCCAGGTGCTGCTGGCCGCCAACGACCCGCTCGCCCGCGAATCGGTGGACCTGCTGGAGGAATTGGCCCGCAAGGGCCGCTCGTACGGCGTACACCTGGTGCTCGCCAGCCAGAGCACGACGGGGATCGAGGCGCTCTACGGGCGGGCCGAGGCGGTCTTCGGTCAGTTCGCGCTGCGGGTGGCGCTGGCCGGCGGCGGGGGAGTGCTCGACCAGCTCAACGACGCGGCGGCGACGCTGCCGGTCGGCTCAGCCGTGGTCAACACCGCCGCCGGTGCGCCCGGCGCGAACACCGTGATCCGGTTCCCCGACGCGCACGCCGCCGGTGGCGAGCTGACCCGGCTACGGCACGACCTGTGGCAGGCCCGCCCGCCCGGCGCGCGCCCACCGTCGGTGTTCCGGGGGTACGACACCGCGCGCGTCGAGGCCGACGCCACCTTCACCGGTCTACGCCCCGGCGGACGGCGTCCCCTGGCGCTGGTCGGCCGGACGGTCGACGTGGACGGCACCACCGCCATGTTCATCATGGACACCGCCCCCGGCCGGCACCTGGCCGTGGTGGGCACCTCGCCCACCGGTGCCGAGGTGCTGCGCGCCGCGACTCTGAGCCTCGCCCGGCAGCACACCCCCGGCGAGGCAACCTTCCTGCTCGCCCCGCTGGTCGCCGCCGCCGACTCGGCCGCCGACGACACCGCCGCCGAACTCACCGCCGCCGGGCATCCGGTGCAGCGGCTCGACACCGCCGCCCTGCGCGCCCGGATCGGCACCCTCGGGGCCGCCACTCCCGACGCCGGTACGTCCGATCCCGGCGTGCCCGGGGCCGGCGCGCCCGACCCGTCTGCGCCGTCCGGCGGACCGGTCGCTGCGGCGCGTACCTATCTGGTGGTGTTCGGGGTGGACGCCGCCGCCGGACGGCTCGCCGAGACCGATCCGGCGACCTTCCGCTCCGGCCACGACGACCTGCGGACCCTGCTGCGCCAGGGCCCCGGCCACGGGGTACACCTGCTCGGCTGGTGGCGTGGCCTGCGTCGACTCGCCGACGACCTCGGCGGCACCCAGAACCGCGACGACGTGGCCTGCCTGGTCGCGTTGAACGTGCCCGGCGCCGACCTCGGTCTGCACCTCGGCGTGCACGACCTCGCGTACACGCCCCGGGCCGACCGGGCGCTGCTGGTGGACCGGCACGACCAGCGGGTCCGGTTGATCGTGCCGTTCGCCCGGGACGGGCACACCCCCGACGGGCAGGAGTGAGGCGTGTCCAGCTTCGACGAGTACGCCGCGCTGCTGCGGCACCTCTCCGCACAGCAGCGCGCCGGTGAACAGGACACCGCCGCCAAGACCGAACGACACCGTCACCTCGGTGCCACCGTGGACTACCTGCACCGACGCCTGCTCGCCCAGGGCCAGCGCCTCGACCACCTCGGCCGCACCATCGGCGTGGACCCGGGCACCGCGGTCCCGCCGCCGGGTTTCCCGCCCGGTTCCGGCCCGCCGATGCCCCCGGGTGCCGCGCCGGTGTCGGGTGTGCCGGTCTCCGGATCGCCCGATTCCGGGCCGTCGGGCGGAACGTCGGGTGCCGGGTCGGTCTCGGGGATGCCCGAGCCACCGGCTGCCGCCGGCCACCAGCCGGTGTCCGGGGGCCCGTCGGGTTCGCCGGGGACGGTGGGGATCGGCGGCGCAGCCGCCGCGCCGGGGCGGTCGGGTGTCGGGGCGTACCCGCAGTCGGGGCAGACGGACCGGGCGTTGCCGGTGGCGGTGAGCGCGACGGAGGCGGGGGTGCCGGCCCAGCGGGCCGGAACGGTCGACCCGGCCACGGAGCTGGAGTTGGCGCGGCGCTGGGCGGACGAGGCGGACAGGTACGCCCAGCAGGCCGAGATGCTGGCCCAGCGGCCGGCGCTGCTGCCGGGCTGGTCGCCGATGGCTCGGGCGGTCGCCGTGTACCTCGGCTTCTCCGGTGTCGCCGTGGTGCTGATGCTGGTGATGGTGCTCGCCTCCGGCGTCGGTGCGGTCGGCTTCGGCACCCTGATCGCCTGGATGTGCGCCGGTCTGCCCGCAGCGGCCCTGATCGGCGCCTGGCTGGTGCTCGGCAAGTGGGGGCGGCCCGCCAGCGGTGCCGCCACGCCGCCCCGGTACCCGCTGCTGGGCTTCCTGCTCTGCTTCCTCGCCGTGCCGCTCGCCTACTGCGGCTACCTGCTGCTGTTCCGCGCGCTGCGCTGACCCGGCCCCTGCGCCGGCATGGTCGCTGCGCTGCGTGGCCCGGCTGCGCTGCGTGTTTCAGGTGGGTAGATCTGTTGTCGCTGGAACGACAACAGATCTACCCACCTCTCAGTGAACCCCGGTGCGCGGTGCGGGTGGTCGCGGTGTGGGGACGGATCTCGTACGCTCCTGTGTGGTCGCGGGGGCGGTCGAGCCGGGGAGGGCATGTGAGCGCAGCGGAGATGATCGCCCGGTTGGCGGCAGCCGCGCAGAAGCTGGACGAGGCGAAGGCGAAGACGGCCGCCGCCGCCCAGGATGCGGCCGAGGCGCGGCAACTCGTCGCGGGCGCGTTGCAGGGTGTGGCCGCCGGTCCGCTGATCGGGATGATCGACTCGTACCGGCAGGCGCTCGCGCAGGCCGCCGAGGGCGGTGGCCCGGCCCGGCAGCACGTCCAGGAGACGATCACCAAGGTACGCGCGCTGGGCAACTGACCGGGGCGATCAAGGAGGTGGCGGGTGGACCGCGACGGCGGGACGGTCGACGGGTTCCACATCGGGCACGTGCCGCCCGGTGTCGGCGACGAGGTGTCGGACTTCGCCAGCGAGTGGGAGGACGTCCGCCTCACCAGCCGGTTCTGGGAGCGGCCGACGGCCGACGGCCACCAGGTGGACCTCCGCGTCCACGTGCTGCGGGGTGAGCGCCTGGCCGACCTCGACGCGGTGCGCGACTTCCTTACCGAGTATCACGAGCGTGATCCGGCGCAGTGGCGGCTGACCGAGTTCCCGCACGGCGACGGTCCTGGGCTGACCGACGATGTGCAGGCGTTCTGGCTGGTCGGACCCGGTGTCGCCGTCACCGTGCTGACGACCCCGGAGTTCGCCGAGGCGCTCGCGGCGACCGCGCTGGCCGTACGCGTCGCCCCCGACGACGTGGCGTGACCGCCGGGGCGACCTGCTCACCGCAGCCAGCGGACGTGGGCTCCGACGAGCCGGATCACCTGTCGCCAGGCACGGTTGACGGGCCCAGACTGGAGTTGGCCGAGCTGGCGGCGTGCCTTCCACCCGCTGAGCGGCCGGTCCGCCACGCGCATCAGATCGTCGAGTTCGTCAAGCGGCGATCCCACGCGTAACAGGCGGCGTACGTCGTCCCACTCGAACGCCTCCGCGAGTTCCAGGACGAGGTCGCGGTGGCCGATGAACAGACGCGGCACCCATTCGGTGATCGGGAACCTTAGGTTGTAGACGATCAGGTCGAAGTCGTACGACTGCTCGTCGTCGTCGCGCATCCCCGTCCGGAGCGCCCAGTTCATGAAATCGTCCCAACCGGGTACGGCGGCCAGTTCGTGGGCTCCGGGCTCGGTCAGATACCGGTGCAACGATTCCGGTGACCGGAACAGGAGCAGGTCACCGTCGGCACCGAGGAAGAGGGCCTGCTCTTTCTGATCGTCGACGTACGCCCGGAGTGTGTACCCTTCCTCGCCGTTCGGCAGTGACACGGTGATCGGGCGGATGGCCGGTGACTCCGGTAGCGCCGCCGGATCGTACGACGGATGTGTCCACCGTGCCGAGGGATGCTGGCGTTCGCGGGCCTCCCGTTCGCGTTCCTGCCGTTCCCGCTCGCGCGTCTCGCGTTCGCGGGCCTCGCGTTCCTCGGCCTCGCGCTCGCGCGCCTCCCGTTCCTCGGTGGCACGCCTACGGGCCTCGCGTTCCCGCATGTCCCGTTCGTGGGCGTCGCGCTCCCGTGTGCGCCGCTCCTGTTCCTGCTCGAAGGTCTCGCGCTGACCGTTCCCGCCGCCGCTGCCGGTCCCGCCGCCGCTGGTCCGATCTTCGCGGCTGTCCCGACCATGACCGTCGAGGAGCAGTTTGTACGCGGCGTTGATCTGCTGCATCTGCCGGGTCGCCTCGGCTCGGACATTCTCCGGACTCGACTGGTGCCGGTCCGGGTGCCAGACCTGCACGAGAATGCGATAGCGCTCCCGAATCTGTGCCGGCGTCGAATCCCGGGTGACGCCGAGGAGAAGGTACGGATCCTGGCCGTCAGGAGACATGTGTTCGCCGGTCTTCACGAGTGCGGAGCGTTGGCTGCGGCGATGGTAACAGTGTCCGTCGATCCGCGCGGTCGTCGAATCGCCTGCGACCCACCGAGCAGGAGCGTGGCACTGTAGCTGTTCGACACGCCGGGCCGGTGCCAGCTGCACTGCCACGATCCGGGCCGACGGGCAGGTGTGGTGGTCACCTGGGCTGTTCGGCGGTGGTGGTGAGGAGTCGGACGAGCGCGGTCCGGGCGTTCTGGAGGGTGGAGATCCGGGCGTCGAGGCTGCGGAGCTGGTCCGACAGGGTCGGTGCGGCACAGTGTTCGAGTTCCAGGCCGGGGCCCCGCACGCAGGACAGCACCTCGCGGATGACGCTGGTGGTCAGCCCGGCGGCGAGCAGCGCCCGGATGTGGCCGACCACCATCGGGGCGTCGCCGGTGTAACGCCGGTGGCCACGCCCGGTCCGGTCCGAGGTGAGCAGTTCCTGCTCCTCGTAGTAGCGCAGGAGCCGGGGGCTGACGCCGGTGAGGCGTGACAGTTCGCCGATCTTCATCCCGATGTGATCTGCCTCATCCGCACTGGAAACTGACACCGATGTCAGATCGTACGGTGCCGATATGACGTACTTCGTTGTGCAGCGCGACGGCCGGACGGCGACCGCTGAGGACCTGGCGCCGCTGGCCTTCGCGGGCCACGCGCACTTCACCGCCATGCAGGTACGCGGGGGACAGGTGCGGGGCCTCGACCTGCACCTGGAGCGGCTGCGGTCCGCCTCGGCACGGATGTTCGGTCGGGTGGTGCCCGACGAGCGGGTCCGTGCCCACCTTCGGGCGGCGCTGGCGCAGAGCCCGGACGATGTCTCGTTGCTGGCCACCGTGTACTCGTCGGCGGGCGAGTTCACCCTGCCCGCTCCGGACGACGAACTGGCGGTGCTGGTCCGGACCGGGCCGGCGGCCTCCGGGCCGCCGGGGCCGCTGACGCTGGCGACGGTCGAGTACGAACGGGTCCTCCCGGAGGTGAAACACGTCGGCGAGGTGGCCAAGACGCATCTTCTCCGTCAGGCCGTGGGGCGAGGTGCCGACGACGCCGCCTTCGTCGACCGGCGGGGACGGTTGAGTGAGGGGACGATCTGGAACCTGGCCTTCTGGGACGGCACGTCGGTGGTGTGGCCCGACGCGGAGATGCTCGGCGGGACCACGATGGGCATCGTCCGCCGCCAGGTGGACCGCCTCGGCGTCCCGCAGCGCGTGCAGGAGGTCACCGTTGCCGACCTGCCGACGATGGCGGGGTGCGTGGTGATGAACTCCTGGACGCCGGGTGTGCCGGTGCACCGGATCGACGCGGTGCCGTTGCCCGAGGCGCCGTCCTTCGTGTCCCTGCTGCACCGGGCCTACCGGGCCGAACCGCTCACCTCGCCATGAGGAAAGGGGCATGACAAACGGGCTCCTGCTCACCGGCGACGGCGACGGGGCGGGGGCGGGGGTGGGGGAGTCCAGGCCGAACTGCTCGGCCCGGTTCACGGGTCGGTGAGCAGGAGCCAGTCGTCGTCCAGGGGCGCGACCGTGGTGCCGTCGGGCCAGACGTGGGCGGCGGACGTCGTCGCGCGGGCCCGGTCGACCCGGGGGCGGTGGGCCAGCGTGGCGGACTCGAAGCTGACCGGGCCGTGGAAGCGGGCACGACCGAAGTTCGCCGTGCCGGGGAAGTGGGCGCCGGTGAACCAGACATCGGCGGCGAACTCGGTCCAGCGGAACAGGGCCAGGTCGGCGAAGTGGGTGCTCCGGAAATCGACGTGGCCGCCGAAGGCGGTGTGCTCCATGGACAGTCCGCCGAGGAACGACGCCTGGGGGAAGAACGCGCTGCCGCCGAACGTGGCGTGGTCGAAGGTGACCGACCGGCGGAACGTGGCGCCGCGCCAGAAGGTCTCGCCGAGTGTGGCGTGCCGGGCGGTGACCCGCCCGCCGAACTCGGCGTCGTCGGCGTACAGCCCGCCGGTGACCCGGGCGTCGTCCAGCACGATCTCCGCGTCGCCGGTGACCGCGTCCAGCACCAGCTCGTCGAAGGTGGCCGCGAGCACCAACCGACCACCGAGCCGGGCACCGCGTAACCGGGTGACGCCGGTGCACGTCGCACCGGTCAGGTCGGCGTCGTCGAGGGTGCACCCGGACGCGTCGAGGTCGTGCAGGCGGGCGCCGGTCAGGTCCAGTCGCATACCGGGCCAGAACGCGTCGCCGTCCGCGCGCAGGTGCGCGGTCACCACCCGCTGCGCGGTACGGCGTACCTCCGACTCGCGCGCGTCGTCGTCCGGCGGCGGCATCCGCAGGTACGCGCAGAGCACCGCCACGATGGTCGGGCGCTGTGCCGGGTTGTCCTGACCGAGGCGTTCCAGGGCGTGCAGTCCACCGAGGCGTACCGCCGCGTTGTCGTTGCCGAGTAGCTCCACGGCCCGGGTGTACAGCTCGGTGAGTCGGCGCTCGGCGGCGTCGTACGCGGCGGCGTCGGCCTGACTCTCCTGGTGCCGCTGCCCGGCCTCGGCGACCGCCTCGACGTGCGCCTGCACCCGGTCGCGGTGTTCCTGGTCCCGGGCGGCGACGGTCTCCTGGTGTCGTTGCGCCCGCTCGCTGATCCACTGCCGGCGGGCGGCGAGCAGCAGGGCCAGCCCGCCGCCGGTGCCGGCGACCACGGTCAGTCCAGTGCGGATCGCGTCGATGCGCAGGCCGGCCCGGGTGTCCGGGGCGGCGGCCCGGTCGGCCTCACCGAGCAGCCAGTCCAGCACCCACCAGCCAAGCAGGGCGGCGACCAGCAGCCCGATCAGGATCAGCCACCAGGGCATGACCCGGAGACGCTCGTCGGGGGGCGAGGTGCCGCGCACGGCTCACAGCATGCCATCGAACTGCGCCGTCCGCCGGTGCCGCCCGTCTGGGGTTGCGGCGGGACCTCCGGCACGGTACGCCATGCGTACGCAGATCCGCCGATGTCTCCGGGGGCCCACCCGGCGGCGGTCTGGAAGTCGAGGATGGAATGGAATTCTTGACCAGTCCCGAGCTGTGGATCGCGTTCGCGACCCTGCTCCTGCTGGAGATCGTGCTGGGCATCGACAACGTCGTGTTCATCTCGATCCTGTCCGGCCGGTTACCTGAGCATCAGCAGGCCCGCGCCCGGATGATCGGCATCTCGCTCGCCCTGATCACCCGTCTGATCCTGCTGGCCTCGTTGTCCTGGATCATCGGCCTGACCGCTCCGCTGTTCACCGTGCTCGGACAGGAGATCTCCGGGCGGGACCTGATCCTGCTGCTCGGCGGGTTGTTCCTGGTCGGCAAGGCGACGTACGAGATCCACGAGCACCTGGAGGGATCCGACCACGCCAAGTCGGGCAAGAAGGCCGCCTCGTTCGGTGTGGTCATCGCGCAGATCCTGGTGCTGGACGTGGTCTTCTCGCTCGACTCGGTGATCACCGCGGTCGGCATGGTCGACGAACTCGCCATCATGGTGGCCGCCGTGGTGATCGCGATGATCATCATGTTGGTCTCGGTCAATGCGGTGAGCGCCTTCGTCAACCAGCATCCGACGGTCAAGATGCTCGCCCTGTCGTTCCTGCTGATCATCGGCGCCAGCCTGATCGCGGAGGGTCTCGACCAGCACATCCCGAAGGGCTACGTGTACGGCCCGATCGCCTTCTCGATCTTCGTGGAGTTCCTCAACCTGCGGGTCCGGTCGCGTCAGCGACGCCGTCAGGAGAACCAGCCGGTGCAACTGCACCCGACGTACGTCAAGAACGGTCACGCCCGACCCGAGGCCGAGCCCGAGCCGGAGAAGGCCCCGGCCGGCTGACGCCCGTACCACTCTGGACGCCGCACGCACCCGGTCGGTGCGTGCGGCGTCCGCCGTCCGGCGGTGTGCTCCGCTCTCCGCGGTGTTCGTGCGGTGGCGGCGAAGAGATCGCTACCCGCGCGTAACTTTTCATTGACGTTTCCGGATTGTGGCCCGCATCATCGAGGCACGGTCGATCGGACACCCCCACCACCTCCACCCGGAGATCCCGGGATCCCCCTTGGGAGGTGCAGCGATGCTGCTCCGAAAGGCTGTCCCCGTCCTGGCCCTCGCCCTCACCGCCGTGCTGACGTTCCCCGCCGCCGCCGCCGCCCGCACCGTCCCCGACGGTGCGGCGACACCAGCGAACGCGACCGCCGCCACCGTCTCCGGAGCCGCCAGGCCCACCGGCGTCACTCCCGGAAGCGCTGCCTCGGTCGGCTCCGTCTCCGGGGACCCCATCCCCGCCGCCGCCGACGGACTGCGGGCCCTCGCCGGGGCCAACCCGGTCATCGTCGTCGGCGGGCTCAGCGGTTTCGCCGCCGTCTACGAACCGCTCGCCGCGCGACTGCGCGCCGACGGGTACCGCGTCTGGATCTATCCGCTGCCGAACCTCGGGCTCGGCGACATCACCGCGTCCGCCGGAAGCCTGCGCAGTTTTGTCAGCCAGATCCGCGCCGGCACCGGCGCGGCAAAGGTCGACCTGGTCGCCCACTCCGAAGGCGGCCTGGTCAGCCGCTACTACATCAAGAACCTGGGCGGCGGGGACGCCGTCGGGCGGTACGTCAGCCTGGGCACCCCGCAGTACGGCACGTACGTCGCCAACATCGTGGCCTTCCTCGGCCTGGGCAGTTGTGCGGGAGTGGTCGCCTGCCAGCAGATGACGATCGGCTCGCCGTTCCTCGCCGCCCTCAACGCCGGTGACGACACCCCCGGCCAGGTCCGCTGGACCACCGTGCGTACCTGGCAGGACGAGTTGGTCCGCCCGGTCGACAACGCCACGCTGGCCGACGGGGCGACGAACGTGCTGATCCAGTCCAGGTGTCCACTCCGCGTCGTCGGGCACCTCGGTCTGGTGGCCGACGGCACCACGTACTCCGTGATCCGCCAAGCCCTCCGCGACCAACCCGTCAACCCCGCCTGCCTGGCCCTCTGACCACCCCTCCCACCCCACTCCGCCCCCGCCCCTCCCCGCCCGCATCCCGCCCCGCCCGCCTCGGCGATCATGGAGTTGTGGCGAAGAAAGGTGGCGATTGCGCCCGTTTCGTCGCCACCACAACTCCATGATCGGCGCGGAGGGCCGTCGCGCGGAGGGCCGTCGCGCGGAGGGCCGTCGCGCGGAGGGCCGTCGCGCGGAGGGCCGTCGCGCGGAGAGTCGTGGCGGTGAGGGTCGTGGGGTGGGTCAGGTGGCGGTGGCGAGGGACTCGTACTCGGCGTCGGTCAGCTCTATGGTGGCGGCGGCGACGTTCTCCTCCAGGTGGGCCACCGACGACGTGCCGGGGATCGGCAGCATCACCGGCGAGCGGCGCAGCAGCCAGGCGAGCGCGAGCTGGGCGGGCGTCGCGCCGTGCTCGGTGGAGATGGCGTCCAGCGGGCCGCCGGGGCGGGCCAGCTCGCCGGTGGCGATCGGGAACCACGGGATGAACGCGATGTCGTTCGCCTCGCAGTAGGTCAGCACCTCCTCGGCGCTGCGGTCGGCCACGTTGTAGAGGTTCTGCACCGAGACGATCGGCGCGATCCGGCGGGCCGCCTCGACCTGCGCGACGGTCACCTCGGAGAGCCCGATGTGCTGGATCTTGCCTTCCTGGCGCAGCAGCACCAGCTCGCCGAGCTGGTCCTCCAGCGGCACCTTCGCGTCGATGCGGTGCAACTGGTAGAGCGCGATGCTCTCCAGGCCCAGGTGGCGCAGGCTCAGCTCGCACTGCTGGCGCAGATACTCCGGTCGACCCACCGGGCGCCACACGCCCGGGCCGCTGCGGGTGAGGCCGGCCTTGGTCGCGATGACCAGATCGTCGGCGTACGGGTGCAGCGCCTTCTTGATCAACAGCTCGGAGACGAACGGCCCGTACGAGTCGGCGGTGTCGATGAAGGTGACGCCCAGCTCGTAGGCCCGGCGCAACACCCGGACAGCCTCGGCCGGGTCCTTCGGGTCACCCCAGACGCCCGGGCCGGTGATCTGCATGGCCCCGTAGCCGAGCCGGTCGACGGTCAGTTCACCGCCGATGCGGTAGGTGCCGGAGGACTTCGCGGGTCGCGGGTCGGTCTCGCTCGCCATTCGTCGTTCCCATCGTGTCGTTCGTCGATGACCGGCGCTGGTCACCCTGGGATACACCTTTCCCCTGGTGCGGCGGATACACCGCCGCGAGCGGGTATCCGATCGTGGCCCGCCCCGACCATGTTGATCAACCGGCACGGCTGGGTGGAATCCGATGAGCTGCCGGTGCCGGTCACCGGTGGCGTGAGACGCTCGGGGGTACCGCCGTGCGTGCCGCCGCAGGGCGCGGGTGAGCTGCGGAAAGGAACGTGATGGCAGGAGAGCCGCGGGTCGACTTCGCGCTCGACACGTTCGAGTGCATCGTGCTGTATCCGGGTGCCGCCGGGCGGGCGTTGCCGGCCGAGACCATCCAGCGCCTCCAGGCCGAGCACGCCGAGCACATGGCGGCGTTGCAGCGCCGGGGGATCATCCTGGTGGCCGGCGCGGTGGACGGCAACGACGCCCGGGAACCGGACCCGCCGCTCGGATTCGGGCTGGCGCGCACCGGCTCCGTGGACGACGTACGCAGCGTGATGGAGGCCGACCCGGCCGTGCAGGCCGAGCTCTACCGGGTGGACGTGATGACCTTCCTCTGCCCGGCGGGCTCGTTGGAGTTTCCGCTGGCCAAGACAGAAAGCTGAGGCGGGGACGGGATTCGGCGGACGATCTTCGTACCGTGATGTCGCGAGTACCCTCGGTCACCGGAGTGGAGCGCCTCGCCGCCCATTGGTGTCAGGGGCGTACCATTCCGGCGCGCGGTCGCTGTTGCCCGCCGTTGACGTCCGGTGCGGCTTTCGCCCGCCGGCTGCGCGCGTTACGGCGCGCAGCGTTGGACAATCGTTCCGCCATGCGCAAGGGGTCGGCCCGTGGTCCGACCTGGAGGAGAGACTAGCCTGATGGGCGTGACACGCCGCGCGAAGATCGTCTGCACTCTTGGCCCCGCCACCTCGTCGCCCGAGCGCATCCGTGGGCTCGTCGAGGCCGGCATGAATGTGGCGAGGCTCAACTTCAGCCACGGCAGCCACGCCGACCACGAGGCCGTCTATCGGCTCGTCCGGGAGGCAGCCGAGGCGACCGGTCAGCCGGTAGCGATCCTGGCCGACCTGCAGGGACCGAAGATCCGGCTGGGCCGGTTCGCCGACGGGCCGCACGAGTGGCGTACCGGCGACTCCGTCGTGATCACCGGCGACGAGATCCTGGGCAGCAAGGAGCGCGTCTCCTGCACGTACCGCCGCCTTCCGCAGGAGGTCAAGCCCGGTGACCGGCTGCTGATCGACGACGGCCGGGTCGCCGTCGAGGTCACCGACGTGACCGGCAACGACATCCGGGTGCTGGTCACCGAGGGCGGGCCGGTCAGTAACAACAAGGGCGTCTCGCTGCCCAACGTCGCGGTCAGCGTGCCGGCCCTCTCCGAGAAGGACGCCGCCGACCTGCGGTTCGCGCTCGGTCTCGGTGTCGACCTGGTGGCGCTCTCGTTCGTCCGCTCCGCCGACGACATCAAGCTCTGCCACTCGATCATGAGTGAGGTCGGCGTGCACCGGCCCGTACTCGCCAAGGTCGAGAAGCCGGAGGCCGTCGACCACCTGGAAGCGATCGTGCTGGCCTTCGACGGGGTCATGGTCGCCCGTGGCGACCTCGGCGTGGAGCTGCCGCTGGACGAGGTCCCGCTGGTGCAGAAGCGCGCCGTGCAGCTCTGCCGCGAGAACGCCAAGCCGGTCATCGTGGCCACCCAGATGCTCGACTCGATGATCGAGAACTCGCGGCCGACCCGCGCCGAGGCCTCCGACGTGGCCAACGCCGTGCTCGACGGTGCCGACGCGGTGATGCTCTCCGGCGAGACCAGCGTCGGCAAGTACCCGGTGCTCACGGTCAGCACCATGGCCAAGATCGTCACCACCACCGAGGCCGGGTCCATCGCCGTGCCCCGGCTCCAGCACGACCCTCGTACGCACGGCGGAGCGCTCACCGTCGCCGCCTCCTCCATCGCCCGGGCCATCGGGGCGAAGGCGCTGGTCGCGTTCTCGCAGACCGGTGACACCGTGCGTCGGCTCAGCCGGCTGCACTGCGACCTGCCGCTGCTGGCCTTCACCCCGGTCCCCGAGGTGCGCCAGCAGCTCGCCCTCTGCTGGGGCGTGGAGACCTTTCTGATGCCGTTCGTCCAGCACACCGACGACATGTTCCGGCAGGTCGACCAGGCGCTGCTCGGACTCAACCGGGGCAACCCCGGTGACCTGGTGGTGGTCGTGGCGGGCAGCCCGCCCGGCAGCCCCGGCTCGACCAACACGCTGCGGGTGCACCAGCTCGGATCGCTCGTCGACGCCGCCACCGCGAGGGCGTTGCAGTGACCGAAGGCGAGGGGACCATCGTCGGCCAGGCCGCCGTCGACCAGTTGTTGGAGGTGCTCGACCTGGAGTCGACGGGCACCATGTCGTTCCGGGGGATGAGTCCTCCGGTCGGCCCGCAGCGGGTCTATGGCGGTCAGGTCGCCGGCCAGGCACTGGTCGCGGCCGGGCGCACCGTCGCCCCGGACCGGGTGGTCCACTCGCTGCACGGCTACTTCGTCCGGGCCGGGGATCCGGCCGAGCCGATCGCGTACGAGGTGGAGAACATCCGCGACGGCCGGTCCTTCTCGGTCCGCCGCTCGGTCGCCCTGCAACACGGCAAGCCGATCTTCTTCATGTCCGCCTCGTTCCAGCGGCACGAGGAGGGGCTCGACCACCAGACCCCGGTCCCGCCGGACGTGCCCGCCCCACAGGACGTGCCGACGATGTCCGACCGGCTGGCCCGCTATCCGGAACGGCTCGGCATCTGGGGGCAGATCCCGCGCCCGATCGACGTGCGGTACGTCGGCGAACCCGGTTGGGTACGCCCCGGCGACCGCCCGGCCGAGAAGCACCAGCGGGTGTGGATGCGGATCGACGGCAAACTTCCCGACGACCCGCTGCTGCACGCCTGCGCCCTCACGTACGCCTCCGACCTGACCCTGCTCGACTCGGTGCTCTCCGTACACGGTGAGGTGTGGGGGCCGGGCGGGGTGGTCGGGGCGAGCCTGGACCACGCCCTGTGGTTCCACCGCCCGTTCCGCGCCGACGAGTGGTTCCTCTACGACTGCGGCAGCCCGTCCGCCTCCGGTGCGCGCGGTCTGGCCACCGGCCAGTTGTTCACCGTCGACGGCCGGCACATCGCGAGCGTCGTGCAGGAGGGTCTGCTGCGCCGGGTGGGGGAGTAAACCGATCGGTCAAGGGGTGATCGTCCGGCCGGATCGGGCGGCCCGCTAACCTGTCCGGCATGCGACTCTCCGCTCGGGTGGACTACGCCCTCCGCGCGGTCACCGAGCTGGCCTCGGTGACCGGGGCCGGGCGCGGTCGCCCGGTGACCGCCGACCAGATCGCCCGCGCCCAGGAGATCCCTCCGAAGTTCCTGGAGAGCATCCTGCTGCAGATGCGCCGGGGCGGCATCGTGCAGGCACAGCGGGGACCGGAGGGCGGCTACTGGCTGGCCCGTCCGGCCGAGGAGATCTCCCTGGCCGAGGTGATCCGGGTGATCGACGGACCACTGGCCCACATCCGTGGCCAGCGCCCCGAACAACTCGGCTACCACGGCGCGGCCCGCGCCCTGCAGGACGTCTGGATCGCCCTGCGCGCCAGCGAACGCCAGATCCTGGAACTGGTCACCGTGGCCGACGTGGCCCAGGGCACCCTGCCCGAGCAGGTCACCAAGCTGGTCGCCGACCCGCGCGCCTGGACCTGATCCCGCCCACCGGGGGAGCCGACGGCCCTGATCCCGCTCGCCGGGAAAGCCGACGGCCCTGACCGTGGCGGCGTAGGTGGTCCCGGCCCGGCGTGTCGTGCAGGTGCACTGCCACGATCACGCGCGCGGTCCGGGGTGCGACATCCATGCGTCGTCTCACTGACCGATCAGGGGGTTGACCGGAGGGCACTGCGTACCGCATTCTCGACCAAGTTGATAGGAGATGCCGAAAAGTAGGGGGCGTCCGTGCGCAAGTTGCTCGTCATCGCACTGGTCGGGCTGGCCGCGCAGCTGGTCGACGGTGCGCTCGGCATGGCCTACGGACTGACGTCCACGACCCTGTTGCTGGTGGTCGGCATCGCGCCGGCTGCGGCGTCCGCCTCGGTGCACCTGGCCGAGATCGGCACCACGCTCGCCTCCGGAGCGGCGCACTGGCGGTTCGGCAACGTCGACTGGCGGGTGGTACGCCGCATCGCCCTGCCGGGCGCGATCGGCGCGTTCGCCGGGGCCACCTTCCTCAGTTGGCTCTCCACCGACTCGGCTGCCCCCTGGATGGCCGCCATCCTGTTCACCCTCGGCGCGTACCTGCTCGTCCGGTTCTCCCGGCCGCTGCGCCGCAACCCGGCCGCGGGCCGGCTGCGCGGGCGCTTCCTCGGCCCGCTCGGGTTGGTCGCCGGCTTCGTCGACGCCACCGGCGGCGGCGGATGGGGGCCGGTCGCCACGCCGGCCCTGCTGGCGTCCGGGCGGATGGAGCCGCGCAAGGTGATCGGCTCGGTGGACACCTCCGAGTTCGTCGTCGCCTCCTCGGCCAGCCTCGGCTTCCTGATCGGCCTCGGCACCGAAGGCTTCCTGCTGCCGATCGTGCTCGCCCTGCTCGCCGGTGGTCTGATCGCCGCGCCGATCGCGGCCTACCTGGTGCGGATCATCCCGGCCCAGATGCTCGGCGCGGCGGTCGGCGGCGTGATCGTGCTGACCAACGCCCGCGTCCTGCTGGGCGCCGCCGAGCTGCCCAGCGCCGTGCCGGTGGTGGTCTACCTGCTGCTGGCCGCCGGCTGGGCGGCCGCGCTGGTGCTGGCGGTGCGGGTGCTGCGGCGGACCCGCCGCGCGGACGCGCTCGCGGCGGCCACCGCACCGACCGACGCTGCCACGTCGCCCGCCGAGGCGGACGCCGCGCCGACCGAGGCCGACAGCAGCACCCGCGCCCTCTCCGGCGCGGACCGCTGACCGCCCGCGTCACCCGCTGCCGCACCGCCCTCGGCGACCCGCTCCCGGCACGCCGAGGGCCCGCGCCCGCGGCCCGGGTGGTCCCGGCCCGGACCTCGCGCCGGTGCCCGACTCAGTCGGCGTCGGTGCGAGCGGCCTGCGACACCAACTCCCACGCCTCGTCCACGTGGACCTCGGTGGTCTGCGGCGCGCCGACGGCCAGCCGCAGCGTGTGCCGGCCGGCGACCCGGGTGTGCGTCAGATAGACGCGACCGGTGGCGTTCACCGCCGCCAGCAGCCGCTCGTTCGGTTCGTCGTCGCCGCGCAGCCGGAAACAGACCAGGGCGTACGGGTGCCCGGTGACCAGTTCGAAGCGGTCGTCGGCGCGTACCCGGTCGGCGAAGCGGGCGGCCAGGGCGACACCGCTGCGGATGTGCGCCCGTAGTCCCTCGACGCCGTACCAGCGCAGCACGAACCACAGCTTGAGCGCGCGGAAGCGCCGGCCCAGCGGCACCTGCCAGTCCCGGTAGTCGATCACCGCACCGGACTCGGTGGCCGCGTTGCGCAGGTACTCGGGCAGCACGGTCAACGCCTCGACCAGCTCACCGGCGTCGGCCACCCAGAACGCGTCGCAGTCGAAGCCGGTCAGCAGCCACTTGTGCGGGTCGAAGCAGTAGGAGTCGGCGTACTCCAGCCCGTCGTGGCCGAACCGCAGTTCGGGACAGACCGCGGCGGAGCCCGCGTACGCGGCGTCGACGTGCAGGAAGACGCCGTGCTCGGCGCAGATCGGCCCGATCTGCGGCAACGGGTCCACGGCGGTGGTGGAGGTGGTGCCGACGGTCGCCACCACCAGGGCGGGAATCACCCCGGCGGAGATGTCCGCCTCGATCGCGGCGCGCAGCGCCGACGCCGACATGGCCCGGGTGTCCGGGTCCACCTCGATCAGCCGTACGCCGTCGGCGCCGAGCCCGGCGATGCGGGCCGCCTTCTCCACAGAGGAGTGCCCCTCGGTGGAGGTGTAGACGCGGTACCGCCGGTCCACGCCGACCTGCCGCCACCGTCCCCGCGCGGCCCGGTGCACCGCCACCAGGGTGGCCACCAGCGTGGCGGAGGAGGCGGAGTCCTGGATGACCCCGCCGCCGGGGCCGGTGGAGCGGAACCTCTGCGGCAGGTCCATCAGGTCGGCCAGCCAGTCGAGCAGCACCGTCTCCATCTCGGTGCAGGCCGGGCCGGTTGCCCAGAGCATCCCCTGCACGCCGAGCCCGGCGCTGACCATGTCGCCCAGCACGCTGGGTCCGCTGGTGTTGGCCGGGAAGTAGCCGAAGAAGCCGGGGTGCTGCCAGTGGGTGAGCCCGGGCGTCACCAGCGAGTCCAGGTCGGCGAGGAGTGCCTCCAGGGGTTCGCCGTGGGTGGGCGGTCCGGCCGGTAGCCGGGCGGCGACGGTGCCGGGCGGGTCCGGCGAGGTGACCAGCCGTTTGTCGAGGGTGGCCCAGTAGTCGGCGATCCAGTCGACGACCGCGTACCCGGCCTGACGGAACTCGTCGGGTGTCATGTGCCCTGCCATGGCGTGAGTCGATCAAGAAGGGGGACGTGGTGGCAAGCATCCGGCGCGATTGTGTCGAGAAAGCGCTTGCCCTAGCATCACAGCTGCGCGGGGCCGCGTGTACCGACGTCGATGCGTCGGAATCTCTGCCTTCAGCGCGGGACGTCACCGTCGGACAGGGCACGCCGGCGCACGGGCGGGTACCGCGCGTGACCTCCTTCGGAGGGACGACCATGCCTCGCACCACCCGCCGGGCCGCTCTGCTGGCCACGGCCACCGCCGCCATCGTCGCGGCCGGAGGGCTGACCACCCTCACCGCCTCGGCCGCCGCCGCCGGCTGCCGCGTCGACTACCGGGTCACCAACCAGTGGTCCGGCGGCTTCGGCGCCGGCGTCACGGTGACCAACCTCGGCGACCCGCTCACCGGCTGGACCGTCACCTGGACCTGGCCTGCCGGTCAGCAGGTCAGCCAGGCCTGGAACGCCACCGTCAGCCAGTCCGGCACCCAGGTCACCGCCCGCAACGTGGACTACAACGCCGCGCTCGGCACCGGAGCCAGCACCGCCTTCGGCTTCAACGGCTCCTGGTCCGGCAGCAACCCCGCGCCGACCGTCTTCGCCGTCAACGGCACCACCTGCACCGGCGGCACGACCCCGCCGACCACCACGCTCCCGCCCGTCACGCCCACCCCGACCACACCGCCACCGCCCACCACACCGCCGCCGACGACTCCGCCGCCCACCACCCCGCCGGCCGGCACCATGCAGGCGGAGAACCTCGACCGGGGACTCGTCAGCGTCCGCGCAGGTTCCGGCAACCTGGTCTCCTGGCGGCTGCTGGGCACCGAGACCTCCGGCGTGGCGTTCCACCTCTACCGTGGCGGCACCCGGGTCACCGCCACCCCGATCACCGGCGCCACCAACTACCTGGACAACGGTGCCGCCGCCGGCAGCACGTACACCGTGCGGGCCGTCGTCGGCGGCGTCGAACAGGCCGCCTCGGCGCCCGCGCTCCAGTTCCCCGCCGGCTACCTCGACGTGCCGTTGCAGATCCCGCCGGGCGGCACCACGCCCAGCGGCGAGGCTTACACCTACGCCGCCAACGACGCCAGCGTCGGCGACCTCGACGGCGACGGCCGCTACGAGTTCGTCGTCAAGTGGGACCCCTCCAACGCCAAGGACAACGCGCAGTCCGGCTACACCGGCAACGTCTACGTCGACGCGTACACCCTGACCGGCACCCGCCTGTGGCGCATCGACCTGGGACGCAACATCCGGGCCGGCGCCCACTACACCCAGTTCCAGGTGTACGACTACGACGGCGACGGTGACGCCGAGGTGGCCATGAAGACCGCCGACGGCACCCGCTCCGGCACCGGCCAGGTCATCGGCAACGCCAGTGCCGACCACCGCAACTCCAGCGGATACGTGCTCGCCGGCTCCGAATACCTGACCATGTTCGACGGCCGCACCGGCACCGCCCTGTCCACCGTGGCCTACGACCCGCCCCGCGGCACCGTCTCCTCCTGGGGCGACAACTACGGCAACCGGGTGGACCGGTTCCTCGCCGCCACCGCCTACCTCGACGGACAGCGCCCCTCGCTGATCATGGCCCGGGGCTACTACACCCGCGCGGTGATCGCCGCCTGGGACTTCCGCAACGGCAGCCTGACCAAGCGCTGGACCTTCGACTCCAACGCCTCCGGTAACGGCGCCGCCGCCGGCCAGGGCAACCACAACCTCTCCGTGGCCGACGTCGACGGCGACGGCCGACAGGAGATCGTCTACGGCGCCGCCACCATCGACGACAACGGCCGCCTGCTGCACTCCACCGGCACCGGCCACGGCGACGCCATGCACGTCGGCGACCTCGACCCGACCCGTCCCGGCCTGGAAGTGTTCAAGGTCAACGAGAGCGGCAGCCAGCCCAGCTCCTACCTCGCCGACGCCCGCACCGGACAGCGCATCTGGTCCACCCCGGCCGCCGGCGACAACGGCCGAGGCGTCGCCGGTGACATCTGGGCCGGCAGCCCCGGGGCCGAATCCTGGTCGTCCGCCGTCAGCGGCCTGACCAACACCCGAGGCCAGAACGTCGGCCGCAAACCGTCCTCCACCAACTTCCTGATCTGGTGGGACGGCGACCCCGTCCGCGAACTGCTCGACGCCACCCGCATCGACAAGTACGGCCCCAACGGCGACACCCGCCTGCTCACCGGCAGCGACGTGGCCTCGAACAACGGCACCAAGTCGACGCCCGCGCTCTCCGGCGACATCCTCGGCGACTGGCGGGAGGAGGTCGTCTGGCGGACCAGCGACAACCGGGCCCTGCGGATCTACAGCACGCCCACGCAGACCGGCACCCGCCTGCCCACCCTCATGCACGACCTGCAGTACCGGGTGGCCGTCGCCTGGCAGAACACCGCCTACAACCAGCCGCCGCACCCGAGCTTCTTCCTCGGCGACGGCATGAGCACCCCGCCGGCACCGCGCATCTACCTGCGTTGACGTCGAAGGGGAGAAGGCGGCAGGCCGAGAAACGGACAGGCACCGGGCCGCGATCGCGGAATCCGCACAATCGCAGCCCGGTGCCCCACACCGCGGCACCCCCGACCCGTCCCGACCGGGGAGTGCCGTACCACCACCGGTAATAAAGTTAAGCGGCCTCCGCGTCGCGAGGGTGACGCTGTCGTGAAGATCGTGTTTCACGCCCGCCGAACCGCTGTGACCTGCGTTACTCCCTCAGTGACGCAAACCCCCGGCCACCTCGGTCGCGATCAGCTCGAACGAGCGCACCCGGTCGGCCACGTCGTAGACCATCGCGGTCAGCATCAACTCGTCCGCACCGGTCCGCGCCAGCAACTCACCCAACTGCCGACGGACCGTCTCCGGCGAACCGAGCGCCTGACCCTCCCGGCGCTGCACCACGAACTCCCGCTCCAGATCCGTGTACGGATACGCCGCCGCCTCCTCCGGTGAGGCGAGCGGCTCCGGCCGCCCCGACCGCAGCCGCAGGAACGACAACCCTGCCGGCCCGGACAACCACTCGGCACGCTCGTCGGTCTCCGCACACACCGCGTTCACCGCCACCATCGCGTACGGCCGCTCCAACCACTGCGACGGCCGGAAACTCTGCCGGTACAACGCCAACGCCGGCAGCGTGTTCTGTGCGCTGAAGTGATGCGCGAACGAGAACGGCAACCCCAGCGCACCCGCCAGCCGGGCACTGAACCCACTGGACCCGAGCAACCACACCGCCGGCCGCTGCCCCCGCCCCGGGGTGGCCGTGATCGGCCCTGACCCGTCCTCGCTGAAGTACTCCATCAGGTCGGCCAGTTCCCGGGGGAAACCCTCCGCCGACAACCCCTCCATCGTCCGGCGCAACGCCAACGCGGTCACCTGGTCGGTGCCGGGCGCGCGACCGATACCCAGGTCGATGCGGCCCGGATGCAACGCCTCCAACGTGCCGAACTGCTCCGCGACCACCAGCGGCGCGTGGTTCGGCAACATCACCCCACCGGACCCTAGGCGGATGGTCTCGGTGTGCGCGGCCAGGTGCGCGAGCAGCACCGCCGGCGCCGACGACGCGATGGCCGGCATGTTGTGGTGCTCGGCCACCCAGAACCGGTGGTAGCCCCACTCGTCGGTACGCCGCGCCAACTCGGTGGTGTGCCGCAACGCCTCGGTCGCGGAGGCGCCGGCCGCGACGGGGGCCAGGTCGAGGACAGACAACGGTACGTCGATCACACGGCTGGCCAACCCGCCGGAGGCCGCCTTTGTTCCCCACCGGCGGCCGACGTGAGTCAGCCCATTCCCCGCGCCTGCTCGAAGATCAGGCTGGTCTGGCTGTGCTGCACCGCCGGATCGACGGCCAGGTAGTCGAGGACGAAGTCCCGCAACGCCTCCGCCGACGCCGCCCGCACGTGCAGCACGTAGTCCTCCGCCCCGGCCACGTGGAACACCGACACCACCCCCGGCAGCCGGACCGAACGCGTCCGGAACGCGTCCACCGCCGCCCGCGCGTGCTCGGTGAGCCGCACCGACACCAGCGCCTGCAACGGCAACCCCACCGCCGCCGGATCCACCTCGGCGTGGAAACCCCGGATCGCCCCGCACTCCCGCAACGCCCGGGTACGCGCCAGACACGTCGACGGCGCCACCCCCACCCGCTCGGCCAGCGCGTTGTTCGGTAACCGCCCGTCGGCGGCCAACTCGGTCAGGATCGCGCGATCGGTGTCGTCCAGGGCCGCGAACGGCCGCACATCGTTCGGAACGAGGGGCATGACACCATCCTCCACTGAACATCATCACGCCCGATAGGGGTAAGAGCGAATGATCTTCGGAAGTATTGCCCCCTCAGTGCGTGATGTTCGATCCTTGCCGCCATGACGACCGTGGACACCCGAGCCGTGCACGCCGGCCGCGACGACCTCGCCGCGCTGGGCGTCCACGTGCCCCCGATCGACCTCTCCACCACCAACCCGCTGCCCTCGGTCCACGACGGCGGCGACGCGTACGAACTCCTCGCCACCGGCGGCACCCCGACCCCCGGCACCAGCGCCGTCTACCAGCGGCTGTGGAACCCCACCGTGGCCCGCTTCGAGACCGCCCTCGCCGAACTCGAAGGCACCACCGACGCGGTCGCCTTCGCCAGCGGCATGGCCGCACTCACCGCCGCCCTGCTGGCCGCCACCCGCGACGGGAAACGACACCTGGTCGCCGTCCGCCCGCTCTACGGCGGCACCGACCATGTGCTCGCCACCGGTCTGCTCGGCACCGACGTCACCTGGGCCCGTCCCGACGAGGTCGCCGCCGCGGTCCGCCCCGACACCGCCCTGGTCGTCGCCGAGACCCCCGCCAACCCCACCCTCGACCTCGTCGACATCCGCGCCCTCGCCGACGCCGCCGGCGACGTACCGCTGCTGATCGACAACACCGTCGCCACCCCGGTCCTCCAACAACCCGCCCGCCACGGCGCCGCGCTCGTGCTGCACAGCGCCACCAAGAGCATCGGCGGCCACGGCGATGTCCTCGCCGGCGTGGTCGCCTGCGATCCGCACTGGGCCGCCCGGCTGCGCCAGGTCCGCGCGCTCACCGGTGCGGTCCTGCACCCGCTCGGCGCGTACCTGCTGCACCGGGGACTGCAGACGCTGCCGCTGCGGGTCCGCGCCCAACAGGCCGGCGCGGAGAAGATCGCCGCCTGGCTCGCCGACCACCCCGCCGTCGCGCGCGTGCACCACCCCGGACTCGACGACCACGCCGGGCTGATCGGCCGCCAGCTCGCCGGTCCCGGCAGCCTGCTCGCCTTCCGGGTACGCGGTGGCGCCCCCGCCGCGGCGGCGGTCGCCGGTGCCTGCCGGCTGATCACCCACGCGGTCTCGCTCGGCGGCGTCGACACCCTCGTCCAGCACCCCGCGTCGCTGACCCACCGCCCGGTCGACGGCGACGCGAAACCCGACGGCGGCCTGCTGCGGCTCTCGGTCGGACTGGAGGACCCCGAGGACCTCTGCGTCGACCTGGCCCAGGCGCTCGCCACCGTCTGACCCGTCGGGGCGCGGTCAGCACTTCGGCCCGACGTGACGGTCCAGCACGGCGACCGCCTCCCGGCGCGCGACGGAGAGGCTGTTGCGGCGGTTCATCCGCCAGGCCACACCGAGCAGGTCCAGTGCCCACTGGCACAACGCCATGATGTCGGTCGACTCGTTGACGAACATGTAGCGCGGATAGACGTACGTCCGGCCCCGCACCGTGACCCGATTGGCGAACCGGCAGCCGTCGGAGTGGAACAGGCCGCGCAGGAAGCTGCCGGCGTGTGCCTGCACGATCGGCCGTTGCCAGGCCGTCAGCACGATCGGCCGGCGGTGTTTGGGGCCCGGACCGTGCTGCGGCAACAGGCACGGCCAGTGGGTGCCGTAGCTCTGCACGCTGACGCAGCCGGCGGACGGGACGCGTTGCACCGAGAAGGCGAGGACGCTTCTCATGGCGGTCTCGGCCGCGTCGACCAGCCCCGGCCAGGTCTGCGAACAGGCGATCCGGAGCACCGGCACCCGGGCGGCGGTGACCAGGTGTCCGTCACCGAGATAGAGACCGAGCAGGTAGGCGTACTGGCCGGGGTCTGTCGGATTCTCGACGTCGCGGCACCGGAAACAGCGCGCTGCCGTGCTCCGCTGCCTCGGCTCCGGCTGGACCCGGCACCAGTGGCGGACGGTGGGGTAGGGGAGCCCGACGACGCGGGCGACCTCCGCGACGGTCGCGCCGTCGCGGTGCAACCGCAGCGCTCGGAGACGCAGATCGGGTGGGTGCACCGGGGCATTCTCGAACGCCCGTGCGACACTTCTGGTGTCCCCGGTGGGACTCGAACCCACACTGTCGGAGGTTTGAGCTCCGTTTCTCTGCCAATTGGAATACGGGGACGTTCGCGCTCAACGCCTGTCGCGTCGGCCCATAGGTTACCCACTACGCTAGGAGCGGCGACACCCGGTACCGCGGGTGTCGGGCACAGACTGGGTGGGAGTGGCTCGTGGCCGAGACGCAGACGGATGCCGCGCGCAGGCGGGTGTTGATCGCCGAGGACGAGGCGCTGATCCGGCTGGACCTGGCCGAGATGTTGGCCGAGGAAGGCTACGAGGTGGTCGGGGAGGCCGGCGACGGCGAGACCGCCGTACGCCTGGCCGAGGAGCTCAAGCCCGATCTGGTCATTCTCGACATCAAGATGCCGATCATGGACGGACTGGCCGCCGCCGAGCGGATCGCCGGTGCCCGGATCGCCCCGGTGATCATCCTGACCGCGTTCAGCCAGCGTGACCTGGTCGAGCGGGCCCGGGCGGCCGGCGCGATGGCGTACCTGGTCAAGCCGTTCCAGAAGTCCGACCTGGTGCCGGCGGTGGAGATCGCCCTCTCCCGCTACTCGGAGATCGCCGCGCTGGAGGCCGAGGTCGCCGGGCTCAACGACCGGCTGGAGGTCCGCAAGAGCGTCGAGCGGGCCAAGGGCGCGCTGATGACCACCTACAACATGACCGAGCCGCAGGCGTTCAAGTGGATCCAGCGCACCGCGATGGACCACCGGATGACCATGAAGGAGGTCTCCGAGCGGATTCTCGCCGAGACCGCCGGTGGCGGCGAGGCCACCCGCCCGGCTCCCTGACCGCTCGCCGTCACGGGGCAGTCGCGATGCCGGGCGGCCGTTAGCATCTGGCGGCATGGGTGCCCGGCGTTCCACGCTGACGCGGCGATCCGGGGCGCGTCGTCTGGGCGTGTCCCGTGTTCGGCGGTTGTTCCTGGTGGTGAGTGGCCTGCTGGCGATGGTGCTGGCGGGGTGTCCGGCGCCGCAGCGGGACGACGCCGGCCCGCAGCCGGCACAGCTGCACTGGGAGCGCGTGGAGTTGCCGAGCCCGTCTGAGTCGGGCCGGGTCCTGGTGCGCGATCTGGTGGTGTGCGCCGGGCACTGGTATGCGGCCGGCGCGGTGGCGGATCCGGCCGGGGCCACCAGTCCGGCGGTCTGGTCCAGCCTGGACGGTGCGACGTGGACGCCGGTGCCGATGATCGCGGACTCGTTCTATGGACGGCAGAGTGTGCTGTTCTCCGTGGGCTGCCGGGACGGCGCGGTCGCCGCGGTCGGCGGCAAGGTCGGTGGCGCGCACGGCAATCCCCGGGTGAGCACCTGGTGGCAGCGTCGGGACGGCACGCTGGTCGAGGTGGCGGCCTCGTTCGAGTTGTACGGCGGCCCGAAGGCGGTCAACGTGTCCCGGTTGACCGGTGGCCCGGACGGGTGGTTGATCGTCGGGAACCGGGCCGGCGGGGCGGCGGCCTGGGTGTCGTCGGACGCGGCGGAGTTCGCGATCGTCGAGGGGGCGCCGGAGTTGGCCAGTGACGGCCAGGGCGTGACCTGGGCGTTCGACGCGGTGGCGGGGCCGTCCGGCTGGGTGGCGGTGGGCGGGCTGTTGGCGCCGGGGCGGATCGACCGGGATCCGGCGGCGTGGACCTCGCCGGACGGGCGTACCTGGCGGCGGACGGTCCTGCCGGGCGGCCAGGAGTACGAGGAGATGCAGCGGGTGGTCCTGGTCGACGGGGTGCCGCTGGGGGTGGGGTTGCGCGGGCGGGCGTTCGGCGCGTGGCGTCAGGAGCCGGCCGGGTGGACGGCGGCGGGCGGGTTCGGTCAGGTCGCGGGCGGGGTGCCGTCGGTCGGTGGGCTGGCCGTCTCCGGCGGGCAGGTGCTTGCGGTGGTCTCCGACGGCGAGCGGTACGGCGGTTGGCTCTCCGGCGACCGGGGTGACGGTTGGCGGCCGGTGGACCTACCGGTGGCGGCGCCGGTCGGGGCGGCTCGGGCGGTGGCTCTGTCGGCGGACGGTGGGCGGTGGTGGTTGGCGGTCGACGACGGGGTGCGGACCTCGGTGTGGGTGGGCCGCCCCGACCCGTCGTCGGAGTGATCCAGTCGTCACTCTCGGTGGTTTTCGAGGTGGAAACCTGATCTTCACGGGGGTGCCGTACGGCAGGTCCGGCCGGGCGTGTCGGCGGTGTTCCGGGGTGTTCCAACTGGCGGACAGGTGTCGGCTAACGACCGGTCAGCGGATTGACCTGTTACGGGAGTGGCAGGGTTGGCGTCTCTCTTCGTAACGGTTTCGCAGACCCCGCTCCGACCTCTTCCTTGGCCGAATGAGTGTGGGTACGCTCCGCCAGCACGAGCCGTAATGCAGGGGGCGTCCCTGCCCGGTGCGCGGTGGACGGGCCACACCTTGTCGCCGCCCCGCCGGGTCCCGGTGCCCACCTGCTTCTGGAGGAGGTCAGGAAGCCGTGAGGCGAAGCTATTCAAGGGCGCTGGGTACTGCCGCGCTCGCCGCGGTGCTGGTCGCCGCCGCTGGGTGCCAGGACGCCGGCGGCAGCGGCGACAACACCGCGTCCGGTGACTGCGGTGGCAAGATCGCCATCTTCGGTGCGTTCACCGGCGACAACGCGGGTCTGGTGCTGCCGTCGCTGAACGCCGCGAAGCTCGCGGTCAAGCAGCACAACGACGCGAACGCCGACTGCAAGGTCGAGATGGTCGAGTTCGACACCCAGGGTGACCCGGCGCAGGCCACCCCGGTCGCGAACCAGGTCGCGGGTGACAACTCGTTCCTCGGTGTCATCGGTGGTCACTTCTCCGGTGAGTCGGACGCCACCATGCCGGTCTACGAGGCCGCCGGTCTCGTGATGGTCGCCCCGTCGGCGACCCGGACCGACCTGACCCAGAAGGGCAACAAGTCCTTCTACCGGGTGGTCGGCAACGACGGCACCCAGGCGGGCGCCGTGGCGACCTACCTGAAGGGCGAGAACGCGCAGCGGGTCTTCCTGATCGACGACGCCAGCGCCTACGGCGCCGGTATCACCGCCGAGCTGACCAAGAACCTGGGTGCCACGATCGCCGCCAGCGACAAGATCCAGGAGCGGCAGTCGCAGTTCGAGGCGACGATCTCCAAGATCAAGGCGGCGAACGCCGACTTCGTCTTCTACGGTGGCTACACCCGTGAGGCCGCGCCGCTGGTCCGCCAGATGCGTGCCGCCGGTGTGCAGGCGAAGTTCATCGGTCCGGACGGCCTGTACGACCCGGCGTTCCCGGCCGGTGCGTCCGGTGGCGCCGACGGCTCCATCATCACCTGCCCGTGCCTCCCGCCGGACAAGGCCGGTGGCACCTTCACCGCCGACTACCAGGCCGAGTACGGCCAGCTGCCGGGTTCGTACGGCGCTGAGGGCTTCGACGCCGCGCAGATCTTCATCGACGCCTTCAAGGACGGCAAGAACACCCGTGCAGACGTCCTGGAGTACGTGAAGAGCTACGACAAGCAGGGCGTGTCGAAGTACATCAAGTTCGACGCCAACGGCGACGTGGACCCGTCGAGGGTTGTCATCTGGGCCTACCAGATCAAGGGCACGGAGATCTCTCCGCTGCAGGAGCTCAAGCTCAGCTGACGAACAGTATCGGGGTGCGGCCGGGGTGATCCCCCGGCCGCACTCGATGCAAGGAGACCTGGTGAATTTCGCGGACCTCTTCAGCCACATCGGTCAGCACACCGTCGACGGGTTGTCCAAGGGGGCGATCTATGCCCTGATCGCTCTCGGCTACACCCTGGTGTACGGCGTCCTGCGCCTGATCAACTTTGCTCACTCCGAGGTTTTCATGGTGGGCACCTTCGCGGTGCTCGGCCTGTGGACGGCCTTCGGGGTGGAGAACAACCCGCCGCTCGGTCAAGCGGTGCTCTTCCTGGTACTCGGCCTGATAGTCGCGGCGATAGCCTCCGGCGGCACGGCCCTGGCGATCGAACGGGTCGCGTACCGACCGCTGCGGCGCAAGAACGCGCCGCCCCTCATCTTCCTGATCACCGCGATCGGTCTGTCGCTGGTGTTGGTGGAGGTCTTCGGCCTGGTGTTGCCGAAGCTGCTGGGCGATCTGGTGCCGTCCATGTTCGGCCGCGGCCGGATCATCCTCGGCATGCCGACGATCATCGAGCAGAAGACCCTGTTCACGATCGGCAACACGGAGATCAACAACGTTCAGTTGATCGTGATCGTGTCCGCGGTGGCGATGATGGCGGTGCTGGACTGGTTCATCAACCGCACCCGGTACGGCCGGGGTGTGCGGGCGGTGGCGCAGAACCCGGAGACGGCGGCCCTGATGGGCGTCAACCAGGAGCGCGTGATCATGCTGATCTTCGTGCTCGGTGGCATCATGGCGGGCGCGGCGGCGCTGCTGTGGGGCATGCGTTTCGGCTTCACGCAGAACAGCATCGGTTTCGTGCTCGGCCTCAAGGCGTTCACCGCGGCCGTCCTCGGCGGCATCGGTAACCTGCGCGGCGCGTTGCTGGGCGGCCTGTTCCTCGGCATCGTCGAGGTCTACGGCGCCACCATCTTCGCGTCCAACTGGGAGGACGTCATCGCCTTCGTGGTGTTGGTCGTGGTGCTGATGTTCCGCCCGACCGGCATTCTGGGCGAGTCGCTGGGGAGGGCCCGAGCATGATCGACAAGATTCGTGACCTGGACCGTAAGCGCACCAATGCGCTGCATTCGGTCGGCGACCGGTGGCGGGCACTGCCGAAGTGGCAGCGGTCGCTGTCCTTCGTGGCCTTCGTGATCTTCCTCTACTACCTGCCGCTGCTCGGCATCCCCGGCCTGACCTGGCTGCGCACCGACTCGATCTCGGGCGGTAGCAACTGGGCCGGTGTGCTGTTCACCTGCGCCATCTACGTGTTGGTGGCGATCGGTCTCAACGTCGTGATCGGCCTGGCCGGTCTGCTGGACCTGGGCTATATCGGCTTCTTCGCCATCGGCGCGTACGCAGTGGCGCTGTTCGGCTCGGTGAACTCGCCGGTCGTGAAGTGGATCCAGGCGGAGTTCAACCTCCCGACGACCTGGGCGGTGGCCTGGGCGATCTGTGTGTTCATCGCGTTGGTGATGTCGCTGATCTCCGGGGTGATCCTGGGCTGGCCGACGCTGCGACTGCGCGGTGACTACCTGGCCATCGTGACGCTCGGCTTCGGCGAGATCATCCGGATCGTGGCCCGCAACCTGGAGGGCGTCACCCGGGGCCCGCAGGGCATCTCGGCGATTCCCGGGCCGGAGGGTCCGCCCTCGCCGGACAACCAGGTCTTCGGGCTGGTCGACGTCAAGCCGTGGTACTGGCTGGCGATCAGCGTCGTGCTGCTCATGGTCTTCGCGGTGCGCCGGCTGGAGAACAGCCGGGTCGGCCGGTCCTGGCTGGCCATCCGGGAGGACGAGGACGCCGCGGCGGTGATGGGTGTCTACCCGTTCAAGTTCAAGCTCTGGGCGTTCGCCATCGGTGCGGCGCTCGGCGGTTTCGCCGGCTTCCTGTTCGCCAGCCGGTACGCCTTCATCGACCCGACCCAGTTCAACGTGAACCTGTCCATCCTGTTCGTGGCGATGGTCGTGGTCGGTGGGTCCGGCAACATGGTCGGCGTCTCGGTGGGCGCGGTGCTGCTGGCGTACCTTCCGGAGCGGTTCCGTGAGGTCGCCGACTACCGGTGGCTGGCCTTCGGTCTGGCCATGGTGCTGGTGATGATCCTGCGTCCGCAGGGCCTGATCCCCAGCGGACGGCGGGCCCGTGAGCTGAAGGACCGCGCGGCGGAGGCAGAGGAGGCGCCCGCTCATGTCTGACGAGACCAACACCCCGTCCGACGAGACCGAGACCCCGGCGGCGCCGAAGATCCCGGCGCAGCCGGGACCACGCAAGACGCTGCTGGAGATCGACGACGTCACGCTGCGCTTCGGTGGCGTGGTCGCGCTCAACGGGATCAGCTTCGAGATCAAGGAAGGCGAGATCCTCGGCCTGATCGGGCCGAACGGCGCCGGCAAGACCACCTGCTTCAACGTGATGACCGGGGTCTACAAGCCGACGTCGGGCGCGGTCCGGTTCCGCGGTGAGCGGGTCACCGGCCGTAAGCCGCACCAGATCAGCCGGATGGGCATCTCCCGGACGTTCCAGAACATCCGGTTGTTCCCGGAGATGTCCGCGCTGGAAAACGTCATGGTCGGGACGGACTCCCGGCACAAGACGAGCGTGCCCGGCGCGCTGTTCCGGCTCTACCGGGTGCGGCCCAAGGAGGAGGAGCTGCCGCAGGTCACCGCCTCCGGCGGGATCGTGCGGACCTGGCAGCAGGTGCGGCGTTCCTTCGCCAAGACCTTCGGTCTGTCCCGGCACATCCTGGAGGAGCGGGCGGCCGAGGAGAAGGCGATGGAGCTGCTGCGCTTCGTCGGCATCGCCGACCGGGCGAACGACGCGGCGCGCAACCTCCCGTACGGCTACCAGCGACGACTGGAGATCGCCCGGGCGCTCGGCACCGAGCCGAAGCTGCTCTGCCTGGACGAGCCGGCGGCCGGGTTCAACCCGGCCGAGAAGGAGGATCTGCTCGGGCTGATCCGCCGGATCCGGGACAAGGGCGTGACGGTGCTGCTGATCGAGCACGACATGCGGCTGGTGATGGGTGTCACCGACCGGATCGTGGTGCTGGAGTTCGGCAGCAAGATCGCCGATGGTCTGCCGGCCGAGGTCAGTCGAGACCCGCGGGTGATCGCGGCGTACCTGGGGGAGCCCGCCGATGCTGCTTGAGTTGAACGACGTCAGCGTCTCGTACGGTCGGATCGAGGCGTTGCACGGCATCAGCCTCACCGTCAACGAGGGCGAGGTGGTGGCCCTGATCGGTGCCAACGGCGCCGGCAAGACCACCACCATGCGGGCGATCTCCGGTATCCGTTCACTGTCCGGCGGTCGGATCACCTTCGACGGCGAGGACATCAGCAAGCTCCGTGCCGACCTGCGGGTGGTCCGGGGTCTGTGCCAGTCACCCGAGGGTCGGCAGATCTTCCCCGGCATGACGGTGCTGGAGAACCTGGACATGGGGGCGTACACCCGGCGGGACCACGCCGGCATCGCCGCCGACCTGGAGAAGGTGCTGGAGCTGTTCCCCCGGCTGCGCGAGCGTCGCAAGCAGGCCGGTGGCACGCTCTCCGGCGGTGAGCAGCAGATGCTCGCCGTCGGTCGGGCGCTGATGAGCCGGCCGAAGTTGCTGCTGCTGGACGAGCCGTCGATGGGCTTGGCCCCGATGATCATCCAGCAGATCTTCGACATCATCGTGGAGATCAACCAGCAGGGCACCACGGTGCTGCTGGTGGAGCAGAACGCGCAGCAGGCGCTCTCCCGCGCGCACCGGGCGTACGTCCTGGAGACCGGGCGGATCGTCAAGGAGGGAACCGGGCAGGAGCTCCTGCACGACCCCTCGATCAAGGAGGCGTACCTGGGCGTGGCCTAGTCGCCGCGTGCCGTCGACGGCCGCCCGTCCCCGTGTCCGGGGGTGGGCGGCCGTCGACGTTTCCGGTCGGCCGCCGGTGCCGCCGCGCGGGGGGTGTCGGGGGTACGGGCTAGAGTCGCTGCCGTGACAGCTACGACGCCGCGCCTGCTCCTCGTCGACGGACACTCCCTGGCATACCGGGCGTTCTTCGCCCTGCCGGTGGAGAACTTCTCCACCACGACCGGGCAGCCGACCAACGCCGTCTACGGCTTCACCTCCATGCTGATCAACGTGCTGCGCGACGAGCAGCCGACGCACATCGTGGTCGCCTTCGACGTGTCCCGCCGTTCCTTCCGCACCGAGAAGTACGCGGAGTACAAGGCCGGCCGCAGCGAGACGCCGACCGACTTCAAGGGCCAGGTCAGCCTGGTCAAGGAGGTCCTGGAGGCGTTGCGGGTGCCGGTGGTGGAGAAGGAGGGCTACGAGGCCGACGACGTCATCGCCACGCTCGCCTGCCAGGCCCGTGACCAGGGCATGCCGGTGCTGATCTGCACCGGTGACCGGGACGCCTTCCAACTCGTCGGCGACCACGTCACCGTGCTCTATCCGCGTAAGGGCGTCTCCGACCTGGCCCGGATGGACCCGGCCGCGATCGAGACGAAGTACGGCGTCGGCCCGCAGCGTTACCGCGACCTGGCCGCGCTGGTCGGCGAGACCAGCGACAACCTGCCCGGTGTCCCGGGCGTCGGCCCGAAGACCGCGGCCAAGTGGATCAACACGTACGGCGGGGTGGAGGGTGTGATCGCCCGCGCCGACGAGATCAAGGGCAAGGCCGGTGACAGCCTGCGCGAGCGGCTGGCCGACGTGATCCGCAACTACGAGATCAACTGCCTGGTCACCGACCTCGACCTGCCGGTGCGGCCGGAGGACGCCCGCTGGCAGGGGTGGGACCGCGAGGCGGTGCACCAGGTCTTCGACACCCTCCAGTTCCGCATCCTGCGGGACCGGCTCTACCAGTACCTCGACGCCGTGGAGCCGGAGGCGGAGGCCGGCTTCGACCTGACCGGCGAGGTGCTCGCCGCGCCCGGTGCGCTGGCCGGGTGGCTGGAGACGCACGCGACGGCCGGCACGCCGGTCGGCGTCGCGGTGAAGCTGGACACCGGCCCCAACCGCCGGCACACCGCCGCGGTCACCGGCATGGCGCTGGCCACCGCCGACGGCGCGGCGGCCTGGTTCGACCCCGCCGCGCTGGCGCAGGACGACGAGACCGCCCTGGCGGGGTGGCTGGCCGACGAGAGCCGGCCCAAGGTGCTGCACGACAGCAAACCGGCCGTGCTGGCCTTCGGCGCGCACGGCTGGTCCCTGGCCGGCATCGCCCGGGACACCCAGATCGCGGCCTACCTGGCCCGCCCGGACCAGCGCTCGTACGACCTGACCGACCTGGCGCTGCGCTACCTGCACCGCGAGCTGCGGGTCGACACGCCCGACGACGGCCAGCTCACGCTGGACGGGCTGGGCGGTGACGGCGAGGCCGAGCAGAACCTGATGCTGCACGCCCGGGCCACCCTCGACCTGGCCGAGGCGATCGACGCCGAGCTGTCCCGCGACGGGGAGCAGTCGGCGCGGCTGATGGCCGGGGTGGAGCTGCCGCTGATGCGGGTGCTGGCCGCCATGGAGCGCATCGGCATCGCGGCCGACACCGACTACCTCTCGGAGTTGGAGGCGCACTTCGCCGCCGAGGTGAAGGCCGCCGCCCAGGGCGCGTACGCGGTGGTCGACCGGGAGTTCAACCTGGGTTCACCCAAGCAGCTCCAGGAGATCCTCTTCGGTGAGCTGAACCTGCCCAAGACCAAGAAGATCAAGACCGGTTACACCACCGACGCGGACGCCCTGCAGTGGCTCTACGCGCAGACCGAGCACCCGTTGCTGCACCACCTGCTGCGGCACCGTGACGTGGCCAAGCTCAAGTCGACCGTGGACGGTCTGCTCAAATCGGTCTCCGACGACGGGCGCATCCACACCACGTTCAACCAGACGGTGGCCGCCACCGGCCGACTCTCCTCCACCGAGCCGAACCTGCAGAACATCCCGATCCGCACCGAGGAGGGGCGCCGGATCCGTCGCGCGTTCGTGGTGGGCGAGGGATACGAATGCCTGCTCACCGCCGACTACAGCCAGATCGAGATGCGGATCATGGCGCACCTGTCGACGGACGACGCGTTGATCGAGGCGTTCAACTCCGGCGCCGACTTCCACGCCGCCACCGCCTCGTCGGTCTTCGGGGTGCCGGTCACCGAGGTCACGCCGGACCAGCGCCGCAAGATCAAGGCGATGAACTACGGCCTGGCGTACGGGTTGAGCGCGTTCGGTCTGTCCCAGCAGCTCGGCATCACCGCCGAGGAGGCGCGGGGACTGATGGAGGACTACTTCGCCGGGTTCGGCGGGGTCCGCGACTACCTGCACGAGGTGGTGGCGCGGGCCCGCCAGGACGGCTACACCTCCACCATCCTCGGTCGCCGCCGATACCTGCCCGACCTGGTCAGCGACAACCGGCAGCGGCGTGAGATGGCCGAGCGGATGGCCCTCAACGCCCCGATCCAGGGCTCGGCGGCGGACATCATCAAGGTCGCCATGCTGCACGTCGACACCGCGTTGCGGGAGGCGGGCCTGGGGTCCCGGATGCTGTTGCAGGTGCACGACGAACTGGTCTTCGAGGTGGCGCCGGGCGAACGGACGGCGCTGGAGGAGCTGGTACGCCGCGAGATGGGTGCGGCCTACCCGCTCTCCGTGCCGCTGGAGGTGTCGGTCGGCGAGGGCCGGGACTGGAACAGCGCCGACCACTGACCCGTACGGCGGTCAGCGGTCAGACGGTGAGCGCGGTGTCCGGGGACGCGGCCGGCGTGGCGGTGTCGAGGCCGGTGGCCGGGGTGGCGTCGCGCAGCGCGGCGGCGAGCCGGTCGCGGAGCGCCACCTGGGCGGCGATGCGGGCGTCCAGCACGGCCAGACGGTCCCGGGCGATCCGGAGCCCGACGGGGGAGGGCGCCGCGGCGGCCACGTCCCCGTCGAGGCAGGGCAGGAACGCCCGGACGTCGGTCAGCGTCAGCCCGGCGGCCAGCAGGTGCCGGATGTTGCGGACCCGGACGACGGCCCGGTCGTCGTACTCGCGGTAGCCGTTGGCGGTCCGGTGCGAGTCGATCAGGCCGTGTTCCTCGTAGTGGCGCAGCGCCCGGGGCGTGCTGCCGGTGACCCGGGCCAGTTCCCCGATCCGCAATCCGGGCACCGTCCTCTCATGCGACGACCGCTCCGCCGTCGACCGGCAGCACCACCCCGGTGACGAAGGCGGCTGCCGGTTCGCAGAGCCGCAGGATCGCCCACGCTACCTCCTCGGGGTGGCCGATCCGGCCCAGCGGGGTGTGCGCGAGCTGCCAGGCGCGTACCGCCGCGCGCTGTTGCGGGTCGAGGCCCTGGTGCGTACCGATCGGGGTGTCGATCGCGCCGGGGGCGACCGCCACCACCCGGATGCCGCGCGGCGCCAGTTCCACCGCCCAGCTTCGGGTCAGCGAGTCGAGGGCGGTCTTGCCGGCGGCGTAGAGCGCGGAGCCGGGCCAGGCGCGCTGTCCGACCGCCGTGGTGACGTTGACGATCACGCCCCGGGTGGCGGTCAGCGCCGGAACGGCGGCGTGCGCCAGCCGGACCGGGGCGAGCAGGTTGGTCTCCAGTTGCCGGCGGGCTGCCGTCTCGTCCAGGTCGGCCAGGTCACCGCCGCCGGCGATGCCGGCGTTGTTGACCAGTACGTCCAGGCGTCCGTGGCGGTCGACGGCGGCGCGGAGCACCCGGTCGGGCGCGTCGGCGGCGGTGACGTCGACGGCCAGCGGGGCGATCAGCGGGTGGTCGGCGGCGGTCTCCGCCAGCGGCGCGGCGCGGCGGCCCACCGCGATGACGTGGGCCCCGGCGGAGCTGAACGCCCGGGCGGCGGCCCGGCCGATTCCGGTGCCGGCACCCGTCACGACGACGACCCGGCGTGGCATGTGATCGTTCATGCCGCGATCGTCCGACCTTGCCGTCAGTGGCAGGGTCAAGCCGCACCTCGGCCGGGGCAGGTCCGCCGAGGTCGCCGCGCCGGGCTGCGCGGAACTCGGCACGCTCGACCGCACCTGGGTCGGGGCGCTGGCCGCGTCGGGATCAGCGTGCCGGGCCGCGCCGGTTCTTCGGTGGGCTGCCGTGTCGTTCCAGTGCCTTGCGGGACGGGCCGCCGGGCGGGGGCAGCGGGGCCTTGACCGGGTCGTGACCCCAGTTCATGAGCGAGTACCGCCAGCGTGTCTCGCGGACGTCGCCGCTGGGTCGCTGGGCCATGTGCCGCCGGACGTAGCCGACGACCTTGCGCATGTGCTTGTAGTCGGCCGCGCTGAGCTGGTCCCGCTTACGGCGGAGCAGGTCGACGATCCGGCGGCCGGATTCGTGGCCGACCGACTCGCCGCCCTCGGTCCCCTTCTTCTGCCAGCCGACGTGCTTGGACTCCGGCGTCTCCAGCCACTGCTGGAGCTCGCCGGGCTTCATGTTCACCGCCTCGGTGAACTCCCGGTAGGTCTGCTGGTCGTCAGTCCCGCTCACGGCGCAGCACCTCCGGATGGTGGGCGACGTCCCGGCCCGAGTCGTCGTTGCGGATGCGGTACTGCGGGGCCTGCGGGGACGCGTCGACGGTGTGTCCGCGTACCCGGGTGCGTTCGGTCAGTTTCTCCTGCACCACGCCGTGCGCCCGGCCGCTGTGGCTGGCCCAGGAGACGTGGTCGCCTCGGCGGAACTCCTTCTCGGCCATGTCGCGGGTTACCCGGGGGAGTGGGACGGAAACGGCGGCTACGGGCGCGCGCCGACAGTTCGGTCGGGTCGCTCGGTGACGAAGATCGCGGTGCCGGGGAAGAGCCGGCCGCGCAGCGGGCTCCACTGCCCCCAGATCCCCTCGTGTCCCGCCGGCCACTCCGGCTCCACCAGGTCCACCAGGCGGAATCCGGCACCGACCAGTTCGCGGATCCGGTCGCCGAGGGTGCGGTGCTGCTCGACGTAGGTGGCCACGCCGCCCTCGTCCTGCTCCACGTACGGCTGCCGGTCGAAGTAGGAGTGCACGGCGGTCAGTCCGCCTTCGCCGGGGTCGTCGAGGAAGATCCAGCGCATCGGGTGGGTGACCGAGAAGACCCAGCGACCGCCGGGGCGCAGGATCCGGTGCACCTCGCGCATCAGGGCCGCCGAGTCGTCGACGAACGGCACCGCGCCGAACGCCGTGCAGGCGATGTCGAAGCTGGCGTCGGCGAAGGGCAGCGCCAGCGCGTCGGCCTGGGCCAGCGGTACGCGTACGCCGCTGCGCTCGGCGGCGCGGGCGGCGTGGCGCAACATGCCGGCGGACAGGTCCACCGCGACCGGGTGGGCACCTTCGGTGGCCAGCCAGCGGGCGCAGGACGCCGCGCCCGCGCCAACCTCCAGCACCCGGCGTCCAGCCAGCTCGCCGAGCAGCCGGGCGTCGGCCTCGCGCAGCCCCTCCGGGCACCAGACGAAGTCCACGTCGCCCAGGAAGGCCCCGTGTTCGGCCTGGTAGGCGTCGGCGTCGGTGTCCCACCAGCGGCGGTTGGCGTGGCGGATCTCGGCGTCGCCGACCCGGCGCCGGGTCACCCGGTTGTCGTCGTTCACCCGCTCACGCTAGGCGTCCGGAGGGGGTGGTACGACGGTGGGCCGGGGTGTCGTGGCACCGGCTGGCCGAAATCTCCGCTTTCGCGGGTGGTGAGGTGATGAGGAGACGGGAGGGCTTGCACGCTGTGGTAATGCAGCGGGTAGGGTAGACGATGCGCTCGCGGATCGTGTGCCTCGGCAGGGAGCAGGTGCGCGGTCGACGGAGTCACATCAAGATCTCGTTCAGCGATTTCCGGGTGGTGGGTCCGCCGGCGGATCCGTTGGCGCGCACAGGTCACCGCGACACCAGCCTGCTGTGACACACCATCCGACCGGAGCAACCGCCCACATGACGAGCAGCATCGAGGCCCCCTCGAGCGCCACCAAGGTCACCGTCGACGATCTCGGCTCTGAGGAGGCTTTCCTCGCCGCGATCGACGAGACCATCAAGTACTTCAACGACGGCGACATTGTCGAAGGCACCGTCGTCAAGGTCGATCGGGACGAGGTCCTGCTCGACATCGGCTACAAGACCGAGGGTGTCATCCCCTCTCGTGAGTTGTCGATCAAGCACGACGTGGACCCGGCAGAGGTCGTCTCGGTCGGTGACCACATCGAGGCCCTCGTCCTCCAGAAGGAGGACAAGGAGGGTCGGCTGATCCTCTCCAAGAAGCGGGCGCAGTACGAGCGGGCCTGGGGCACGATCGAGAAGATCAAGGACGAGGACGGTGTCGTCCGCGGTTCGGTCATCGAGGTGGTCAAGGGTGGCCTCATCCTCGACATCGGGCTGCGCGGCTTCCTGCCCGCCTCCCTGGTCGAGATGCGGCGTGTGCGCGACCTGCAACCGTACGTCGGCCGCGAGCTCGAAGCCAAGATCATCGAGCTGGACAAGAACCGCAACAACGTGGTCCTGTCCCGTCGTGCCTGGCTGGAGCAGACGCAGTCCGAGGTGCGCACCGAGTTCCTCAACAAGCTCCAGAAGGGGCAGGTCCGCAAGGGCGTCGTCTCCTCGATCGTCAACTTCGGCGCGTTCGTCGACCTCGGCGGCGTGGACGGTCTGGTGCACGTCTCCGAGCTGTCCTGGAAGCACATCGACCACCCCTCCGAGGTGGTCGAGGTGGGCCAGGAGGTCGAGGTCGAGGTCCTGGACGTCGACCTGGACCGCGAGCGGGTCTCGCTGTCGCTGAAGGCGACCCAGGAGGACCCGTGGCGGCAGTTCGCCCGCACCCACGCGATCCAGCAGATCGTGCCGGGTAAGGTCACCAAGCTGGTGCCGTTCGGCGCGTTCGTCCGCGTCGACGACGGCATCGAGGGCCTGGTGCACATCTCCGAGCTGGCCGAGCGCCACGTGGAGATCCCCGAGCAGGTCGTGCAGGTCGGCTCCGAGGTCATGGTCAAGGTCATCGACATCGACCTGGAGCGCCGCCGGATCTCGCTGTCGCTCAAGCAGGCCAACGAGGGCTTCGTCGAGGGCGAGGAGCACTTCGACCCGACCCTCTACGGCATGGCCGCGACGTACGACAACGAGGGCAACTACATCTACCCGGAGGGCTTCGACCCGGAGACGGGCGAGTGGCTCGAGGGGTACGACAAGCAGCGCGAGACCTGGGAGAACCAGTACGCCGAGGCGCGGCAGCGCTGGGAGGCGCACCAGAAGCAGGTGCAGACCTCTCGGGCCGCCGAGGCCGAGGCCGCTGCCAACCCGCAGCCCGCCCCGACCGGCACCACCACCTCGACCAGCGCGGCCCCGAGCCGTCAGGCCGAGGAGCCCGCGGGCACCCTGGCCACCGACGAGGCGCTCGCCGCTCTGCGGGAGAAGCTCGCCGGCGGTAAGTGACCCGCTGCTGACGACGACGGGCCCCGCCCCGACCTGGATCAACCGGGTCGAGGCGGGGCCCTCGCCGTCGACCGGCCCGCACGCGCGACCCCCGCCACCCGGGCTTGGCGCAACCGTCCTGGTCAGGTTGACTGGTGCCGTGTTGAAGATCGGACTCACCGGCGGGATCGGCTCGGGCAAGAGCGCGGTGGCGCGCCGGCTGGTCGAGCGCGGGGCGGTACTCGTCGACGCCGACCGGATCGCGCGGGAGGTCGTCGCCCCCGGCACCGACGGGTTGGCCGAGGTCGTCGCGACCTTCTCCGAACGGGTACTCGCCGCCGACGGCACCCTGGACCGGGCCGCCCTCGGCGAACTGGTCTTCGCCGACGAGTCGGCCCGCCGCCGGCTGGAGGCCATCGTGCACGGCCGGGTGCGGGCCCGTACGGCGGAACTGGTCGCCGCGGCGCCACCGGACGCCGTGGTGGTCAACGACGTGCCGCTGCTGGTGGAGGTGGGGCTGGCCGCCACGTACCACCTGGTGGTCGTGGTGCGCGCGGAGGTGGAGACCCGGCTGCGCCGGTTGGCCCGCGACCGGGGGATGAGCCGCGACGAGGTGGAGCGGCGGATCGCCGCGCAGGCCGACGACGCCCGACGCGCGGCGGCGGCGGACGCGCTGCTCACCAACGACGGCACCCTCGACGAGTTGCACGCGGCGGTCGACGCGCTCTGGCGGGACCGGCTGGTGCCCTACGAGGCCAACCTGCGGCAGCGACGGCCGGTCCGGCTGGACCGGGTACGCCTGATCGAACCCGATCCGACCTGGCCGCAGCAGTACGCCCGGCTGGCCGCCCGGATCCGGCACGCGGTCGCCCCCGCCGACCTGCGCGTGGACCACATCGGGTCGACCGCGGTCACCGGACTGGCCGCCAAGGACGTCGTCGACATCCAGCTCAGCGTGTCGTCGTTGGCCGAGGCGGACGGGCCGATGGCCGACCGGCTCGCCGACGCCGGGTTCCCCCGGTTGCCCGGCGAGTGGTGGGACACCGCGCGCACCGGCGGCGGCCGGTGGGAGAAGCGGCTGCACGGCAGCGCCGATCCGGGCCGTCCGGTGCACCTGCACATCCGGGAGACCGGCTCACCCGGCTGGCGGTACGCCCTGCTGATGCGCGACCACCTGCGCGCCGATCCGGACCGGCGGGCCGCGTACCTGGGACTCAAGCGGGAGCTGGCCGCCTCCGCGCCGGAGAGCGGCGCGTACGCCACGGCGAAGGACCCGTGGTTCGACGAGGAGCACCTGCGCGCCGAGGAGTGGGCCGCCCAGACGGGGTGGCGTCCCTGACCGGACGCTCTCAGGTCGGCGGGGTCAGCCGGGGCACCCGCTCGACGGTCAGGTCGAGCTGTGCCCAGGCCCCGGCCGGGGTCCGGGCCTCCAGTCGGCGCAGCAGCCCGGTGCGGTCCACCCAGTAACGGGTCGGTCCCCGGGCGGTCTGGACCTCGACGACGTCCACCGGGACGCCGTCGTGGCTGTCGCCGCGCACCCGGCGGGTACTGCCCTGCGGACCGGTGCCCCGGGCGGCCCGCAGCGCGGCGGACACCAGCGGATCCAGCGCCGAGGTGGGATGCGGGCCGGTCCGCCAGCCGGTGGCCGGGGGTGGCAGCGGTGGCCGTGCCGCCGGATCCGTGGCGGGCCGGGTCTCGATCCGCGTCACCGCATGTCGGTCGTGCCGGACCAGGACGCGGCGGTCCGTGGCGTCGAGTTCGGTGACGCCCAGGTACGCGGTGCCCGCCGTCCAGCTCAACCAGCCGGAGCCACGCAGGTCGAGGCCGGTGCCGACCGGGCCGACCAGGGTGACGGTGGCGCCACCGGCGGCGCGCAGTCGGGCCGGCAGCCGTCGCCAGCGGTCCCGCTCGGCGGTGGTGAGGGCACGGGGCAGGCCGGGTCGGCCGCCCAACGCGTCGACCGGGCGCAGCGTGGGTCGGTCGGCGCGGTGCACTTCCAGGTGCACCGTGCCGACGCCGGGCAGTGCGGTCTCGAGCCGGTGCAGCCGTCCGGCCGCGTCCAGCCAGTACCGGGCGGTGTCGCCGGGGGCGGTGCGGGGCGCGGCGGTGGGCGACCCGGTCGGGGAGGGGGCGGGGCGCGGCAGGGTCGCCTCCAGCACGTCGACCGTCTCGCCGTCGACCTGCTCGTGTCGCAGCCAGCGGCCGGTCAGGTGGTCGGCGGGTTCGGGCCGGTCGCGGGCGAGGTCGAAGAGCAGGTGAAGCAGGGGGGCGAGGCTCGGGTCGGCGGGCAGTCGCCAGCCGCCGCCCGGGGGCATCAGCGGTGGCATGGCGGGGGTCGACATCGCCTCCGGGTCGGGGCGGACCACGGTCACCGTGGGGGTGGCCTGGGCCAGTCCGCGCAGCGGGCCGGCGCCGGGACCGCTGACGTCGAGGTAGACCAGTCGGCGGGCCCAGTCGACCCAGCCGAGCAGGTCGGTGCGGCCGGCGGTGCCGCTGACGGTGAGGTGCAGCCCGGCGCGGACGTCCCGGTAGTTGACGACCCGCATGGCGGCCAACCGGTCCCGCTCGGCCGCCGTCAGCTCGCGGGCGGGCGGCGCGGCGGGCGTCCAGTTCACCAGCGTCGCGACCAGGGTGACGGCGGAGGCCGCGGCGGTCAGTGCGAGTGCGGCCAGGACGACGCGGCGACGTCGGGCGGCGGCCTGCCGGAACTGCTCGACCTCCTGGTCGGCGCCGGTGAGGTCGTCGTCCTCGGCCGGGTTGCCGGCCGCCGGGTCGAGCATGCCGTGCACCACGGCCGCCCGGCGGACGCCGGGGCGCGGTCGGGGTGCTCCGGTGGCCGGATCGGGCCCGGTCAGGCCCAGGATCGCCGGTGGGGTGATGCCGGAGCGGTGCCGACGGGCACCGGCGCGGTGGCGGCGGCTGTCCCGTCCGGAGGGGCCGTCCGTCGGACGGTCGGCCGTGAGGTGCGCGTCGGCCGTCGTGTGCGCGTCGGCCGGGGTGTGCGCGTCCGGCGGGATGCGCGCGTCCGCCGGGGTGTGCGCCGGAGGCGGGGTGTGCGCGTCGGGCGGGTCGCCGGGGCCGGTGTCGTCGGAGGCCGGTCGTGAGGTGTCCTTCACGGGAGGTTGAACGGGACGGACCGGGCTGGGGTGACGAGGTGGCGGCGCTCGCGGCGGCCGGTCTGCGCGTTCGGCGCGACCACGTCGGGCGCGCACGCCGGGCATGCCGGGTGCTGCGGCCTTCGGTGCCGGGGGCGGCGTGGCCTGTGGGGCCCGCCACCGGCCCGGTCGGCCGCCGCGAGCGGCCTACGGAAAAATCGTAGCCGGGTGAGAAGAACCACACAATGAGAATATCGAAGCCGATCAGGTGCCGCCTGTAGTCGCGGCGGAGTGTCGGTCCCCGGGCGTACGGTTGACGTCATGGCGCTCGACATTCCCCGGCTCGACGGCCGTTTCCAGGTCGTCAGCGATTTCCAGCCGGCCGGTGACCAGCCGGCGGCGATCGACGACCTGGAGCGACGGGTCCGCCGTGGTGACCGGCACACGGTGTTGCTCGGCGCGACCGGCACCGGCAAGAGCGCCACCACCGCCTGGCTGGTCGAGCGGCTGCAACGGCCCACGCTGGTGCTGGCGCCCAACAAGACGCTCTGCGCCCAGCTCGCCAAGGAGTTCAGCGAGCTGCTGCCGGACAACGCGGTGGAGTACTTCGTCTCGTACTACGACTACTACCAGCCCGAGGCGTACATCCCGCAGACCGACACGTACATCGAGAAGGACTCCTCGATCAACGAGGAGGTCGAGCGGCTGCGGCACTCGGCCACCATGTCGCTGCTCACCCGGCGCGACGTGGTGGTGGTGGCGACCGTCTCGGCGATCTACGGCCTGGGCACCCCGGAGGAATACCTGGACCGCGCGGTGCGGGTCGCCGTCGGCCAGGAACTCGACCGGGACCAGTTGCTGCGCCGGCTGGTCGACATCCAGTACACCCGCAACGACATGGCCTTCCAGCGGGGCACGTTCCGGGTCCGGGGCGACACGTTGGAGATCATCCCGGCGTACGAGGAACTCGCCGTCCGCATCGAGCTCTTCGGCGACGAGGTGGAGAAGCTCTACTACCTCAACCCGCTGACCGGGGACGTGGTGCGCGAGGTCGACCATCTGCTGATCTTCCCGGCGACGCACTACGCCGCCGGGCCGGAGCGGATGGAGCGGGCGGTCCGCGACATCGAGGCCGAGTTGGGTGAGCGCCTGGAGGAGCTGGAGCGGCAGGGCAAGCTGCTGGAGGCGCAGCGCCTGCGGATGCGCACCACGTACGACATCGAGATGATGCGGCAGGTCGGCTTCTGCTCCGGCATCGAGAACTACTCGATGCACATCGACGGCCGGTTGCCCGGCAGTCCGCCGCACTGTCTGCTCGACTACTTCCCCGACGACTTCCTCACGGTGGTCGACGAGTCGCACGTGACGATCCCGCAGATCGGCGGCATGTTCGAGGGCGACGCCTCGCGTAAGCGGATGCTGATCGACCACGGGTTCCGGCTGCCCAGCGCCGCCGACAACCGTCCGTTGCGCTTCGACGAGTTCCTGGAGCGGGTCGGCCAGATGGTCTTCCTGTCGGCCACCCCGGGGCCGTGGGAGCTGGAGCACGCCCAGGGTGAGTACGTCGAGCAGGTGATCCGCCCGACCGGCCTGGTGGACCCGGAGGTCGTGGTCAAGCCCACCAAGGGCCAGATCGACGATCTGATGCACGAGATCAAGCTGCGCACCGAGCGCGACGAGCGGATCCTGGTCACCACGTTGACCAAGAAGATGGCCGAGGACCTGTCGGACTATCTGCTGGAGAACGGCATCCGGGTGCGTTACCTGCACTCCGAGGTGGACACGTTGCGTCGGGTCGAGCTGCTGCGGGAGTTGCGCCGGGGCGACTACGACGTGCTGGTCGGCATCAACCTGCTGCGGGAGGGTCTGGACCTGCCCGAGGTGTCGTTGGTGGCGATCCTGGACGCGGACAAGGAGGGCTTCCTGCGCAGTGGCCGGTCGTTGATCCAGACCATCGGTCGGGCGGCCCGGAACGTCTCCGGCCAGGTGCACATGTACGCCGACAAGATCACTCCGTCGATGGCGGCCGCGATCGAGGAGACCGACCGGCGCCGGGCCAAGCAGATCGCGCACAACGAGGCGCACGGGATCAGTCCCGAGCCGCTGCGCAAGAAGATCCACGACATTCTCGACGACATCTACCGCGAGGCGGAGGACACCGAGGCGACCCGGGTCGGTGGTGCGGTGCGTCAGTTGTCGCGGGGCAAGGCGCCGGTCAAGGAGACCCGCAGCCGGTCCCGAGGCGGTGCGGCCACCCCGGCTCGCGAGGGCATGGCGCGGGCCGAGTTGGCGCAGCTCATCCAGGAGCTCAACGACCAGATGCTGGCTGCCGCGCGGGAGTTGCAGTTCGAGTTGGCCGCCCGGATCCGCGACGAGGTCGCCGACCTCAAGAAGGAGTTGCGGGGGATGGACGCTGCCGGGGTGACCTGACCGCCGCAGCGGGTGTGGTGGCGCGCGGTGATATCGGTTCGTTGCATAGCGCAAGCGAGGTATTGCCGTGCGTGACTGTCCTGCGTACTCTCCGACGGTGGGGAGGCCGGGATGCCGTTGTCAGCAAGTCCTGTCATCCGCCGGGTACGGCTCGGTGCAGAGTTGCGCCAGCTACGCCGCGGGGAGTCGCTCACCTTGGAGCAGGTCTGTGGTCAGCTCGGGTGGGCGTCCACGTCCAAGTTGTCCCGCATCGAGCTGGGCCAGAGCCGGCCGGACCTGGCCGACGTGCTCGACCTGCTCGACGTCTATCAGGTGCCGGCACCGCAGCGTGAGGCGTTGATCGTCATCGCTCGGGACGCGGCGGCCGGTCGCGGCTGGTCCCGGGCGCTGGGTGAGATGGGGGAGCGGCAACGCGCGTACGCGGAGTTGGAGGCGGGTGCGGCCGGCATCGTCGAATACCAGCCTGCTGTGCTGCCCGGGTTGTTGCAGACCCCGGCGTACGCCCGGCTGAGGCTGACCGCCGCGGCGCTGATCGCTCCCGAGCTGGACCTGGAGGCCGAGGTGCGGGCTCGCGGGCTGCGGCAGCAGGTGCTGCGTCGGGACGATCCGCCGCACTACACGGCCCTGCTGGACGAGCGGGTCTGCGCCCCCGACGGCATGCCGGTGGACGTCTGGCGGGAGCAGGTGTGGCACCTGGTGGCGTTGACCGAGCTGCCGCACGTCACCATCCGGCTGGTGCCCGGTGACGCCGCGCCGCACCACGGTGTGCACCCGCTGGCCGGGTTCTCCTGGTATGTCTTTCCCGATCCGGCGGATCCCCGCACGGTGATGCTGGAGACGCTCACCACCGACCTGCGGTTGGTCGCCGAGGCCGACATCGCGCGCTACGAACGGATGATCGACTGGCTGTCCGCGGTGGCGCTGCCGGCCACGGAGACCGCCTCGGTGCTGGCCCGGCAGGTCGAGCGGCCGGAGATCCCCCGGCCCGCCGACCCCGTCGAGGACGCCGTGCCGCCACCCGCCGAGGAGGCCCCGGCCGTGGAGCGCGACGCGGAGCGCCTCGCCGGCTGACGCGGCCCGCTTCTGACGGGACGCGGGTGATCGGATGGGGACGCGCGGCCGTCGGGCCCGGCGCGCCCCCGAGCCCGTCGGGACCGGCGACCGCGCGTCGCGGGCACGATAGACGAGGGGTACGACACTTCCCGGGTGGCAGCCCGGCAGCCGGTGTCGTCAGGCGGGTACGTCGACGAAGTGCTCGACGAGCGGCGGACCGGCGAAGTACGGGCCGATCAGCCCGCGCCACTGCGCGAAGCGGTCGGTCTGCCGGAAGTTGACCTCGTGCGCCTCGACCGAGTCCCACTCGACCAGCAGCACGAACCGGGTGGGGGACTCGACACCCCGGGTCATCCGGACCGACCGGCAGCCGGGCGTGTCGGCAAGGACCGGGTGCGCCGTGCGGTACGCGGCGGCGAACTCGTCCTCCTGCCCGGGAATCACGTCGATCAGCGCGACTTCAAGCACCATGTCAGCAGCCTCGCACGGCGGCGGGGTCGAGGTGGCCGCCGGGGTCTGTTCCGCCGCCGGTCGGCGCTCTAGGGTGAGCCCGCGAAGGACCGGGAGGACCTGTGATCGACTGGCTCACCAGCACGGCGTTCAGCGTCGCCGGGGCGGGCATCAGCTGGGCGGAGCTGCTGGGCTTCGGCACCGGCGTGGTGAACGTCTGGCTGATCGCCCGGCAGCACATCGCCAACTGGGCGATCGGCATCGCCAACGTGTTGCTGCTCGGGCTGCTGTTCTGGACCGCCGGCCTGTACGCCGACGCGAGCCTGCAACTGGTCTACGTGGCTCTCGGCTGCTACGGGTGGTGGCACTGGCTCTACGGCGGCGAGCGGCGCAGCCGGCTCACCGTGACCCGCACCGGACGGCGGGAGTGGCTGGGGCTCGGCGTGGCCGGGGTGCTGCTCACCGGTGCGATCTGGCTGCTGCTGGACCGGGCCACCGACTCGACCGTGCCGCTGCCCGACGCGCTCACCACCGCGCTGTCGTTGCTGGCCACGTACGGGCAGACCCGCAAGCTGGTGGAGAGCTGGTGGCTGTGGATCGCCGCCGACCTGATCTACATCCCGCTGTACGGGTACAAGGGACTCTGGCTGACCGCCGTGCTGTACGTGATCTTCCTCGGTCTCTGCGTGGTGGGTCTGCGGGCGTGGCGGTCGGACCTGCGGCGGCGTGAGTCACCCGCGCCGGTGCCGCCCGGTCCGGCGCCGGTGGTCGCGTGAGCGGCGAGACCGACCCGACGCCCACCTCGTCCGGGGCCGCGTCCCGGTTCCGGCACGGCATGGTGGTCGGGAAGTTCTATCCGCCGCATGCCGGGCACCACGCGTTGATCGAGGCGGCGGCGGCCCGTTGCGCGACGGTGACCGTGGTGGTCGCGCCGTCGCGGCGGGAGTCGATTCCGCTCGCCGAGCGGGTCGCCTGGTTACGGGAGGCGCACGCGGGCAGCGGCCGGGTGCGGGTGGTGGGTCGCTACGACGACCATCCGGTCGACTACGCCGATCCGGCGGTGTGGGACGCGCACTGCGCGGTGTTCCGGGAGGCGGTCGGGCCCGAGCCGGTGGACGCGGTCTTCTCCTCCGAGGAGTACGGCGCGGAGCTGGCCCGTCGCTTCGACGCGGTGGCGGTCTGCGTGGACCTGGACCGGCGTACGGTGCCGGTCTCCGGCACGGCGGTCCGGGCCGATCCGGTGGCGCACTGGCGGTGGTTGAGTCCGGCGGTGCGGGCCTGGTTCGTCCGCCGGGTCGTAGTGGTGGGCGCCGAGTCGAGCGGCACCACGACGATGGCGCAGGCCCTGGCCGCGCACTACGGCACGGTGTGGGTCCCCGAGTACGGCCGCGAGTTGACCGCCCGCAAGCTGGCGCGACTGCGTCGGCGGGAGCCCTCGGCGACGGTCTTCGACGTGACCTGGGATCGGGACGACTTCGTCGAGGTGGTCCGTGGTCAGCAGGCGGCCGAGGACGCGGCGGCCCGGGTCAGCGGCCCACTGCTGTTCTGCGACACGGACGCCCGGGCGACGGCCGTCTGGGAGGAGCGGTATCTGGGCTCGACCTCACCGGCGGTGCGGGCGGCGGCCCGGCGTCCGGCGCAGTATCTGCTGACCGACCACGAGGGCGTGCCCTTCGACGACGACGGCCTGCGCGACGGCGAGCACCTGCGGGCCTGGATGACCGAGCGGTTCCGTACCGAGTTGGCCGGGTGCGGGGTGCCGACGGTGGCGTTACGCGGCTCGCACGCCGAGCGGCTGGCCACCGCGGTGGCCGCCTGCGACGCGCTGCTGGCGGCCGGGTGGTCCCTGGCCGATCCGCTGCTCCCGGCCACCCCACGACACCTAGCCTCCTAGGAAGCTCTAGCGAGAGCGTGCCAGGTCACCCTGACGGGCGGCTCAGATGCGGTGCGCGCCGACGAGAGTGGCGGTGCGCTCCTCGGGCAGCCGTTCCTCCACCACCCGGCGGTGCCGGAAACAGGCGTGCAGCATCCGCCGCTCGTCGTGTCGCCGGGGAGCGGCGGTGACGATGCCGATGTGGTGGATCCGCTCGCCGGGCCGGGCGAAGGTGTACAGGTCACCCGGCCGTTCGGCGCCGAGCGCCACCGGGTGGGTGGCGACGGCCTGGTCGGCGGCGTCGCGGGGGAGTCGCACTCCGAGCCGTCGCCAGGCCAGGTGCACCAGGCCCGAGCAGTCGATCCCGTACGCGGACAGGCCGCCCCACAGGTAGCCGACGTCGACGAGTCGTGCCGCCAGGGCGGCCACCTGCGCGACGTCGGGTGGAGCGGTCGGCGCGGTCGCCAGGTGCGCCGCCGGCAGCCACAGCGGGTCGGCGTACCCGGGGGCGTGCACCGGACGCCAGCCGTCGACGGCCGCACCGGCGGCGGCCAGTCGGGTGCCGAGGACGACGCCGGGGAGCACGACACGTCCGCTCGGGCCGGTGCGCAGCGCGGTGACCCGGGCGTCGACGACCACCGGCGTGTCACGCTCGGCGGCGGTGAACGGGGCGAGTTGGGCGGCGGACAACCAGCCCGGATAGCCGCGCGGATCGAGCCGTGCCGAGGGCTGTTCGAGCGCCACCACGTGCGCCCAGCCGTCCGGTCGGACCTCGGTGACCAGCACCCGCTCGCCGAGCAGGAGTTGGCTCAGCACGCAGGAGTCGACCTGCTGACCGGCGTCCAGGCCGGCGATCCACGCCCCGACCTCGGCCGGTGCGCCGAGTGCCGGGGCGTCGACCGCCCGCACCTCGTCGGGACATCGCCAGAGGGTGGCGACGGCGACCCGGACCACCGCTTCGGCACCGTGTCGCACACCCACCCCCGGCCGGTTGCACCCCTGGGTCCGGACGATAGGAAAGTTCTCGACGGTCGACAATCCTCAGTCCGCATCTTTACTCCGGGTGGCGTGGTCACTTCTGCCTGCACCGGGCGTGCGGTGGTGATCGTCGGATCGGGCACCCTGGTGGGCGCGGGGTACGGCGAGGGGAAGGTGAGAACGTGGGCCTGGAACGGGACTGGCGGCTCGTGGGCGCGCCCAACGCGCGGGACCTGGGTGGTCTGGTCGGTGCGCGGGGACGGCGGGTACGGCCGGGGCGGCTGATCCGTACCCCGGCGCTGGGCCGGCTGACCGACGAGGACCTGACGGTGCTGGCCGGGCTCGGTCCGGCGTGCGTGGTGGACCTGCGGGACCGCTCGGAGGTGTCTGTGGCCCCGCCGGACCGGTTGGTCGGCGCGCCGACCGTGGTGCACCTGCCGGTGCACGACCCGGCCCATCCGGTCTTCACCTATGTCTCGGCGGTGCTGCTCGGGCACGACCTGGACGGGTACGCGGACCTGGCGCGGCAGGGGACACCGGCGGCGATGGCAGACATCTATCGCTGGTTCGTGACCGGGGAGTCGGCCCGGGCGGGCTTCGGCGCTGCCGTGCGGCTGGCGGCCGAGTCGGCGAACCTGCCGCTGGTGTACCACTGCTCGGCGGGCAAGGACCGCACCGGTTGGCTGACCGTGGTGCTGCTGCACGCCCTGGGCGTGGACGAGGCCGCGATCCGGGCCGACTACCTGGCCAACAACGAGTTGACCGAGAGCCTGCGCGAGGTGCTGATCGAGGCGATGCGGCGGCGGCACCCGGGGGTGGACGACGCGGCGGTGCGTCCGGTGCTGGAGGTCCGCCCGGAGTATCTGGACGCCGGGTACGCGCAGGTGCGGCGGGTGCACGGGTCGTTCGACGCGTACCTGCGGGACGGGCTGGGGGTCACCGACGAGACGGTGGCGGCGTTGCGGGCGAACCTGTTGGAGTGAGGTGGTGCCGGTCGCGCCACAGCCGGGACGAGATGTCGGCGACCAGCCGGCGGGCGTGCGCGTCGGCCGGGCCGCTGGGCTGCTGCGCGGTCAGCGGGGTGGTGGTGCACACCGCCAGCAGGTACGGGTCGGCGTCGGTGGGGAAGACCACTGCGGCGCCGTGGCGTACCCCGCGTACCCAGCCGTTCTTGTGGGCCAGCCGGGTGCCGGCGGGCAGGCCCTCGGCGATGTCCTGACGGACCTGCTGGGCGCAGAGCACGTCGAGCATCGCGGTGCAGGCGGTGGGTGCGGCGATCGGTCCGGGGCGGGTGGCCCCCACGGCGACTTCGCGCAGCAGGGCGGCCAGGTCGGCGGCGGTGACCAGGTTGGTGATGCCCGCGTCGCGGGCGGCGAGGTCCTCGATGCCCCGGGCGGTGACGCTGTGCCGGGCGCCGGCCGCCGCCCAGACCTCGGCGACGGCGGGTCGGCCGACGTGTTCGAGGACCAGGTTGGTGGCGAGGTTGCTGGACCGGACGATCATCCGTTCGGCGAGCCAGCGCAGTGGTTCCTCCCGCCCGAGCCGGTGCCAGACGTCCTGGTCGTTGTCGTACTCCCGGACGCAGGAGTACGCGGGTGCGTCCGGGAGTGCGGAGGTGAACCGGTTGCGGACCGGCACCGGGGTGTCCAGGTCGAGCCGTCCGGTCTCGGCGGTGCGGTGCAACGCGGCGAGCACCGCGAGTTTCATGGTGCTCGCCGCGTAGTGGGTGGCCTCGGCGTGTCGGGTCCAGGTGGGCGGGGCGTCGAGCCGCCCCGCGTACACCGAGATCGTGCCGGGTTCCCGGTCCAGCCGCGCGTCGAGGTCGTCGGCGGACATGGCAGGGGTCAGCCGGCGTGCTTGCGGCGGGCGGCGGTGCGCGCCCGCTGGGTCTGGTCGAGCACGACCTTGCGGATGCGTACGGCGGCGGGGGTGACCTCGACGCACTCGTCCTCGCGGCAGAACTCGAGGGCCTGCTCCAGCGACAGCTTGCGCGGCGGGATCAGCTTCTCGGTCTCGTCGGCCGTGGAGGAGCGCATGTTGGTGAGCTTCTTCTCCTTGGTGATGTTGACGTCCATGTCGTCGGAGCGGGAGTTCTCCCCGACGATCATGCCCTCGTACACCTCGGTGGTGGGCTCGACGAAGAGCTGGCCGCGTTCCTGGAGGTTGGTCATCGCGAAGGCGGTGACCGCGCCGGACCGGTCGGCGACCAGCGAGCCGTTGTTGCGGGTCCGCAGCTCGCCGAACCACGGCTCATACGACTCGAAGACGTGGTGCAGGATGCCGGTGCCGCGGGTCTCGGTGAGGAACTCGGTGCGGAAGCCGATCAGGCCGCGCGCCGGGACCAGCCACTCCATCCGGATCCAGCCGGTGCCGTGGTTGACCAGTTGCTCCATCCGGCCCTTGCGGGTGGCCAGGAGCTGGGTGATCGCGCCGAGGTACTCGTCGGGCGAGTCGATGGTGAGCCGCTCCACCGGCTCGCAGGTGCGGCCGTCGATCTCGCGGGTGACCACCTGCGGCTTGCCGACGGTCAGTTCGAAGGACTCGCGGCGCATCTGCTCGACCAGGATCGCCAGCGCCAGCTCGCCCCGGCCCTGCACCTCCCAGGCGTCCGGGCGCTCGGTGGGCAGGACCCGCAGCGACACGTTGCCGATGAGTTCCTTGTCCAGCCGGTCCTTGACCATGCGGGCGGTGACCTTGGCGCCCTTGACCCGGCCGACCAGCGGCGAGGTGTTGGTGCCGATGGTCATCGAGATGGCCGGCTCGTCGACGGTGATCAGCGGCAGCGGCTGCGGGTTCTCCGCGTCGGCGAGCGTCTCACCGATCATGATCTCCGGGATGCCGGCGACGGCGATGATGTCGCCCGGGCCGGCCGAGTCGGCGGGCTTGCGCTCCAGGCCCTCGGTCATCAGCAGCTCGGAGATGCGGACCCGCTGGGTGCTGCCGTCGGTGCGGCACCAGGCCACGGTCTGGCCCTTGGCGATGGTGCCCTGCCGGACCCGGCACAGCGCGAGGCGGCCGAGGAACGGGGAGGCGTCGAGGTTGGTGACGTGGGCCTGCAGCGGGGCCTGCTCGTCGTACGCGGGCGGCGGGATGGTGTCCAGCAGGGTGCGGAACAGCGGCTCCAGGCTCTGGCTGTCCTGGGGTACGGAGCCGTCGGCGGGCTGGGTCAGCGAGGCGATGCCGTCGCGGGCGCAGGCGTAGACGATCGGGAAGTCGATCTGCTCCTCGTCGGCGTCGAGGTCGAGGAAGAGCTCGTAGGTGTCGTCGACGACCTCTTTGATCCGGGCGTCGGGTCGGTCCACCTTGTTGATCACGAGGATGATCGGCATCCGGGCCTTGAGGGCCTTGCGGAGCACGAACCGGGTCTGCGGCAGCGGGCCCTCGCTGGCGTCGACCAGCAACACCACGCCGTCGACCATGGTCAGGCCGCGCTCGACCTCGCCGCCGAAGTCGGCGTGGCCGGGGGTGTCGATGATGTTGATGGTGACCGGGTCGGAGCCGTCCGCCGGCAGGTAGCGCACGCCGGTGTTCTTGGCGAGGATGGTGATGCCCTTCTCGCGTTCGAGGTCCATCGAGTCCATCACCCGCTCGGTCACCTCGCCCCGGGCGCCATAGGCGCCGGCCTGCCGCAACATGGCATCGACCAGGGTGGTCTTGCCGTGGTCGACGTGAGCGATGATGGCGACGTTGCGAAGGTCGGTGCGCAGCTGCATGAGCTCCATCCTCCCGCCTGGTCGGTAGCCGCGTGGCGTCGGGGTCACCAGAGAGTGGGGCCGCGCGGTGACGGAGAGCACTGTCACACTTGCAGGGCAGTCCTGCCGAGGTGATCCGGGGGCGCCGTGCACGACCTGCTGAACTCGGTGCAGAGCTTGCCACCGGGTCTGATCTACGTGGTGGCGGCCCTGGTGGTCGCGGCCGAGACGGCGTTGCTCGTCGGGTTGGTCGCGCCCGGCGAGGCCACGCTGCTGTTGGTGGGCTTCCTCACGTACACGGGGACGTTGCGGCTCGGTCCGGCGCTGGCGGTGATGGTCGTCGCGGCGGCGACGGGGGACGCGGTGGCGTTCCGCGCCGGGCGGCGCTACGGGCCCTGGTTGCGGGCGAGCCGGTGGGGTGCGCGGGTGGGACCGCAGCGGTGGGCGCGGGCGGACGCGATGCTCGGCCGGATGGGCGGGCGGGGTGTGCTGACCGCCCGCTGGGTGGCGTTCGCCCGGACGCTGGTGCCCCGGCTGGCGGGTGCGGCGGGCATGCCGTACCGCCGGTTCGCGCCGTGGAACCTGGCCGGGGTGGCGACCTGGGTGGGCGGGTCGGTGCTGGTGGGGCACCTGGCGGGCGAGTCGTACGAGACGGTGTCGCGGCTGCTCGGTCGGGCCACCGGCGCGGTGCTGGTGCTGATCGCGGCCCTGCTCGCGGTGGTGCTGGTCGGGCGGTGGCTGGGGCGTAATCCGGATCCGGCGCGGGCGTTGTTGACCCGGGCCGCGCGGCTGCCGCCGCTGCGGTGGTTGTCGGCCCGGTACGGGCTGCTGTTCTTCCTGCTCAGCCTGCGGCTCGGTCCGGCGTGGGCGTTGCTGGCGAACCTGGCGGCCGGGGTGGTGCTGTTGTTCGTGGTCGGTCTGGTCATCACCTGGACGTTGCGGACGGTGGTCCGGCACAGCGGTCTCGCGTTGGTGGACGGGGCGATCGCGGGATGGTTCGCGGCCCGGCGTACGCCGGACGCGGTGGAGGCGACGCAGGCGGCGGTGTCGGTGCTGCGTGGCTCGTCGCTGATCGTGGTGGTCGCGGTGGTGGCGCTGGTGCAGGCGTGGCGGCACCGGCCGTGGCAGGCGGACCTGCTCAGTGTGGTCGGCACGGTCGGCGCGTTCGTGCCGTTGGTGGTGCTGGCGGTGGTGGCCGACCTGGCCGCCGGAGGTCGGACGGTGCTGTTCTCCACGCAGAACGTGGTGGTCACCGCCAGTCTGTGCACGCTGGCCTGGTTGCTGTCGCGGGGTGCGCGGTGGCCGTTGGCGGTGGCGGCCTGGACGGTCGCGGCGGTCGGGGTGGTCGCCATCGGCGGGGCGCGGCTCTATCTGGGGATGAGCACGGCCAGCGGGACGGTGGGCGCGGTGTTGCTGGGCGCGGCGTGGCCGGCGGTGTTCATGGTGGCGTGGGCCACTCGGGACCGGGCGGTGACCGCCGGGCCGCGGGGCGATCCGGGCTACGGCTCGGCGGTGTAGCCGAGAGGGGGGTTGACCTGGGCGGGGTGGATGTGCGGGCCCCGAATCACGACCTGTGGCTGTTAGGGTGCGGCGGGCTCGTCACTGCCGAAGGGGGTCGACATGGGACGGAGCGTCACCAGGCTGGGCGCCGCGCTGCTCGCCGGAGTGTTGTTGGCGACCGGGGGAGGTTGCGCCAGAGTGGACGCTCCCGCGACGGAGGTGCCCGCGCCGGTCGCGTTGCCGACGGAGGCGGCGGAGCCGACGCCGGCCACCGAGTCGGAGGCGCCGGACGAGGCCAGTCCCACGCCGAGGGCGGTCCAGTCGATGGGGGCCGCGCCCCGGTCGGCTGCCGCGCCGTCACCGACGGCGAGCGTGCGGCCGACACCGCGACGGAGCGCCCCGGCACCCCGGGCGGTGCCGAAGCCGCCGACGGAGACCAACGTGCCGCCGAAGCCGCCGAAGCCCGCGCCCAGTGGCTGCCGGCCCACGTACAAGGGCGAGCAGGCCAGCCGGGCGCAGGCCAAGGCGGCGCTGACCGACGCGGCAGGCCGGACCTACTGGCCGACCTCCGCGCCGGACATCCGCGTCCCGCTGAACCTGATCATGGCGACCGCCTGGCAGGAGAGCGGGTGGCAGTCCAACATCGTCGCCTGCGACGAGGGCATCGGCCTGATGCAGGTGATGCCGGACACCGCGACCTGGATGAACCAGCGGTTCGGGCAGAGCTACGACGTGTGGGACTACCGGGACAACGCCTACCTCGGCGGCACCTATCTGGCGTGGCTCACCAAGTACATCGGCGACATGTACTTCGACGCCGACTACCGGCTGGACGCGAGCCTGTGCACCTCGGGCGTACTGGACTCCTGCCTGCTCAACGCGGTGATCGCCGCGTACAACTTCGGTCACGGGGCGGTGGCCCGGCCAGGAGAGCCGTTGGCCATCCCCAATCCGGGTTACGTGCGCAACGTGCGGGCGCTCATGTCGGAGTGCGTCTGCCTGGGGTTCTGATCGCGGGTGATCCGGCCCGGCCACCAGAACTTCTCGCCGAGCAGGAACGCCAGCGCCGGCACGACGACCGTGCGGACGAGCAGGGTGTCCAGCAGGACGCCGAGGCAGACGATGATGCCGATCTGGGTCAGCGTGATCAGTGGCAGCACGCCGAGCAGCGCGAAGACGGCGGCGAGCAGGATGCCGGCGCTGGTGATGACGCCGCCGGTGGCGCGGAGCGCGGAGAGCATTCCCTCGCGGGTGCCGGTGGCGCGGGCGTCCTCCCGGGCCCGGGTGACCAGGAAGATGTTGTAGTCCACGCCGAGCGCGACGAGGAAGACGAAGGCCAGCAGCGGGACCGTGGTGTCCAGTGCCGGGAAGCCCAGGACGTGGTCGAAGAGCAGCCACGCGCCGCCGAGGCTGGCGAAGTACGAGGCGACCACGGTGACCACCAGCAGCACCGGCGCGATGATGCCGCGTAGCAGCAGGACGAGCACGGCGCCGACCAGCAGCAGGATCAGCGGCAGGATCACCCGTAGGTCCCGGTTGTCGGCGGCGGCGGAGTCGTAGTCGCCGGCGAGGCTGCCGCCCACCAGGGCGCCGGAGACGTCGTCGACGCCGGCCGGGGCCGGGGGCGCCGAGTCGGGTACCGCGGCGACGGCGTCGCGCAGCGCGGCCAGGGTGCGGTTCGCAGCGGCGGTGCCGGGTTCGGCGTCGAGGACGACGTCGATCTGGGCGACGGCGTCTCCGGCGGGGCCGGGCCGGGCGGAGGCGACCCCGTCGACGGTGGTGGCGGCCTCGGTGACGGCCGGTACGGCGCTCGGGTTGGTCATCACGGCGACGGGTTGGGTGGTGCCGGCGGGGAAGGCACGGCCGAGAGTCTGCGCGCCGGCCACCGCCTCCGGCTCGACCCGGAACTGCTCGGTCTCGGACAGGCCGGTGCGCAGGCCCAGCCCACCCAGGGCGAGCGCGGCCAGCAGCAGGGTGGCCAGTGCCGCGACGGGCACCGGGCGGTGGATCACGGCGGCGCCGAGGCGGCCCCAGATGCGGCCCTCGCGGCCGGCGCTGCCGACCTCGGGCACCAGCGGCCAGAACAGGCGGCGGCCGCCGAGCACTAGGGCGGCGGGCAGCACCAGCAGCGCCGAGGCCATCGCGAGCAGGATGCCGGTGGCGCAGGCCACGGCGAGGGCACGGTTGAGTTCCCGTTCGCTGAGCAGCAGCGTGAGTACGCCGAGCATGACGGTGCCGCCGCTGGCCAGGATCGGTTCGGCGGTGCGACGCAGGGCCTTGCGCATCGCGACGAAGCGGTCCTCCTCGCGGCGCAGTTCCTCGCGGTAGCGGGCGATGAGCAGCAGGGCGTAGTTGGTGGCGGCACCGAAGACGAGGACGCTGGCGATGCCGGTGACGGCGCCACCGGCGAAGTTGATGCCGACCGCCGGGATGATGGTGTCCAGGGCGCGCAGGGTGATCTGTTCGGTGGCCGCCACGATGGTGAGCGGGACCAGCCAGAGCAGCGGGCTGCGGTAGGTGACCAGCAGCAGGACCGCGACGACGGCGGCGGTGAAGGCCAGCAGGGTGAGGTCGGCGCCCTCGAAGACCTTGGTCAGGTCGGCGGTGAAGGCGGGCCCGCCGGTGACCTCGACGGTCAGCTCCCCGGGCAGTGCGGTGAGTGCCTCGCGCAGCTCGGCCACCTGTGCGGTGACCGCGTCCTGGCCGTCGGCGGTGGACATCGGCACGATGACCAGGGCGACCGTGCCGTCGGGGGAGACCTGGGGCGGGACGACCTGGCCGCCGACGGCGAACTCGCTGAGCCCGGTGGTGCCGTTGGTGATCGCGGCCCGGTCGGCGTCGGTCAGCGGGGCGTCGTCGTCGCGGCTGACCACGACCACGGCGGCGGCGACGTCGCTCTGGGGTAGTTCGTCCTGGAGTAGCTCGACCTGGGTCGACTCCCAGCTCTCGGACAGCCCGGTGGCGGAGACCGGTGCCGGGTTGTCGGGGGTGGGCAGGGCGAAGACGATCGCGCCGAAGACGACCGTCAGCAGAACGGTGAGCCAGGCTGCGCGGCGGCTGCGCGCGACGCGGGTTAACACGGACATCCGTAAGGGCCCCTCGAAACAGGTCTCTCGACAGCCAGATATCTAGACAGTCGAGAGTTTTACCCATCAAGATAGATGTGGCAACTACTGGCGGGGTGAGAATCTCGACAACGGTGGAGAGCGTCCGGCTGGGTATGCTCCGACGCGGGCGTTCGGGAGGGGAAGCGGCGCGACGTGGCGGCTCAGGGGATGTACCGGCGGCGGGATACCCGCCGGGACCTGCTGATCGCCGAGATCACCGCGGAGCTGCGCCGCTACGGCGTGGACGCCCAGCACGTGGGCCACGCCTTCGCCGGGCAGCACGGCCTCAACGTCACCGACCTGCAGGCGCTGATCGCGGTGATGGACGCCGAGCTGGCCGATGCGCCGATCACGCCCGGGCGGCTCGGCGAACACCTCGGCATCTCCTCCGGATCGGTCACCGCCCTGATCGACCGGCTGGAACGGGGCGGGCACATCCGGCGGGACCGCGATCCCACCGACCGGCGCAAGATCCTGCTGCGCTACGCCGACCGGGGTGCCGCGCTGGCGATGGACTTCTTTCGGCCGCTGGGCGAGCGCACCGACCGGGTGATGAGCGGCTTCCGCGACGACGAGCTGGAGGTGGTGTACCGCTTCATCTCGGCCATGGGCACGTCGCTGCGGGAACACCGGGACACGGTCCGCGGCGCCCGACCCGAGTCGCCCCGCCGCCGGACGGACTGAGCCGATGTGGGATCGGCTGACGTCGGCGCTCGCCGGGGCCGCGCTGCGACTGCCGCCGGCGCGTACCCGTCGGGTCACCGTCACCCGGGACATCCCGGTGCGGGCCCGCGACGGGGTGATCCTGCGCACCGACCACTACCGCCCCGACCTGGCGGACGCGGCCACCGTGCTGATCCGTACCCCGTACGGGCGGGGCGGGCCGATGCGGCTGCTCTGCCGGCTCGCCGCCGAGCGTGGATTCCACGTGGTCATCCAGTCCTGCCGGGGCACCTTCGGCTCCGGCGGGTCCTTCGACCCGTTCGTGTTCGAGCGCGACGACGGGCTGGACACCCTCGACTGGCTGCGCCGGCAGCCCTGGTGGCGCGGTGCGTTCGGCATGTTCGGCGCGAGCTATCAGGGTTTCGTGCAGTGGGCGCTGGCCGCCGACGCGGGTCCGGAGCTGCGGGCGATGGTCGCCGTGGCCACCGCCTCCACCACCCGCGACTCCACCTACGCGGGTGAGTCGTTCGCCCTGGACACGGTGCTGACCTGGGTGGAGCTGCTCCAGGCGCAGACCGTGCCGTGGCTGGCCCGGCAGTGGGAGCTCAAACGCGGCCAACCCCGGCTGGCCGCCGCCCTGGCGCACCTGCCGCTGGTCGAGGCGGACCGGATCGCCACCGGGGTCACCGTGCCGTTCTTCCAGCAGTGGCTGGAGCACCACACCCCACAGGCCGACTACTGGCGTACCCGGGTCTTCGACGACCGGCTCGATCGGGTGCGGGCCCCGGTGGCGATGGTCAGCGGGTGGCACGACATCTTCCTGCCCGCCCAGTTGCGCGACTACGCTGCCCTGCGCGCCACCGGCGCCCGGCCGAGGCTGGTGGTGGGGCCGTGGACCCACGGCAGTCCCGGCCTGTTCGTGGCCGCGCTGCGCGAGGGGTTGGGCTGGCTCGACGAGCACCTCAACGACCGCGCCGCCGAGCCGGTCGGCGACGCGCCGGTGCGGGTGCACCTGGGCGGTGCTGGTGGCGGCTGGCGTGACCTGCCCGACTGGCCACCACCGGCCCGGACCGTCCGGTGGCACCTGCACCCGGGCTTCGCGCTGCGCACCTCGGCGCCGGTGCCGTCACCGCCGGACGCCTTCTGGTACGACCCGGCCGACCCGACCCCCTCGCTGGGCGGCCCGCTGCTGGTGGCCCAGCGCGCCGGGCCGTTCGACAACCGTCCGGTCGAGGCCCGGCCCGACGTGCTGACCTTCACCACCGACCCGCTGACGCACGCGGTCGAGGTGATCGGTCCGGTGCGGGCGGAGATCCACCTGCGGAGCGAGCTGGCCCACCTGGACGTCTTCGTGCGACTGTGCGACGTGGACCGGCGGGGCCGTTCCTGGAACGTGTGCGACGGGCTGGTACGCGTCGACCCGCAACGGTTCCGGCCGGACGCCACCGGCGCGGTCGCGGTGCCGGTGGAGATGTGGCCGGCCGCCCACCGCTTCGCCCCCGGGCACCGGTTGCGGTTGCAGGTCTCCGGCGGGGCCCATCCCCGGTACGCGCGCAACCCGGGCACCGGTGAACCACTGGGCGCTGCCGTCACTCTCCGTGGTGGACGTCGGGAGATCATTCACGACCCGGAGCATCCGTCCGCAGTGGTCCTATCGGTCGTCCACTCTGCCTCACAGCCTTCTCCAAGCTGAAACAAAGCGGCTCTGAGCTGGGCATTCGTCCAGAAGTGGGGCTATGGTGGGAGTACGCCCGGCGCTGTGCAACCACTGGCCGGGAGCGCTTGTGCAGCCTTCCTACCGCGCACGCGGTGTCACTGCCGTGCCCGGCCCCCGACGAATCAGCAGAGGGGGAACCATGACGCGGGCACCGGCGAACCTGATGGCCGTCCGCAGCTTGCTGCTCAAGCACCTCAACCGCGATCCGAACCGGGTACGCGACGAGGACCTGGAACCCAACGAGGTCGGCATCGTCGGCGACGCCAACCACCGCGGGGGGTACCACACCGGGTCGGACCGAGTCGTCGCGAACGACTACTCGGTGGTCGAGTCGCCCCGGGACCGCAACGGTCTGACCCTGGACGCGGCCGCGCTGGACGTGGGCATGTTCCGGGTCAGCAGCGGCGGTCGCCACCACGACCTGTCCACGTTCTCGACCTGGTGTGTGGCCCAGTGCGCCGCCAACACGGCGGACACCCGGGACATCCGCGAGATCATCTACTCACCGGACGGCAAGGTGGTGCGGCGGTGGGACCGACTGGGGCGGCGCAGCACCGGCGACCGTTCCCACCTGTGGCACACCCACTTCAGCTTCTTCCGCGACTCGATCAAGGCGGGACGTGACCAGACGCCGCTGTTCCGCCGTTACCTGACCACCATCGGACTCATCACGCCCGAGCAGGAGGAGACGGACATGACCCCCGAGGAGCACAACTGGCTCAAGACCGTTCACCGCAACCTCACCGTCCTGGACGGGCGCAACCCGATCGGGCAGACGTACACCCGCACGACCATGGGTGAGGACCACACCGACCCGAAGTTCAAGGTCGGGCACCCGACGCTGCGGAGCCTGGGCGCGCAGTTGACCGCGCTGCAGGCGGCGGTGGAGTCGCTGGCGAACCGCGACTTCACCGACGAGCAGGCGATCATCACCGGCGTGTTGGCCGGGCTCACCCCCGAGGAGATCGCGGCGGCGATCCCGCCGACCGTGGCCGAGCAGGTCGTGCAGGAACTGGGCCGGCGGCTGGCCGCCTGAGGCGAGGCACCGGTGCACGTGTGGCGGCGGCCGGTGGGCCGGCCGCCGCCACCCCGGCACGGGTCACATCGGTCGGACGTTGTCCGCCTGCGGCCCCTTCTGCCCCTGGGTCACGTCGAACTCGACCTTCTGGCCCTCGGTCAGCTCCCGGTAGCCACTGCTCGCGATGGCCGAGTAGTGGACGAAGACGTCCGGGCCTCCACCATCCTGTTCGATGAAGCCGAAGCCCTTTTCCGAGTTGAACCACTTCACGGTGCCGGTTGCCATGCGTCTCTCTCCCTGTTCCAGGCGGGCGACCGCCGGACTCCACGCCGGTGGCCGCCCGATACCTTCCCGACAGTAACCGGTGAATAGCGGATTTGCGGGGCGAAGCGCCTCAGGGAGTCGTCGGCGGGGCGATCCAGGCGGTGGAGAACCGGATCAGGGATGACCCGGAGCACACCAGCCGCAGTGTGGGGAGGAATCCTGATGTCCACACCCAGGGTCAGGCAATAGCGTACGGGGCATGGCGAACCAGCTGGCCCAGGTCGGAGAACTTCCCGTCGCCCTGTTGATGGCGGTGCTCGGGGTGGTCATGCTCTTCGACGCGGTCCCGCTGTTCGGTGTCCTCGTCCCCGGCGACGTGGCGATCCTCGCCGCCGTGGCGGTCGGCAGCCCGACCACGGGGCTGGCGACCTTCGTCGCCGTGGTCACCGGATGCCTCGCCGGATGGTCGCTGACCTTCCTCGTCGGCCGGCGGTGGGGCGCGGACCTGCGTCGCAGCCGCTTCGGTGGCTGGGTCGGGGAGAGCCGCTGGGCCACCGCGGAGGTCATCCTGCGTCGCAACGGCGGCCGGCTGGTGCTGGTCGCCCCGTTCCTGCCGGTATTCAACGCGCTGCTGCCGCTGGCGGCCGGCGGCCTGAACATGTCGTATCCGCGCTTCCTCGGCTTCGCCTCGCTCGGCGCGGGCGCGTGGGCCGGGCTCTATCTGGCGGTGGGCACCGCGTCGCGCTCGCTGGTCGGGCTGCTGCCCGGTGGTGCCAGCCCGATGCTGGTCACCATGGTCGGCGGCCTCCTGCTGGCCGCCCTGGTGCTGGTCGGCGTGCGGCGCCGGCTGCGCGAGGTCACACCCTGAGCCGCGGACACCGGTCCGGATCGCCGCGCGTTGTCGGACCCGTGCGGGGCGCGCCAGGCGCGGGCCCGGCGCACCCACGAGGGGCATCGCCGCGACGCGCGCCTGGCGGCGCGATCTGCCCCGGCCTCACCAGCCCCGGGCGCGCCACTCCGCCAGGTGCGGGCGTTCCGCGCCGAGCGTCGAGTCCCGGCCGTGGCCCGGATAGAACCAGGTCTCGTCGGGCAGCCGGTCGAACAGCTTGTGCTCCACGTCGTCGATGAGCGCCGCGAAGCGCTCCGGGTCCTGGTCGGTGTTTCCAACACCACCCGGGAAGAGGCTGTCTCCGGTGAAGAGGTGCCCGGTGCCGGCCGGGTCGCGGTAGAGCAGCGCCACCGAACCCGGCGTGTGCCCCTTGATGTGGATGACCTCGAGCGTGCAGTCACCCACCGGCACCGTGTCGCCGTCGGCCAGGGGCTGCGCCTCGATCGGCAGCCCCTGGGCGTCGTCGGCGTGCACCAGCGCGCGGGCCCCGGTCTTGGCGACGACCTCCTCCAGCCCCACCCAGTGGTCCATGTGCTGGTGGGTGGTGATCACGGTGCGCAGCCCGCCGTCACCGATCAGCTCCAGCAGCCGGGGCGCCTCGTTGGCGGCGTCGATCAGCACCTGATCACCGGTGTGCCGACAGCGCAGCAGGTACGCGTTGTTGTCCATCGGACCGACCGACACCTTGGTGATGGTCAGGGCGTCGAGTTCGCGTACGGCCGGCGGGCCGCCGGGGGTGACATCTCCGCTGTAGGTCATCGTCTTCCTAGATCCATTCCGGTGGGCGGGGCAGGTCACCGTCGGGGGCGACGGTCAGGGCGGTGCCGGTGCTGCGGCCGGTCAACCAGGCGGCGAGTTCCGCCGCCGGACCGGTGACGACGGGCGCCCCCGCGCGCTCGCCCACCACCAGTTCGTGGCCGGCGCCGTCGAAGCGCAGCACCATCGGCGGCGCGTCGTCGCGGCCGGCGAAGCCGGTGGCCACCTCGTGCAGCAGCCGGTGGCCGAAGGTCGGCGACCAGTCCGCCGGTTGGTAACCGGCGGCCAGGTCGACGTGGTGGATCTCCAACTCCCGGAGTCGTCCCCAGACCAGCAGGGCGGCCGGCCAGGGACCCCGTCGGGTCTCGACGGTGGCGGCCCAGGCCGGCACCGGCATCGCGGCGACCGCCTCGATGAAGCGGTCCGCGCTGCGGCGCAGGTCGTCCAGGTGCTCCTCGGGCGGGCGGGACGCGCCGGTCTCGATGTCGGCGTCGCGTGCCTCCGCGCTGGCGTACTGCGGGATCGGCTCGCCGGTGCGCGCCGAGGTGAGCAGGTTGGCGAATCCGTCGGCGTTGCGGGCCACGTGGGCGAGCACGTGCCCGCGGGTCCAGCCGGGCAGCAGCGACGGTGTCGCGAGGTCGTCGGTGTCGAAAGCGGCCGCCGTCCGCAGCAGCCGGGCGGTGGCGTCGGTCACGTCACCGGTCAGTAAAAGGGGATCCGTCGTCACGTTCCGACCCTAGCCGTCCGGGCGTGCCGCGTCGCCGGGGAATTCACTTCCGGCGCGGCGTCGCCGGGCCTACCGTCTGCGGTGACTGACGACGCCGGAGTGGAAGAGGTGGCGGTCGAGCATGAGTATCACGTTGACCGCCCTGGGCTGGGACGCCGAGCGGGCGGCGCACCTGCGACGGATCCGTACCGATCATCGTCCGGGCCGGGTGGCCCGGGTCGACCGTGGGGTCTGCACCGTCCTGACCGAGGCGGGGCCGGTGCGCGCCACCTCGGGTGGGGCGGTGCTGGTCGCCGCCGCCGGTGACCCCACCCGGCTGCCCGGCGTGGGCGACTGGGTGCTGCTCGGGCGCTGGCCCGACGCCCGGATCACGGTGGAGGCGGTGCTGCCCCGGCGTACCGCGTTGGTGCGGCGCACCGCCGGCAAGGACGCCGCCGGTCACCTGCTGGCCGCCAACCTGGACGTGGCCGCCGTGGTGGAGGCGGTGCACCCGGAGCCGGACGCCGCCCGCGTCGAGCGGCTGCTGGCGCTGGCCCACGAGTCCGGCGCCCGTCCCCTGGTGGTGCTGACCAAGACCGACCTGGCGGCCGACCCGGCCGCGGTGGCGCGGCAGCTCGCGGCGCTCGCCCCCGGCGTGCCGGTGCTACCGGTCAGCGCCGAGCGCGGGACCGGTCTGGACCCGTTGCGCGCCGAGGTCGGTGCCGGTCGCACCCTCGGCCTGCTGGGGCCCTCCGGTGCGGGCAAGTCGAGCCTGGTCAACGCGTTGGCCGGGGCGACAGTGATGCCGACCCAGGCGATCCGGCGGGTGGACGGCAAGGGCCGGCACACCACCACCTGGCGGGCGCTCGTGCCGCTGCCGGGCGGTGGGGCGGTGGTGGACACCCCCGGCGTCCGGGCGGTCGGTCTGCTCGACGGCGCGGCCGGGCTCGACCGGGCCTTCGGCGACATCGCCGCCCTGGCCACCGAGTGCCGGTACGGCGACTGCGGGCACGAGGCCGAGCCGGGCTGCGCCGTGCAGGACGCGCTGCGGGCGGGCGAGCTGACCGCCCGGCGCTGGGAGAGCTGGCGGCGGTTGCACCGCGAGATCGCTCACGAAACCCGGCGGCGCGCCGCCCGGCGGCCCCGCCGTCGGGGCAGATTGTCGTAGGGCGGGTCTACAGTTGCCGGGGCGCTTTTTCGGCGCCGGCACAACCGCTGGGGCACCCCCCATAACCTCGGGTTCGACCCGAAAGCGGACAGATCTTCCTTCGTCATTCTCACCCGGGAGTACACGGACCGTGGCCGACCGTTTGATCATTCGTGGCGCACGTGAGCACAACCTGCGTGACGTCAGCCTCGACCTGCCCCGGGACGCCCTGATCGTGTTCACCGGGCTGTCCGGGTCGGGCAAGTCGAGCCTGGCCTTCGACACGATCTTCGCCGAGGGGCAGCGCCGTTACGTCGAGTCGCTGTCGTCGTACGCGCGGCAGTTCCTCGGCCAGATGGACAAGCCGGACGTCGACTTCATCGAGGGGCTGAGCCCGGCGGTCTCGATCGACCAGAAGTCGACCTCGCGCAACCCGCGCTCGACCGTCGGCACCATCACCGAGGTCTACGACTACCTGCGGCTGCTCTTCGCCCGGGTCGGCGTGCCGCACTGCCCGGTCTGCGGCGAGCGGATCTCCAAGCAGAGCCCGCAGCAGATCGTCGACCGGGTCCTGGCGATGGCGGAGGGCACCCGCTTCATGGTGCTCGCCCCGGTGGTGCGCGGCCGCAAGGGCGAGTACGTCGACCTCTTCGCCGAGCTGCAGTCCAAGGGGTACGCCCGGGCCCGGGTCGACGGGGTGGTGCACCAGCTCACCGACCCGCCGAAGCTCAAGAAGCAGGAGAAGCACACCATCGAGGTGGTGATCGACCGGCTCAGCGTCAAGGCCGGCGCCAAGCAGCGGCTGACCGACTCGGTCGAAGCCGCGCTCGGGCTCTCCGCCGGGCTGGTGCTGCTGGACTTCGTCGACCTGGCCGAGGACGACCCGGACCGGGAGCGTCGCTACTCCGAGCACCTGGCCTGCCCGAACGACCACCCGCTAGCGATCGAGGACCTGGAGCCCCGGGTCTTCTCCTTCAACGCGCCGTACGGCGCCTGCCCGGAGTGCACCGGCCTGGGCACCAAGAAGGAGGTCGACCCGGAGCTGGTCGTCCCGGACCCGGAGCGCAGCCTGCGCGAGGGCGCGATCCAGCCCTGGGCGACCGGACACAACCTGGAGTACTTCCTGCGGCTGCTGGAGGCGCTCGGCGAGGCCGAGCACTTCACCGTCGACACCCCGTGGCGGGCGCTGCCGTCGCGGGCGCAGAAGACCATCCTGCACGGCTCCGACGACCAGGTGCACGTGCGCTACCGCAACAAGTACGGCCGGGAGCGCTCGTACTACACCGGCTTCGAGGGCGTGGTGCAGTGGATCGAGCGCCGGCACTCCGACACCGAGTCGGAGTGGTCCCGGGACAAGTACGAGGGGTACATGCGTGACGTGCCCTGTGCGGCCTGCGGCGGTGCCCGGCTCAAGCCGGAAGTGCTCGCCGTCACGCTGGCCGGGCGCAGCATCGCCGAGGTGTGCAACCTGTCCGTCGGCGAGTGCGCCGACCTGCTGGCCGGCATCGAGCTGACCGATCGGCAGAAGCTGATCGCCGAGCGGGTGCTCAAGGAGATCAACGCCCGGCTGCGGTTCCTGCTCGACGTCGGTCTGGACTACCTCTCCCTGGACCGGGCCGCCGGCACGCTCTCCGGTGGTGAGGCGCAGCGCATCCGGCTCGCCACCCAGATCGGTTCCGGCCTGGTCGGCGTGCTCTACGTGCTGGACGAGCCGTCGATCGGGCTGCACCAGCGCGACAACCACCGGCTGATCGAGACCCTGGTCCGGCTGCGCGGCCTGGGCAACACGCTGATCGTGGTCGAACACGACGAGGACACCATCCGCACCGCCGACTGGATCGTGGACATCGGTCCCGGTGCCGGGGAGCACGGCGGGCAGATCGTGCACAGCGGCTCGGTGCCGGAACTGCTGACGAACCCGGAGTCGATGACCGGGGCGTACCTCTCCGGTCGCCGGGAGATCCCGATCCCGGCGAGGCGTCGCCCGCAGACGCCGGGCCGGGAACTGGTGGTGCAGGGCGCCCGCGAGCACAACCTGCGCAACCTGACGGTGAGTTTCCCGCTGGGCCAGTTGATCGCCGTCACCGGGGTCAGCGGGTCGGGCAAGTCGACCCTGGTCAACGACATCCTCTACGCGGTGCTGGCCAACCAGATCAACGGCGCCCGGCTGGTGCCCGGTCGGCACACCCGGGTCGGCGGGCTGGAGCACGTGGACAAGGTCGTCGGGGTCGACCAGTCACCGATCGGCCGGACGCCGCGCTCGAACCCGGCCACCTACACCGGCGTCTGGGACCACGTGCGCAAGCTGTTCGCCGAGACCACCGAGGCCAAGGTCCGCGGGTACGGGCCGGGGCGGTTCTCGTTCAACGTCAAGGGCGGGCGCTGCGAGGCGTGTTCCGGCGACGGCACCATCAAGATCGAGATGAACTTCCTGCCCGACGTGTACGTGCCGTGCGAGGTCTGCAAGGGCGCCCGGTACAACCGGGAGACCCTGGAGGTGCACTACAAGGGCAAGACCGTCTCCGACGTGCTGGAGATGCCGATCGAGGAGGCGGCCGAGTTCTTCTCCGCCATCCCGGCCATCCACCGGCACCTCAAGACGCTCGTCGACGTGGGCCTGGGCTACGTCCGGCTGGGCCAGCCGGCGCCGACGCTCTCCGGCGGTGAGGCGCAGCGCGTCAAGCTCGCCTCCGAGCTGCAGAAGCGGTCCACCGGACGGACGGTGTACGTGCTCGACGAGCCGACCACCGGCCTGCACTTCGAGGACATCCGCAAGCTGCTGCTGGTGCTGGAGGGGCTGGTCGACAAGGGCAACACGGTGATCACCATCGAGCACAACCTCGACGTGATCAAGAGTGCCGACTGGCTGATCGACATGGGCCCGGAGGGCGGCCACCGGGGCGGCACGGTGCTCGCCACCGGCACCCCGGAGGAGGTCGCCGAGGTCACCGAGAGCCACACCGGGCAGTTCCTGCGGAGCGTGCTCAAGCTCGACGGCACGGCCAAGGGCGCGAAGGCGGCCACCGCCCGGGCCGCCAAGGCCAACGGTGCCAAGGCCGGCGGTGCCAAGGCCAACGGTGCGAAGGCGACCGGGGCCACGACGCGCGCTCGCAAGGCGGCCGCCACCCGCTGATCGGCAGGCCCGGCCGTCGCCCGTGGCGACGGCCGGGCCACCCGTTGGGGTACGCCCGAGTGGCCGATCGGGTGAACCACCGGGCAGAGTGGTGCGTGTCGTGAGATGTAGCCACGGATCATGCACGGTGGTAGCCGAACAGAGAAGCGAGGCAGCATGAGTGACGAACAGGTGCTGGCCGGACCGGACACGCGTACCCGACGGAGCCTGCTGACCGGCGTGGGCGCGGTCGGTGCGGCGGTGGTGCTGGCCGGGTGCGGTGGCGGTGACGACTCCGGTGACGGCGCGGCCCCGACCAGCGGCGGCCCGGAGGTCACCAACACCGGTGACCCCGGCGGCGGGGACCGTGAAGGGGCCCAGTCACTGGCCAGGACCGCCGACATCCCGGTCGGCGGGGGAGCGGTCTTCGCCGCGCAGGGCGTGGTGATCACCCAGCCCAGTGCCGGCGAGTTCAAGGGATTCGACCCGATCTGCACGCACCAGGGCTGCCCGGTGTCGAACGTCGACGGCGGGACGATCAACTGCACCTGTCACGGCAGCAAGTTCTCCATCGAGGACGGCTCGGTCAAGGCCGGGCCGGCGACCACCGGCCTGCCGGCCAAGGAGGTCAAGGTCGACGGGGACCAGATCTCGCTGGCCTGACCGGGGTACGTGAGTACGGGCGCGGGGGGGGGGGGGGGGGCCCCCCCCCCCCCCCCCCGGGGGCCGGGGGGGGGGGCCCCCCGCCCCCCCCCCCCCACCCCCCAACCGGGTGGCCGGGGGGGGCCGCACCCCCCCCCACCCCCGCC
>NZ_JBITKL010000003.1:227989-368794 GCF_044460945.1 Micromonospora sp. NPDC049903
GGCCGGCGGCGGTGTCCGGGGGGGGGGGGGGGGGCGCGGTCGGGGGGGGGGGGGGGGGGGTGGGGGGGGGGGGGGGGGCCCCCCCCCCCCCCCCCCCCCCCCCCCCCCCCCCGTCTGTGTCACTGCGCGTACGCGGACAGCTCCCACAGCGAGAAGCCGTACGTGGTGGCCCGGGTGAGCCCGTACACCCGCACGTAGCGGGCCTGTTGCGGGGCGAAGGTCAGCACGTCGGTGCCACCGTCACCGGCCGTGGTCGACCAGACCGTCCGCCAGGTGGCGCCGTCGTCGGAGACCTCGATGCGATACGACCGGGCGTACGCGGACTCCCACGCCAGGACCACCCGGCCGACCTGCCGCACCGAGCCCAGGTCCACCCGCAGCCACTGGTTGTCCGACCAGGAGCTGGCCCAGCGGGTGTTCAGGTCACCGTCGACGGCGCGGGCGGCGCCGTTGCCGAGCTGGCTGCTGGAGGCGGTCACCGGCCGACCGGTGGCCAGGTTGGTCACCGCGTCGCCGCGCCGGGCCGGGAACGACACCACCTGCTGGTAGGTGGGGCGGTTCTGCCAGGCGATGGTGGCGTGCTTGATCCCGCCCAGCGGCGACTGGACGATCGCGTCCGCGCACCACTGGTCACCGGCGGCGCAGGTGGCGTCGCCCGGGTACGTCTGGGCGGCCGGGGTCGTCGACGCGGTGCGCAGCGTGTCCAGCAGCACCTGACGGCACGTACCCAGGTTGCCGGCGCCGCAGAAGGTCCGCCCGGGGCCTCCGGCGACCGGGTCACCCAGCACCGCCCGCAGGTCCTTGTCGACGTAGCCCCACCAGCCGTACTGGAACGCCGAGCCCTTGTGGGTCTGCGCGCTGTTCGCCGAGGACGGCAGGTTCGACACGTCGCCCTGTTGCAGGCCGGACGGCGACTCGTTGATCTGCATCGCGTTGATCACGGACTGGTAGAGGTCCGTGCCGAGCTGGTCGCGGAACATGCCCCGCACCAGCAGCGGCCACCAGGCGTCGAAGGTACGAATCGCCTCGGCGTGCTGGTACACCTTGGAGCCCTTGGCGGTCTCCACCCGCAGCGCGCCCGCCTGCCGCCAGGCCTTGAGTCGGGTGATCTCAGTGGTCAGGGCGCTGTCGGTGACCGGCTGGCTCTCCAGCACCCGGATCAGCTCGCCGAGCACCTCGGCGCCGCGCAGGTCGGTCAGCCCGGCCTTCTGCACCAGCTCGGTCAGCGAGGCCCGGTCGAACTTACGGCCCGCCGAGATCGCCGCCTTCATCGGCTTGTCCAGCAGGTCACCCCGGTGTACGGCGCCGAAGCTGAAGTTGCCGTCGGCGGCACCGAAGTCCTTGGCCTGCTTGTTGTTCCAACTGATGTAGTAGTCCTGGTTGATCGACTGCGGGTGGGCCGAGCGCGGCGCGTACCGGGCGGTGCCGGTCGCCGGGTCGAAGTCCTGCCACTCGTAGGCGCGCTCGGCCTTCATCGGCAGGTTCGGGTTGCTGCCGGCGGCCCGCACCGGGTTGAGTCCGGAGTTGAAGTACGCCGACTGGGTGGAGTTGACGTAGAACCAGTTGAAGGCGTACTCGACGTTGTGCGCGGAGGTGAGGAACGCCTCGGCGGAACCCATCTGGGTCGGGTCGTTGAACATCTGGAAACCGATGGCCGAGTCGGCCTCGCGACCGTAGGTGGAGCGCAGCTGGGTGAACGCGTGCGGCACGCCGCCCACCGTGCCACGCCACCCCACCAGGCCCAGCTTGGTACGCCAGGCGACCAGCTTGTACGACCCGGCGGCGGTGCCGTCGGCGACGGTCGGGGTCCACCGGTTGACCCGGGACAGCTCCTCCATCGCCAGGCACTGGCCCCGGAACAGGTAGTGGTTGCTGGCCAGCGTCGGCGTACCGCCGCCGGGGACGCAGAGCGGCACCGCGTAGGTGTCGGTGATGTCGTGGATCGAGGAGGTGGCGCTCCACGCGTAGTCCTGACCCCGGCCGAGCAGGACATAGAGGTTGAGTCCGGCGAAGGCCGCGCCCCGGGCGCTGATGCCCGGTCCCTGCAACTCCTGCACCATCAGCAGTTGCGGGGAGAAGTAGCCGGTCTGCGGCCCGAAGACGGCGATCGGGTGGCCGGTGGCGGAGTGGGCGGCGGAGACCACGGCCGCGTTGGACATGCCCCGGTGCGCCGGGTCGATGGTCAGCCCGGAGAGCGCGGCGGCCAGCTCGGAGCTGCGGTTCGAGGTGGTGGCGGCGGTGGCGGAGCCGGTCGGGTCGGTGAAGATCGGCTCGACCCGGGCCGACCCGGCGTCCGGCAGGACCACGCTGGACGCGTTCGGCGAGGCGTCACCGTACGGGAAGCTCTGCCCGTCGTGCAGGGTCAACACCGTCTCCGGGTCGTTCTGCCCCCGGAAGGCGTTCCACACCCGGTCGCCCTCGGTCGGGCCGAACTTGGCCCGGGAAGCGATGCGCACCAGCGCCGACTGCATCTCGGTGCCGCCACCACCGCCGAACAGGCCGCCGACGACCCCGGCGATGGCGATCAGGTCGGTCATCACGAACGGCTTCGGCCCACCGGCGTTGGTGATCGCGTCGAGGTGACCGGTCAGCACGTACTCGCCGGGGCAGTTGCGGTTGGCCATGCAGGTCTGGATGTAGGCGTTGACCCCGGCGACGTACTCCTGCACGTCGGCGTAGAGCTGCTCGCCGCGCGCCCCGCCCTTGCTGCGCAACGCGTTCACCTGGGCCTGCAGGTCCGCCTCCGTGTACGGGGAGGTGCGCCACACGCTCTGCTCCAGCGCCCGGTTGCCGGGTGCGCCACCGGCGAACGGGGTCAGCGTGCCCCGACCGACGTGCCGCAGCAGGTCCATCGTGAAGAGTCGGTCCTCGGCTCCGGCGTAGCCGGCGCCGTACATGGTGCCGCCCCGGGTGGTGCCGGTGATGTGCGGGACGCCGTTGGTGCGGTCGCGCACGATGCGCACGTCGGAGCGCGGGGAGTAGTCGCGTTCGACCTGGCTGGGGGCGACGCCGAAGGAGGCGTCCCGGAAGAACGTGCTGACCTGGTCCTCGCGCAGCCCGGCGTAGCCGTAGACCAGGTTGGCGTACGTGTCGAGCTGGTCGGCGGAGTGCCGGGGCAGCGTGCCGAACGCCTGGTTGCCCAGGACCTCGACGAGGGTGGCGTTGCCGTTCTGGCCGGGCGGCAGGATCTCGGAGCACTCGCCGAGGCAGTAGTCATTGCCGGCGAAGGCGCTGGCGACGTTCACGGCGAGGGTGCCGGTGTCGGGGACGGGGGTGGCGGTGGCGGGGGACGACACGCCGACGAGCGCGGTGGCGACCGTGAGGGCGGCGGTCGCACCGGCGAGCAGCCGGCGGGTGGCGGTGTGACCAGGCATGGCGATCCTCTGTGGACGGGGGACCATCGGGCGGGATCATTACGTGAAGAACATTCGGTTACTGGATGGTAGGCGTCGACACCCGAGATTGGAAGGCGTCAATCGCGACTCCCCGGTACGCCGGACCCACGCGGGCGCAGAAGAGGCCAAGTGGGGATGATCAGGGCTGTCGGGGGTGGCGACTAGTCTCGGAGTGTGGCTGATCCGTCGACCTACCGTCCCGCGCCGGGCACCATCCCCGAGGCGCCGGGGGTCTACCGCTTCTACGACGGCACCGGCCGGGTGATCTACGTCGGCAAGGCGCGCAACCTGCGCAGCCGACTCAACTCCTACTTCGGCGACCTGTGGGGCCTGCACCAGCGCACCCAACAGATGGTCACCACCGCCGAGTCGGTGGACTGGGTCACCGTCGGCACCGAGGTCGAGGCGCTCCAGCTCGAATACCTCTGGATCAAGCAGTACGACCCGAGGTTCAACGTCCGCTACCGCGACGACAAGTCGTACCCGTACCTGGCGGTCACCCTCGACGAGGAGTACCCACGGCTGCAGGTGATGCGGGGCAGCAAGCGCAAGGGCGTGCGCTACTTCGGGCCGTACTCGCACGCCTGGGCCATCCGCGAGACGCTCGACCTGCTGCTACGGGTCTTCCCGGCGCGGACCTGTTCCGCCGGGGTGTTCAAACGGGCCAGGCAGGTCGGCCGGCCCTGCCTGCTCGGCTACATCGGCAAGTGCTCGGCACCCTGCGTCGGCAGCGTCACCGCTGAGCGTCACCGCGAGATCGTCGACGACTTCTGCGACTTCATGGCCGGGCGCACCGACTCCATGGTGCGCAAGCTGGAACGCGAGATGACCGAGGCCAGCGAGACGCTGGAGTTCGAGCGGGCGGCCCGGCTGCGTGACGACGTCGCCGCATTGCGCCGGGCGATGGAGAAGCAGACCGTGGTGCTCGGCGACGGCACCGACGCCGACGTGGTCGCGTTCGCCGACGACCCGCTGGAGGCTGCGGTGCAGGTCTTCCACGTACGCGGCGGCCGGGTACGCGGTCAGCGTGGCTGGGTGGTGGAGAAGACCGAGGATCTCAGCACCGGCGACCTGGTGCACCACTTCTGCACCCAGGTCTACGGCGGCGAGCAGGGCGAGACCGACGTCCCGCGCGAGCTGCTGGTGCCGGAGCTGCCCGCCGACGCCGAGGCCCTCGCCGACTGGCTCTCCCAGCACCGGGGCAGCCGGGTGACGCTGCGGGTGCCGCAGCGCGGCGACAAGCGCACCCTGATGGAGACGGTCGGGCGCAACGCGAAGGACGCGCTGGCCCGACACAAGCTCAAGCGGGCCGGCGACCTCACCACGCGCGGCAAGGCGCTCGACGAGATCAGTGACGCGCTCGACATGCGTACCGCGCCGTTGCGCATCGAGTGCTTCGACATCTCGCAGATCCAGGGCACCGACGTGGTGGCCAGCATGGTCGTCTTCGAGGACGGCCTGCCCCGCAAGAGCGAGTACCGCCGGTTCATCATCCGGGGCGCCACCGACGACCTCTCCGCGATGTCCGAGGTGCTGCGCCGCCGCTTCGCCCGCTACCTCGACGCCCGCGCCGAGACCGGCGAGGCGGGCGTGGAGTCCGCCACCGACCTGGCCGCTGTCGTCCCGGCTGCCCCCGCCGTCCCGGCGGCCCCCGGTGCGGTGACGCTTGATGGTGCGGCGACGCTCGGCGGCGCGGACGTCGGCGAGGACGAGCCGAAGGTGGGTGTGCTGGTCGACCCGACCACCGGACGGCCGCGCAAGTTCGCGTACCCGCCGCAGTTGGTCGTGGTCGACGGCGGCGCACCGCAGGTGGCCGCCGCCGCCCAGACGCTCGCCGAGCTGGGCATCGACGACGTGGCGCTGTGCGGCCTGGCCAAGCGACTGGAGGAGGTCTGGCTGCCCGACGACGACTTCCCGGTCATCCTGCCGCGCACCTCGGAGGGGCTCTACCTGCTCCAACGGGTACGCGACGAGGCCCACCGCTTCGCCATCACCTTCCACCGGCAGCGCCGCTCGAAGCGGATGACCACCTCCGCGCTGGACAGCGTCCCCGGCCTCGGCGAGGTACGCCGCAAGGCGCTGCTGCGCCACTTCGGCTCCCTCAAGCGCCTCTCGGCCGCCACCGTGGACGAGATCACCGAGGTCCCCGGCATCGGCCGCCGCACCGCCGAGGCGATCCTCACCGCCCTCGGCGCCGCCGACGGTCAGGCAGCCACCGACTGATCCGCACGGTCAGCTCCGACTCGACCGCCTCATCGACCCGCGCGGCAGCCTCAATGGGCTTCGTCGCCACCTCGTCGGCTTCCGTGCGGTCTCGGTCGTGGTCAGGTTCCGCCCGACCTGGTCGAGCACCAGGCTGGTCGGCGTGAGCGCGACCTCGTCGGCGGGGTCGATGTCGATGCGCGTCGCGCGGGGGGCTGCCAAGTCAGGTGACGCGACTATCGAGCTGACTGCACCGACGGATCGCCTTTCCCGAGAGCGCAAACGGTTCAGCTCGAAAGGCGCTGACCTGGAAGGTGCTCGAAAGGCGCTGACCTGGAAGGTGCTCGAAAGGCGCTGACCTGGAAGGTGACTGCATCGACTGACAACCCTTCCGAGAGCACGGACGGTTCCGCTCGAAGGCGTTGACCTGGTTGGGGGGAGGGACACCGCCCGCCGGACACGCCGACATCGCCGCTTCGGCCGAGCGCCGAGTGGCACAGCCGCCGACCAGCGCCCGGCCGACCAGCGCCCGGCCGACCAGCGCCCGGCCGACCAGCGCCCGGCCGACCAGCGCCCGGCCGACCAGCGCCCGGCCGAGCAGCGCCCGGCCGAGCAGCGCCCGGCCGGGCAGCGGGTCAGGCCGGGTCGGCGAGCACCCCGAGGATCTGCTCGCCGTACTTGGCCAGCTTGTTCTCGCCGACACCGCTGATCCGCGACAGCTCGGCCAGCGACGACGGGGCGTCGGCGGCGATCTGCCGCAACGTGGCGTCGTGGAAGATGACGTAGGCGGGTACGCCCTGCTCCTTCGCGGAGGCCGCCCGCCAGGCGCGTAGGCGCTCGAACGTACCGGCTGCCTCGGCCGGCAGCTCCGCGACCACGGTGGCCGCGCCCCGGGGCTTGGCCACCTTCGCTGGGCGGGCCGGCTCCCGGCGCATCATCACGGTGCGCCGCCGGCCGAGCACCTCGGCGCTGGCGTCGGTGAGCGCCAGGGTGCCGTAGTCGCCCTCGACGGCGAGCAGGCCCTCGGCGAGCAACTGGCGCACCACGCCCCGCCACTCCGCCTCGCTCAGGTCGTCGCCGATGCCGAAGACGGTGAGCGAGTCGTGCCGGTGCTGGACGATCTTGTCGGTGCTCTTACCCAGCAGGATGTCGACGCAGTGCCCGGCACCGAACCGCTGGTTGCGTTCCCGGTCCAGCCGGAACACCGTGGAGAGCAGCTTCTGGGCGGCGACCGTGCCGTCCCAGGACTCCGGCGGGGCCAGGCAGGTGTCGCAGTTGCCGCAGTCACCGTCCAGGCGCTGCCCGAAGTAGTCGAGCAACTGCACCCGTCGGCAGCGGACCGTCTCGCAGAGCGCCAGCATCGCGTCGAGGTGCGCGGCGAGGTTGCGTCGGTGGGCCAGGTCGCCCTCGGAGGTGTCGATCATCTTGCGTTGCTGGACGACGTCCTGGAGCCCGTACGCCAACCAGGCGGTCGACGGTAGCCCGTCCCGGCCGGCACGACCGGTCTCCTGGTAGTAACCCTCGACCGACTTGGGCAGGTCCAGGTGGGCGACGAAGCGGACGTCCGGCTTGTCGATGCCCATGCCGAAGGCGATCGTCGCCACCATCACCACGCCGTCGGCGCGCAGGAACCGCTGCTGGTTGGCGGCGCGGGTCGCCGCGTCCAGACCAGCGTGGTACGGCAGCGCGTCGATGCCGTTGGCCACCAGGAACTCGGCCGTCTTCTCCACCGAGGCGCGTGACAGGCAGTAGACGATGCCGGCCTCGCCCGGGTGCTCGTCGCGCAGCAGGGCGAGCAGTTGCTTGCGCGCCTCCCGCTTGGGCACGATCCGGTACTGGATGTTGGGCCGGTCGAAGCTGGCCACGAAGTGCCGCGCCTCGGTCAGGTCGAGTCGGGTGGCGATCTCCGTACGGGTGGCGCTGGTCGCGGTGGCGGTCAGCGCGATCCGGGGTACGCCCGGCCACCGCTCGTGCACCATCGACAGGTTGAGGTAGTCCGGCCGGAAGTCGTGGCCCCACTGCGACACACAGTGCGCCTCGTCGATGGCGAACAGGCTGATCCGCCCCCGGTCCAGCAGGCTCAGCGTGGAACGGCTGGCCAGCGCCTCCGGGGCGAGATAGAGCAGGTCGATCTCCCCGGCGACGAATTCCGCCTCGACCAGCCGACGGGTGTCCAGATCCAGCGTGGAGTTCAGGAAACCGGCGCGTACCCCGACGGCGGTCAACGCGTCGACCTGGTCCTGCATCAACGCGATCAACGGCGAGATCACCACCGCGACGCCGTCCCGGACCAGCGCCGGGATCTGGTAGCACAGCGACTTGCCGCCACCGGTCGGCATCAGCACCAGCGCGTCCCCGCCGGCCGCCACGTGCTCGATGACCTCCTGCTGGAAGCCACGGAACGCGTCGTACCCGAAGACCCGCCGCAGCACGTCGAGCGCCGCTGTCACCTTCTCGGCGACAGGCGCGTCGGAGGTGGCCAGGTCGGTGACGCTCACGTCGGCGGGGGAGACCATCCGAGGATTCTACGAGCCACGCCGCTGGCTGTCGGGGCCGCCATTCCCGACCGCGACCAACGCTTCGCGGCCCAGCGTCGGGTAGTCCTGAAGGAGTTAGTCATTGGCTCGCGTCGCCGTCGCCCCAGCAGAGCCCGCCGAGGCCGGTCGCGCGGTGGAAGCCGGGGTGGCCGGTGACGTCCATGCAGATCTCGTTGTCCGGGCCTGTCCGACCGCAGAACACCGGCTCGACGTGGTTCCAGGCGTCGGCCCGGGACAGCAGCGCGGCACCCGCAGGAAGTTCGGGCCGGAGGATCGTCAAGCCCTCCGTGTACGTGACCGCGTGTTCCCGGGCCTCCTGCGGGTCGACGGCCAGGTAGGTCAGGTGCAGCGTCCAGCGCCGGGGAAATCGCCCCGCGTTGGTGGGTGGCGGGCCGTCCGACCGCCGCTCGCGCTCCGTCGTGTACCGGTCGACCAGCGCATCGACGTACGAGGTGAGGGCGCTCGACCTGGTCAACGCGTGCGCGATGGCGGCCCGCTGACGTTCGGAAACGTCAGCCCCATCGAGTACGGCGGACAGATCCTCCTGGAAGCCATTGGGTCGCGCGCTCCACCGCCCCAACTGCGACGACGGTTGTCAGTCATGGCTATACCCCCTGGGTCTGATTGGTCTGCTTGCTCGATCTGGCATATCGAGCCTGCACTATGGCAAGAGATCTTGCAACGTAGCAGTGGCGAGTGTTGGATTGAATGTTGGTCGCTGGTTTGGTTCCCTGACCATGTCCCTTGTCAGCGGAGGTGCAGCTATGGCGTCGTCTGCGAGTCCCACCATTCGTGCTCGTCGGCTACGGCGGGAACTCCGGCGGCTACGTGATCACCGAGGGCTGACCGTCGATGAGGTGGCTCGCGCGGTGGGGTGGCACCGGGCAAAGGTGATCCGCATCGAGCAGGGGCACAGTGGGATCGCCACAGATGGTCTGCGGAAGCTCCTGGATCTCTATGAGGTGTCCACGGAGGAGCGGGACGTGTTGGGTGGCCTTGCCCGGCAAGCCCGGCAGAAGGGCTGGTGGAGTTCCTACGGTGATGTCCTGCACGATGACTACGTAGGTTTTGAGGCGGAGGCGACCTCGATCAGCACGTTCCAGAGCCTTTACATCCCCGGCTTGTTGCAGACCGAGCTGTATGTGCGCGCGATCATCCATGCCGGACGGGTGACTGCCAATTCGGATGAAGTCGATCGGGTTATCGCAGCGCGTCAGGCGCGAAAAGTCCTGCTCACGCGTGACGTGCCGCCAAAGATGTGGATCGTGCTCGACGAGGCTGCGATACGGCGGGTGGTTGGCGGCGCCCAGGTCATGGCGGCTCAGCTGACCCGGATCATCGAGGCGTGCCAACTACCTACTGTTGAGATTCAGGTGCTGCCTTTCGCTGCCGGCGCACATGCTTCGATGGGCGGGGCCTTCACGATCCTCGACTACGCCCAACCGGCCCTCGATCCGACCATCGTCTACGTCGACAACGACCTCAACACTCTTCTACTCGAAGAGGAGCAGCAGGTGGCGCGATATAAACTCGCCTTCGACCACCTGCGTGCGAAGGCGCTCGACCCTGACGAGTCTGCCGACTTTCTCGTCAGGGTGTCCGGCGACCTTCGTGGCTAAGTCTCGGCGAGGAGTGCTGTGATGACTGCGCCCGATCTTCAGGATGCGACCTGGCGTAAGAGTTCCCGTAGCAGTGCCAACGGGTCTGATTGCGTGGAGGTTGCCGAGGTGGGTGGCGGGTTGGCGGTGCGGGATTCCAAGGATCCGGTGGGGCCGGTGCTGCGCTTCGATCGGGCCGCCTGGTCGACGTTCGTGACCACGCTGCGCGACTGATCGGGCGGCACTCGGATCGTGGCAGTGCAGCTGGTCTCACCCCGGCGTGTCGGCTAGCTGTGGTGCCACGTTGAGGCTGGGTCGCTGGTCTGACCATGACACCTTCCCGCCAGCTGCTCAGTGTGATCGAGGCGCTTTCGCTGGATGCGCCACCCGACGAGGTCCTCGGCCCTCGGTGAGCACTCCCGGAACCGCCCGAACGAAAGCAGCACGACAGGCCGCCCTCACCCGCCCCGTCGATCATGGAGTTATGGCTGGCCATTTTGCCTTGTGAGAGGTGTTTTGTGAGCGCCCATAACTCCATGATCGACGGGCCGGGCCGGGCCGGGCCGGGTCGGGTCGGGTCGGGCTGGGGTGGGCGGGGTTCAGTAGCTCGGTGGGACCGGGATGCGCTTGGCCCAGCGCACCTCGCCGTCGGCGTCGACGTAGCAGAAGGCCACCACCAGGCGGGTCGGGTCCTCCAGGGGCAGCGCGCGGGGTTCGAGACGGTACACCGCGATCAGGCTGCCGTCGCCGGTCGCGCGGGTGCCGATGGCGCCGACGTGCGGTGCGCCTCCCTGCGTACCGTCCGGCTCCTCGCGGGCGGCGATGTCGGCCAGCCAGTCGTACCGGGCGGCCAGCACCTCGTACGCGTCGGACCAGTTGAATCCGGCGTCGCCGGCGGCGTCGGAGCCGCCCTCGGGGCGCAGCACCCGGGGCGGTGAGTTCCGGTCGTCCAGCAGCATGACCTGGTAGGAGCCCTTGCGTGGCGGCCCGGACCAGCGCAGTCGCAGCACCACCGACTGCCGGTCGGGATCGCCGTGGACCCGGTCGGTCGCGTGTGGCCAGCCGAGCGCGGCGGCGGTGCGCCCCACCCGGTCCGGCTCCGGCAGACGGGCCTCTACGGTCACCGCGACCTGGTCGCCGCCGTGTGCCCACTCACGTTCGCGTTCGACGAAACGATCCACCGTGGCCAGCACCGCGATCGTGACCGAGACAAGGGCCACCACCCAGCGCAGCCGCGCCCCGTGCCTCCCCATTTCCGGAGGATAGCGGCCTCGGGCGTCACGTGCCGTCAGTCAGCCGACACGAGCCGTGTTAGGAAGGGGCCCTTTCTAACGCCTGGTGTATAGCAGGGGACCCCTCCTTACACCCCAGGCCGGCTGGTGGACGGTGCGGCGGTGCGCTCCGTCGGGTCGGGAGCGGCGAGCTAGAGTCGGCGCTTGACCATGCCCGGTCGGCTCCGACCGCGGCGCCACGGCTTGGGGGTTGATGGGTGGGCGAGGCGCACACGACCGGTCACCACGGCGGCGTACCCGGTGAGTCCGGGATGGTGGCCGGCGAGACGGACACCACCCTGGTCGTGGTCACCGGCCTCTCCGGTGGCGGGCGCAGCACCGTGGCCCGGGCTCTGGAGAACGTCGGCTTCTACGTGGTGGACAACCTGCCGCAGGCGCTGTTGCTGGACATGGCCGAGCTGGCGGTGAAGGCCGGTGGGGCCGCCCGGCGTACCGCGATGGTGTTGGACGTGCGCTCGCGTGCCTTCTCCACCGACCTCGCCGAGGCGATCCGGGAGTTGAAGGAGCGTGGCTACGCCCCCCGGGTGGTCTTCGTCGACGCCGACGACGAGGTGCTGATCCGGCGCTTCGAGAGCGTGCGGCGCTCGCATCCGTTGCAGGGCGACGGACGGCTCGCCGACGGTATCGCCGTCGAGCGGGGACTGCTGGAGGAGGCCCGCGACCAGGCCGACGTGATCATCGACACCAGCCACCTCAACGTCAACCAGCTCCGCCGTCGCGTCGAGGAGCTGTTCGGCGCGGAGGACGCGCGGCGGCTGAGGTTGACCGTGATCTCCTTCGGCTTCAAGTACGGCCTGCCGCCGGACGCCGACTTCGTGATGGACGCCCGGTTCCTGCCCAACCCGTTCTGGGTGCCCGAACTGCGTGAGCACACCGGTCGGGAGGAGGCGGTCAGCGCGTACGTGCTGAGCCAGGCCGGCGCCGACGCGTTCGTCGACGGGTACGCGGACCTGGTCGGCGCCACCACCTCGGGGTTCGAGCGGGAGGGCAAGCGGTACCTGACCGTGGCGGTCGGCTGCACCGGCGGCAAGCACCGCAGTGTGGCGATCGCCGAGGAACTGGCGGCCCGGCTGCGTCGTGCCGGGCTGGCCGCCAACGCTCAGCACCGGGATCTGGGGCGGGAATGACGGTCCGGGTGGTGGCCTTCGGGGGCGGGCACGGCCTGTCCGTGTCGTTACGGGCGTTACGTCGCTGCGCCCCCGGACTCGATCTCGACATCACGGCGGTGGTGACCGTCGGCGACGACGGCGGCTCCAGTGGGCGGCTGCGCGCCGAGCGGGGTGGGCTGCCCCCCGGTGACCTCCGGCAGGCGCTGGTCGCGCTGGCCGGCGACCATCCGGCGACCCGGCGCAGCGCCGGGCTGTTCCAGCACCGGTTCGGCCCGGCGACGCGCGGCCTGCCCGGTAAGGGCGACGGGCTGGGTGGGCACGCGGTGGGCAACCTGGTGATCGCCGGGTTGATGGAGCAGCTCGGCGACCCGGTGGCGGCCCTGGAGCACGCCGGGGCGATGCTCGGCACGGTCGGGCGGGTGCTGCCGATGTCCTGCGAGCCGGTCGACATCGAGGCCCGGGTACGCGCCGCGGACCCCGGCCGCCCGGACGAGGTGTGCACGGTACGCGGTCAGCACCAGGTGGCGGTCACCACCGGCCGGGTCGAGTCGGTGCGACTGACCCCGCAGGCGCCGGCGGCGTGCCCGCAGGCGGTCGCCGCGATCGGTGCCGCCGACTGGCTGATCTTCGGTCCGGGAAGCTGGTACACGAGTGTCCTGCCGCACCTGTTGGTGCCGCAGTTGGCCGCGGCGATCCTGGCCAGCCCGGCCCGCCGCCTGGTCACCCTCAACCTGGCCGCCGAGAAGGAGACCCTCGGCCTCTCCGTCGCCGATCACCTGGCGGCGCTGCGTTGGTATCTGCCGGAGTTGACGGTCGACGTGGTGCTCGCCGACGCCAAGGCGGTCGGTGCCCCCGAACCGGTCGACCGTGCGGCAGAATCCCTGGGAGCCCGACTGGTCCTCGCTCCCGTCGCGGTCGATGACGGCACTCCCCGGCATGATCCGGCCGCCCTGGGCGCCGCCCTGGTGCCCGTACTGGGCGCCGATCGTTAGACACGTACGTAATCTCCGGCGACACGCCGGAACGGGTCCGTGAGGGGACGCACAATGGCGATGACGGCTGCGGTCAAGGACGAGCTGAGTCGGGTCGACGTGCCCAAGCCCTGCTGCCGGCGGGCGGAGATGGCCGCGCTGCTGCGGTTCGCCGGTGGGCTGCACATCGTCTCCGGGCGGGTGGTGGTGGAGGCCGAACTCGACACCGGCGCGGTGGCCCGTCGGTTGCGGCGGGAGATCGCCGAGGTCTACGGCTACTCGAGCGAGATCCACGTACTGGCCTCCGGTGGGCTGCGCAAGGGCAGCCACTTCATCGTCCGGGTGGTCAAGGACGGCGAGGCCCTGGCCCGACAGACCGGCCTGCTGGACGTGCGGGGCCGGCCGGTACGGGGGCTGCCGCCGCACGTGGTGGCCGCCAACGTCTGCTGCGCGGTGTCCGCGTGGCGGGGGGCGTTCATGGCGCACGGCTCGCTGACCGAGCCGGGCCGTTCCAGTGCGTTGGAGATCACCTGCCCGGGCCCGGAGTCGGCGCTGGCGCTGGTCGGTGCCGCCCGCCGGATCGGCATCACCGCCAAGCAGCGGGAGGTGCGCGGCGTCGACCGGGTGGTGGTCAAGGACGGTGACGCGATCGCCGCGCTGCTGACCCGGGTCGGTGCCCATTCCAGCGTGCTGGCCTGGGAGGAGCGTCGGGTCCGCCGCGAGGTGCGGGCCACGGCGAACCGGCTGGCGAACTTCGACGACGCCAACCTGCGGCGTTCGGCGCGGGCGGCGGTGGCCGCCGCCGCCCGGGTGACCCGGGCCCTGGAGATCCTCGCCGACGACGCGCCCGAGCACCTGACCTCGGCCGGCCGGCTGCGGCTGGAGCACCGGCAGGCGTCGCTGGAGGAGTTGGGCGCGCTGGCCGATCCGCCGTTGACCAAGGACGCCATCGCCGGGCGGATCCGCCGGCTGCTGGCGCTGGCCGACAAGCGGGCCCGCGACCTGGGCATCCCGGATACCGAAGCGGCCGTCACGCCCGACATGCTCGTGGTCTGATAGGACGGTGGGTCGTCCCGGCGCGGGCGGGCCGGCGAGGCACGCCCTCGTCGCCGCGCGTCGTCGAGGCGGTGCGGCGTCCGGCGGCGCGGGTGAGGGAAACCACCCGGCGCGGCGCGGCTCGCCGCGCTCGGATATGGTCGCTGCGTACGGCAAGGGGGCCGGCACCGGCGCTCCCCGCCGTACCCACCGCCTCGGGGCGGTCAGGTCCCTCGGACCGCGGCGGGGTGGCCGAGATGAACCGTCAACGGCCGGCTCCAACGGTCGGCGCACACCACTTCGCCGGCCGAGGGTCTCCACGCCGGCGAACCAGAACGCGAGGAGATGGGACCTGTGACCATCCGGGTTGGCATCAACGGCTTCGGCCGTATCGGCCGTAACTTCTTCCGGGCAGTGCTGGCGTCCGGCGCTGACGTCGAGGTCGTGGCCGTCAACGACCTGACCGACAACGCGACGCTCGCTCACCTGCTCAAGTACGACAGCATTCTGGGTCGCCTCCCGCACGAGGTCAAGGCCACCGCTGACGAGATCACCGTCGGTGGCAAGACCATCAAGGCGTACGCCGAGCGTGACCCGGCCGCGCTGCCGTGGGGCGACCTGAACGTCGACGTCGTCATCGAGTCGACCGGGTTCTTCACCGACGCCACCAAGGCGAAGGCGCACGTGGACGGCGGGGCCAAGAAGGTCATCATCTCGGCGCCGGCCAAGAACGAAGACGTCACCGTGGTGATGGGTGTCAACCAGGACCAGTACGACCCGGCCAAGCACACCATCATCTCGAACGCCTCCTGCACCACCAACTGCCTCGCGCCGATGGCGAAGGTGCTGCACGACACGTTCGGCATCGAGCAGGGTCTGATGACCACGATCCACGCGTACACGCAGGACCAGAACCTGCAGGACGCGCCGCACTCGGACCTGCGTCGGGCCCGGGCCGCCGCGCTGAACATCGTGCCGACCTCGACCGGTGCCGCGAAGGCGATCGGCCTGGTGCTGCCGGAGCTCAAGGGCAAGCTGGACGGGTACGCGCTGCGGGTGCCGATCCCCACCGGCTCGGCCACCGACCTCACCGTGACCGTCGGTCGGGAGACCACGGTGGACGAGGTCAACGCCGCGCTGAAGGCCGCCGCCGACGGTCCGCTCAAGGGCATCCTGGTCTACAACGAGGACCCGATCGTGTCGGCCGACATCGTCACCGACCCGGCGTCCTGCATCTTCGACGCGCCGCTGACCAAGGTGATCGGCAACCAGGTCAAGGTCGTCGGCTGGTACGACAACGAGTGGGGCTACTCGAACCGTCTGGTCGACCTGGTCAAGCTGGTGGGTAAGTCGCTGTGACCATCCGCAACCTCGACGACCTGCTCGCCGAGGGGGTGTCGGGTCGGCGCGTGCTGGTGCGCGCCGACCTGAACGTCCCGCTCGACAAGCAGACCGGGGCCATCACGGACGACGGTCGCATCCGCGCCGTGCTGCCGACGCTGGGCGCGCTGGTCTCGGCCGGCGCGAAGGTGGTCGTCTGCTCCCACCTCGGTCGCCCGAAGGGCGCGCCGGACCCGCAGTTCAGCCTCACCCCGGTCGCCGGCCGGCTCGGTGAGCTGCTCGGCGCGCCGGTGCACTTCGCCACCGACACGGTCGGCGAGTCGGCCCAGGCCACCGTGGCGGCGCTCGCCGACGGCGAGGTCGCGCTGCTGGAGAACCTGCGCTTCAACAAGGGCGAGACCAGCAAGGACGACGCCGAGCGCGGTGCCTTCGCCGACCAGCTCGCCGCCCTGGGCGACGCGTACGTCGACGACGCGTTCGGTGCGGTGCACCGCAAGCACGCCAGCGTGTACGACGTACCGGCGCGGCTGCCGCACGTCGCGGGTCGCCTGGTGCTGCGCGAGGTGGAGGTGCTCTCCACGCTCACCGAGTCGCCGGAGCGGCCGTACGTGGTGGTGCTGGGCGGTTCCAAGGTCTCCGACAAGCTCGCCGTGATCGAGGCGCTGCTGCCGACCGTGGACCGGCTGCTCATCGGTGGCGGCATGTGCTTCACGTTCCTCAAGGCCCAGGGCCACGAGGTGGGTACCTCGCTGCTCGAGAAGGACATGGTCGAGACCTGCCGCAACCTCCTGGAGCGCGGCGCGGGCAAGATCATGCTCCCGGTCGACGTGGTGGCGGCGGACGCCTTCGCCCCGGACGCCGCGCACGACGTGGTGCCGGCCGACGGCATCCCCAGCCACCGGGTCGGGCTCGACATCGGTCCGGAAACCGTGGCCGGCTTCGCCGCCGCGCTGCGGACCGGCACCCGGACGATCTTCTGGAACGGCCCGATGGGCGTGTTCGAGATGGCCGCGTTCGCGGGCGGCACCCGGGGGGTCGCCGAGGCGATCGCCGAGTCCGAGGCGTTCAGCGTGGTCGGTGGCGGCGACTCGGCGGCGGCGGTGCGGTCGCTCGGCCTGGACGAGAAGTCCTTCGGCCACATCTCCACCGGCGGCGGCGCCTCCCTGGAGTACCTGGAGGGCAAGACCCTCCCCGGCATCGCGGCCCTGGAGAACTGACTGATGGCAAGTGCTCCCCGCCGGCCCCTGATGGCCGGCAACTGGAAGATGAACCTCAACCACCTCGAGGCGAACCTGCTGGTGCAGAAGCTGGCGGCCAGCCTCACCGAGAAGCAGCTGACCGACGTGGAGACGGTGGTCCTGCCGCCCTTCACCGACCTGCGCACGGTGCAGACCGTGGTGGAGGGCGACAAGCTGCTCATCGGCTACGGCGGTCAGGACCTCTCGGCGCACGCCTCCGGCGCGTACACCGGTGAGATCGCCGGGTCGATGCTGGCGAAGCTGGGCTGCACCTACGTGGTGATCGGGCACTCCGAGCGGCGTGCCTACCACGACGAGGACGACGCGCTGGTCAACGCCAAGGTGCAGGCCGCGCTGGCCAACGGGCTCACCCCGATCCTCTGCGTGGGGGAGGGGCTGGACGTCCGCGAGCAGGGCGGGCACGTGGCGCACTGCGCCGACCAGCTCGACGCGGCCCTCAAGGGGCTCACCGCCGAGCAGGTCACCAAGGTCGTGGTCGCGTACGAGCCGGTCTGGGCGATCGGCACCGGCAAGACGGCGACCCCGGACGATGCCCAGGAGGTGTGCGGCGCGGTGCGGTCCCGGCTCGCCAAGACCTTCGACCAGGCCACCGCGGACCAGGTCAGGGTGCTCTACGGCGGTTCGGTGAAGTCGTCGAACGTGGCCGCGATCATGGCGCAGCCGGACGTGGACGGTGCCCTGGTGGGCGGCGCCAGCCTGGACGCCGAGGAGTTCGCGAAGATCTGCCGGTTCCCGGAGCACATCACCGGCTGATCGCTCGCTATCCTTGACTCCGCCCGTCCGCCGGTCGGTGCCGCCGTGCCCGACCTGTCCGGGCGAGGATCGTAACGAGAGGACTGACCCCCGCCATGCCGATCTGGTTCGCCTACACGTTGATCGTGTTGCTGGTCATCACGAGCGTTCTGCTCGTCCTGCTGATTCTGCTGCACCGGGGCAAGGGCGGTGGGATGTCCAGCATGTTCGGCGGTGGGGTCAGTTCCAGCCTGGCCGGGTCGTCGGTCGCCGAGAAGAACCTCGACCGCTACACCGTCCTGGTGGGCATCGTGTGGTTCGCCTGCATCGTCGGGCTCGGGCTCTGGCTCCGGCTCGAAGTCGGCACGGGGGTCTGAGCGGCCTCTCCAGTCGTACAATCTGCGCGCGGTCCGTCACTCGACGGGCCGCGCGCAGTCCGTTTCACCCGCTGCACCGCGTCGCCCGCCGTCCACCCCTCGACGGCGGTCCCCTCCGACGACAGGAGCGAGCGCCGTGTCGAACGGCCAATTCATCCGGGGCGCCCGGGTCGGGTCCGCGCCCCCACGCCATCCCGAACGCCATCAGCCGGTCCCGTGCCGGTCGGTGAGCTACTGGTGCCGTAACGGGCACCGCACCGACATCCGGCTGGCGGCCGAGGTGCAGGCCCCGCCCACCTGGGACTGCCCGCGTTGCGGTCTGCCGGCCGGTCCGGACGCCCACGATCCGCCCGGCCGGGTGCGGGCCGAGCCCTACAAGAGCCACCTGGCGTACGTGAAGGAGCGGCGCACCGAGGCGGAGGGGGAGGCGATCCTCGCCGAGGCCCTCGCGGCCCTGCGTCGCCGACGCGGCGCCCGTTGAATCCCGGCGCTCGCTGAATCCCGGCGCTCGCTGAATCCCGGCGCTCGCTGAGCCCGGCCCGGCAGATCGCGCCGCCGGGTGTTAGGAAGGGTCCCCTGCTATGCACCAGGCGTTAGCAGGGGACCCTTCCTTACATCGCATCAGCGCAGGCTGCGGAAGCGGGCGGGGAGGTCGGCGGCAGCGGCGCGGTCCAGCAGCCAGAGGGTGCGGCTGGTGCCCTGGACGCCGGCCGCCGGCACCTGCACCGGCCCGGCACCGGCCAGCGCCATACCGACCGCCTGGGCCTTGTCGGAACCCCCGGCCACCAACCAGACCTCCTCGGCGGTGTTGATGGTCGGCAGGGTCAGGGTGATCCGCACCGGCGGCGGCTTGGGACTGCCCCGCACCGCGCTGACCGGACGGCTCTCGTAGTGCACCGGGTGCTCGGGGAAGACCGAGGCGACGTGCCCGTCCTCGCCCACACCGAGCATCAGCACGTCGAAGTGGGGCAGGACGGCGGTGCCGGGCCGGGCGGCCCGGGCCAGCTCGGCCGCGTAGAGGGCGGCGGCCTCCTCTGGGTCGGCGCCCGCGTCCGACGGCGGCATCGGGTGGATCCGGTCCGGGTCGACCGGCAGCGCGTCGAGCAGCGCGGCGCGGGCCTGCGTCTCGTTGCGGTCCGGGTCGCCGGCCGGCAGGAACCGTTCGTCGCCCCACCAGAAGTCCACCCGGGACCAGTCCACCGCGTCCTTGGCCGGCAGGGCGCCGACCGCCCGGTAGACCGCTGCCGCGATCCGCCCGCCGGTGAGCACCACCGCCGCCTGGCCCCGTTCGGCCTGCGCGTCGAGCAGCTTCACCACCAACCGTGCCGCGACGGCCTGCGCCAGCAGATCCGCGTCGGCGTGTACGGCGACACTCGCCTCAGTCATGCTGTCCTTCCGCGACCGCGCGGCGGTCGGTGTCGTGGGATTCCCGGGCCGGACGGTCAGGAACCGGTGCTGGTGGAGCTGTGCGCGGTGACGCCCGCCTCGGCGCGCTGCGCGGTGCTCGGGTCCTTCCAGACGTGCACCCGCTGGCCGGAGCGCCGGTCCAGGTTGGTCAGCCCGGCGAAGGCGCCGAGCGTCTCGGCGTACACCTGGTCGGGGCCGAGCCGGCGCAACTCCTCGGCCAACTCGTCGCCGAGCGGCCGACGCACCAGCGGAAGCACCCGGTCCTCCTGGCCGGTCCGCCGGAAGACGGCCATGCTGTCGTCCCGGGTCAGCGTCAACTCGTCGCCGTTGGCGCAGCGCAGTTGCACCTCGCGCATCCGGGGGAACTCCTTGGTCCGCTCCCAGCGGGGCTTGATGCCCAGCCGACTGCGTAGCCAGCCACGCATCAGCGCGGCCGTCGGGTCGGTCGGCGGTGCGACCACCGCCGCCTCGGTGAGCTGCGCCTCGGTGGTGTCGAACGCCCCGGCGACCAGGGTGCGCCACGGGGTGATCCGGGTCCAGGCGAGGTCGGTGTCGCCGGGGGCGTAGTCGCGGGCCCGCAGCCGCAGCGCCTCGATCGGGTCGGGGGCCTGGGCGGAGTCGGTGATCCGCCGGTCGGCGACCACGCCGAGGAAGTCGGTGGCGATCTCGTCCGGCGGCTCCCCGTGCCACCAGGTGACCACCGGTACGTCCGGCACCAGCAGCGGCATCACGACCGACTCGGCGTGCAGCGCCAGCCGGCCGTACATCCGCATCACCACGGCCTCGCACGGGCCCAGTCGACCGCCGACGACGATCTCGGCGTCGAGGCGGTTGCGGTCCCGGTCGACGTCGGAGCGGACCACCACCAGCAGCCGGCACGGGTGCGCGGCGGCGGCGATGGTGGCCGCCGCCTCCGCGTCGCGGACCCGCTTCTCGTCCACCACCACGATCAAGGTCAGGGCCATGCCGCTGGCCACGCCACCGGCACTGCGTCGTTCGGCGGCGAGCGCCTTCACCACCTCGTTGCCGGTGGTGTCCCACAATCCGATCAACGGAGCCTCCTGGTTCGCTCGCGGTGCCCGGTCACGCCCGCCGCCAGGCGCGGCCTTCGCGGGCCAGCATCTCGTCGGAGGCCCGGGGACCCCACTCACCGGACCGGTAGGGCTCGGGCTTGGTGCCCTCCCATGCCTCCACCAGCGGGTCCACCACCGCCCAGCTCTGTTCCACCTCGGCGGCGTCGGGGAACAGCGTGCGGTCGCCGATCAGCACGTCCAGGACCAGACGTTCGTACGCCTCGGGGCTGGACTCGGTGAACGCCTCGCCGTACTGGAAGTCCATCGCGATGTCGCGGACCTCCATCGTGGTCCCCGGCACCTTGGAACCGAACTTGAGCACCACGCCCTCGTCCGGCTGGACCCGGATGACGAGCTGGTTGTTGCCGAGCATCTCCATGTCGGCCGGGTTGAACGGCAGGTGCGGGGCCCGCTTGAACATCACCGCGACCTCGGTGACCCGTCGGGGCAGCCGCTTGCCGGCGCGGATGTAGAACGGCACTTCGGCCCAGCGGCGGTTCTGGATGCCCAGCCGCACCGCGACGTACGTCTCGGTGGTCGAGGTCTGCGGGACCCCGTCCTCCTCCAGGTATCCCTTGGCCCGCTGGCCGCCGACCCAGCCGGGCAGGTACTGCCCGCGTACGGTGCCGTCGGCGACGTCGTGCGGCAGGGTGATCGCCTTGAGCACCTTCAGCTTCTCGGCCCGGATCTCGTCGGCGTCGAAGCTGGTCGGCTCCTCCATCGCGACCAGGGCGAGCAGTTGCAGCAGGTGGTTCTGGAGCACGTCGCGGGCGGTGCCGACGGAGTCGTAGAACCCGGCCCGCGAGCCGATGCCGACGTCCTCGGCCATGGTGATCTGCACCGAGTCGACGTACTGCGAGTTCCACAGTGGCTCGAAGAGGCTGTTCGCGAACCGCAGGGCGAGGATGTTCTGGACCGTCTCCTTGCCCAGGTAGTGGTCGATGCGGAAGACGTCCTGCCGGGTGAACACGTCGTCGACCAGGTCGTTGAGGGCCTTGGCCGAGGGCAGGTCGTGCCCGAACGGCTTCTCCACCACGACCCGCCGCCAACCGCCGCACTTCTCGTTGTCGGCCATGCCGGTGCGGGCGAGTTGCTTGAGCACCACCGGGAAGGCGGCCGGGGGGATGGAGAAGTAGAACGCCGCGTTGCCGTGGATGCCGTGGCTGTCGCGCAGCCCCTCCAGGCAGGAGGCGAGGTTGTCGAACGCGGTGTCGTCGTCGAACGAGCCGCCGACGAACTTGATGTTGTGCTCCAGCCGCGACCAGACCTCCTCCCGCCACGGGGTGCGGGCGTGTGTCTTGGCCGCCTCGCGGGCCAGCGACGCGAAGTCGCCGTCGCGCCAGTCCCGCCGCGCGAAGCCGACGACCACGAAACCGGGTGGCAGCAACCCCCGGTTGGCGAGGTCGTAGACCGCGGGCAGCAGCTTCTTCTGGGCCAGGTCACCGGTGACTCCGAAGATCACCAGAGCGCAGGGCTCCGGGATCCGCGGCAGCCGCCGGTCCTGCGGGTCGCGCAGCGGGTTCACGCCGCCTCCTCGCTCCGCTCGTCCACGTCGTCCATCGTCATGCCCGCAGCGACCCGACCGCGTCGATCAACCGGGTCAGGCCCGCCGACCGCTCGGTCAGGTGCAGGTGCAGCAGCGGGCGTCCACGACCGGCCAGGGCGCGCCGGTCGCCAGCGGCCTGGGCCGCCTGTCGTTCCCCGAAGGTGTACGGCTTGCCGGGCACCGGCAGATCAACTTTGACCGTACCGGTTATCTGAAGAAAGCTACCCGCCTGCGGACCGCCCTTGTGGTACTGACCGGTGGAGTGCAGGTAGCGGGGTCCCCAACCGAAGGTGACCGGTCGTCGGGTCAGCGCGGCCAGCAGCGGGCGCAGCCGTGCGGCGGCGGCCTCGGCGTGCGGGTCGAGATAGGCGGTGACCGCCAGGTAGCCGTCATCGTCGAGGCCGGCCAGCAGGTGGCGCAGGGCGTCGGGCAGGTCGCCCGGGGTGCCGGGCGGGGCGTACACCTCGATCGCGCCGGTGGTGGACGACGGTGTCGGCACCGGCGGCGGGTCGGCCAGGATCGCCTCGGTGTGTCGGGCGGATTCGGCGGCGTCGGGCCGGTCGAACGGGTCGACGCCGAGCACGGTGGCGGCGACGGCGGCGGCGTACTCCCAGGCCAGGAAGTGGGCGCCGAGCGGGCCGTTGACCGCCACGTCGGGCGTGGCGCCACCGGCGGGCACCGCCGGAGCGGCGAGCGCGCCGCCGTAGCTGACGGTGAGGACGTCCGGCCCGGTCAGGCCGGGTTCGTCCGGTGCCCCGAGCACCACCGGCAGGATGCCCTGACCCTCCTTGCCGGTGGCACCGGCGAGCAGGTGCTCCACCCAGTCGCCCAGTCCCTCGACGCCGGTGCCGTCGCCGACCAGCGCGACCGTGTCGCGCCCGGTCGTCGCGGCGGCGGCCAGCGCGGCGCCGAGCGCCAGGGCGGGATTGTCCTGCGGGCGTGGCAGCGAGGCCGCGAACGCGTCGGCCTGGTCGAGCAGGTCGGCCACCGGGACACCGGCCAGCGCGCAGGGCACCAGACCGTACGCGCTCAGCGCCGAGGAGCGTCCGGTCACCGGCGTGTCGGCCGGCACGGTGATCGCCTCCCACTCGGCGGCGGCGGTCGCCAGCGGCGAACCCGGCTCGGTGACCACCACGAAGTGCCGACCCGCTTCGGCCTCGCTCAGCCCCGCGTCGAGGAACGCCTGCCGGTAGGCGCGTCGGTGGTCGTCCATCTCCGGCGTGGCCTCGGCGGCGCCGGTCAGCACCACGACGGTGCGTGCCAGCCGGTCGTCCAGGGCGGCCCGGACCCGGCCGGGGTCGGTGGTGTCGAGCACGGTCAGCGGATGACCGGTGGTGCGGGCGACGGCCTGCGCCGCCAGCGGGGTGCCGCCCGTGCCGAGCAGCACCACGTGGTGGAGGTCGGCCAGTTCCGCCGCCAGTTCGGCGAGGCGGGGGAGCAGGTCGTCCCCGCCGCCGGGCCGACCGGCCGCCGCCGGAAGGTCCCACAGGGGTGGGGCCTGGGCGGCCAGCCGGGCCGGCACGTCGGCGTCGAGCAGGGCCTGTCGGGTGGAGGTCGGCGTGCCGTCGTCCACGGCCCGCGCGCCGTGCACGGTCAGACCTCCCGCCGACTCGGCGGGTGCGGCCAACAGGTCACCCACGCCGCCACCCCGGTGGGGCGGCGGCGTGGGAGACGCCTGGTCGCAGGGTCACGCATTGCCTCCGGCGCGCACGGCGGCGTCGGCGTTGTCGCTGGCGGCGTCGCTCGGGTGGCCGCTGCCCTGTCCGGCGGCGGCGAGCGACTTGCGGACGCCGTCGAGCAGTTCGCCCCAGCTCGCCTCGAACTTCTCGACGCCCTCGCGCTCCAGCGTGTCGATCACGTCGGCCAGGTCCACCCCGACCGCACCGAGGTCGGCGAAGACCTGCCGAGCGTCGTCGTACGCGCCGGTGACGGTGTCCGGACGGGTCTCCCCGTGCTCGGCGTACGCGTGGATGACCGACTCCGGCATGGTGTTGACCGTGCCCGGCGCGATCAGCTCCTCGACGTAGATGACGTCCCGGTAGTCCGGGTTCTTCGTCGAGGTGGAGGCCCACAGCGGGCGCTGCGGGTGCGCCCCGGCGGCGGCCAGCGCCTGCCACCGGTCGCCGGAGAAGACCTCGGCGTACCGCTCGTAGGCCAGTCGGGCGTTGGCCACGGCCGCCTTGCCGCGCAGGGCCTTGGCCTGCTCCGAGCCGATCTTCTCCAGTCGCTTGTCCACCTCGCTGTCGACCCGGGAGACGAAGAACGAGGCCACCGACGTGATCGTGGACAGGTCGTGCCCGTTCGCCTTGGCCTGCTCCAGGCCGGCGAGGAACGCCTCCATCACCTGCGAGTAGCGGTCCAACCCGAAGATCAGCGTGACGTTGACGCTGATCCCCTCGGCGAGCGCGGCGGTGATCGCCGGCAGGCCGGCCTCGGTCGCCGGGATCTTGATGAACAGGTTGGGCCGGTCGACCAGCCACCACAGCGCCTTGGCCTCGGCGACCGTCTTGGTGCTCTCGTGGGCCAGACGCGGGTCCACCTCGATGGAGACCCGGCCGTCGACGCCACCGCTGGCGTCGTACGACGGCCGCATCACGTCGCAGGCCCACCGCACGTCGTACGTGGTGAGCATGCGGACGGCCTCTTCCACCTCGACGCCCCGGGTGGCCAGGTCACGAAGCTGCCAGTCGTACTCGTCGGCGTCGCTCAACGCCTTCGCGAAGATCGTCGGGTTGGTGGTCACCCCGACCACGTGCTTCTCCCGGCGGAGCTGGTCGAGCCCGCCGGAGCTCAGTCGTACCCGGGAAAGGTCGTCGAGCCATACCGCCACCTGCGCGGCGGAGAGCTCACCCAGCCTGTCGGTCGTCATGTACGCGCTCCCCTCAGTTGCCGGTCGTGAAACCGGTGATGTCACCGACCCGGGTCAGCGCCGCGTGCGCGGCGGCGACGATCCGGTCGGGGGTGAAGCCGAACTGTTCGAAGAGCACGGAGTGCGGGGCGCTCGCGCCGTAGTGCTCCAGGCTGACGCTCTCGCCGCAGTCGCCGACGATGGCGCGCCAGGACATCCCGATGCCCGCCTCCACGCTCACCCGGGCCTTTACCCCGCGCGGCAGCACCGACTCGCGGTACGCCTCGTCCTGCTCGAAGAACCACTCCTGGCAGGGCATCGAGACGACCCGGGTGGGGGTGCCGTCGGCCTCCAGCCGCTCCCGCGCGGTCAGGCAGAGCTGCACCTCGGAACCGGTGCCGACGATGATCACCTGCGGCTTGCCGTTGGACGCCTCGGCCAGCACGTAGCCGCCCTTGGCGACGCCCTCGGCCCCGCCGAGCTGCGAGCGGTCCAGCGTGGGCAACGCCTGCCGGCTCAGCGCCAGCGCGGTCGGCCGGTCGGTGTGCTCCAGCGCCTGCCGCCACGCCCACGCCGTCTCGTTGGCGTCGGCCGGCCGGACCACGTCCAGGCCGGGAATGGCCCGCAGCGCGGTCAGGTGCTCCACCGGCTGGTGGGTCGGACCGTCCTCGCCGAGACCGATCGAGTCGTGCGTCCAGACGTAGACCACCGGCAGCTTCATCAGCGCGGCCAGTCGGACGGCGGGGCGCATGTAGTCGCTGAACACCAGGAACGTGCCGCCGTACGGGCGGGTGCCGCCGTGCAGGGCGATGCCGTTGAGGATGGCGCCCATGGCGTGCTCGCGGATGCCGAAGTGCAGCGTCCGGCCGTACTCGTGACCGGGGAACTCCTTGGTCGCGAACTGGCTGGGCACGAAGGAGGGCTCACCCTTCATCGTGGTGTTGTTGCTCTCCGCCAGGTCGGCGGAGCCGCCCCAGAGCTCGGGCAGCACCGGCGCGAGCGCGGCGAGCACCTTGCCGGAGGCGGCCCGGGTGGCGATGCCCTTGGCGTCGGCGGGGAACTCCGGCAGCGCGTCGGCCCAGCCGTCGGGCAGGATCCGCCCGGCCATCCGGTCGTACAGCGCGCGGCGCTCCGGGTTGGCCTCGGACCAGGTGCCGAAGGCGGTGTTCCACTCCTGCTCGGCGGCGTCGCCGCGGCCGAGCGTCTGGCGGGTGTGGGCGAGCACCTCCTCGGTGACCTCGAACGACGCGGTCGGGTCGAAGCCGAGGATCTCCTTGGTGGCGGCCACCTCGTCGGCGCCCAGCGCCGAGCCGTGGATCTTGCCGGTGTTCTGCTTGTTCGGTGCGGGCCAGCCGATGATGGTGCGCAGCCGGACGAACGACGGGCGACCGGTCTCGGCCTTGGCGGCCAGCAGCGCCTGGTACAGCTCGTCGACGTTCTCGTGGTAGTCGCCCTGGTCGGCGTCGCCGGTCCGCCAGTCGACCGTCAGCACGTGCCAGCCGTACGCCTCGTAGCGGGCCGCGACGTCCTCGCTCAACGCGATCCGGGTGTCGTCCTCGATCGAGATCTCGTTGTCGTCGTAGATCACGCAGAGGTTGCCCAGCTGCTGGTGCCCGGCGAGCGCGCTGGCCTCGTGGGTGATGCCCTCCTCGATGTCACCGTCCGAGGCGATGCACCAGATGTGGTGGTCGAAGACGGACTCGCCCGCCTCGGCCTCCGGGTCGAACAGGCCACGCTCCCGGCGCGCCGCCATCGCCATGCCGACGGCGTTGCCCAGGCCCTGCCCGAGCGGGCCGGTGGTGGTCTCGACGCCCGGGGTGTGCCCGTGCTCGGGGTGACCCGGAGTGAGCGAGCCCCACTGCCGCAGCGACTTGAGGTCCTCCAGGCTCAGCGGGTAGCCGGCGAGGAAGAGCTGGATGTAGAGCGTCAGGCTGGAGTGGCCGGCGGAGAGCACGAAGCGGTCCCGGCCGGGCCAGTTCGGGTCGGCGGGGTTGTGTCGCATCACCCGGTTGAACAGCAGGTACGCCGCGGGGGCGAGGCTCATCGCGGTGCCCGGGTGGCCATTGCCGGATTTCTCCACGGCATCCATGGCCAGGACGCGGACGGTGTCCACGGCACGGCGGTCGAGGTCGGACCAGTCAAGTGCGGGGTGCGCAGGTCGGTTGGCAGCCACGGTGGTTTTGTGCTCCTCGGCGAGATGGGCGGAACCCTCACAGGTGACCCTATCGAGCGCGGCTAAACGTGCGCCCGAGGATCTCAGCATGCTGGTCTGTACGTTTCCGTTCCGCCCGACGGTTCAGTCGTGGGTGTGACGGCCCGCACCGTTACCGGGTCGCCCGGGCAGCCAAAACGACAACGCGTAGTGTGTGGGTCGGTGTGCGGACCCGAGACGGGTCCCCGCCCGTCGTGACCTCCCCTGCCGAAGCCGGAAGGTGGCAATCCGTGAGCATGATCACCGAGCGCCCCGTCAGCAACCCTGCCGGGCAGACGCCGGTGCGCGCGACGGAGGAGGTGCCGGTCCGCTCGCGTGACCTGCGGGCGGTGGTGGCGGCGTACGTGACGCTGACCAAGCCGCGGATCGTGGAGTTGCTGCTGGTCACCACGGTGCCGGCGATGATGCTCGCGCACGGCGGGATGCCGTCGCTGTGGCTGGTCGCGGTGGTGCTGGTCGGCGGGTCGCTCGCCGCCGGTGCGGCCAGCGTCCTGAACTGCTACATCGACCGGGATATCGACCAGCTGATGCGGCGCACCAAGCGTCGGCCGCTGCCGGCGCACACGGTGACGCCGCGTAACGCACTGGTCTTCGGTCTGGTGCTGGCGGTGGTCTCGGTCGCGCTGATGGCGGTGTTCACCAACCTGCTCGCCGCGGGGCTGACGCTGGCCGCCATCGTCTACTACGACGTGATCTACACGCTCTGGCTGAAGCGGACCACGGCGGCGAACACCTTCTGGGGCGGCGCGTGCGGGGCGGCTCCGGTGCTGATCGGTTGGGCGGCGGTGACCGGGACGCTGTCGCCGATCGCCTGGGCGCTGTTCGCGGTGGTCTTCTTCTGGCAGATGCCGCACTTCTACCCGCTGGCTATGAAGTACAAGGACGACTACGCCCGGGCGGGCATCCCGATGCTGCCGGTGGTGGCGTCGGTGCGGCGGGTCAACACCGAGATCATCCTGTTCGCCTGGCTCACGGTGCTCACCTCGCTGGCCGTCTGGGCGCTGGGCCTGAGCGCGATCTACGGCGTGCCGACGCTGGTGGTGGGCGCGATCTTCCTGGTCGAGGCGCACAAGCTGGCCGGCCGGGCCAGCCGGGGCGAGCCGGTCAAGCCGATGCGGCTGTTCCACTGGTCCACCACGTACCTGACCATCGTCTTCGCCGCCGCCGCGCTCGACGCCCTGATCTGACGCAAGGAAGGGCCCCTTCTTAACGCCTGGTGCATAGGAAGGGTCCCTTCCTAACAATCGGGCTAGGCGAACGAATACGGTTTGTCTGCTTTGTCGCACTATTGACACCCGCTGCGGGATCGGTCTCATCCGACCGCGCCTGATGGGATTGATGGCGTTATGCGGAGCCGATTAGGATGATTCGCCCGGATAAAAACGGGCAAAGCTCCTGGTCACTGTCTTAAACCAGCAGGTAATCGGTATCACAAAAGCTTCCCTGTTCTCGCCCTTTCGCTTGCATCTCTGCTTAGGCTTCGCGTTATGGCAGATGGTTCCGATACGACGCTGACGGCTGATCAGACCGCCTCCGGCGCGGCCCCGAGCGGGCTGGTCGCGGGTATCAAGTCGTTCGCCGCCGGACACGGCGGGGCGAAGGCGGTCATCGAGTACGTCGGCAAGCGTGGGGCGCGGATCGTCCTGGTGGGTTCGGACGGTGCGTGGGGCGACCAGTTCGCGGAGGACACCGGGGTTGCCCGGGATGCCTGCGCGGCGGCCGGTGTCGCCGTGGAGAATGCCTGGGAGCGGGAGTTGATGGACCAGATGCGGCCCAGCAACGACCTCTGGCGTTCGATGGCCCGCCGCACCATGGCCCGCTAGATAAATTCGCACCACAGATAGATAGAGATAGATTGACTAACCACCACCAGTCGGCCCGGGGGAAACCCCGGGTCGCTCTCGTCACCTGCACCGAACTGTCCGATCTGGAGCCGGACGACCGCCTCGTGATCGGCCCGCTCGCCGACCGCGGGGTCACCGCCGAGCCGGTCGTCTGGGACGACCCGGCCGTCGACTGGTCCGACTACGGCCTGGCGATGCTCCGTTCGCCCTGGGACTACTCGTCCCGCCGCGACGAGTTCGTCGCCTGGGCGGCGCGGGTGCCCCGGCTGGCCAACCCGGCCGACGTGGTGCGCTGGAACACCGACAAGCGCTACCTCGACGAGTTGTCCGCCGCCGGTGTGCCGACGGTGCCCACCGCCTGGGTGGCGCCCGGCGAGCAGTGGCGACCACCGGCCGACACCGGCGAGTACGTCGTCAAGCCCTCGGTCAGCGCGGGCAGCCAGGACACCGGGCGCTACGACCTGGCCGACCCGGAGCACCGGGACCTCGCCGTGGCCCACGTACGCCGACTGGGTGCCGCCGGCCGGGTCGCGATGATCCAGCCGTACCTGAGTGCGGTGGACTCGGCCGGCGAGACCGCGCTGCTCTACTTCGCCGGTCCGGACGGGCCGACGTTCAGCCACGCCATCCGCAAGGGCCCGATGCTCGCCGGGCCCGATTCCGGGGTGGGCGGCCTGTACAAGGCCGAGGAGATCAGCTCGCGCGCCGCCGGTGCCGACGAGCTCGCGGTGGCGCAGCGGACCCTCGCGGCCGTGCCCGGCGGGCCGGAGCGCCTGCTCTACGCCCGGGTGGACCTGATCCCCGGCCCGGACGGGGCGCCGGTGCTGGTAGAGCTGGAGCTGACCGAGCCGTCGCTGTTCCTGGGGTACGCCGACGGTGCCGCCGATCGCCTCGCGGCCGCGATTCTCGCCCGGATGGGCTGATCGTCCGAGTTCCGGCCGGTGACGTGCCGGCCGGAACCGCTCGGGTGCCGCCTCAGGCCCGTGCGGGCACCGGCTGCTCGGCCGCGACGGCGCTCTCGTCCGGCGTCGGCTGCACCGGGCGACGTTCCCGGATCGACCAGAGCACCGCCAGTGTCGACAGCCAGACCAGGCAGGAACCGAGCATGTGCGCGCCGACCAGCAGCACCGGCAGGTTGGTCAGGTACTGCACGAAGCCGATCACACCTTGGGACAGTTCGACCGCGAGCAGCACCCCGGCGGCGCGCACGGCGCGGGCCGGCGCACCGACCGCGCGCAGCGCCAGCCAGAGGCCGACGGTCAGGCCGATCAGCAGGAAGACCAGGTCGGCGTGCACCTGGGAGATGGTCTGCGGATCGAGGCCGTTGCGGACGGCGTTCGCATCGCCCGCGTGTGGGCCGCTGCCGGTGACCGCCACGCCGACCACGATCACCGCGGCGCTGACCACCACGGTCATCCAGGTCAACGTCCGCAGCGCGGAGGGCACCACCGGCACCGTCGGCCCGTCCAGCTCGCGCACCCGACGCCAGAGGGCGTACGCGACGAGCAGCAGCACCATCGAGACCACGAAGTGGATGCCGACGACCGAGGGGTGCAACTGGGTGCGGACGGTGATCCCGCCGATCACCGCCTGCGCCACGATGCCGAGCACCACTCCCAGGGCCAGCGGCACCGTGCCCCGGCGACGCGGCCGGTGCGCCAGCGCGGCCAGCAGCGTGGCGCCCGCGATCAGCACCAGCGCGAAGGTGAGCAGCCGGTTGCCGAACTCGATCACCCCGTGCACGCCCATCTCGGCCGTGGTGGTGTACGAGTCGTCGGTGCACCGGGGCCAGGTGGGGCAGCCGAGGCCCGAGGCGGTGAGCCGGACCGCCCCGCCGGTGACGACGATCACCGTGTTCGCGACGATGTTGGCGTACGCGAGTCGGCGCAGCAGGGTGGTGGAGACCGAGAACCGGGCGGGTCGCTTCACGAAGCGAATCCTACGCACCGTAGTTGACGCCGATCGGGTGACTCCGCCCGCTCGGTGGTTCGGATCACCGGACCCCGCGTTTGCAGGTGCCCGGCGAATTACGTAACGTGGGCGTTGTGAAAAAGGCGGCAGGGTTCCCCGGGCACCCGCCGGCAGCCGGTTCGGCCGCCGGTGGCCCGGTGCCGCCCACCTCGGAAGTGGCGCCCGCCGCCGACCTGTCGACCCGGGACCGGGTGACCCAGCTGCTGCTGGAGCGTCGCGCCGCCACCGCCGCCCAGCTCGGCGACGCGCTGGGGCTCAGCCCGGCGGCGATCCGCCGACACCTGGACGCGATGCTCGCCGATGGCGACGTGGTGGCCCGCGAGCAGACCGTACGCGGTCACCGCGGGCGGGGCCGCCCGGCCAAGGTGTTCCTGCTGACCGACGCCGCCCGTAGCCGCTGCGGCACCCACCACTACGACAACATGGCCACCGCGGCGCTGCGGTGGATCGCCCGTACCGGCGGCTCCCGCGCGGTGGAGGACTTCGCCGCCGAGCAGGTGGCCGCGCTGGAGGCCCGCTGTCGGGCCGCCCTGAGCGACGCCGGGGACGATCCGATGGCTCGTGCCGAGGCACTCGCCGCGGCGTTGACCGCCGAGGGATACGCTGCCAGTGCGTCCACGATCGCTTCCGGCGGCCAGCTCTGCCAGCACCACTGCCCGGTGGCACACGTGGCCGCCGAGTTCCCTGCGTTGTGCGAGGCCGAGACCACGGTGATCTCCCGCCTGGTCGGCACCCACGTGCAGCGCCTGGCCACCATCGCGCACGGCGACGGGGTGTGCACCACGCACATTCCGGGTTCGTCGCCTGCCCAGTCCGGTAAGACCGTCACCACTGTGAGGACAGATAGATGACCGAGCAGATCGTCCAGCCCCTGACCCAGGAGGAGCAGCTCGCCGCCCTGGGCAACTACGAGTACGGCTGGGCCGACCCGGACGTCGCCGGGGCGGTCGCCCAGCGTGGCCTCAGCGAGGCGGTGGTGCGGGACATCTCGGCCAAGAAGAACGAGCCCGCGTGGATGCTCGACCTGCGGCTCAAGGGCCTGCGGCTGTTCGGCCGCAAGCCGATGCCGGCCTGGGGCGCCGACCTCACCGGGATCGACTTCGACAACATCAAGTACTTCGTGCGTTCCACCGAGAAGCAGGCCGCCAGCTGGGAGGACCTGCCGGAGGACATCAAGAACACCTACGACAAGCTGGGCATCCCGGAGGCGGAGAAGCAGCGCCTCGTCGCCGGTGTGGCCGCCCAGTACGAGTCCGAGGTGGTCTACCACAAGATCCGTGAGGACCTGGAGGAGCAGGGTGTCCTCTTCCTGGACACCGACACCGCCCTCAAGGAGCACGAGGACGTCTTCAAGGAGTACTTCGGCACGGTGATCCCGGTCGGCGACAACAAGTTCGCCGCCCTGAACACCTCCGTCTGGTCCGGCGGCTCGTTCATCTACGTGCCGAAGGGCGTGCACGTGGAGATCCCGCTGCAGGCGTACTTCCGGATCAACACCGAGAACATGGGCCAGTTCGAACGGACGCTGATCATCGTCGACGAGGGCGCGTACGTGCACTACGTCGAGGGCTGCACCGCGCCGATCTACTCCTCGGACTCGCTGCACAGCGCCGTGGTGGAGATCATCGTCAAGAAGAACGCCCGGTGCCGCTACACGACCATCCAGAACTGGTCGAACAACGTCTACAACCTGGTCACCAAGCGCGCGGTGTGTCACGAGGGCGCGACCATGGAGTGGATCGACGGCAACATCGGCTCCAAGGTGACCATGAAGTACCCGGCGGTCTACATGACCGGCGAGCACGCCAAGGGCGAGGTGCTCTCGGTGGCCATGGCCGGCGAGGGCCAGCACCAGGACGCCGGCGCCAAGATGGTGCACGCCGCACCGCACACCAGCAGCACGATCGTGTCGAAGTCGATCGCCCGGGGTGGCGGCCGGACCTCGTACCGGGGTCTGGTGCAGGTGCTGGAGGGTTCGCACAGCAGCGCCAGCACGGTCAAGTGCGACGCCCTGCTGGTGGACACCATCTCCCGCTCGGACACCTACCCGTACGTCGACATCCGCGAGGACGACGTGTCGATGGGGCACGAGGCGACCGTCTCCAAGGTCAGCGAGGACCAGCTCTTCTACCTGATGAGCCGGGGTCTGAGCGAGGACGAGGCGATGGCGATGATCGTGCGCGGCTTCATCGAGCCGATCGCCAAGGAACTGCCGATGGAGTACGCCCTGGAGCTCAACCGCCTGATCGAGCTGCAGATGGAGGGCGCGGTCGGCTGACCCGCCCACCGGCGGGCCGGCTCGCGTCGGCCCGCCACCCTCGCACCACAGACCGTCGTCGTGAGAACAGACCAAGGACGAGATGACTACCCAGGCTTCCGCGCCGCCGCCGAGCACCAAGTCGCAGGCGCTGCGCTCGTACGACGTCGCCGACTTCCCGGCCCTGACCGGCCTGGAGGAGGAGTGGCGCTTCACCCCGCTCAAGCGGTTGCGCGGGCTGGTCGGTGACGACCGCACCGCGACCGGCACGGTCCGGCACGAGTACGCCGCGTTGCCCGAGGGCGTGACGGTGGAGCACGTCGACCGGGACGACGAGCGGGTCGGCAGCGTGCTCACCCCGTTCGACCGGGTCAGCGCGCTGGCGTACGGCGGCGCCGGGCAGGCGCTGCTGGTGCGGGTCGCCCGGGAGGCCGTGCCGGCCGAGCCGGTGACCGTGCGGGTGGTCGGCGAGAGCGCCGAGGGCGTGGCCTTCGGGCACACCGTCGTGCAGGTGGAGCGCTTCGCCGAGGCGACCCTGGTGCTGGAGCACGTCGGTTCGGCGACGCTGGCCGACAACGTCGAGGTGACCGTGGCCGACGGCGCGAAGCTGACCCTGGTCACCGTCTCCGACTGGGCCGACGACGCGGTGCAGGCGCAGCACCTCAAGGTGAAGCTGGGCCGGGACGCGCGTGTGGTGCACGTCCAGGCCACGCTCGGTGGCGACCTGGTGCGCCAGTTCACCACCGTCGAGTACACCGACCGGGGCGGCGAGGCCGAGCTGTACGGCGTCTACTTCGCCGACTCGGGCCAGCACCTGGAGCACCGCCAGCTCGTCGACCACACCGTGCCGGACTGCCGCAGCTACGTCGGCTACCGGGGCGCGTTGCAGGGTGACAGCGCCCGGACGGTCTGGGTCGGCGACGTGCTGATCCGCGCCGAGGCGACCGGCACCGACACGTACGAGATCAACCGGAACCTGCTGCTCAGCGACGGTGCCCGGGCCGACTCCGTGCCGAACCTGGAGATCGAGACCGGCGAGATCGCCGGTGCCGGGCACGCCAGCGCCACCGGTCGCTTCGACGACGAGCAGCTGTTCTACCTGATGGCCCGGGGCATCCCGGCGGCCGAGGCCCGTCGCCTGGTGGTGCGCGGCTTCTTCGCCGAGCTGCTCAACAAGATCCCGGTCGAGGAGCTGCGCGAGCGGCTCGGGGAGACGATCGAGGCCCGCCTGACCAAGGCCGGCGCCTGATGATCCGTGTCTGCGCCGTCGAGGACGTGCCGAAGGGCACCGCGGTCAGCGCCGACGTCGACGGCACCGCGATCGCGCTCGTGCACGCCGAGGACGACGTGTTCTACGCCGTGCACGACGAGTGCTCGCACGCCGCCGTGGCCCTCTCCGAGGGGGAGGTGTCCGGCTGCACCCTGGAGTGCTGGCTGCACGGCTCCCGCTTCGACCTGCGTACCGGCGAGCCGAGCGGGCTGCCGGCGACCGAACCCGTACCCGTCTATCCCGTCGAAGTCCGCGACGGCGACATCTACGTCAGCCTGACGCCGAGTAATGGAGTGACCCGATAATGAGCACCCTGGAGATCCGTGACCTGCAGGTGTCGGTCAAGCTGCCCGAGGGTGAGCTCAAGCCGATCCTGGCCGGTGTCGACCTGACCGTGCGCTCCGGTGAGACGCACGCGATCATGGGCCCGAACGGCTCCGGCAAGTCGACCCTGGCGTACTCGATCGCCGGTCACCCGAAGTACGAGATCACCGGCGGGTCGGTCACCCTCGACGGCGTCGACGTGCTGGAACTCTCGGTCGACGAGCGGGCCCGCGCCGGTCTGTTCCTCGCCATGCAGTACCCGGTCGAGGTGCCCGGCGTGTCGGTGGCGAACTTCCTGCGGACCGCCAAGACCGCGCTGGACGGCGAGGCGCCGAAGCTGCGGACCTGGGGCGGCGAGCTGCGGGGCGCCATGGAGCGTCTGCACATGGACCCGGCCTTCGCCCAGCGCAACGTCAACGAGGGCTTCTCCGGCGGTGAGAAGAAGCGGCACGAGATCGTGCAGCTCGAACTGCTCAAGCCGAAGATCGCCATCCTCGACGAGACCGACTCCGGCCTCGACGTGGACGCGCTGCGCGTGGTCAGCGAGGGCGTCAACCGGGTCCGCGACACCGGTGACACCGGCCTGCTGCTGATCACCCACTACACCCGCATCCTGCGCTACATCAAGCCCGACTACGTGCACGTCTTCGTGGCCGGCCGGATCGTCGAGGAAGGCGGCCCGGAGCTGGCCGACAAGCTCGAGGAAGAGGGCTACGAGCGGTACGTCGCCGGGGCCGGTTCGGCGCGGGCCTGAGCCGAGGGAAGGGCTGGTCACGACGATGACCACCATCGCGATCCCGTCCGGGATGCCGCAGTACGACGACGTACCCGGTTACGACGTGGCGGCGGTCCGCGCCGACTTCCCGATCCTCGATCGGGAGGTCAACGGGCATCCGCTGGTCTACCTGGACAGCGCCAACACCTCGCACAAGCCGCGCCAGGTGCTCGCCGTGCTGGACGAGCACTACCGCCGGCACAATGCCAACGTGTCCCGGTCGGTGCACACCCTGGGCACCGAGGCCACCGAGGCGTACGAGGGGGCCCGGGCGAGGATCGCCGCGTTCGTCAACGCGCCGAGCGTGGACGAGGTGGTGTTCACCAAGAACTCCACCGAGGCGATCAACATCGTCGCGTACGCCTTCTCCAACGCCTCGCTGCGCGCCGACGCCGACCCGCGGTTCCGGCTCGGGCCCGGTGACGAGGTGGTGATCTCCGAGATGGAGCACCACTCCAACATCGTGCCGTGGCAGTTGCTCTGCGAACGGACCGGCGCGACGCTGCGCTGGTTCCCGGTCACCGACAACGGCCGGCTGGACGAGTCGGGGCTGGCGGACCTGGTCAACGAGCGGACGAAGATCGTCTCGCTGGTGCACATGTCCAACATCCTCGGCACGGTCAACGCCACCTCGCGGATCACCGCGCGGGTGCGCGAGGTCGGTGCGCTGCTGCTGCTGGACTGCTCGCAGTCGGTGCCGCACATGCCGATCGACGTGGTCGACCTGGACGCCGACTTCATCGTCTTCACCGGGCACAAGATGTGCGGCCCGACCGGCATCGGGGTGCTGTGGGGGCGGGCCGAGCTGCTGGCGGCGATGCCGCCGGTCTTCGGCGGTGGCTCGATGATCGAGACGGTGTCGATGGACGGCTCGACGTACGCGCCGCCACCGGCCCGGTTCGAGGCGGGCACCCCGCCGATCGCCGAGGCGGTCGCGCTCGGTGCCGCCGTTGACTACCTGACCGGCCTCGGCATGCGGGCGATCCAGTGGCACGAGAAGCAGCTCACCGCGTACGCGTTGGACGCTCTGGCCACCGTCCCGGGCCTGCGGATCTTCGGTCCGGAGGTGCCGGTGGGTCGGGGTGGCACGATCTCGTTCGCCCTGGCCGACGTGCACCCGCACGACGTGGGGCAGGTGCTCGACTCGCTCGGCGTGCAGGTGCGGGTGGGCCACCACTGCGCCCGCCCGGTCTGCCGGCGCTTCGGAGTCCCGGCGACGACGCGGGCCTCGTTCTACCTCTACACCACCACCGAGGAGATCGACGCCCTGGTGGCGGGTCTGGAACAGGTGCGGAAGGTGTTCCGATGAGCCGGGCGACGTCCGGCGACTCGACGGGAGGTCGGCCCGATGCAGCTTGAGTCGCTCTACCAGGAGATCATCCTGGATCACTACAAGCACCCGCACGGCCGTGGCCTGCGGGACGCCGCCGACCCGGCGGCGCAGGTCGGCGAGGCGCACCACGTCAACCCGACCTGCGGCGACGAGGTGACCGTCCGGGTGGCCACCGACGGCACCGTGCTGCACGACGTGTCGTACGACGGCATGGGCTGTTCGATCAGCCAGGCGTCGGCGAGCGTGCTGCACGAGCTGCTGACCGGTCGGGACACGGCGGCGGCGTTCGAGGTGCACGAGGCGTTCGTGGCGCTGTTGTCCAGCCGTGGCCAGGTCACGGCGGACGAGGAGGTGCTCGGCGACGGGGTGGCGTTCGAGGGTGTCGCCCGCTATCCCGCCCGGGTCAAGTGCGCGCTGTTGCCGTGGATGGCGTTCAAGGACGCCGCGGCACGCGCCGGTGTGGGCGCGAGCCCGACGGAGGTGAAGGCATGACCGAGGAAACCAGCACGCCGGAGAACGGGGCCGTGGCCACCGAGGCTGCCACGCCGGTCGCGGCGACCGGCGGCAAGGCCGCCGTCGCCGACATCGAGGAGGCGATGAAGGACGTCGTCGACCCGGAGTTGGGCATCAACGTGGTCGACCTGGGTCTGGTGTACGGCGTGCACGTCGACGACGACAACGTCGCGACCCTGGACATGACGTTGACCTCGGCGGCCTGCCCGCTGACCGACGTGATCGAGGATCAGACCCGCCAGGCGCTGACCACCGGTCCGGGTGGCGGCCTGGTCGGCGACATCCGGATCAACTGGGTCTGGCTGCCCCCGTGGGGGCCGGACAAGATCACCGACGAGGGGCGCGACCAGCTCCGCTCGCTCGGCTTCAACGTGTGAGCTGACGCAACGGCGCCCGGAGCCCGGCCGATGGCCGGAACTCCGGGCGCTGTCGTGTGCGCCGTGGGTGTCCGGGGCGACGGTGCGCCCCGGCCGCTGCGGCGGCGGGCGGTGTGACCCGTCCGCCGTCGCGTCAGGTCACAGGGTTAGCGTCCAACTGTCCAGGTAGCCGGTGTCGGCGCTGGCCGAGTCCTGGACCCGCAGCTTCCAGGCGCCGTCGGCGGCCTTGCCGGACAGGTCGCGGGTGTAGGTCTGGAAGATGTTGTCGGCGCTGCTGCCGGTGCGGTTGTGCAGCACGTAGGCGGTGCCGTCCGGGGCGATCAACGAGACGGTCAGGTCACCGATCCAGGTGTGCAAGATGCGTACCTCGACGGTGCTGGTGGCACTGGCGGCGCGCCCGCACCCGTGGATGACGATGGTGCTCTCGACGGTGCTGTTGTCGTTGATCGGGTAGTCGGTGGCGTTGCCCTGGGTGCAGCCGGGCGGGCCGTTGACGGTGAGCGTGAAGGTGGCGCCCTGGGTGGTCTCCGGCCCGGTGCCGAGCACGGTCACCGCATAGAGACCGGGCACGGTGCCGGCGTCGGCGCTCAGGGTCAGCGTGGCGGTGCCGCCGGAGGTGACGGTGGTCGGGCTGAAGCTCGCGGTCACCCCGGCCGGCAGGCCGCTGACGCTGAGCGCGACGCTGTGCGGCGTACCGACCGTGGTGGTGGTGCCGACCGTGGTCGTGGTCGAGCTGCCCGGGTCGACGGTGCCGCTGCCCGGGGCGAGGGTGAGGGCGAAGTCCTGGGTGGGCGGCACGATGTTGCCGGTGTAGAGCAGCTTGTTCGGCGATCCGACGCCCAGGTTGGTGACCACGTTGTTGGTGGCGTCGGCGACCAGCAGGTCGCGGATCTGCTGCGGGCTGTAGCCGGGGTTGGCGGCCACCGCCAGGGCGGCGGCGCCGGCCACGTGCGGGGCGGCCATCGAGGTGCCGTTGATGGTGTTGGTGGCGGTGTCGCTGCCGATCCAGGCCGAGGTGATCGCGCTGCCCGGGGCGAAGACGTCCAGGCAGGCGCCGAAGTTGGAGTAGCTGGCGCGGGCGTCGGTGCTGGTGGTCGCGCCGACGGTGATCGCCTCCGGGGTGCTGGCCGGCGTGTAGTTGCAGGCGTTGGCGCTGCTGTTGCCGGCGGCGACCGCGTACACCACGCCGTCGGCGATGGACCGGGCGACCGCGTCGTTGGTGGCCTGGTCGCGGCCACCGCCGAGGCTCATGTTCGCCACCGCCGGCTCGCCCGGCTGGTGATCCGCGGTGACCCAGTCGATGCCCGCGATGACCTGCGCGTAGGTGCCACCGCCGCCGTTGTCCAGCACCCGTACGCCGACCAGGGTCACGCCCTTGGCCACGCCGTACGCGGTGCCGCCGACCGTGCCGGCGACGTGCGTGCCGTGACCGTTGCCGTCGTCGGCGCTGCCGCCGTCGATGGCGTCGAAGCCGGAGACGGCCCGCCCGCCGAAGTCGGTGTGGGAGAAGCGGATGCCGGTGTCGATGATGTACGCGGTGACGCCGGTGCCGTCGTTGGGGTAGGCGTAGCTGTTGTTCAACGGCAGCGCCCGCTGGTCGATGCGGTCCAGGCCCCAGGACGGGGTGGGGGACTGGGTGTCGGCGATGCTGACGGTGCGGTTCTGCTGGACGTACTCGACGGAGGGGTGGGCCGCCAGCCGCTTGGCCGCCCGCTCGGTCAGTCGGGCCTCGAAACCGCGCAGCGCGTCCTGGTAGGTGCGGGCGATGCTGCCGCCGTGCCGCCCGGCGAGGGTCTTGGCGGTGGCCCCGACCTGCGCCCGGCTCACCGCCGAGTCCTTGAGCACGACGATGTACGAGTCGGCGACGGCGGCGGCGTCGCCGGCGTGCACGATCGGACCCTGCGCGGGGGCCGCCTGGGCGGGTGCGGCGACCGCCACCAGGGTGAGTGTCGCCGCGGCGGTGAGGGCGAGGCGCCAGGGACGCCGGGACGGCTGGGAGAGGAGCATCTCCCGCCTCCTTTCGATGCGCAGTCGGCCCGTTTGTGACGGGCCGGCCGGTGACCGTGGAGCGGACTGACACAGATCGTAGGACCTCAACGCATCGATGTTGAGAGATATAATTCGCCCCGCGAACCGCGTAGCATGGTGGATTTCAGCATCCACGATCATGAATCATTTAGTCGAAACAAACCGGAAACGTGGGCCATCGGTAGGTGGCGGACGGTGTCCGTTGTGGATGCTCGTTGACGTCCTGTGGTCAGGGCGAACTTCGGCTGGCGAGCCGGGTGTGTCCGCTAATGATCCACATGATTCGACCGGTGACGATTGTCGGCCGGCAATTCGTTGCGGGGGATGTTCGCAATTCGGTCCCATTGACGAGACGCATGGGCAGGCGGCCTGCGGCTCGTCCGCCGGGGCTGCGGTGGGAGCCGCGGTAAATGCGTGGCACCGGCCGCGCGTGGGTCGCAGGATGGCGGCGTGCGGACGTACCCGATGATGCCCTGCCCGGTTGCCGTGCCCGTCGCCACGGGCCGACAGCCGGTCGCGCCCGGGTCCCCGCCGCCCCGCGCGCTGTCGTGAGCGTCGCCTTCCTGGCCGGCGTGGTCGCCGGCTACGGCGTCGCCGTCCCGGTCGGTGCCATCGCGGTCCTCATCGTGGGGCTCACCGCGCGCACCTCGTTCCGGGTCGGCGCGTCCGCCGCGCTGGGGGTGGCCACCGCCGACGGTCTCTACGCCGCGGTCGCGGCGTTCGGTGGCTCGGCCGCGGTCGCGGCGTTCGGTGGCTCGGCCGCGGTCGTGGCGTTCGGTGGCTCGGCCGCGGTCGTGGCGTTCGGTGGCTCGGCCGCGGTCGTGGCACTCGCCGTCGCCCTGCTGCTCGCCTGAGGCTCCAGAACGGACCGTCGACTGTGTGACGATCTTGTGAAAGTCGCGTTGCGCTGAGCGTGGACGGCCCTCTCCCAGAGGATCTTCCTCTGTTCGGCTGATGTTCGTCCTCCGCCGTCCGTTTAGGGTCTGGCCCATCCATCGATCATCCGTGCTGCCCGTCGACCCGGACGGCGCGGTGGGTCGCACCCCTCATCACCAGGGAGACGAGTTGAGGAGCTTCCTCACCCCTCGACCGGGCGGACGGTCCGGACACACCCGGTCACACCGACCACGCCTGGCCGCCACGCTGGCCGTGGCATTGGTGGCGACGATGTCACCGGTCCTGCTCACCTCCGCCCCGGCCGCTGCCGCCCCCTCGGCCGACGGCCCGTGGCGCAAGGTGGACGGCACGCCCGCCGCCACCAAGTCGGGCCGTCCGGCGGCCATCGAGGCGGCGCACCTGTCCGCCTACACACTGGACCGTGCCGGAATGCAGCGCCTGCTGGAGAGGGCACCGGCGGAGCAGCGCCGCGCCGCGGGCCAGCCGCAGCAGGTGGTGTCCCTGCCCGCCCCCGACGGCACCTTCCAGCGGTTCGCGCTGGTGGAGTCGCCGGTGATGGAGCCGGAGTTGGCCGCCGCCCACCCGGAGATCAGCACGTACGCCGGCACGGGCCTGGACGACCCGACCGCGACGATCCGGGCCGACCTCACCCCGCTGGGCTTCCACGCCTCGGTCCGATCCGCCGACGGGGCGTGGTACATCGACCCCTACTACCACCGCGACCAGAGCCTGTACGCCAGCTACTTCGCCCGCGACCTGACGAACCAGAACGGTGAGTTCGTCGAGCGCGAGGACGTCGAGTCGGCGGCGCACCACCTGCACGACGAGATCGAGGAGGCGCACGACGAGCCGGTCGCCGGCCCGCTGGTGACGCTGCGCACCTACCGTCTCGCGTTCGTGACCGATCCGTCGTACGCCACCTTCTTCGGGGTGGAGAACGTGACCGCCGCGAAGGTCACGCTGATCAACCGGGTGAACCAGATCTACGAGGACGAGACCGCGATCCGGCTGGTTCTGGTCAACGACACCGAGAAGACGAACCTGAACACCCCGGCGCTGGCCACCGAGCCGAACGGCCCCTGCGGCAGCGCCGGCTGCTACACCCCGGCACAGCTCACCGGGTGCAGCAGCGGCCTGCTCAACCGCAACCGGATCGTGCTCGGCCAACTCGTCGGCGCGGGCAACTACGACGTCGGTCACATCGGTCTCGGACTGAGCGGCGGCGGTATCGCCGGCCTCGGCGTGGTCGGCGGCGACGGCAAGGCGCGCGGCTGCACCGGCCTGCCCAACCCGATCGGCGACTACTTCGCGGTCGACTACGTGGCACACGAGATCGGGCACCAGTTCGCCGGCAACCACACCTTCAACGGCAACCAGTGGAACTGCTCGGGCGGCAACCGCAGCGCGGCCAACTCGTACGAGCCGGGCAGCGGCTCGTCCATCATGGCGTACGCGGGCATCTGCCAGCAGGACAACCTCCAGCCGCACACCGACCCGTACTGGTCGCACCGGACCTACACCGAGATCACGAATTTCGTCACGTCGAGCCGGCCGGCGATCAACGAGGTGCAGACCGTCTCGTTGCGTGACTTCGACACCGCCGGTGACTCGTTCACCCTCGGCTACGGGGACGCGACCTCGGCGCCGATCGTGCGTGGGGTCAACTACACCACCGCCGGGATCAAGGCCGCCGTCGAGTCGATCGCGGGCTGGCCGGCGGGTGCGACGGTCACCGTGGCCGCCTTCGGGGGCAGCGGCACGCTCAACGACACCGGCTTCCAGGTCACCTTCGGTGGCACCCTGGCCGCGACCAACGTGGCCCCGCTGACCCTGGGCGACCTCACCGGCGTCACCGGTTTCGTCGGTGAGACCGCCAAGGGCGGAGCCGTGGACAACGGCGGCCACCTGGTCGAGCAGACCACCAACCACGCCCCGGTGGTCACCGTGCCGGACGGTCTCACCATCCCGGTGCGTACGCCGTTCGCGCTCACCGGCAGCGCCACCGACGTCGACGGCGACACGCTCACCTACCTGTGGGAGCAGAACGACCGAGGGGGCAGCGCCGGCACCGCACTGATGAACAACACCAAGACCAACGGGCCGCTGTTCCGGGTCTTCGGCGAGCCGGCGTGGGTGTCGCCCGAGGACGCCCTGAAGTACCACTCGCCGGGCCAGAACGCGGTCACCACCAACTCGACCCGGGTCTTCCCGGACCTCGCGCAGGTGCTGGTCGGCAACACCAACGCCCGTACGGGCGCCTGCCCGACCCCGCCGGCACCGCCGGCCAGCGGCAGCGCCTCCAACGTCCCGCCGGAGCTCCTGGACTGCTACTCGGAGTTCCTGCCCACCCGGGACTGGGTCGGTGTGAACAACGACCGGACGCTGAACTTCAAGCTCACCGCCCGGGACGGTCGGCCGGGCGGCGGCGGCATCGGCAGCGCCAACGTCGCCCTGACGCTGGCCCCGGACGCGGGACCGTTCCTGGTCACCTCGCAGGCCGGCACCGCCGTGCTCGACGGTGGTACGGCCCAGACCGTCACCTGGGACGTCGCCGGCACCGACGTGGCGCCGGTGAACGTCGGCCAGGTGAAGATCACGCTCTCCGTCAACGGCGGCGAGACCTTCCCGTACGTGCTGGCCGAGAGCACGCCGAACACCGGTGACGCGACGGTGACCCTGCCGAACGTGGCGACCGACGAGGCGCGGATCAGGATCGAGGCGGTCGGGAACGTCTTCTTCGCCGTCAACGACGCCGAATTCGGCATCCGCTCCGCCCCCGAGGTGTCCACCGACGCCCCGGCCGGCGGGGTCGGCGTGCAGTACAGCGACGCGCTCTCGCCGACGGTGACGGTCCGGGCGACCGACGCCGACGGTGCCGGGTCGGCGCTGACCGCGACCGCCACCGGCCTGCCGACCGGTCTGGCGCTCACCGTGGCCGGCACCTCCGGGCCGGACACCCGTCCCGGCACCCGGAGCTGGACCGTCACCGGCACCACCTCGGCGGCCCCGGGCACGTACCCGGTCACCGTCACGGTGACCGACGGCACCGGGCTGGTCGGTAGCACCACGTTCACCGTCACCGTCACCCCGGAGAACGCGGCCGTGACCTGGGCCGGGGACACCCTGGTCAGCACCGCGACCGCCGGTGCCGCCGGTCGCGTCCTGCTGCGGGCCGTACTGCGGGACAGTTCCGTGCTGCCGTCGTCGGCCGACACCACCGGCGGTGACCTGCGTACCGCCACGGTGACCTTCACCGCGGGTGGGGCCACGCTCTGCACCGCTCGCGTGGACCTGGTCGCCACCGCCACCACCACCGGCACGGCGGCCTGCACGGCGACCCTGCCGGCGGGCGCGCACACGGTGACCGCCACGGTCGGCGGCAACTACACCGGGAACACCACCGCCACGGTGACGGTCGCCCGTTCCGACGGCGGATTCCTCACCGGGGGCGGCCACCTCACCGTCACCCGGTCGGCCGGCACCCACCCGGCGGACCGGGCGTCGAAGGTCTCGGTGAACCTGAACGCGAAGCCGGCCACCGCGAAGAAGGCGGCGTCTGGTCACGCGGAGATCACGTACCGGTCCGGCGGCACCGACCACACGGTCAGGACCACCGCGATCGACGGCCTCGGCATCACCTCGGCCGGTAAATCCGCGTCGGTGCGATACCAGGCCGCGCTCTACGACGGCCGGGGCAAGCTGGTGGCCGCCGGCCTGACGCTCGCGGTGACGGTGACCGACCGGGGTGCTCCCGGACGTCACGACACCGTCGGGATCACCCTCTGGCAGGGCGGCACCCTGGTCTTCTCGTCCGACTGGACGGGAGCCGGGACCGGCGAGGTGGCGCTGACCGGCGGCAACCTCACCGTGCACTGATCGGCGGGCAGGCCGGAGAGGCATCTCCTCTCCGGCCTGCCGTCCGTCGATGGCTACCACCCCAGAGGGCGGGTGAGCTCCACCACTCGTCGGAATATCCGCAGGTAGGGGCCGTATTGTCGCGAGGGTAATCCCGATTGCCTAGATAGGAAATCCGGCGACAGGAGGACTCATGGCACGCACCCTCGACCTGCCCACCCCGCTCGTGTCCACCGAGTGGCTCGCCCAGCACCTCGACCACCCGAACCTGCGGATCCTCGACGCGACCGTGCACCTGGCCCCGCCGAGCGAGGCCGGCCAGGACTGGTCCCAGACCTCCGGTCGTCCCGAATACCTGACCGCGCACATCCCGTCGGCGGCGTTCGCCGACATCATCGACGACCTCTCCGAGCCGGACGGCGGCTGGTTCACCAGGCCCTCCCCGGAGCGCTTCGCCGAGGCGGCGGGTCGCCTCGGCATCGGTCCGGACACGGCGGTCGTGGTCTACGCGGCCAACGTCTTCTGGGCCACCCGGGTGTGGTGGCTGCTGCTCGCCAACGGCTTCGACAACGTGGCCGTCCTGGACGGCGGATTCGGCAAGTGGACCGCCGAGGGCCGCCCGACCCGGTCCGGCGAGGAGAGCTACCCGCCCGCCCAGTTCGTCGGTACGCCCCGTCCGGAGCTGTTCGCCGATCTGGACGAGGTCAAGCAGGTGGTGGAGAACGGCAGCGGGGCCTGCCTGATCAACTCGCTGTCGCCGGAGGACCACCACGCCACCGAGACGATCAGCTACGCCCGCCCCGGCCGGATCCCCGGCAGCCGCAACGTCTTCGTCGCCGCGCTGCTCGACCCGACCGACGGCACCTTCCGGTCGGTGCCGGAACTGCGGGAGATCTTCCAGGAGGTGCAGGCCCAGCCGGGCCGGAAGGTCACCTACTGCGGCGGCGGCATCGCCGCCACCGGCGACGCCCTGGCACTGCGCCTGATCGGGGAGACCGACGTGGCGGTGTACGACGGCTCGCTGCGCGAGTGGACCAGCGACCCCTCGCTGCCCGTCGAGGTCGGCTGAACACGCCCCACCCCCGTACGCCTTCCGGCCCGCCGCGCTGTCGCGCTGGCGGGCCGGAAGGCTGACAGGTCCCGGCTCAGCGGGACGCGTCGACAGGCTCAGCGGGACGGTGCCGCCACGATCTGCCGGAGGGCTGCCCGGACGCCGTCGGCCCGGATCAGCCGCAGCGCCTCGACGTAGGCCTCGACGAACCGGGGGGAGTCCGCGAGGGCGCCGAAGAGCGAGCGGTCCGCGATGAACGCGGTCGGAGTGTCCCCGTTGCGCCGCGCTGCCGCCATCAGGCTCTCCCGACGCGGATCCACCACGTCGATGGGCCGGCCCTGCTCGTCGGTGCCCTCGGCGTATCGTGCCCAGGCCGCCACGACGGCGGCGCAGATGCCCACCGGCCCGCCGTCGGCGAGCTGTGCGGTCACCACCGGCAGCAGGAACTTCGGGATCCGGTCCGAGGTGTCGGCGCAGATCCGGGTCAGCGGGTCCTGGATCTCCGGGTTGCCGAAGCGCGCGACGACGGTGCGGCCGTACGCCCGGAAGTCGACCCCGGCGATGGGCTTGAGCGTCGGTACGGCCTCCTCGTCGATGTAGCGCAGCAGCAGCGCCTGGACGTCCGGGTCGGTGATGGCCTCGTGCACGTACCGGTGCCCCAGCAGGAAACCGAAGTAGCAGAGCGCCTGGTGGGTACCGTTCGCCAGCCGCAGCTTCATCAGCTCGTACGGCTCGACGTCCCCGACGATGTCCACACCGACGTCCTCCAGCGGCGGGCGGCCGGCGACGAACGTGTCCTCCAGCACCCACTGGTGGAACGGCTCGGCGGTGACCGGCCACCGGTCCCGGTAGCCGAAGGTTCGCTCCAGGTAGGCCCGGTCGGCGTCCACCGTCGCCGGTGTCACCCGGTCGACCATGGAGTTCGGGAAGGACACCTGCTGCTCCATCCACCGCGCCAGCTCGGGGTCCTTCATCGCGGCGAAGCCCAGGAACGCGGCGCGCGACACCTTGCCGTTCTCCTGGATGTTGTCGCAGGACATGACGGTCAGCCCACCGAGGCCACGATCACGTCGCAGGCGCATCGCCTGGAGCACCAACCCGAACGGCGTCGCGTTCGGCACGGCGGCGTCCAGGTCCGCCCGGATCGGGGCGGAGTCCCCGGTGAACTCGCCGGTCACCTGGTCGATCCCGTACCCGCCCTCGGTGATGGTCAGTGACACCACGCGGGTGGCCGCGTCGGCGATGCGTTCCACGACGCCGGTCGGGTCCTGCGGGGCGTACCCGGTGCTGAGCAGCGAGCCGATCACCCGGTTGCGCCGGCTGCCGTCCGGCTCCTTCACCGTCAGCGTGTAGAGGTGGTCCTGCGCGGCGAGCCGGTTGCGGGTGCCCTCGTCGGCGGGCCGTACGCCCACGCCGTGCACCGCCCAGTCCATGCCCTGCCCCCGGCGCATGAGTTCGTCGAGGTACATCGCCTGGTGCGAGCGGTGGAAGTGCCCGACACCGAAGTGCACGATCCCGCCGCGCAGTGCCGTCCGGTCGTACCGGGGTGCCTCGACCTCGCTGGGCAGCGAAGTCAGGCTCGCGTTGCTCAGTTCCTTCATCGCTCTTTCCGTTCTGTGGGCCGCAGCGCGGCCAGGTTGCCGCCGGAGATCCGGCAGATGTCGGCCGCGAGGTCCATCGCCTCACGAGCCACGTCGCGCCACCGTGTCGCGTCCAGGTCGACGCCGTCCTCGGCGAACCCGCACACCAGGCGGGCGAGGGTCGCGTCTCCCGCGCCCATGGTGTCGACGACCGGTCCGGGTCGGGCCGGTACGGGTGCGGTCGCCACGACCCCGTCAGCCGTGTGCACCGACATGCCGTCGGCGGCCCTGGTCAGCACGACCACCCGTACCCCCGAACGCAGCAGCTCGGCTACGAACTGCCCGGGGTCCTCGACGCGCAGGTCGGCGATGTCCTGCAGGCTCAGCTTCACCACGTCGGCGACGGCGGCGAGCCGCCGGAGTCCCGACCGGTAGGCCGAGACGTCCCGCACCAGCGTGGGCCGCACGTTGGGGTCGACCACGAAGGTCCGCCCGGTTCGGCGGACGACGTCGACGAGCGCCTCCACCTGGTCGAGGTCGTCCATCGGGTACGAGTTGACCACCAGGACTGCGCCGTCGCCCATGGTCGCCACGTCCGCCGCCGGGTACGCGTACCGCCGATTGTGGATCGCCTCGGAGAACTCGTAGACCGGCTCTCCCTCCACCCGCCGGGACGTCGCCGTCCCGGTCGGCAGCGCGCAGGCCAGCGGCACCAGGCCGACATCCTCGGCGATGATCGCGGCCCGCAGCCACTCGCCGAGGCCGTCGGCGGAGACCGGTGACACCAGTGTCGCCGGTGTCCCGAGCCGCCGGACGCCGACGGCGAGGTTGAGCCCGGCGCCACCGGGAACGCGGGTACGGGTCCCGTCCTCGTTCTCGATGATGTCGACCAGGAGGTCGCCCACCACGACCACGCCGGACGGTGCTGTCCCGGCTCCGGTCGACGTGGTCACTGGAGATTGGTGTGGTTGTGGCTCATCGTGCCGGCCGGGTCCGGCAGCCCCCGCATCAGCTCCAGCACGACGGAGTCGAGCAGGATCAGCGCCGACTGCTCGAAGAGCGTCCCGCCGAACTGCCGACTGGCGTCCGCCGGCAGGACGACGGAACCGTGCGCGAGGTCCCGCAGCGGGCTCTTCCGCTGGTGGGTCACCAGCAGCACCTTCGCGCCCTCCGACCGGGCGATCCGCGCGAAGCCGACGCTGACCGGGGTCCGCCCGCTGCCCGACACGATCACCAGGGTGTCGCCCGACCGCACCGACGGCGCGGTGGCCTCGCCGACGAAGTGTGCCGTCAGGCCGAGGTGCATGAACCGCATCGCGGCCATCTGCGCGGCGAGCCCGGAGCGGCCCTGACCGGAGAGGAACAGGCGGCCGCCGGCCACGTCGTCGAAGCAGGAGACGAACCGGTCGTACTCGTCCACGGGCAGCGCGGCGAGGACGGACCTCAGCTCGGTTCCGCTCAGGTGCCAGGAGTCGACAGGTCGACCTGTGCTCTGACCCATGCCGCTTCTCCTTCCGGGTCGGTGGCCTCGGTGACTCCCGAGCCGATCACGACGATGTCGGGGGCGACCTCCAGGGCGCGGGCCAGGTTGGCGCGCCCGATGCCGCCGGCCAGGGAGACGCGGAATCCGCGCGCCCGGCGCTGGGCCACCCGGTCGATGTGGTCCTCGGTGCCGAGGCCGGCCCGCCGGGCGTCGGACGGGGCGTGCAGGGCCAGCCAGACGTCCTGCGGTGCACGGCCGTCCAGCAGCGGTTCCACGTCCAGCTCACCGTCGAGGATGGTGTCGAGCACCACCTCCCGCCCGTACCGCCGGGCGACCTCGTCGGTGTCGCGTCGGGTGGCGGGGGAGGCGTGCGCGAGCACGGTCATCATCGCGGCCCCGGCGGCGAAGACCATCTCGGCCTCCAGGCTCCCGCCGTCGACCGTCTTGGTGTCGGCGAGCACCGGCGTGTCCGCGCCGAGTTCCCGGGCGGTGCTGATGGCGGCGAGCCCGAAGCGTTTGAGTACGGGCGTGCCGACCTCGATGATGTCGAAGTACCGGCCGACTCGCGGGATGAGCGCGAAGTGCTCCGGCGCGTCGATGGCGAGTTGCAGTCGGATCGCCACGGCCTAGCCCTTCGGCTCGGGAGCGTGCAGGCCGGTGATCACCTTCAGCAGCGAGTCCGGGGTGAACGACGACGTCGGCTCGTCGGCCACCACCCGGCCGAGGCGCAGCACGACGATGCGGTCGGTCACCTGGAGCACGTGCGGCAGCGTGTGCGAGATGAAGATGACGCCCAGACCGCGTTCCCGCGCTCCCTCGATCACCTTCAGCACCTCGCCCGACTGCCGGGCGCCGAGGTGGTTGGTGGGCTCGTCCAGAATGATCACCTTGCGGGCCCAGGCGACGGCGCGGCCGATGGCCACGGCCTGCCGCTGCCCACCGGAGAGCTGGTTGACGTTGCGCCGTACGCCGGTGGTCAGGCCGATCCCGGCCCGCTCCAACTCCTCGTGCGCGACGCGGGCCATGGCCTTGTTGTCGAGGAATCCGAGCTTGCCGAGCAGCCCCGGCCGTCGGCGTTCCCGGCCGAGGAAGACGTTGCCGCTGATGGTGAGGTCGGGGCAGAGGCCGGAGTCCTGGTAGAGCGTCTCGATTCCCGCCTGGAGCGCGTCGTGCGGCGACTTCCACTCCTGCGCCACGCCGTCGAGGTAGACGCTGCCGGTGTCCGGCCGGTGCGCGCCGGAGAGCACCTTCACCAGGGTCGACTTGCCGGCCCCGTTGTCGCCGACCAACCCGATGATCTCACCGGCCCGCAGGGACAGGTTGACGTCGGTCAGCGCCCGGACGCTGCCGTAGGACTTGGTGACCTCGCGGGCCTCGTAGATGGGTGCGTCAGCCACGGCCGGCTCCCCTCCTGGTACGGACGTTGATCTGTTGGACGCCGACCGCCACGGCGATCAGGACGCCGATGACAACCTGCTGCCAGTTCGGTGCGACGCCGATCAGGATCAGGCCGCTCAGCACCGCCGTCGTGATGAGCGCGCCGAGCACGGTGCCGGACATCCGCCCGATGCCGCCGGCGAGGCTGGTGCCGCCGATGACCGCTGCGGCGATCGCGGCCAGCTCCTGGCCCTGGCCGGAGGTGGGCGAGCCCGAACCGAGCCGGAAGTAGACGAACAGCCCGGCCAGCCCGGCCATGAATCCGGCCAGCATGTACACCTTCAGCAGGTGCCGTTCGACGTTGATCCCGGCGCCCCGGGCGGCGAAGCCGTTCGACCCCACCGCGTACGTCCAGCGGCCGAACCGGGTGAAGCTGAGTGTCAGCCAGGCGACCGCCAGCACGGCGAGCACGATGATCAGCGGGATGGTCAGCAGGTTCAGGTACTGCGTGTTGCCGAGCCGGATCACCTCGGCGGGGCCGCCGGCGATCTGGACGCCGCCGGTCAGCACCAGGGTCAGACCGGCGGCGGCACCCATGGTGGCCAGCGTGGCGATGAACGGTGCGAGCTTGGCCCGGGTGATGAGCAGCCCGTTGACCAGGCCGACCGCGAGACCGGTGGCGAGGGCCACCACCACGCCGACGGCGATCGTCGTGGCGGTGGCCGTACCACCCTCGTTCAGGGACCTCATCGTCATCGCGCAGGCCACCCCGCTGAGCCCGAGCGTGGACCCGACCGACAGGTCGATGCCGCCGGTGATGATGACGTACGTCTGCCCGATCGCCAGCAGGATGACCGGAGCCCAGTCCTGAAGGATGTTGGCGAAGGCGAACCGGCTGAAGAACAGCGGGTTCATCGCCGTGAAGAAGAGCACCATGACGACCAGGACGCCGAGCAGGATCACGTCCTGCCGCATCAGTGTCGCCAGCAGGCGGCTGGCGCGCGTCTCGCTCGCCGCCTGTGTGGTGTCGGCCGTCATGGTGCTCCTCCTCCTGAGATCCGCATTCCCCTGATCGCCGCCGACTACTGGGTCGGGTACTGGTACTGCTCGGTCTCGGCCAGGTTCTCGTTGGTCATCACCACGTTGGTCATCACGACGTCCTTCTCGATGCCGTCGACGTTCTGGTCGCGGATCGTGTCCACCAGGTTCTGCAGGGCGAGCGCGGCCTGGTCGCCGGGCTTCTGGGCGACGAGGGCGCTGTAGATGCCCGCCTTGAGGTCGGCCACCTGGTTCTCGTAGGCGTCGTAGCCGATGAGCTTGACCTGCTCGGCCTTGCCCGCGTTGCGCAGCGCGGCCACGGTGCCGGAGCCGGAGGTGCCGTCCACGGCGAAGATGCCCTTGAGATCGGGGTGCTTCAGCAGGATCGTGTTGACCGCGGAGGTCGCCCTGGCCGGCTGGCTGTTGGCGTACTCCTTGCCGACGAGGGTGATGCCCGGGTACTTCTTCAGCTCCTCGGTGAAGCCCTCTTCGCGGAGCTGGTTGGTGGTCGCCGTCGGCGAGCCGGACATCAGGAAGACCTCACCGGACTCCCCGATCTGCTCGGCCAGGGTCTGGGCCGCCTGCCGGCCGCCCTCGCGGTTGTCACCGGTGATCGCCGAGGTCAGGTAGCTCTGGTCGGTGACGGTGGTGTCGACGGTGACGACCGGGATGTTCGCCGACTGCGCCTTGGTGACGCTGGGCTGCAACGCGTCCGGGTCGGTGGGGACGAGGACGAGCCCGTCCACCTGCTGCGTGAGCATCGAGTCGACGAACGGGATCTGCGACTGCGGCGAGTACTCGTCCGGCGCGCCCTGCCACAGCAGCCTGATGCCCAGCTCCTGCGCCTTCGCCTCGGCACCGACCTGCATGGCCTTGAAGAACGGGTCGGAGGCGATGCCCGGGACGAACCCGATGGTCAGCTGCTCCTCGCCGCCGCCGTCCGCGGCGGAGTCGTTGCCACAGGCGGCCACCGAGAAGGCGAGCGTGCCGGCCATGGCTACACCGATAACTGTCCGGAATGTCCTCTTCATGCCACCAGATCCTTGTCGACTAGTCAGACCACATCAGGGGAGTTCCGCCTACCGTCGTCGTGCCGGGCCGTGTTGCGTCGTCGGGCATCCCCACCAGCACTTCATCAGATGCGCAACCGCTTGCGTACCGTGAAGATGGCGGAACTTTACCCCCGCGCAACCGCTTGCGCAAGGGCTTGCTTTTGGTTAGATTGAGCTCCTTCTCGCCGTGGTCCCGGCAGCCGCAGGACTGGGTGCGAGCCGGGGGAAAGGGTGCAAAACGAGTGGCGACGATGGCCGAGGTAGCGCGGATCGCCGGAGTGTCGACGACGACCGTGTCCCATGTGCTCAACAAGACGCGCAAGGTCGCCCCGGAGACCGAGGAACTCGTGCGCAAGGCGCTGGAGTCAACCGGTTACCGGCACAATCTCGCCGCCCGGGCCCTCGCCACCCAGTCCACGGACACCATCGGGCTGGCGATGTCCGTGGTCACCAACCCGTACTTCGCCGCGCTCATCCGGGACATCGAGCGGCACCTGCGCCGGGCCGGGTACACCCTCATCCTGGCCGACACCAACGACGACCCCGAGGTCGAGTTGGACGTGATCAACCACCTGCTGGCGCGGCGGGTGAGCGGCCTCATCGTGAACCCGCTCGAAGGCAACGGCGAACTCACCCAGTGCCTGCAGAAGCTGCTCGACGAGCAGTTGCCGACGATCTTCCTCGACCGGCGGTCGACGCTGCCGGGCGACCAGGTCTACTCCGAGTGCCTCGATTCGATCCACCACCTCACGGCCCACCTGGCGGCGCAGGGGCACCACCGGATCGGCTACGTCCGGGGCGCCGTGCGGGAGATGTCGGCCCAGGACCGGCTCGCCGGCTACCAGCGGGCCGTCGCGGAACTGGGGCTGGCCGACGACCCGGCCCTGGTCATCGCCGGTGAGTCCGACGAACGCACCACGGAGCAGCGTCTCGTCGAGCACCTCGCCTCGGACGAACCGGCCACCGCCCTGGTCGTCTCGAACAACCAGATGACCCTCGGCGCGCTCCGCGCCATCCGGCGTGCCGGGCTGAAGGTGCCGCACGACATCGCCCTGGTCTGCTACGACGACTTCGAATGGGCCGACCTGTTCGACCCGCAGATCTCGGCGATGGCGCAGGACGCCGCCCGACTCGCCTCGACCGCCGTCGAACTCCTGCTCGCCCGGATCCGGCGACCGGACCGCGCCCCGCAGTCCGTGGTGGTGCCGGCCACCTTCCGGCACCGGGACTCGTGCGGCTGCGGACGCGGCACCCACCAGGCACCGGGGAGCGTGGACAGTGTCCTGGCCGCCGGCTGACACGCTGACGCTCGGCGGACTCGCCGACCGCGCCCGGACGATGTCGGCGGGCGCCGCCCGTACGCTCATCGGGATCGTCGGGCCGCCCGGCGCGGGCAAGAGCACCGTCGCGGAGGCCCTCGTCCGGCAGCTCGGTCCGGACGCCGTCCTGGTGCCGATGGACGGCTTCCACCTGAGCAACGAGGTCCTCGGCGCACTCGGCCGCGCCGACCGCAAGGGCGCTGCGGACACCTTCGACGCGGACGGCTACCTCGCCCTGCTCCGCCGGCTACGCGACCAGACCGACGAGGTCGTCTACGCCCCGGCGTTCCGCCGCGACATCGAGGAGCCGATCGGCTCCAGCATCGCGGTGCCCCGCACCACCCCGATCGTCGTCACCGAGGGCAACTACCTCCTGCTCGACTCGCATCCGTGGAAGTTCGTCCGCGACCTGCTCGACACCACCTGGTATCTGGAGGTGGCCGAAGAGGTCCGTCTCGAACGACTCGTCGCCCGTCACGTCGCCTTCGGCAAGACGCCCGACGCGGCCCGCGCCTGGGCGCAGGGCAGCGACCAGGCGAACGCGGCCGTGATCGCCGAATCCAGCCGCTCCGCCGACCTGCTGGTCCACCTCGCGCCGAGCGACTGAGGATCCTCGCCCGCCGACCTGCTCCCGCCCGGCGGTGCCGTCTCGTCCGCCTGCCGTAAGGTTGGGTGATGAGCAGCCGACCCGCCGCCGGGGGAGGCCGATGGGTCGAGATCGACCCGGGCCGGACCGAACGCTGGGTGGCCGGCTTCGCCGACCGGCACGGCCAACCCGCCACCACCGCGCAGGAGTACGGGCTGCTGCTCTGCGCCCCGGACGGCGCCACCGCCGAACTGCACACCCCGCCGGGCTCGCCGGTCGCCACGGACCTGGATGCCTTCGTGGCGGAGGCCGTCGCACCGCGCCGGATCGGGTTGTTGCTGGCGCGCAAGGGCGCGGTGGCGGTCGGGGTCGCCGAGGGGGAGCGGCTGCCGGTGCACAAGGTCGACACGCGGTACGTCCAGGGGCGTACCGCCGCCGGTGGCTGGTCGCAGCAGCGATTCGCCCGACGGCGCGACAACCAGGCCAAGGCCGCGCTCGCCGACGCCGTCGACCTGGCGGTCCGGCTGCTGCTGCCCCAGGCCGAACGACTGGACGCGGTGGTCGCCGGCGGTGACCGCCGGGCCGTGGACACCGTGCTGGCCGACCGCCGGCTCGCCCCACTGGCCGCGCTGCGCGCCGACCGGCTGCTCGACGTACCCGAGCCTCGGCACGCGGTGCTGCTGGCCGCGATCGGAGCCGCCCGCGCGGTGCACATCCTGATCCGCGAGGCGGACCGCGACCCGGCCACCTGAGCTTCGCCAGGTCGGACACGGACGAGCCCCGGTCGATGCCCTTCCCCGAAGGCGTCGACCGGGGCCTGTCCGCACCGCGTCAGATCGCGCCGCTGAAGGTGTCGCAGGAGGCCGGGGTGCCGGTCTCGTAGCCGCGGCTGAACCAGCGCTTGCGGTCGGCCGAGGAGCCGTGCGTGAACTCCTCCGGGTTCACCGGCCGGTCGGCGCGCCGGGAGATGGCGTCGTCTCCGATGGCTTCGGCGGTGTCGATGGCCTCGGCGATGTCCTGCTCGGTGATGCTGGTGAAGATCTTCTGGCCGCGATCGTCGGCGGTGCCGGTGGCGTTCTTGGCCCAGGCGCCGGCGAAGCAGTCGGCCTGCAACTCCAGGCGGACCGACAGGTCGTTGGCGTTGCCCGGGTCCCGCTGCTGCTGGCGGCGGACCTGCTCGTTGGTGCCGAGCAGGTTCTGGACGTGGTGGCCGTACTCGTGGGCCAGCACGTACGGCTGGGCGAACTCACCGGTGGCCCCGAGCTGCGTGGCGAGCACCTCGTAGAAGGAGAGGTCGATGTAGACCAGCGAGTCGGCCGGGCAGTAGAACGGGCCGACACCCGAGTCGGCCTGACCGCAGGCGGTGCTGACGGCCTGGTCGAAGAAGACGGTACGGGTCGGCCGGTACTGCTCGCCGAACGCCTCCGGCAGCGCGGTCCGCCAGTACGCCTGGATCGAGTTGACGTAGAGGCTGTTGCGGCAGTCGAGCTGCTCCAGGGCGTCCGGGGCCTCGCAGCGCTGCTCCAACGCGGTGTTGTCGCCCTGCTCGCCACCGGTCATGGCGTTCAGCCCGAAGCCGCCACCCACCAGCGCCACCAGCACGGCGATGACGATCCCGACGATGCCGCCGCGACCACCGCCGATCGGGATGGGGATGCCCAGCCCACCGCCCCCTCCACCACCACCTCGCCGGTCCTCCACCTGGCTGGTGTCGATGCGCGCGTTCTCGTTCAGCTCCATGATGACCCCGATCAGTCAGTGGCTCGCGGGCCGGAACCGGTCCGGACGGCGAATCGGTACCCGACGATCTTGGTCGGTAATCCGCGTTCGCCGTTCACCGGGGCCCGGTACAATCGACCCGTGCTGCTCTGCGAAGGCTGAACGCCCCGCGCCGACGGGTCACCATGATCCGCCGGCGCTTTCGTGTGCCCTGAGTCAGCCCTGCGGATCCCCGAGAGCGAGTACCCCGACATGATCAATGCCAGCGGCCTGGAACTGCGCGCCGGCGCCCGGATCCTGCTGTCCGACACCACGCTGCGGGTGCAGCCGGGGGACCGGATCGGCCTGGTCGGCCGCAACGGTGCCGGCAAGACCACCACCCTGAAGGTGCTCGCCGGTGAGGGACAGCCGTACGCCGGACAGATCGACCGGCGCAGCGCCGTCGGCTACCTGCCACAGGACCCGCGTACCGGCGACCTGGAGGTCACCGGCCGCGACCGGGTGCTCTCCGCCCGGGGCCTGGACAAGCTGATGGCCGGGATGAAGGACCTGGAGGAGAAGCTCGCCGACGGCGGTGACGAGAAGCTGGTCCGCCGGTACGGCGCGCTGGAGGACCAGTTCGCCGCGCTCGGCGGGTACGCGGCCGAGGCCGAGGCGGCCCGGATCTGCGCGAACCTGGGGCTGCCCGACCGGGCGCTCGCCCAGACCATCGGCACCCTCTCCGGAGGTCAACGTCGGCGCATCGAGCTGGCCCGGATCCTGTTCCGCGACGCGGCCGACAACGGCGGCGGGATCCTGCTGCTCGACGAGCCCACCAACCACCTCGACGCCGACTCGATCACCTGGCTGCGCGGCTTCCTCGCCAACCACAAGGGCGGGCTGGTGGTGATCTCGCACGACGGCTCGCTGCTGGAGTCGGTGGTCAACAAGGTCTGGTTCCTCGACGCCACCCGTTCCGTGGTCGACGTCTACAACCTGGGCTGGAAGGCGTACCTGGAGGCGCGGGAGACCGACGAGCGGCGGCGGCGCCGGGAGCGGGCCAACGCCGAGAAGAAGGCCGGCGCCCTGATGGCCCAGGCGGACAAGATGCGGGCGAAGGCCACCAAGACGGTGGCCGCGCAGAACATGGCCCGCCGCGCCGAGCGCCTGATGTCCGGGCTGGAGGAGGTCCGCGTCGGCGACAAGGTGGCCAAGGTGCGTTTCCCCGCTCCGGCACCGTGCGGCAAGACCCCGCTGACCGCGTCCGGCCTGTCCAAGTCGTACGGGTCGTTGGAGATCTTCACCGACGTGGACGTGGCGGTGGACCGGGGTTCCCGGGTGGCCATCCTCGGGCTCAACGGTGCCGGCAAGACCACGCTGCTGCGGATGCTCGGCGGGCTGCTGGAGCCGGACACCGGCGAGGTGCGGCCCGGGCACGGGCTGCGGCTGGGCTACTACGCGCAGGAGCACGAGACGCTGGACGTCGAGCGGACCGTGCTGGAGAACATGCGGGCCGCTTCGACCGAGCAGACCGACACCGAGCTGCGCAAGATCCTCGGTGCGTTCCTCTTCTCCGGCGAGGACGTGGACAAGCCCGCCGGAGTGCTCTCCGGTGGCGAGAAGACCCGGCTGGCGCTGTCGACCCTGGTCTGCTCCGGGGCGAACGTGCTGCTGCTGGACGAGCCGACCAACAACCTCGACCCGATCAGCCGGGAGCAGGTGCTCGACGCGATCGCCAACTACCCGGGCGCGATCGTCCTGGTCACTCACGACCCGGGCGCGGTGCTGGCGCTCAAGCCGGACCGGGCCATCCTGCTGCCCGACGGCGACGAGGACGCCTGGAGCGACGACCTTCTCGAACTGGTCGAGCTGGCCTGACCCGGTGTAAGGAAGGGCCCCCTACTAACGCCTGGTGTATAGGAAGGGCCCCCTCCTCACACACGCGCCGGGGTCAGCGGGCGAGGTCGAGCAGGTGCCCGACGACGCCGGAGGTGGCCAGGATGACCACGCCGACGGCGATGAAGATCGTCGGCACCAGCCAGTGGCCGGCGCGTTCGACGAGCCGGGTCACCCTCGGGTGGCCGCCGAGCCAGGCGCCGGCCACGCACCACACGGCGACCAGGCCCGCGAAGACCAGCCCGAAGACGGCGGCGTCGGCGAGACCGAGGGTGCGCAGCACCGGCACGTAGACGGCCACGTTGTCGGCGCCGTTGGCGATGGTCACGGCGGCCACGCCGACCACACCGGCGACCACCGGAGGCGGCTCGTCGTCGTCGCGTCGCAGCAGCGCGCGGACGCCGAGGGCGATCGGCAGCAGCCCGAGCAGGCCGGTCCACTCGTCGGGTACCACCAGGAGCCCGGCCGCGACCACGGCACTGGCCAGCACCAGGGCGCCGATGCCCAGGTACTGGCCGGTGACGATCTGCCCGACGCGGGGACGGCCGGTGGTGCGGGCGGCGACGAAGAACACCGTCAGGATGACGATGTCGTCGATGTTGGTCGCGGCGAAGACCACCGCGGCGACGGTTGCGGTGCCGAGCAGGTCGAGCATGGCCGGCAGCGTACGGGCCAGCAGGCCGATCGGAGCGCGACGGAGGGCGAGGCGGCTCGGTCCGGTCGGGGAGCCCGCGCCTCGGGGCGTCGGATGGTGACCACGGTCTATACCTGTGGTGAGGGGATGGTGGCGGACCGTGGTGTCGGCGGTACCGTGCGTGCGGGCGGTGGCCGACCGCCGAAAGCCAGCTCCGGGCCGTTGGCGCGCCTGGCGCCGCGACCGCGTGCCGACGGTCGTCACCTATCGGGAAGCTGACATTGCATAGCGTGTCGGTTGGCGAATAGTTGATATCTGGCGCATGATCGTTCGAGGCGGTCTAATAGGTGGGACCGTATCCGAACCGCACAGTCTGGGACGTGAGGACACAGCATGGCAGCCACTGGCACAGCCACCAGCACTGAGAAGGGTCGCCGGATCGTCGGAGCCGAGCGTCAGACGCTCGCCAAGGACCTCGTCAAGCGGTACACCGGAGGAGAGAGCATCCGTGCTCTCGCGGCCTCGACCGGCCGATCCTACGGGTTCATTCACCGCGTGCTCACCGAGTCCGGGGTGCAGCTGCGGCAGCGCGGCGGCGCCCGGCGCCGCAAGAAGGCGTGACCCGCCCGTCAGCGTCGTACACCACCACCGTGACCCGGGCCGCCCGGTGACCACCGAGGCGACCGGGGTCCGGCTGGAATGTGACGGGCCGATCGCCACGGTCACCCTGTGTCGGCCCGACGTGCTCAACGCGCAGACCCCGTCGATGTGGCGCGCGATGAGTGACTTCTCCCGGGACCTGCCCGGTGACGTACGTGTCGTGGTCGTCCGGGGCGAGGGACGGGCGTTCTCCGCCGGCCTCGACCTGGCGGTCGTGGGCGCCACCGGGCCGGGCTCGTTCGCCGAGCTGGCCGCACTGCCGGAAGCGGAGTGCGCCGACCAGATCGCCGCCCTACAGAGCGGCTTCACCTGGCTGCATCGTCCGGACGTCATCTCCGTCGCGGCCGTGCAGGGGCATGCCATCGGCGCCGGCTTCCAGCTCGCCCTCGCCTGCGACCTGCGGGTACTGGCGCAGGACGCGAAGCTGTCCATGGCCGAGGTCACGCTGGGCCTGGTCCCGGACCTGGCCGGCACGAAGCGCCTGGTGGAGTTGGTCGGCTACGCCCGTGCGCTGGAGATCTGCACCACCGGTCGGCGGATGGACGCCGCCGAGGCGGACCGTCTCGGCCTGGCCACCCTGGTGGTGCCGAACGCGGAGCTGGACGACGCGGTACGCGATCTCACCGCCGGGCTGCTCGCGCACCAGCGTGACGCCGTGGTGGAGATCAAGGCACTGCTCGCCGGTGCGTCCGGACGGACGCACGCCGAGCAGCAGCGGGCCGAGCGGGAGGCACAGACCCGGCGGATCCGCGATCTTGCCGGGTACACAGAATAGTAAGGACCGTTCGGGAAGACCCAGGTTACTCACGAGGTTGTCGTAGCTGTCGGGACAATTGACCCGACGGCGTACTGAGGCCCTTCCCGGAGGTGTGTGTGTCCAACCCGATGGCCGCCGGCGGCATGGGCGGTTGGAGCATGCTGCGGTCGATGCGCAACGGTGACGAGATCTCCAGTCACCGGTTGCAGCGCGGCGTCGCCCGGCGGATCGTGGCGTTCGCCCGGCCGTACCGCCGCGACATCGTCGTGTTCCTGCTGACCGTGATCGTCGCGGCGGTGATCGGGGTGGCCACCCCGTTGCTCGCCGGTCAGGTCATCGACGCGATCACCCGGGGCGGCGACGAGGCCGGCGCGCTGGTCATCCGGCTCGCGTTCTTCATCGCCGGCCTGGCCGTCGCCGACGCGATGCTCTCCCTCGCGCAGCGCTGGTATTCGGCGCGCATCGGCGAGGGCATCATCCTCGACCTGCGGACCCGGGTCTACGACCACGTGCAGCGGATGCCGTTGCAGTTCTTCACCCGCACCCAGACCGGTGCGCTGGTCAGCCGGCTCAACAACGACGTGATGGGGGCCCAGCGGGCCTTCACCTCGACGCTCTCCGGCGTGGTCAGCAACGTGATCCAACTGCTGCTCACCGCCGCCGTGATGCTCACCCTCTCCTGGCAGATCACCGCGTTGTCGCTGGTGCTGCTGCCGGTGTTCATCATCCCGGCCCGGCGGGTCGGCCGGCGGCTGGCCGAGATCACCCGCGAGTCGTACAACCTCGACGCCAAGATGAACGCGACCATGACCGAGCGGTTCGGGGTCGCGGGCGCGCTGCTGGTGAAGCTCTTCGGTCGCCCCGACGCCGAGGCCGGGCGGTTCGCCGCCCGCGCCGAGCGGGTCCGCGACATCGGCATCACCTCCGCGATGTACTCGCGGACGTTCTTCGTGGCGATGCTGCTGGTCGCCTCGCTGGCCCAGGCGCTCACCTACGGGCTCGGCGGGTGGCTGGCGGTTACCGGCGAGGTCAGCGCCGGTACGGTCGTGACGCTCGCGTTGCTGCTCACCCGGCTCTACGGTCCGCTCACCGCGCTGAGCAACGTCCGGGTCGACGTGATGAGCGCGCTGGTCTCGTTCGACCGGGTCTTCGAGGTGCTCGACCTGGACCCGGCGATCAAGGAGCGGTCCGACGCCGTCCCGGTGCCCCGGGACGCCGGCCGGGTCGAGTTCCGTGACGTGCGCTTCCGCTACCCGAGCGCCGCCGAGATCTCCCTCGCGTCGCTCGAGGAGGTCGCCACGCTGGACCGTACGGTCAACGAGCCGGTGCTCAAGGGCGTCTCCTTCCGGGTCGAGCCCGGGCAGATGGTCGCCCTGGTCGGGCCCTCCGGCGCGGGCAAGTCCACGCTGTCCATGCTGATCTCCCGCATCTACGACGTCACCGACGGCCAGGTGCTGGTGGGCGGCGTCGACGTGCGGGACGCCACCCTCGAATCGCTGCGGGACGAGATCGGCGTGGTAACCCAGGATTCGCACCTGTTCCACGAGACGATCGCCGAGAACCTGCGGTACGCCAAGCCGGACGCCACCGACGACGAGCTGTGGGCGGCGCTGGCCGGTGCACAGGTCGCCGACCTGGTCCGGGCGCTGCCCGACGGGCTGGACACCACCGTCGGCGAGCGCGGTTACCGCTTCTCCGGCGGCGAGAAGCAGCGCATCGCGATCGCCCGGCTGCTGCTCAAGGCACCGTCGATCGTGATCCTCGACGAGGCGACCGCGCACCTCGACTCGGAGAGCGAGGCGGCCGTGCAGCGGGCACTGTCGGTGGCGCTGACCGGGCGTACCGCGCTGGTGATCGCGCACCGGCTCTCCACGGTCCGCGACGCCGACCAGATCCTCGTCCTCGACGAGGGCCGCATCGTCGAGCGCGGTCGGCACGACGAGCTGGTCGCCGTGGGTGGCCTCTACGCCGAGCTGTACCGCACCCAGTTCGCGGTGGCCGACTCCCCGACCCCGCACACCGACCAGGCCATGGTGGAGCCGGTGATCATTCCGTCGCGGGAGTACCTCGCCGACGAGGCGATGCCGCCGGCCGCTGCCAACTGACGGCGGTTCACTCGCGGGACGTCGCCTCGCGCAGTTCGGCGAAGGCGGCACCGAGCGTCTGCGGGGTGTAGTGCGCGTTCAGGCCGCTGGGGTTCGGCAGCACCCAGAGGTGGGCGCCGGCCAGCGACTCGGGCTGCCGGCCGAAGGTGGCCTTCGGCCGCGCGAACCCGATCCGGTACGCGGTCACCCCGACCACCGCCACCCAGCGCGGCCGGTACGCGGCGACCTTGCCGGTCAGCTCCCGTGCCCCGTCGACGAGTTCGGCGGCGGACAGTTCGTCGGCGCGGGCGCTGGCCCGGGCCACCACGTTGGTGATGCCCAGCCCGAGCCCGGGCAACTCGTCCTGCTCGCTGGGGTGCATCAGGCGCGGGGTGAACCCGCCCCGGTGCAGCGCCGGCCAGAACCGGTTGCCGGGGCGGGCGAAGTGCCATCCGGTCGCGGCCGACCACAGCCCGGGGTTGATCCCGACGAACAGCACGTCCAACCCGGGCGCGATGACGTCCGGCAGCAGCCGGTCCACGGCCGACGCCAACTCCTCCCGGGTCGGCCGGTACCCCCGATCCACGCCGTCGGTCCGCGCGGCGGGTCCGGGACCCGGCACCGCCGCGCCACGGGCACTTCGCACCGGGCCGCCCTCTGTATGACCGGTCACCGGCCGCGCAGCGCCGCCTTCCGGTCGCCCGGTCGCCGGACGGGCGGGACTGCCTTCCGGTCGCCTGGTCGCCGGACGGTCAGCGCCGCCCTTCGGTTGCCTGGTCACAGGCCGCGCAGCGCGCCGCCGTCGACGGGGATGGTGACCCCGGTCAGGTAGCTCGCGGCCGGGGAGAGCACGAACGCGGCCACCCTCCCGAACTCGTCGGGGTCGCCGATGCGGCGCAGGGGGATGCCGGCCTCGGCTTCGGCGCGAGCCTGTTCGGGGTCGCCGCTGGCGGCGAAGAGTTCCCGATTCCGGTCGGTCATGATCCGCCCCGGCAGCAACCCGACCACCCGTACGCCACGGGGGCCGTACTCGTCGGCGACGTCCTTGGCGACCCCGGCCAGACCGGGGCGCAGGCCGTTGGAGATGCCCAGCCCGGTGACCGGGCCCCGCGCCGAGGTGGACAGCACGAGCGCGATGGCGCCTCCGTCGGGCAGTGCCCCGGCCACCGTCCGTACCGTCCGTACGCTGCCCAGGAAGATGGTCTCGAAGGCGCGTCGCCACTGCTCGTCGTCGACTGAGGCGGCGCTGCCGGGGGTCGGTCCACCCACTGAGACCAGGGCGCCGTCGAGTCGGCCGAAGTGCTGGTGCGCGGCCTGCACCAGCCGTTCGGGCGTGTCCGGGTCGGTGAGGTCGGCGGTGATGCCGACGGCGTGTTCCGGCCCGCCGAGTTCGGCGGTGGCGGCGGCCACCGCGTCGGCGTGCCGGGCCGAGAGCACCACCCGGGCGCCGTCGGCGACCAGGCTCCGCGCCGTGGCGTGACCGAGGCCGCGCGAGGCGCCGGTGAGCACGTACACCCGGTCGGTGAGTCCTAGATCCATGACACCGATCCTGCCGCAGCCGGTGCGCGTCCGGCACCTCCGGGTCCGTCCGCCGCGTCGACCCCTGATGTTAGGAGGGGACCCCTGCTATACCGCAGGCGTTAGAAAGGGTCCCTTCCTTACCTCCGGAGGAGGCGTACGCGGCCGGCTAGTTGGACCGCGACGGCGCCGTCGACGCGCGCGAGTGCGGGGGAGCGGCGGGGGCGTGGCGCCCGAGCGCCGTCGTAGCGCAGGGTGGCTTCGCGGACGGCGAGTTCCTCGGCGCCCAGCGGCGGCAGTTCGGCGCGGTCGCGCAGCGCGCGGGCCAGGTCCCAGCCGTCGCGCAGGCCACCGCCGGTGGGCCGGTCGGCGGCCCAGGTGAGGAAGGTCGACGGCCAGCGCTGGCCGAGGGCGGCGGTGAGCAGCGGCCAGTGGCGGGCGACCTCGCCGGCCCGCTTGCGCAGCAGCGCCGCGCGGGCGGCGGCCAGCGGTGCGGGCGCGAACCCCGGGGGCGGTGGGCCGCCGGCCACCAGCGCGGCCACCAGTCGCGCCTGCCGCTCGGCCAGCGTGTCGCCCGGCGCGGGCGACTCGTCGGGGTCGACGCTCACGTCACCACCGGCAAGCCGCTGGCGGTGGCGATGGCGTCCAACTCGGCGCGCAGGTCGGCGGCGGGCGGGTAGTGCCCGTCGCGTTCCAGCATGACCGCCGGTGGCCGGTGTCGCGCGCACACCTCGGCGAGCAGGTCGAGGACGTCCTGGCCGACCGGGTCGGTGTGGGTGTCGTGATAGAAGCCGCCGTGGTCGGCGCCGCCGGCGACGTGCACGTACGCGACGCGGTCCAACGGCAGCCGATCCAGCAGGGCCAGCGGGTCGGTGCCCCGGTTACGGGCGTTGGCGTGCACGTTGGCGATGTCGAGCAGCAGCAGCGCGTCGGTGCGGTCCAGGATCTCGGTGAGGAAGGTGGCCTCGTCGAGTTCGTCGTCCGGCCAGTCGAACAGCGCGGCGATCGGCTCCAGCGCGATCGGCACCGGCAGGTCGGCCCGGGCCCGGGCGACGTTGGCGCAGACCACGTCGACCGCCTCGCGGGTGCGGGGCAGCGGCAGCAGATGCCCGGCCTCCAGGCCACCGGCCCGGACGAAGGCGATGTGTTCGCTGACCAGGGGTGCCGCCACCAGTTCGGCGACCGCCGCCAGGTGACCGACCCGGGCCGGATCGACCGGTTCGGTGCCGCCGAGGGAGAGCCGTACCCCGTGCGGCACCACGGTCACGCCGCGTCGACGCAGCTCGACCAGCCCGTCGGGTGGGTCGGCGGGGGACACGCCCTCGGCGACCACCTCGACGAAGCGCAGGCCGGGCAGGTCGGCGACGAATCCGGCGATCTCCGGTCGCCAGCCGATGCCCACCCCGTGCGGGCCGGTCATCCGCCGCATCCTCCACCGCCGCCGCACCCGCCGCCGCCTCCACCACCGCAGCCACCGCCGCTGTCGCTCGCGCCTGCGGTGCTGCCACCGCCGCAGGCGGCGGTGCCGCCGGTGCCGGTGGCCGCCTGGCGCTGGAGCTCGGCCTGCTGAGCGAAGGTGGGGTCCATGGCCCAGATCGTGGCGCTGCCGTAGAGGGCCACCGCCATCGCGGTGCCGGCGGCGCCGTAGGTGGCGTACGACGGGTTGCTACGCGGTGCCAGGTGGTGGTTGCGCATGCGGAGCAGCCGCAGCGCCGCGTCGGCGGCCTTGGTCCGTCGGGGCACCAGGGCGAACAACAGGGTGGCCACCACGCTGAGTGCGAGGACGACGGCCACGAGATACCAGACCGGTCGCCCGTTGGCCGCGCCGGCGAAGATGCGCGCCATGCCGACCGCGGACAGCACGGCCATCAGCAGCGGGCCGATCCGCAGGGCCGCCCGCTGCTCCGGGGTGACCAGCAGTCCGTGCCGGTCCAGGCCGTCCCGCAGTTCGGTGAGGGCCCGGCTCACCCACTCGGTCGTGATGACCTGGCGGGCGGGGCAGCGCTGGCTGGCGGCGTGGTGGACGGCGCGGTCGAGCGGGGTCGCGCCGGGTGGCAGGGGAGCGTCGGCGGTCAGCCGGTGGTGCTTGTCGACCCCGATCACGCCCTGTCCCCGCAGCGCGCCGATGGCGGTCCAGACCGCCAGGTTCTCGCCGCCGTTGAGGAAGGCGAGCTGCTGCGGGCCGAGTTGGTCGGCGGGGGGCGCGGAGCGGCCGGACAGCACCGCCCGGCGCTGGATCAGGGTGCCGACGACGAGGACGAGCGCCGCCGCCAGATAGAGAAACAGGAAGGTGCGGCTGGGAATGCCCCAGGTGTGGAAGTCCGCCGCGGGATCCGTCATGACCTGCTCCTGTCGCGCGAAGGGAACGCAGACACATTGTGGAGCGCGGACGCCACCGTGCCGAGGCCGGGACAGCCGGGTTATCGGGCCGTTACCGACTGTTCAGCGGCGACGGACGGCCTCCTCGACCAGATCGAGGACGGGGCCGAGGTCCCCGGCGGGTCGTCCCATGGCCAGGTGCAGGACCAGGCCGTCGTAGGCGAGTTCGAGGAAGCGGGCCAGCACGTCGATGGGTACGTCCTCGCGCAGCACTCCGGCCTCGCGTTGCCGGGACAGGCGGTCCCGGGTGGCCTCGGCGATGGCCGCCGAGCGCTCGGCCCACCGCTTGGCGAAGGCCGGGTCGGTCCGCAGCCGTCGGGAGACCTCCAGTTGGCTGCCGAGCCATCCGGTGGTGTCCGGGGAGACCGCGCGGGCGAGCAGGTCCCGCATGACCTGGACCAGACCGTTGCGGGCGACGGTCTCCACCATCGTCGCCGCGTCGTCCTCGGCGACGGCCAGGAAGAGCGAGTCCTTGTCCCGGAAGTGGTGGAAGATGGCCCCTCGGGACAGCCCGGTCGCCTCTTCGAGCCGGCGCACGGTGGCGCCCTCGTAGCCGTGCCGAGCGAAGCAGGCGCGCGCGGCGGTGAGGATCTCGTGTCGACGGGCGTCGAGCTGGTCCTGACTTACTCTGGGCACGTCACGATCGTGTCAGCTCACCCGGGGTAACGCAAACCGTACGTACGGCTTGGAAATCGGGTTCTGGTCGGGGTCAGTGCCGGTACGACATCACCGCGTAACCTCCGGCCCTGTCGGGCGGGTACCGGATTCCCGTAAGGTGCCCGAGTGCCACTGCTCCTGCTGGATCTGGACAACACCCTGCTCGACCGGGCCGGGCCGTTCCGCACCTGGGCAGAGCGCTTCCTCGACGGCATCGGTGCGCCCGCGCACGACATCGAATGGCTGTTGTCGATAGACGCCGACGGGCTGACCGACCGATGGGACGTCGCGGACGCCATCCGGGACCGCTACCGCCTGCGGATCCCCTCCATCGATCTGGTCGAGGAGCTGCACGAGGGCATCGTCGAGTTCACCCGGCTCGATCCGCTGGTCGCCTGCGCGCTGCGGATCGCCGACGACGCCGGCTGGATGCCGGTGGTGGTCACCAACGGCACGGTCCGCCTACAGGACACCAAGATCCGGCGTACCGGCCTGGACCGGTACGTGGCCGACTGGGTGATCTCCGAGGAGGCCGGGGTCAGCAAGCCCAACCCCCGGATCTTCGCGCTGGCCGCACAACGGGCCCGGATGCCGTTGCGCGGCGCCTGGGTGATCGGCGACGGCCCGGAGGCCGACATCGGTGGCGCGACCGCGGTCGGGCTGCCCAGCGTCTGGCTGCACCGGGGTCGGCCCTGGACGGACGCCCGGTTCGCCCCGACGGTCACCGTCGACACGGTGATCGCCGCCATCGCCGCGATCATGGGCGCCACGGGTGGCGCGGCGGGGCGTACCCGCGCCTGAGGTCGAAAACGGGTTGCCCCGGCGGGGCGACGCGACGAGCATGGTCCGCGCATCGTGCTGCCGGGCGTGCGCCCGGTCGAGGAGAGGAGGTCGGTCATGGCCGTTCTCGCAGGTCAATTCCTGCCTCCATCCACCTCGAACAAGGGACGACCAGCGCAGTGCGCGATCACGACTCCTCGGTGCCGGAGCGCCGAGCCCGCGGCAAGCGCCGCTTCGACGACGACGAACCACACTTCCTGAAGCGCGGGCGGCCGTCCGGCCCCGCCCCGACCGACCCGGACGACGAGCCCGACCCGGAGACCGGTGAGGTCTGGTCCTCCTGGGACGACGCGGTGCACGGCCCGCAACCCCATCCGGCGTGGCTGGTCACCGAACTGGCCGCCAAGGACACCGAACTCGGGGTGCTCAAGACCGGCAAGGAGGCCGACGTCCACCTCGTCCGCCGGGCCGTACCGGAGACCGATCGGGCCTGCCTGCTGGCGGCGAAGCGCTACCGCGATCCCCGACACCGGCTCTTCCACCGCGACGCCGGATATCTCGAAGGACGGCGGGTCCGCCGGTCCCGGGAGATGCGCGCGATGACCGGGCGGACCGCGTTCGGCCGGCAGATGGTCGCCGGGCAGTGGGCGGCGGCCGAGTTCGCCGCGCTGGCCCGGCTCTGGGAGATCGGCGAACGGTTCGGCACGGTCGCCGTGCCGTACCCGGTGCAGTTGCGCGGCACCGAGCTGATGCTGGAGTTCCTCGGCGACCCGGACCAGGGGCGGGCCGCGCCCCGGCTGGCCGAGCTGCGTCCCGAGGCGGGCGAGCTGCGCAGGCTGTGGGAGCAGCTCGTCGACGCGCTGGTGGTGCTGGCCCGCGCCGGGTACGCGCACGGTGACCTGTCGCCGTACAACCTGCTGGTGCACGAGGGGCGGCTGGTCCTGATCGACCTGCCGCAGGTGGTCGACGTGGTGGCGAACCCACAGGGGCGGGAATTCCTGGCCCGGGACGTGCGGGTCGTCGCCACCTGGTTCACCGCCCGGGGCCTGCCTCAGGAGCCGGACGCTCTGACCGATCTGCTGGCCCGCGAGGCCGGTCTGCGCTGACGGTCCGGCCTCGGCCGTCGGTCGGGCCGGACGACGGGCTCCGGGTGGCGGTTCCGCCGCTGCCCGGAGCCCGGCGGGTGCCTACTGGAGGTACCGCTCGACCTCGGGCACCGGGCGTGCGCCCTGGGCGTCGGGATCGCCGTGTGCCTGCCGCGCGGCGCGTCGACGGCGGAGCAGGTCCCAGCACTGGTCGAGGGACTCCTCCAGCTCACGCAGCCGGGCACGGGCCTCGTCGTCGGTGCCCGCCTCGTGGGCCTGCGCCTCGGCGCGCAGCCGGTGCTCCTCGTCGACCAGATCGGAGATCCGGCTCAGGATGGTCGTGTCGTCCATGCCCCTGAGCCTGGCACAGCAGGCCCGGCCGCGCCCGGGTTCTTCGCGGCGGGACCGCGCCGAGGGGCCTGCCCGCCCGGTCGGCCGATCGCTGCCACGGGTTCCGTACCTCTGATGTGAGCAGGGATGACGAAGATCACCTGAGAGGGGCGGCGGGGTTCGGGAGTGCCTCGCCTCGGCGTGGGTCGGCACTCGGGGCGAGGCCGCGTGGACCGGTGTTGATCAGGCGCGATGAGCGGTGGAAGGGAGTACGGGAGGAGTGCGGTGTCCCTCGTGCACCTGACCGGTACGCCATGCCTCCGTTGTGGACGGCGGGAATGTCGACCATGAAGATTTCTCGGTGCGTGACTAGTGAGGAGTGCTACGGCAATGTCATGCTCATCGCAATCGTGGCATTTCGAAGAGTAACGCCCCTCACCCCCGGGGCCCGCCCAACTGGGAGCCGACGACGTGAACTGCGCCCGAACCCGGAGACCGGCATCGATCCCGCTGCGGTACACGTTACCGAACCTGTTGCGTGATCCGGCCCGCGCCCTCGTCGAGTTCGGCGAACGCTCCGCAGGTGAGGTCGTCCGGCTCAACCTCGGCTCGCTGCGCCCGTACCTGGTCACCCACCCCGAGCACCTGCAACAGGTCCTACGCGAACGCTCCGGCAACTACGTGCGCGCCGGCGACGGTCTGCAGTGGCGCCCGCTGAAGCGGCTGTTCGGCGAGGGCATCCTCAGCGACGGCGAACACTGGGCCGACAGCCGGCAGATCCTCCAGCCGCTGTTCACCGCCCGCCGCATCGACGCGATGGTCGACCGCCTCGCCCTCGCCATCGAGGAGGCCGTTGACGAGCTGGCCGAGCCGGCGCGTACCGGTCGACCGGTCAACATGGGCACGGTGCAGGCCCGCATCGTCTGCTCGGCGATCATGCGGGTCTTCTTCGCGGACAGGATCTCGGTGCCCGACGCGATGCGGATCATGCAGGCGCAGGACGACATCGCCCGCTCGGTGATGCCCCGCATCCTGATGCCGTGGGCGCCGCTGGCCGCGCCCATGCCCGGTGACCGGACGTTCCGCCGGGCCGTACAGCTCATCGACGACCTGCTGCTGCCGACCGTGCGGGCCGCCCGCCACGAGACCGCCGAGGACGCCGACGACATCATCAGCACGTTGTGGCGGGGCCGCACCGAGGGCGGTGGCCGACTCGACGAGCAGCAGGTCCGCAACGACACGGTGGCGATGGTGGCCACCACCACCGAGACCACGATCAGCGTCCTCACCTGGCTGTGGCCGCACATCGAGCGCAACCCCGAGATCGCCGCCCGGCTCTACGCCGAGATCGACGAGGTGGTCGGCGGCCAGCCGGTACGCCAGGAACACCTGCGCGACCTGCGCTACACCCGGCAGGTGCTCGACGAGCTGCTCCGGCTCTATCCGATCGGCTGGCTCTTCCCCCGCAACGCGGTCGAGGAGGACGTCATCGGTGGGGTCCGGATCCCGGCCGGCTCCACTGTGGTGGTCAGCCCGCTGATCACCCACCGCATGTCGATGTTCTGGGAGCGACCCGACGTCTTCGACCCGGACCGGTTCCGGCCCGAACAGGCCCGACAGCGGCACCGGTACACGCACTTCCCGTTCGGCGGCGGCCCGCACCAGTGCCTGGGCATGCACCTGTTCTATCTGGAGGCGACGCTGATCGTGGCCGGCCTGCTGAGCCGGTTCCGGTTCCGGCTGTGCCGTCCGGCCGTACCCGGCATCAAGGTGGCCGCCGCGTTGCGTCCCCTGGAACCGGTCGAGGTGGTCCTGCGGCCCGCGCAGGGTGTCGCGGCGTGAGTTCCCGGACCGAGGTGTCGCCGGTCGGCTCCGGCGACCAGATGACCGACGCCGCCGAACAGGGCCGGATCTGCGCCCTCGCCGCGAAGGGTCAGCGCGACCTGGCGGCGGTCGCCGCCGCGTACCCCGAGCTGTTCCCGGCCCGGCCCTTCGACGCCACGCTGTTCGGCAACGTGGCGATGGCGATCGCCTTCGGCGCGCCCTGGTGCGCCCTCGACCGGCTCCGGGTCACCAACCGGGCGGTGCTGTGGGGCTTCGCCGTGGACTGGCTGGTGGACCACGAGGCCCGCTCGCGCGACGAGATCGACCGGCTGACCGCCCGTTGCCTCGCAGTGGTCGATGGCGGGACGCCCGAGGAGGGCGACCAGCTCGGTGCCTTCCTCGCCGAGCTGCGCGACGAACTCGCCACGGTGCCCGCCTTCGCCGCGCACCGCGAGCGCTGGCGGGAGGAGACCCGCAAGGTGCTCGCCGCGATGGCCCGGGAGTGGGACTGGAAGCAGTCGCCGGACACCCGGCCCGGGTTCGCGGAGTACCTGGACAACGCCGCCAACCTGGCCTGCACCGTGGTCAACGTCGTGCACTGGATCCACACCGACGATCCGGCCACCCTGGCGCACCTCGACGCGCTGCTGGCCGCGAGCGACCAGGTGCAGCGGATCCTACGCCTGGTCAACGACCTCGGCACGTACGAGCGCGACCTGCGCTGGGGTGACCTCAACGCGCTGCTGCTGGTGTCCCGCGCCGAGGTGGAGAAGCGGATCGCCGAGCTGGTCGCCGAGGCCCGGGACCAGCTCGCGACGCTCCGCGGCGACTGCCCGGTGGCGGCCGACTACCTGGCCCGGCAGATCGGCTTCAGCAGCGGTTTCTACCGGTCCACCGACTTCTGGGGCACGCCGTGACGGCCGCAGGAGTCACCGGGCCACCGGAGACGGCGCAGCGCGTCACCGACGCGGCCGCCGACCTGGTCGCGGACCTGGACCGGGAACCGGCCGGGCAGGTGAGTGCCTCGGTCTACGAGACGGGTCGCCTGGTCGCCGACGCCCCGTGGCTCGGTGGCCACGGCCGGCGGTTGGCGTACCTGCTCGGTCAGCAGGGACCGGACGGCGCCTGGGGTCTGCCCGGCGGGTACGGTCTGGTGCCGACGGCGAGCGCCGTCGAGGCCCTGGTCGCGGTCCTCGCCCGGGACGAGCCGGCCGACCGTTCCGGCCCGGCACCGTCGGACCTGGTGGACGCCGCCGCTCGTGGGCTGACCGCGCTGGCCCGGCGGCTGGGAGCCGGCGCGCCGTTGCCGGACACCCCGGCGGCCGACCTGATCGTGCCGGCATTGACCGGTCGCATCGACACGCACCTGACCCGGCTACGCGACCGGGGTGCCCCGGCACTGCCCGGCCTGCATCCGTTGCCCCGGGTGGACCGGCGGCGCCTCGACGCGGTCTCCGCGTTGCTCGCCACCGACCGGCCGATGCCGCGCAAGCTGTGGCACGCCTACGAGGTGCTGGGGCCGAACGCCGCGACCCGCGAGGAGGTCCGCCCGATCGACGGCGCGGTGGGCGCCTCACCAGCCGCCACGGCCGGGTGGCTCAACCACCGGCGTGCGCCGGACCGGGCCGCGCGGGCGTACCTGGACGAGGTGGTGGCCCGGCACGACGGCCCGGTGCCGTGTTGCACCCCGATCAGCGTCTTCGAGCGGTCCTGGACGCTCGGCACGCTGATCCGGGCGGGGATACCGGTCCGACCGTCGCCGGCGGTGGTGGCCGGATTGGCCGCCGCGCTCGGACCGGACGGCGCGGCGACCGGGCCGGGGCTGCCGGCCGACGCGGACACCACCTCGGCCACCCTGTACGCCCTGGCCCGGCTAGGCCGGCCGGTCGACCCGACCAGTCTGTTCCGCTACGACCTCGGCAGTCACTTCTGCACCTGGCGCGGGGAGGACGGCGACTCGATCACCACCAACGCGCACGTGCTGGAGGCGCTGGGCTGGCACGCCCGGCACACCCGCGAGGGCGCGAACCGGTACGGCGCCCGGGTGGCCGCCCTCGGTGGCTGGTTGCGCGAGGTGCAGCAGCCGGACGGCCACTGGACGGACCGTTGGCACGCCTCGCCCTACTACGCCACCTCCTGCGCGGCCCTGGCGCTGGCCGGTCACGCACCGCCGGAGGCCGCCGGGGAGGCCGTCGACCGGGCCGTCGGCTGGGTGCTGGCCACCCAGCGCGACGACGGCGGCTGGGGACGCTGGTCGACCACCACGGAGGAGACGGCGTACGCGGTGCAGGTCCTGCTCGGGGCGGGCGACCGGCGGCCCGAGGTGGTGCAGGCCGCTGCCCGGGCGCTGGTACATCTGCAGGTCGACGCCGTCGGTGATCCTCCACTGTGGCATGACAAGGACCTCTACACCCCGGTCCTGGTGGTCCGCGCGGCGGTGCTCGCGGCACGGCGTCTGGCGCTCGAATCCGGCGCGGCAGGCGGTGGCGGTGAGGGCGCCGAAGCCTCCCACCAGGGCATGATCACGAGCGCTTGAGTTGCTACGGTGACGCTGTTAGCGTGCGCCGGGGTCGGTGCGTGTGTGGCCCGCCTGACTGACCGATCAACTCGCTCCGGGCCAGGGACGGTGTAATGGGTTCCCGCAGTTCGAATCTGCGTACCAAGGTCGTGGCCCTGTTGGCCTCGCTGGTGGCACTCTGGAGCTTCACCGCCTGGGTGACCGTCCGCGAGGGCGTCAACCTGGTCGGCGTACAGGCGCTGGACGTGCGGGTGTTCGATCCCACCGAGCCACTGCTGCTGCAGCTGCAGCTGGAACGCCGGACCTCGCTGGCGTACCTCGGTCGGCCCGAGGACCGCAGGCGTGGTGAGCTCGTGCAGGTGCGTCAGCGCACCGACGAGCTGGCCGCCGAGTTCAAGGAGTCGGCCGGGCACTGGCAGGTCGGCCTGCTCGGTAGCGACGGCCTGCACCAGCGGATCGGCGAGCTGAACCGTGGGCTCACCGCGTTGTCGGACACCAGGGCGGCCGTGGACGGCCGCAACATCGGCCGCAGCGAGGCCGGCGGGGCGTTCACCCAGGTGATCGAGTCGATCTATCAGGTCTACGACGAGCTGGGCAACCTCGACGACGACCAGGTCGCCGAGGACACCGTCCAACTGATCCAGCTCAACCGGGCCCGGGAACTGCTGTCCCAGGAGGACGCCCTGCTCGCCGGGGTGCTGGCCGCCGGTCGGATCACCTCGAGCGAGCGAGCGGAGTTCACCCGGGTCGTCGGCGCCCGCCAGTTCGTCGCGGACCAGGCGGTCGTCCGGCTGCCGCAGGCGGACCAGACGCGCTACCAGCAGATGTCCGCCGGCCCGAACTTCCGTCGACTGACCGACCTGGAGAACCAGGTCATGCTGGCCGGGAACAGCACCCGGGTGCCGTTCAGCGCCGAGGCGTGGACCGATGCCACGAGCCCGGCGTTGATCGAGATCGGCGACGTCGTGCTGGCCGGTGGTGACGACGTGGTCGAACGGGCGACCCCCGTCGCCGTCGGCGTCATCATCCGGTTGGTGCTCGCCGCCGGTCTCGGTCTGCTCGCCGTCATCGCCTCGGTGGTCGTCTCGGTCACCACCGCCCGTGCGTTGGTGCAGCAGTTGCAGCGCCTGCGGGACGCCGCGTTCCAGCTCGCCAACGAGCGGCTGCCCAGCGTGGTGGATCGGCTCGGCCGTGGCGAGCAGGTGGACGTGGCCAAGGAGGCGCCGCCGCTGCAGTTCGGTGACGACGAGATCGGTCAGGTGGGCAAGGCGTTCAACGTGGTGCAGGAGACGGCCGTCCGGACCGCGGTGGAGCAGGCGGAACTGCGCCGCGCGGTGCGCGACGTCTTCCTCAGCCTGGCCCGGCGTACCCAGGCCCTGGTGCATCGCCAGCTCACCCTGCTCGACTCGATGGAGCGCCGGGAGCAGGACGCGGAGGAACTGGAGGACCTGTTCCGCGTCGACCACCTGGCCACCCGGATGCGGCGCAACGCGGAGAACCTGATCGTGCTCTCCGGCTCCACGCCCGGCCGGGCCTGGCGCCGCAACGTGCCGATGGTGGACGTGGTCCGTGGCGCGGTCGGTGAGGTCGAGGACTACACCCGGGTCCAGGTGCTCCCGATCAGCGGGGTGTCGCTGGCCGGGCGGGCCGTCGGTGACGTCATCCACCTGCTCGCCGAACTGATCGAGAACGGGCTGTCGTTCTCGCCGCCGCACACCACCGTCGAGGTGCGGGGACAACTGGTCGCCAACGGGTTCGCCATCGAGATCGAGGACCGTGGCCTCGGCATGACCGAGGAGGACCTGGCCGCCGCCAACCACCGCATCACCGACCGCTCCGAACTCAACCTCGCCGACGCGTCCCGGTTGGGTCTCTACGTGGTGAGCCGGTTGACCGACCGGCACGGGGTGCGGGTGCACCTCAAGGAGTCGCCGTACGGCGGGACGACCGCGGTGGTGCTGGTCCCGAGCGACCTGATCACCGTGGACGGCGCACAGCCGGCGGTCCCGCCGCCGGCCACGCGGAGCGAGGCTCCGGTGCTGCCCGCCGGGGCGGTCCCCGCCGGCGACGAGCGGTCACCCGCACCGGTGGCGGTGGCCTCGCCGACCGCAGCACGGGAAGCCGCCGCTGGACCGGTCGCGCAGCCGTCGGTGGAGTCCGTCGAGGAGACCACCGTCCTGCCGACCAGGTCCCGCCGCCGGCCCGGTCAGTCCGCCCTGGACGGCCCGACCATCCCGATCGAGGTGCCGGTGACCTCCGCGCCGGGCGAGGGCCCGGCCCGGCCGCCGCGCCCGCCGGCCGACGCGGTGGTCGCGCCCGGTGCGCCGACGGGCCCGCCCGTTCCGGCGGCGACCTCGCCCGAGCCGGGTACGCCGACGGTGGCCGAGTCCGACCTGGGGCGTACCGAGTCGGGCCTGCCGGTCCGGGTGCGACAGGCCAGTCTCGCCCCGGCGCTGCGCAACGAGCCCGAGGCGGCCGACGACGGCGAAGACGTGATCCGCGAACCAGAACAGGTTCGGCGCATGATGAGTTCGTACCAGACGGGCACCCGGCGCGGACGCTCCGACGCCGCTAGGTTGCTCGATGGCGGCCGGCGTGCCGAGGACGGTTCCGACGGCGCCGACCAACCGGCGACCTGATCCGCGTCGCTGGCCCGTTGGCCCGGGTCAGCGCTGGTCAGGCCCAGATGAGCACGGCGATGAGCCGGGGAGAAGAGGACGACGAAGTGGCGCAGAAGACGGCTTCGAGTGCCGACCTGACGTGGTTGCTGGACGACCTCGTCGGCCGGGTCAAGCAGGCCGAACATGCGGTGGCGCTGTCCGCCGACGGTCTGCTGATGGCCTCGTCGCAGGGGCTCAGCCGCGACGACGGCGAGCACCTGGCAGCGATGGCGGCCGGTATCCAGAGCCTGGCCCGCGGTGCGGGCAAGCGGTTCGGTGGCGGGCAGGTCCAGCAGACGATCATCGAGATGCAGTCCTCCTTCCTGTTCGTCACAGCCGCCGGCCGTAACGCCTGTCTCGCGGTGCTGGCCTCCGAGGACGCCGACGTGGGTCTGATCGCGTACGAGATGGCGATGCTGGTCACCAGGGTCGGCAAGTACGTCGCGTCGCCGTCCCGGTCCGCCGAGCAGACCGGCGGGGAGAAGTAGCCCGGATGACGGTGCAGGGAGAGTCCGCGGACCACCAGTGGGTGGACGACCATGCCGGTCCGGTTGTCCGTCCGTACGCGGTGACCGGCGGCCGGGCCCGTCCGGTCACCGGCACGTTCGACCTGATCTCCCTGGTGACGGCGACCCGCTCGGACGTCTCCCCGGAGATCGGTCTCGGCCCGGAACACCTGGCGATCGTCGGCCTCTGTCAGCGGATTCAGTCCGTGGCCGAGATCGCGGCACATCTGGACCTGCCGGTGGGCACCGTGCGGGTCCTGCTCGGCGATCTGGTGGCACGCAGCCTGGTGCAGATCCGCGAGCCGCACACCACCGTCGGCATACCCGACCACAGCATTTTCGAGGCGGTTATCAATGGACTACGGGCACTCTGAGCGGCCGCCGGGAGCGGTCGCCCTGCCCACAGCGATCAAGATCCTGGTCGCCGGCGGCTTCGGGGTCGGCAAGACCACGCTGGTCGGGGCGGTCAGTGAAACACGCCCGCTGCGGACCGAGGAGGTGCTGACCGAGACGGGGGTCGGCATCGACGACCTCTCCGGCGTCGAGGCGAAGCAGACCACCACGGTGGCGATGGACTTCGGCCGGATCACGGTCAGCGAGGACCTGGTGCTGTACCTGTTCGGCACGCCCGGCCAGGACCGGTTCTGGTTCGTCTGGGACGAACTGGCGCTCGGTGCCATCGGCGCGGTGGTGCTGGCGGACACCCGTCGGCTCGCCGACTGTTTCCCCTCCATCGACTACTTCGAGGGGCGGGGTACGCCGTTCCTGGTCGCGGTGAACTGTTTCGAGGGGTCACGCTCGTACCGTCTCGACGAGGTGCAGGCCGCGCTGAACCTCGATCCCGAGGTGCCGGTGTTGCTCTGCGACGCCCGCAACCGGGAGTCGGTCAAAGAGGTGCTGATCACCGTGGTGGAGCACGCGATGAAGATCCGGGAGGCCCGTGGCCGCGCCGTCGAGTGACGGTGTGTCCAGCGCCCTCGGCCGGACGAACGAAGGGCTCCCTCCCCGACCGGGGAGGGAGCCCTTCGGCAGTTCGTCGCCTCAGCTGGCGATCATGCGCCGCAGCACGTATTGCAGGATGCCGCCGTGCCGGTAGTAGTCCGCCTCACCCGGGGTGTCGATCCGCACCACCGCGTCGAACTCCACGCCGCTGTCCGTGCTGACCCGCACGGTACGCGGGATCGAGCCGTCGTTGAGGGCGGTGACACCGGTGACGGTGAACGTCTCGGTGCCGGTCAGCCCCAGCGAGTCGGCGCTCTCGCCGGTCGGGAACTGCAACGGCAGCACACCCATGCCGATCAGGTTCGAGCGGTGGATCCGCTCGTACGACTCGGCGATGACCGCCCTGACGCCCAGCAACATGGTGCCCTTGGCCGCCCAGTCCCGCGACGAGCCCGAGCCGTACTCCTTGCCGGCCAGGATGACCAGCGGGATGCCGGCCTCCTGGTAGGCCACCGAGGCGTCGTAGATCGAGGTCTTCTCGCCGGTCAGGTGGTTGACGGTGAAGCCGCCCTCCACCCCTGGGACGAGCTGGTTACGCAGCCGGATGTTGGCGAAGGTGCCCCGGATCATCACCTCGTGGTTACCCCGACGCGAGCCGTACGAGTTGAACTCGTGGCGCGGCACGCCGTGCCCGGCCAGGTACTCGCCGGCGGGGGAGTCGGCCTTGATGGAGCCGGCCGGGGAGATGTGGTCGGTGGTCACCGAGTCACCGAGCTTGGCCAGCACCCTGGCCGGACCGATGTCGAGAACAGGCGCCGGCAGGGGCCGCATGCCCTCGAAGTACGGGGGCTTGCGCACGTAGGTGGACTCGCCGTCCCAGGCGAAGGTGTCCCCGGTCGGCGTCGGCAGCGACTGCCAGCGCTCGTCGCCGGCGAAGACGTCGGCGTATGCGGAGCTGAACCCGCCAGCGCCGATCGCCGAGGCGATGACGTCCTGGATCTCGGCGCTGCTCGGCCAGATGTCGCGCAGGTAGACCGGCTGGCCCGCGCTGTCCTCGCCGATCGGCTCGTTGGCCAGGTCGATGTCCATCGTGCCGGCGAGGGCGTACGCCACCACCAGCGGCGGGGACGCCAGGTAGTTCATCTTGACGTCGGGGTTGATCCGGCCCTCGAAGTTGCGGTTGCCGGAGAGCACCGACACCACGGCGAGGTCGGCCTCGTTCACCGCGGCGGAGACCTCCTCCGGCAGCGGACCGGAGTTGCCGATGCAGGTGGTGCAGCCGTAGCCGACCAGGTGGAAGCCGAGCTTCTCCAGGTAGGGCGTGAGGCCGGCCCGCTCGTAGTAGTCCATGACGACCTTCGAGCCCGGCGCGAGGGTGGTCTTCACCCACGGCTTGCGGTTCAGGCCCTTGTCCACGGCGTTGCGGGCGAGCAGCGCCGCGCCGATCATCACCTGCGGGTTGGAGGTGTTGGTGCAGGAGGTGATGGCGGCGATCACCACCGCGCCGTGGTCCAGCTCGTACTCGTTGCCGTCAGTGCCGGTGACCCGGATCGGGTTGCTGGCCCGCCCGCCGGAGCCGACGGCGGCGGTCACCAGGTCACGCGGGGCGTCGGCCGGGTCGTTGACCTCGTTGGCCGGGGCATCGCTGGCCGGGAAGGACTCGGCGCTGGCCTCGTCGGCCGGGCCCGCCGTGCCGAACGGCTTGTCCTGCTGCGGCACGCCGGGGCGGCGACCCGGGTCGCCACCGGTCTCGTCGGCCGCGACGTAGTCGGTGAGTGCGCCGCGGAACAGCGTCTTGGCGCTGCCCAGCGGCACCCGGTCCTGGGGACGCTTGGGTCCGGCGAGCGAGGGCTCGATGGTGCCCAGGTCCAGTTCCAGGTGCTCGGAGTACTGCGGCTCGGCGGACGGGTCGTGCCAGAGGCCCTGCTCCTTGGCGTACGCCTCGACCAGCGCGACCTGCTGCGGGTCCCGGCCGGTCAGCTCCAGGTAGCGGACGGTCTCCGCGTCGATCGGGAAGATCGCGACGGTGGAGCCGTACTCCGGGGACATGTTGCCGATGGTGGCCCGGTTGGCCAGCGGCACGGCGCTCACACCGGGGCCGTAGAACTCGACGAACTTGCCGACCACGCCGTGCTTACGCAGCATCTCGGTGATGGTCAGCACCAGGTCGGTGGCGGTGGTGCCGGCCGGCATCTCGCCGGAGAGCTTGAAGCCCACCACGCGGGGGATCAGCATGCTGACCGGCTGGCCCAGCATGGCCGCCTCGGCCTCGATGCCGCCGACGCCCCAGCCGAGCACGCCCAGGCCGTTGACCATCGTGGTGTGCGAGTCGGTGCCGACCACGGTGTCCGGGTACGCCTGGCCGCCGCGCTCCATGATCGTGCGGGCCAGGTACTCGATGTTGACCTGGTGCACGATGCCGGTGCCGGGCGGCACCACCTTGAACTCGTTGAACGCGGTCTGCCCCCAGCGCAGGAACTGGTAGCGCTCCTTGTTGCGGGCGTACTCCAGCTCGACGTTGCGCTCGAAGGCGTCCTCACGGCCGAACAGGTCGGCGATCACCGAGTGGTCGATGACCAGCTCGGCGGGGGCGAGCGGGTTCACCTTGGTGGGGTCGCCGCCGAGGTCGCGGACGGCCTCACGCATGGTGGCCAGGTCGACCACGCACGGTACGCCGGTGAAGTCCTGCATCAGCACCCGGGCCGGGGTGAACTGGATCTCGACGTTGGGGTCCGCGGTCGGGTCCCACCCGCCGAGCTGGCGGATGTGTTCGGCGGTGATGTTCGCGCCGTCCTCGGTCCGCAGCAGGTTCTCCAGCAGGATCTTCAGGCTGTAGGGGAGCCGTTCGTGGCCCTCCACCTGGCTGATCTTGAAAATCTCGTAGCTCGCGTCTCCGACGCGTAGCTGGGTCTTCGCACCGAAGGTGTCGAGGCTCGCCACGTCGTACTCCTTCACACCAGCGACCGTGAGTAGTCCTGAGCAGTCTGTCGCACCGGCCGGAGGGCCGCCGTGGTTAGGCAACACTTACCGCCGATACGCGCTGTCAACAAAACCGTACGTCCGTCTTGCTATGAGTGCAACCCTGCGTCACGGAGTGGACGTGACGCGGGCGTGGGTGCCGGCGTCGGCGCAGGTGTGGGTGTGGGTGCGGTACGGGTGTTTAGGAGGGGTCCCTTGCTATGCAGGAGGCGTTGGTAGGGGTCCCTTCCTTGCATGCCACGACGGCCGGCCCCCTGTGTGGGGGCCGGCCGTTGTGTGGTGGTGTCAGGAGGTGGTGGCGTAGCCGCGGGTGGCGATCCAGTTGGCGAGGTCGTCGATGTGGAGGTCGTAGCGGGCTTGGTTGGGGTTGGCGGAGTCGGCGATGGTGACGGTGTCGCCGTTGTTGGTGTAGCCGGTGACGCTGATGTAGTGGCCGCCTTCGAAGCTGTGGGTGGTGCCGTTGGTGTCGGTGGTGGTGCCGGCGATGTTGGCGACTACGGCGTGGCCGTTGTCGATGGTGCGGACGATGTCGTCGCGGAGCTTGTCGGTCTGGCGGCTGTCGGCGGTGGGGGTGCTGATTTCTACGGACTTGTAGGCGTTCTTGCCGGTTTCGCGGTTGAGGACGGGAGTGATGTCGTTGATGGAGTCGGTGCCGTTCTCGGTGGTGCCCATTTCCTTGGCCATGGTGTGGACGTCGATGTTCTTGCCCTGGACGCTGAGGGCGTTGCGGGCGGCGGCGGGGCCGCAGTAGTAGAAGTTGGGCTGGGCTTCGTAGCGGACGTCGAGCTGACGCTCGCTGTGGCCCTTACGGTCGGCCTGCACGGCGACGGCCTGGACGCCCGGGGTGGCCTGGGCGGCGATCGCGGGTGCGGCGATGCCTCCGGCGGTGGCGGCGGCAGCGGCGATGGTCAGAGCGGTCTTGCGCAGCATGGTGGTACGCATGATGATCTGAACCTTTCGTCGGGGGTGTGCGGCGATCTCCCGTGGGGGACGGGTGCCGCGGGGGATGTCCCGGGTCCGTCGGCGTCCGCGCGGTGGGGACTGCTACGACGTCCGGGCCAGGTGTAACGCCGGGGGGTGCGGGGTCATTCCGACCCGGGTCCCGGGGTGCGGCGCCGGGGGAGGCGTCGCGGTCATGCCATGTACAACCCCCGGCCCGGGCCGATGATTCCGCGATCGGGGCGGCCATGGCGAGGCGACGGTCGGCGACGAAACGGACAAAAGGGCATGAACTTTCGGGCGTACGCGTCGTCGTCGCCGTGCGCGGGCAGACCTCCGACATCGCACAGGCCGCGTTTCCGGGGCATCGGAGCGGGAAAGCACCCGGCTCGCGAGGAGGCCGTCGACTTCAGGGGAGCGCGTCGTGTGGCAGGAGAGCCGGTACATCGCCGCACGGGAGCGACTGTCCCCGGTCGCCGGGGCGCCGCTCTGGTGCGACGCGCACGAATTCGGCCTCCGGGGTGACGGTGTCACCAACGACCAACCGGCGTTGTCCGCGCTGGTCGACCGGCTCGGTGAGGGGTACGCCGCCGACGGCCGGGCCCGGGTCATCTACTGCCCGCCGGGGATCTACTCGATCCGGGACGCCGGCACCGTCTGGCGCAGCGGCGTCTCACTGATCGGCGCGGGGCCGGGCGCGACCCGGTTCCTGTTGAGCAACGAGGGCAACCGTGCCGACCCGACGCCGCTGGCCTTCTGGACCACCGTGCAGCACGGCGCGGACCGCGACCGGCACATCGCCGACTGCACCTTCGCCGACTTCGAGATCGACGGCTCGGGTGTGGCCATGGCCGAGTACAACTACCTCGCCAAGGGCCTCGGTCTCCAGTACGTGGTGCGGGGTGTGTTCCGCAACCTCTACATCCACCACACCGGCGCCACCGGGCTGGGGTGTGACTTCCTTCAGGACAGCCTGATCGACGGCGTCGTGGTGGTCGGCTGCGGCCGGCTGGACAACGGCGAGGAGATGGGTGGCGCGGGCATCGGCATCGGGATCGGCGGCTGGGGCGAGGTGGAACGCTGCACGATCGCCAACTGCACCACCCTCGGCAACGGCACCAACGGGATCTTCCTGGAGTTGCAGAAGTCGTACTGGACGCCCCCGCGCGGGTACCGCATCATCGGCTGCCACAGCCAGGCCAACCGGTTCGGCATCTCCGACTGGGGTGCCGACGGGCTGATCGTCTCGGCCTGCACCATCACCGGGAACCTGGAGGCCGGCTTCGACGTCTCCGCCAACGGCACGGCGGGCATCGCCGGTCGGGGCGGGATCCTCAGTGACTGCGTGATCGACCGCAACGTCCGCGACGGGATCAGCATGGGCAACACCCCCGGGCCGTACGCCATCCGGGGCAACCGGATCAGCGGCAACGGCTGGTACGGCTATCACCAGCACGATCTGGGCGCCGGCTACCAGGGTCCGTCGTCGGACGTGGTGATCAGCGACAACGGGTTCTGGGACAACGGTCTGGACGCGATCCGGATCGACCGGCCGATGGTCGACGCGGCCATCGTGGACAACCGGATCCGCAACAACGGTCGGCAGTGCGCCCCGGCGTCGACCGGCTCCGGTGAGTCGGTGCGCTACGCCCGTCGGGCGGTGACCGACCGGTCGGCGAACTGGCCGACCAACGGGCACCGGGGCAAGGTGCTACGGGTGGGCTCCCGGGTGGCGGTGGTGGTCGGCAACAGCGACACCGACCTGGACCTGGCCGAACTGCGACCGGACGCGGCGACCGCGTGGAACCAGGACGTCCCGGCACCGGGTACGGCGTACGAGTTGCCGGCGGCGGCGCCGGTGCGGGCCGGCATCGTGGTCAACGCGCACTTCGACTCCGCGTCGGTGCGCGGCAACCGGATCTGGGACAGCAGCGAGGAGCCGACGCAGACGCACGGGCTGTGGATCACCGAGCGGGGCTCCTGCGTGTCCTGCCGGGTCGAGGAGAACGACCTCGCCGGCAACGCCGAGAGCGCGCTGCGGCTGGACAGTCCGCCGGTGGGCGGTCGCTGGGACCGCAACCACGTCGAGATCGACTGAGCGGGTCTCAGCCCGCGTCGTCGGGCGCGGCGGCCTCGGCATGGCGGTCGCGCAGCCGGGCCCGGATCTCCTCCGGGGTGTACGCGCGCCGTCGCCGTTCCGCCCGGGCGATGACCACGCCGGAGGCCGCGACCCCGGCCAGACCGGCCAACCCGAGGACCTTCCACCACCGCATCCGTTGCCGCATCCGCATAGGGTAGTCCTTCATGAGCATCAGCCTGGACGAGGCGGTGGAGCTGACGCGTACCGGTGACGTGTGGGTCTTCCGCGGCCGCAGCGTGCCCGACCGCGCCATCCAGTCGATCACCAACAGCCCGGTCAACCACGTGGGCATGGCGGTCGTGCTGGACGACATGCCGCCGCTGATGTGGCACGCCGAGTTGGGTCGGTCGCTGCCGGACATGTGGACCGGCGCCCATCAGCGCGGGGTGCAACTGCACGACCTACGCGACGCGGTCTGCGTCTGGGCCAACCGGTACGGCCAGCGGGCCTGGCTGCGTCAGCTCGACCCACCGGTGGACGCCGAGATGGAGCGGTCGGTGCTGCGGACCATCGCCCGGCTGGACGGCACGCCGTTCCCGTCGACGGCGCAGCTCGCCTGGCGGTGGATGCGGGGACGGGTGCCGGCGGTGCGGTTGCCGGTACCACGGCGGCAGCGGGCGAGTACCGACCGCGAGCGGACCCTGGAGCGCGAACGGACCCTGGAGACGGCGTACTGCGCCGAGGTCGTCGCGGTCACCTACGAGGCGATGGGCCTGCTGCCGCCGGGCAAGCGGCCGAACTGGTACGACCCGGGCCGGTTCTGGAGCGGTGACGACCTCGGCCTGCAGGGCGGTGCCCGGCTGGGCAGCGAGATCGAGGTGCGGATCCCGGAGCGCTGAGGTTTCGCCGACCGGCGTGGCGGCAATTGCATGCGACGTGAATGCTTCCACCGATCTCGACACGCTCACCGAGTTCTTCGACCGGTACGGCGTGGCCCTGACCGTCGGCGACCTGCCCGCGATCGCCGGTTGCTACGCCCTGCCGGGGTTGGTGGTCGCCGACACCTACAGCTTCTCGTTCACCTCGCCGGCGGCGGTGGCGCTGTCCTTCGTGGGTGCCGCTCCCGACTACGCCGAGCGTGAGCTGGTCGCCGCGCACGCCGACATCGAGGAGGTGCAGCAGGTCTCCGCGCTGCTGACCGAGGTGGCGGTGCGGTGGGAGTTCCTGGACAGCCAGGGCCGGCAGGTGCCCGGCGAGCGGTACCGCTATCTGCTGCGGGCCGCCACGGAGGGTCCGGTCATCTGCACCGTCATCCGTACCGGCTGACCTCGCGGCGCGGGCCGTCGTGCCCGGCCGTCCCGGGGACCTGGCCCGGCGGGTCGGACGACCCGCCCCCACCCGTTTCGCTCCCCGCTGCCGCCGTGACTAGGCTGTCGCGTCGGTGCGACGAGGGGGGACCTCAATGGCAGTGCGGCCGTCGGGTGCCGAGACCACGGAGACGGCCCGTCGGCGGGCCCTTCCGCGGATGATCGCTTCGGCCCCCTGGGTGGTGGTCTCGGTCGGTGTCGGCGTGCTGGCGGTGCTGCTGGTGGTTGCGGCGCTGGCCTTCCGGGGCCCGGAGCAGCCGTCGTCGTGGAAGCCCGGGCCGGCGATGGCGCTGCCGACATCGTCCACATCGGACCCGGCCACGTCTGCCCCGTCCGGTCCGGAACGGCTCAGCCCGGCGCCGGATGGCGCCGCCACGTCCGCCACGCCAGGATCGTCGGCGCTGCCGACTCCACCGTCGCGGACCGCCTCCCCGGCTGGGCGGTCGGAGGCCAGCCGGTCGCCGAGCGGACCGACGTCCGCCCCGTCGGCGTCTCCCGCCGCGCCGGGTGCGCTCACCGCCAGCTATCGGGTGAGCGGTGCGGTCGAACCGGACTCCTTCCGCGCGCAGGTGGTGGTGCGCAACGGCACCGCCGAGTCGCGCGACTGGCAGGTCGAGTTGCGCTTCACCGGCGACGTGACCGGGATCCGTGCCTCCAGCGGACCGGGCGTCTCGGTGAGCATCAAGGGTGGTGGATGGTACCTGCTCAGTGGGACGGTGCAGCTCGCCGCCGGAGCGCAGCAGACGGTGGATCTGCGGTTCAGCCGCACCGGCGGTGGCGAGTACCCCGCCCACTGTGTGGTCAACGGTTCCTCGTGCGCCCTGTGATGACCGTACTGTTAGGACGGTTCGGTGTATCCCTGGGGACTTTTCCCTTTCGCTGAAGATCGTTACGCTTGCCCGGCTGCCCGCTGAGGAGATTCATGTCCGGTATGCGTCGCGCTCCGCGTCATCTCTCACCATCACCCGGTCCCGCCGTCGCGTCCTCGCCCTGGATCCTGATGTCGATCGGCCTGCTCGCCATGGTGATGCTGTTCGTCATCGCGATCGGGGCGTACCGGGGACCGGGCCCGGAGTTCGATCCCGGGCCCCAGGGGCCGGCGGCCGCCCCACCCATCCCCGAGCGGGCGTCCTCGGCCGGACGGGAGGCGGCGAGTCCGCCGGCGCCGGCGGTGCCCGGGCTCTCGCCGCGAAAGACCGACCCGCCGAGCGAGGCCGGCATCACCTCGCCGGAGCCGTCGCCGCCGACTGTGTCGACCCCGCAGGCGCCGCCGGTGGTGCCGTCGCCGCCGCGTAGCAGCGCCCCGCCGGTGGCCAAGCCCGCACCGATCGAGGCGCAGTACCGGGTGATGGACACCTTCCAGGGCGGCTTCATCGCCGAGGTGTTGATCCGCAACACGTCGCGCAGCGACCTGGGGTGGGTGGCGCGGGTCGAGTACGCGGGCGGTCGGGTGGTGACCGCGTGGCTGGAAGGGGTGCCGCAGGGCACGTTCGACGGGCGTCGGGGCACGCTGACCTATCGCAGTGGTCCCCACCTGTCGGCGGGTGCCTCGGTGGCGCTGCGCTTCCACATCGAGTTCGCCGATCCCTCGCCGAGGAACTGCTCCGTCTCAGGGAGTGCCTGTAGTCGTCGGTGACTCCCGGCCCGCCGGTCGCGGGCCGCCACCGATCTCATCCTTGCGCAAGAGACTGCTCTGTTGCCGTCATGCTTGCAAGGTATTGCAGAATGTTTCGGCAAGGGCTAGCGTGCGGGCCAATCAGCAGCCAGAGGAAGGCCGTCGATGAAACCCCCGCCGCTGTCGCGTAAGGCCCTGCTCGCGTTCGTCTTCCTGCTCACCCTGACGCTGGCCGGCGCGCCGGTCGCGGTTCCCGAGAGCGCCACCGCCGCCGGTCGCCCGACCACCGGGGCGCCCAGTGCCACCGGCGCCGTCACCTGGCCCACCGAGCCGTCCGCCGCCGCCCTGCTGGCGGCGGGCACCGACGAGCGGGCGACGGCGGAGCAGTTCTACTTCGTGCTGCCGGACCGGTTCGCCAACGGCGACCCACGCAACGACCGGGGCGGCCTCACCGGTGACCGCCTGCGCACCGGCTACGACCCGACGGACAAGGGCTTCTATCAGGGTGGCGACCTCAAGGGACTGATCGAGCGGCTCGACTACATCGAGGGACTGGGCACCACCGCCATCTGGCTCGCCCCGGTCTTCGCCAACCGTCCGGTGCAGGGCGAGGGCGACGACGCGTCGGCCGGTTACCACGGCTACTGGATCACCGACTTCACCCAGGTCGACCCGCACTTCGGCACCGCCGCCGACCTCAAGCGCCTGGTCCAGTCGGCGCACCGGCGCGGCATCAAGGTCTTTCTCGACGTGATCGTCAACCACACCGCCGACGTCATCAGCTACGCCGAGAACCGGCAGACCTATGTAGACAAGGCGACCACGCCCTACCGGGACGCGCAGGGGCGGCCCTTCGAGGACCGCAACTTCGCCGACGGATCGCGGCCCTTCCCCGAGGTGAACACCCGGTCCTTCCCGTACACCCCGACCTTCCGGACCCCGGCGGACGCGACGGTGAAGGTGCCCTCCTGGCTCAACGACCCGACCATGTACCACAACCGGGGCGACTCCACCTTCGTCGGCGAGAACAGCGAGTACGGTGACTTCGTCGGTCTCGACGACCTGTGGACCGAGCGACCCGAGGTGGTCCGCGGCATGACGAAGATCTACGCCGACTGGGTGCGCGCAACCGGCGTGGACGGCTTCCGACTGGACACCGTCAAGCACGTCAACATGGACTTCTGGCCGCAGTTCAGCCAGGGCGTCACGCAGGCCGCGGCCCGCGCCGGCAAGCCGGACTTCTTCATGTTCGGCGAGGTCTACAGCGCCGACCCGGAGACCGCCTCCAGCTACGTCCGGCAGGGTGGACTGCCGGCCACTCTGGACTTCGGCTTCCAGGAGGCGGCGCGTGGCTTCACCGCCGCCGACGGCTCCGCCACAACGCTGGCCGACCTGTACGCCCGCGACGACCTCTACGCCGCCCGGGACACCGACGCCAGGCGGCTGCCCAGCTTCCTCGGCAACCACGACATGGGGCGGATCGGCTCGTTCATCGTCAACGGCGACACCGACCCGGCCACCCACCTGCGCCGCGATCAGCTCGCTCACGAGCTGATGTTCCTCACCCGTGGTCAGCCGGTCGTCTACTCCGGCGACGAGCAGGGCTTCACCGGCGCGGGCGGGGACAAGGACGCCCGGCAGCCGATGTTCGCCTCCCGCACCGCCGACTACCTCGACGACGACCTGCTGGGCACCGACCGGACCCACGCCCAGGACCAGTTCGACCGGACGCATCCCCTTTACCGGACCATCGCCGGGCTGGGCGACCTGCGCCGGGCACACCCGGCGCTGCGCGACGGTGTGCAGGTGACGCGCCACGCCGCCGACGGCCCGGGTGTCTTCGCATTCTCCCGGTTCGACCCGCGCGACCGCACCGAGTACGTGGTGGCGGTGAACAACGCGCCGACCGCGCAGACTGTCACCGTGGACACCTGGTCGGCCGGCGCCACCTTCACCGCCGTCTACGGCGCCACCGGTCGGCGGGCGACCGCCGGTGACGGCACCCTGACCGTGACCGTGCCCCCGCTGTCGGCGGTGGTGCACCGGGCCGGTCGGCCCGTCGCGCTGCCCGCCGCCAAGCCGGGCCTGACCATCACCACCCCCACGGCTACGCCGGTGGACACGCAGGCCGAGGTGACCGCACAGGTCAGCGGGGACCCGCTGGCCACCGTCACGATGGCGGCCCGGGTGGCGGGCGGCAGGTGGACCTTGCTCGGCTCCGCGCACCGGGCGCCGTACACCGTGCACCACGACCTGACCGGGCTGGCCGCCGGCACGAAGATCGAGTACAAGGCGGCGGTCCGGGACGCCCGGGGCCGTACCGCCACCGCCCGCTCCACCGCCACCGTGGGCACCCCACCGACCGGCGCGTCCCGCGACTGGCTGGTGGTGCACCACCACCGCCCGGACGGCGACTACGACGACTGGGGCCTGTACGCCTGGGGCGACATCGATCCGGCGTACACGACCGAGTGGCCGCAGGGTCGCCCGTTCACCGGCACCGACTCGTACGGGCGGTTCGCCTGGGTGAAGCTCAAGCCGGGGGCGACGTCGGTCGGCTTCCTGGTGGTCGACGCGGACGGCAACAAGGACGTCGAGAACGACCGGACGGTGGACGTGACGCGCACCGGTGAGGTCTGGGTCAAACAGGGTGACCCGGCCACCTATCCGAGCCGGGAGGAGGCCGCCGGGACACCGGCACCGCCGGTCGAGGAGGGCGTGACGGTGATCCACTACCACCGGCCGGACGGTGACTACGACGGCTGGGGACTGCACCTGTGGGACGGCGCGGCCACGCCCACCGACTGGGCCCGGCCGATGCCGCCGACCCGGATCGACTCGTACGGCGCCGAGTTCCGGGTGCCGCTGGCCGAGGGAGCGACCGGGCTGAGCTACATCATCCACTCCGGGGACACCAAGGACCTGCCGCAGGACCAGCGGCTCGACTTCGCCGAGGCAGGGCGGGAGGTCTGGCTGCTCGCGGCGACACCGGGTCGGCTGCTGCCGCCGACGACCACCGGCGGCGGCGGCGGCGACACCGACATCACCCGGCAGGCGGCGCACTGGATCGACCGGGGCACCGTCGCCTGGCGGACCGGTCCCACCGACGGTCGGGCGTACGCGCTGGTGACCGCACCCGCCGGTGGGGTACGCGTGGTCGACGGCGACCTGGTCGGCACGTACACCTCGATGCCGTTGACCGCGCGCCGCAACGGGCTCACCGAGGAGCAGCGCGACCGGTTCCCGCACCTGTGGGACCGGCGCGCCTTCACCCTGGACAAGCGGGACCTGGCGAAGGTGCCGGCGGCACTGCGCGGGCAGGTGCTGGTGACCGAGCGGGCCGCCGACGGCACGCTGCTCGGTGCCACCGGCGTGCAGCTCCCGGGGGTGCTCGACGACGTCTACGCCCCGGCCACCACCGCCCGCCTGGGCGCCACCTTCACGGGCGGCCTGCCGTCCCTGGCGGTGTGGGCGCCGACCGCGCGGACGGTGTCGCTGGAGCTGTTCGACTCGCCCACCGCCACGCCGCGCGTGGTGGCGATGCGCCGCGACGACCGCACCGGTGTGTGGTCGGTGCGCGGGGCGCGGGACTGGACCGGCACGTACTACCGGTACCGGGTGCAGGCGTGGCAGCCGGCGGCCCAGCAGGTGGTGACCGCCTCGGTGACCGACCCGTACTCGGTGGCGCTGGCGGCGGACTCCACGCACAGCCTCATCGCCGACCTGACCGACCCGAAGCTGGCGCCGGCGGGCTGGTCGACGCTGCGCAAGCCGAGTGCGGTGGCGCCGGCCAAGGTGCAGATCTCCGAGCTGTCCGTGCGGGACTTCTCGATCGCCGACAGCACCGTGCCGGCCGAGCGTCGCGGCACCTTCCTCGCCTTCACCGACCCGGGCACCGCCGGGATGCGGCACCTGAGGTCGATCGGTGCCGCCGGGGTGACCCACCTGCACCTGCTGCCCGTGTTCGACTTCGCCACCATCCCCGAACGGCGTGCCGACCAGCGTCAGCCCGACTGCGACCTGGCCGCCGCAGCGCCGGACTCCGAACGCCAGCAGGAGTGCGTCGCGGCGGTGAAGGACACCGACGGCTACAACTGGGGGTACGACCCGCTGCACTACACCGTCCCCGAGGGCGGGTACGCCGTAGACCCCGACGGCACACGTCGGACCGTCGAGTTCCGGCAGATGGTGGCCGGGGTCAACGGCGCGGGCCTGCGGGTGGTGCTGGACGTGGTCTACAACCACACCTCGGCCGCCGGCACAGACCCGCGTTCGGTGCTCGACCAGATCGTCCCGGGCTACTACCACCGGCTGCTCGACGACGGCGCGGTGGCCACCTCCACCTGCTGCGCCAACACCGCACCCGAGCACGCCATGATGGGCAAGCTGGTGGTCGACTCGCTGGTCACCTGGGCCAGGGAGTACAAGGTCGACGGGTTCCGCTTCGACCTGATGGGCCACCACCCGAAGGCCAACATCCTGGCCGCCCGCACCGCGCTGGACCGGCTGACCGTGGCCCGCGACGGCGTGGACGGCAAGAAGATCCTGCTCTACGGCGAGGGCTGGAACTTCGGCGAGGTGGCCGACGACGCGCGGTTCGTGCAGGCGACCCAGGCCAACATGGCCGGCACCGGGATCGGCACGTTCAACGACCGGCTGCGCGACGCGGTGCGCGGTGGCGGCCCGTTCGACGAGAACCCCCGCCACCAGGGCTTCGCCTCCGGTCTGTTCACCGACCCCAACGGTGACCCGGTCAACGGCTCGGCGGCCGAGCAGCGTACCCGGCTGCTGCACCAGCACGACCTGGTCAAGGTCGGGCTGACCGGCAACCTGCGCGGCTACCGGTTCACCGACTCCGGTGGCCGGGAGGTGACCGGGGCGCAGGTGGACTACAACGGTTCGCCGGCCGGGTACACCGACGCGCCGGGCGAGGCGATCACCTACGTCGACGCGCACGACAACGAGATCCTGTACGACGCGTTGGCCTACAAGCTGCCGCAGGGCACCTCGGCCACGGACCGGGCCCGGATGCAGGTGCTGGCGCTGAGCACGGTGGTGATGGGTCAGGGCGCCGGGTTCGTGACCACCGGCACCGAGCGGCTGCGGTCCAAGTCGCTGGACCGCAACTCGTACAACTCGGGGGACTGGTTCAACCAGATCCGCTGGGACTGCACGCAGGGCAACGGGTTCGGCATCGGGCTTCCGCCGGCCGAGGACAACCGGGACAAGTGGTCGTACGCCCGACCGCTGCTGGCGGATCCGGCGTTGGTCCCGGACTGCGCGGCGATCGCGCTGACCGATGCCCGGTACGCCGAACTGCTGCGGATCCGGGCCTCCACGCCGGTCTTCGGGCTGCCCACCGCACGGGAGGTGCAACGGCGGGTCGCCTTCCCGCTCTCCGGCCCGGCGGAGACGCCCGGTGTGCTCACCATGACCCTGGACGCGCGGGGCCTGGGCGGGCCGTGGCGGTCGGTGACGGTGGTCTTCAACGGCACCCCGCAGGCGGCGACGCAGCAGGTCGACGCGCTGCGTGGGGCGGACGTGTCGGTGCATCCGGTGCTGCGTTCCTCGGCCGACCCGGTGCTGCGTACCGCGTCGTTCGCGCGTTCCAGCGGTACGTTCCAGGTGCCGGCGCGCAGCGTGGCGGTCTTCGTGCAGCGGTAGCACGTGGTCCGGCCCCGCCGATCCGATCCGCAGATCGGTCCGACGGGGCCGGGTCGTCACCTCGGTCTGGTGATCAGCCGAAGCAGTTCGGAATCGCGGTGATGGTTCCGGCGCAGTTGGTCGGCTTGTTGGCGGTGATCGCGGACTTGTCGTCCACGTTCACCTGGCCGATGAAGCTGAACACGCCGCCCGGCGCGAGGGTGGCGAAGTTGTGCGACACCCTCGTCTTCTCCAGGTCGATCTCGCCGGAGACGGTGAAGATGCCGCCACCGACACCCAGCGGGCCGACGGCCCGGTTGCCGCTGATCTCGCTGTTGCGGAAGGTCGCCTCGCCGGTGCCGTTGAAGACACCGCCACCGAAGAAGCCGGCCTTGTTCTCGACGATCTTGCTGTCCGAGACGTTGGCGATCGCCGTGAAGCCGAGCGCCAGACCGCCGCCGACACCGACGGTGGTGTTCTTGGCGAGCTCGACGTGCGCCAGTTCCAGGGTGCTGTCGTCGCCCGCCGCGGTCACGCCGCCGCCGGCCAGGACCGCCGTGTTGTGCAGGATCTTCGAGTGCTGCACGGTGGTGTTGCCCTCGATGTCGAGCAGGCCACCGCCGAAGCCGAGCACCTCGTTGCCGGTGATCTCGGTCTTCTCGATCAACGCGGTCCCGCCGTCGATGTCCTCGCGGAAGATGAAGGCGGCACCGTTGGCGACACCGCCACCGCCGATGATCGCGTCGTTGTTGATGATCCTCGACTCGGCCACCCGCAGCACGCTGGCGTTGAAGATGCCGCCGCCGTACAGGAACGCGGTGTTGTCCGCCACGGTGCTGCGGTGCAGGTCGGCCTTGCCGAAGTTGGCCAGGCCGCCACCGACGCCACCGGCCTGGTTAGCGACGATGTGCGTATCGGAGAAGGACGCGCTGCCGCCGGGCTGCACGAGCACGCCGCCACCGTCGTTGGACTCCGGCTCCAACAGCACGGAGGGAGCGGCCTTGGCCTGGGCGGCCTTGAGCGCGGCACCCTTCGGTGCGGCCTGCAGCAGCGGCAGGTACGCCTTCTTGGCCTCGGCGGCCTTGGTCGCCTCCACCGAGTTGGAGAACCGCGACCACACCGCCTCGGGGGTGTCCCCGTTGATCGGCAGTGCCCGGGTCTGGCCGTTCTTGATGGTCAGGCCCTTGACGGTCAGGTTCCCGCCGCGACCCACGTTGAGGATGCGGAACTCCTCGGCCGTGGCGTCCCGGACGATCTTGGTGTCGTGCCCCTTGAGGACGACGTTCTCGGTGATGACCGGCAGGCCGTTGGGGCCGGTGCCGTCGCCCACGTCGGAACGGGTCAGCGTGTAGGTGCACCCCTTGGCGAGGTTGAGCACGCCGCCGTGGTTGTCGTTGGCGAAGACGAGGGCCTGGATCAGCTTGTCGGAGTCGCAGGGCACCTCCTTCTCGTGGTCCTTGCGGTCGTCGCCGCGGTCCTTGTACTCGTCGCCACCGCGGTTCTCGTGCTCGTTGCCACCGCGGTCCTTGCGCTGGTCGTCGCGCTGGTCGCCACCGCGGTCCCGCTTCTTGCCCTCGTGCCCCTCGGCGGCACCCGGGCCCCGGTCGCTGTCCGAGCTGACCTGCTGCGCGGTGGACCAGCGCAGACCGTCGGCGCTGACCGCGCCGGCGCCGATTCCGACGGCGGCGATGCTGACCACACCGGTGAGGCCGGCGACGCCGCTGGCGAGCCAGAAAGCGCGACGCCGCTTCGGCGCCACCTCCGGCTCCGCGGCGTTGTTCTTAGCTTGGTAGTTGGACATCGGAGCTCTCTGCCCTCTCGTCGTACCAGACAGGGTCGTCACACGCGGGTGAGCTTCCCCTGCTACAAATCGGTTGTAGCTCCCACATGCACCGTATGAGAGTGTTCCTCGCTTCGCGCCCATATCCGAGATAACCCCACATTCGGTACGGGTTGCGCGGGAGTGATGGAAGGGCGCGATACGGGCCGGCCCGGTGCGATCAGCCGCTACGGCCCGAGCAGGTGGTAGACGACCCGGGCTCCTCCGCCGTGCGGCGGAGGAGCCCGTCTATGTGGTCGTGTTCTGGATTTACCTGTACACAGAAGGAACGATCAGCCGAAGCAGCGGTCCGGCACGACCGGGCTGCCGACGCAGTTGGTCGGCCGGTTGGCCGTCACCGCCGAGCTGCGGTCGATCTCCACGCCGCCGTTGTTGGTCCAGATGCCACCGGGCGGCAGCACCGAGAAGTTGGCCCTGACCGTGGAGCGTTCCAGCCGGACCTGGCCACCGTCGTTGTAGATGCCGCCGGCCACCGAGTACTGGCCGACCACCCGGTTGGCCACGATCGCGGTGTTCCGCACGACGGCGGTGCCGCCGTAGGTGGTCAGTCCGCCACCGTTGCGCTCGGCGACGTTCTCGGTGATCTCGCTGTGCTCGATCACCGCCGTGCTCTCCGGGCCGACCCCCAGCCCGCCGGAGGTGTCGTCGGCGGAGTTCCGGGCCACCAGGGCCTTCTCCAACGCGAGCTGTCCGTCGCCGAGGGCGAGCAGACCGCCGCCGTCCTCGCCGCTGTGGTTACCGACGATCCTGGTCTCGGTCAACGTCGCGGTGCCCCGGTAGGTGAGCACGCCACCCGCGTTGTCGGTGGCCCGGTTGCGCTCGATCGTGCTCTTCCAGACCCAGAGCGTGCCACCGCCGCCGGGGAACCCGAGACCGGGGACACCGTTGCCGATGCCACCGCCGTCGACCGCGCTGTTGTCGGTGATCGTGGCCTCCTCGACCCGGAACACCCCCGCGTTGAACACGCCGCCGCCGACCCCGCCGGCGCTGCTGGTCGCCACCCGGCTGTGTGCCACCCGGGCGGTGCCGAAGTTGGCGATCGCGCCGCCGTTGCCGCCGGCGTGGTGCAGCAGGAACTCGCTGTGCTCGACGTCGGCCCGGCCACCCCGCTGCACGAGCAGACCGGCGCCGTCGCCCGGCTCGACGTCCACCGCAGTGGTGTCGCCGCCGGCTCCGGGTGCGGTGGTGCTCGTGGCGGCGGGGACCTTCGTGGCGGCCTTGGCGGCCTTGGCGCCGTTCACGCCCGCCCCCGCCTTCGCCGGCTTCGCGACGACCTTCGCGGCGAGGTCGACCTTCGCCCTCGCCGCCGTGATCGGGTCGGCCTCGGTCAGCCCACCCTTGACGACGACGTTCTTCAGGGTCAGGTGACCGCTGCGACCCACGTTGAGAATCCGGAACGCCTCGGCGTTCGCCGCCCGGATGATCGTGGTGTCGCGCCCGGCGAGCGTGACCGCCTGGGTGATCACCGGCAGACCGTTGCGGCCGGTGCCGTCGCCGACGTCGGAGCGGGTCAGCTCGTAGGTGCACCCCTTGGCCAGTTCCAGCGTGCCACCGCGGTTGTCGTTGGCGTACTCGATGGCCTGGATCAGCTTGTCGCTGTCGCAGGGCACCTCGCGTCCCCGATCCTTGTCGTCGCGGCGCTGCTCGCCGGAGGACGCCTCATGGCCCTTGCGGTCCGCGCCCTGCTCCTCGCCGCTCCGGGTGGCCTTGTCGTCGGTCCGGCCGTCCGCCTCCGCGGTCGGACCGGGAGCCTCCGGTCTCGGTGCGGCCGCCGGTTGGGCGTCCGAGGTGCTGTTCCGGTCGCCGGACTTCTGGTCCCGGGCGGCCACGCCGCCCAGTGCGGCCAGCCCGACCACTCCGGTGAGCCCGGCGACTCCGGCGGCCACCCATATCTTGCGTCGTCGTCGACCTGGCGGGACCGGAGGCGGCCCACCGTACGAAGTCAACTCGTCATTGGACATCAGAGCCTTCCGCCCTTTCCTCCTACCAGACTGACCCGCACCCGTACTAAGCAGTGCGAGTAGCTACAAACAGCCTGTAGCCTCTGATGACCACCGTATGAGAAGCATCTTCGCGAGGATGACTAATACGAAAAAACCCCATAACTGACTCAGTTCGGGCGTGCGGCTGCCAATCGGGGAGAGTGGCACCGATAGCGCCGGGCACCTTCTCCCGGACACGCCGAAAGGCGGGCCTTCAACAGCGGCGCTCATCCGCCACCAGGGAAGGCCCGCCCTTCGGCGGGTCGTACGGGTCAGCCCGGCAGGCGGGGTCCCGCCTCGCGCTGCTCGGCCAGCCAGGTCTCCACCTCGTCGGCCCGACGCGGCAGGCCGGCCGACAGGTTCACCGCACCGGCGGCGGTGACCAGGACGTCGTCCTCGATCCGGATGCCGACGCCGCGCAGCTCCTCCGGCACCAGCTCGTCCTCCGGCTGGAAGTACAGCCCCGGCTCGACGGTGAGCACGTAGCCCTCGCCCAGCTCCCCGTCCCGGTACTTCTCCTTGCGGGCGTGGGAGCAGTCGTGCACGTCGATGCCGAGCATGTGCCCGAAGCCGTGCAGCGTCCACCGCCGGTACACGGTCGACGACTCGTCCATCGCCTCGTCCACGCTCACCGGCAGCAGCCCCAGTTCGGCCAGCCCCTCGGCGAGCACCCGCATGCAGGTCAGGTGGACGTCCTTGAACGTCACACCGGGCTTGATGAACTCGATGCCGGCCTGCTGCGAGGCGTACACGATGTCGTAGACCTGGCGCTGCAACGGTGTGAACCGGCCGTCGACCGGCAGCACCCGGGTCACGTCGGCGGTGTAGAGGTGGTGCCCCTCCACGCCCATGTCCATCAGCAGCAGCTCACCCGGACGGGTGACGCCGTGGTTGTGCACCCAGTGCAGGATCGTGGCGTGCTCGCCGGCCCCGACGATCGAGCCGTACCCGACGTCGTTGCCGTCGTGCCGGGCGCGCAGCGCGAAGACGCCCTCCAGCAGTCGCTCCGAGACGCCCCGGTCGGCCGGCAGCACCCGGGCCACGTCCTCGAAACCGCGTACCGTCGCGTCGACCGCGTCCTGGAGCTGGGCGATCTCCCACTCGTCCTTGACCAGCTTCAACTCCGACACGGCGATCGCGAGTTCCCGGTCGCGGGCCGGCTGGCCGTCGGCCCGGGGCCCGTCGTACGGGCGCACGGCCGAGTCCACCGAGGCGTCGAACCCGCGCAGCACCCGGGTACGCGCCGGGGCCAGGTCGCCCAGCGCCGCCTCCAGTTCGGTCAGGTCGGCGGTGGGCAGCCCCAGCTCGGTCGACTTCTCCGCCAGGGTGTGCCGGCGGCCCACCCACAGCTCACCGTGGCGGCTCCGGAAGAACTCGTCGGTCTCCCGCGAGGAGCGGGGGCGCATGAACAACGTGGCGTCGTGCCCCGAGCCGTTGGGCCGCAGCACCAGGACCCCGTCCGGGTCGTAGTCCCCGGTCAGGTACGCGAAGTCGCTGCCCGGGCGGAACCGGTACTCGGTGTCGTTGGCGCGGACCTTCTCGCCGCCGGTGGGGATCACCAGCGTCTCGCCGGGGAAGGCCGCGGAGAGGGCCGCGCGACGCTTGGCGTAGTTCGGTACCTCCGGCCGGGGGCCGACCGGCAGCCCGGTGTCCCGCCACCCCTGCCGCATGAACGACAGGAACGCCGGTGGGAAGTCCGGGTCGTGCGACTCCGTGCCGTCGGCCGGCTTGCCGTCGGTGCGTTCCTCGGTCATTCCCCGCTCCCTTCGCCGCATCGCTGGTGCCGACGGTACCCCGAAACCCGTTCCGGTCCAGAGCCCGGCAGTGCTGCGACGCCCGATCCGGACGCGTGGAAAGATGACGGCCATGTGCGGACTCCTGGCCTTTTTCAGTGCCCGCGGCGACGCCGCCGCCCACCGCGACAACATCGCCGCAGCGCTGGAATGCCTGCACCACCGTGGCCCGGACGAGACCGGCGTCGAGGTGGTCGGGGACGCCTCCGGCCGGTACGCGGACGGGGTGTTCGCCCACAAGCGGCTCGCGATCATCGACGTGGCGCTCAGCCACGAGCCGCTGCCCTACGCCGACGGCCGCTACCTGCTCACCTTCAACGGCGAGATCTACAACTACATCGAGCTGCGCGAGGAGCTGATCCGCGACTACGGGGCCCGGTTCGCCACCAACGGTGACGGCGAGGTGATCGTCGCCGGTTACCACTACTGGGGCGAGCAGGTGCTCACCCGGCTGCGTGGCATGTTCGCCTTCGTCATCTGGGACCGGCAGGAGCGCCGGGCGTTCGGCGCCCGCGACTACTACGGCATCAAGCCGCTGCACTACCTGGAGACCGCCGACGGGCTCTACCTCGCCTCGGAGAAGAAGGCCCTGCTGCCGTTCGCGCAGTCCGCGTACGCCGGGGACGCCGGGGTGGACACCGCGAACCTGAGCCACTACCTGACCCTCCAGTACGTCCCCGAGCCGGGCACCCTGCACAAGGGGATCAGCCGGATCGGTTCGGGCGAGTACCTCACCTGGACCCCGGGCGGCCGGATCGACGTGCGACGCTGGTACCGGCCGGTGTTCCGGCCCGGCCCGGTCGCCGACGAGCAGAAGCTCTACCACGAGATCCGCGAGACGCTGCGCGAGAGCGTCCGCATGCACATGCGCTCCGATGTGCCGGTCGGGTCGTTCCTGTCCAGCGGCATCGACTCCACCGCGGTGGTGGCGCTGGCCCGCGAGTTCAACCCGAACATCCTCACCTTCACCGTCGGCTACGACGTGCCCGGGTACTCGGAGATCGACGTCGCCCAGGAGTCGGCCCGCCACCTCGACGTGACCACGATCCCGACGAAGATCGGGCCGCAGGACATGATCGACGCGCTGCCGAAGATCGTCTGGCACCTGGACGACCCGGTGGCCGACCCGGCGCTGGTGCCGCTCTACTTCGTGGCCAAGAAGGCCGCCGAGCACGTCACCGTGGTGCTCTCCGGTGAGGGCGCGGACGAGTTCTTCGGCGGGTACACGATCTATCGTGAGCCGCTGTCGCTGAGCAGCGTCAACGGGCTGCCCGGCGGGGTCCAGAAGGGTCTGCGGGCGGTCTCCAAGGCCATCCCGCAGGGGGTCAAGGGCAAGAGCTTCCTGGAGCGCGGCACGACGCCGCTCGAGGAGCGCTACTACGGCAACGCGCGGATGTTCACCGAGGAGGAGAAGCAGCACCTGATGCGTCGCTACGACCCCTCGGTGCGCTACACCGACGTCACCGCGCCGATCTACGCCGAGTGCACCGAGCTGGACGACGTCACCAAGATGCAGTACGTCGACCTCTACACCTGGCTGCGCGGGGACATCCTGGTCAAGGCCGACCGGATCTCCATGGCGCACTCGCTGGAGGTGCGGGTGCCCTTCCTCGACCGCGACGTGTTCGAGGTCGCGGCGAAGATCCCGGTCGACCTGAAGCTGCCGCCCCGCTCCGACGCCACCAAGTACGCCATGCGTCAGGCGTTGCAGGGCGTGGTGCCGCCGGCCATCGTCAACCGCAAGAAGTTGGGCTTCCCGACCCCGACCCGGGTCTGGCTGCGCGGCGAGATGTACGAGTGGGCCCGGCACGTGCTGAGCACCTCCGGCGCCGGCGACCTGCTCGACCTGTCGTACGCGCTGCGCCTGCTGGACGAGCACAAGCGCGAGGAGGCCGACCACTCCCGCAAGGTGTGGACGGTCCTGATCTTCTGCGTCTGGCACGCCATCTTCGTGGCCAAGACGCTGGACCCGGGCATCCAGCGCAACCAGTCCGCGCTGCTCACCAAGCCCGTCGTCGGGTCCATGGTGCGCTGACCTCAGACACGGACGAGCCCCCCTGCGGTACTCCGCAGGGGGGCCGTTCCGCGTTCGACCGCGTCAGCGGGCGGCGCAGGTGGCCGTCGGTAGCGAGGTGCTGCTACCGCTGGCCAGGAAGCCGAACGTCGTGCTGCTGTTGACGCCGAGGCTTCCGTTGTAGGACACGTTCGTCGCGGACACCGTCGACCCGGACGAGGTCTGGGTCGCGTTCCAGACCTGGCTGATCTGCTGGCCGCTCGGCCAGGTCCAGCTCGCGGTCCAGCCGTTGAGCGCCGCGGTGCCGTTGTTCCTGACCTCGACCTCGCCCTGGAAACCACCGGACCAGGTGCTGGTCACCCGCAGGGTGGCAGCGCAGCCACCGGTGCCGGCCGGCGGGGTGGTGGGCGGAGGCGTGGTGGGCGGCGGGGTGGTCGGCGGAGGCGTGGTCGGCGGCGGGGTGGTGGGCGGCGGAGTCGTGCCGCCACCGATCCCGGTCACCTCACCGTTGCCGCCGTCGAAGGCCACGTCGGAGCAGCCGAAGAAGTTCTCCTGGCTGTCCGAGCGGACCCACCGCGAGTAGATGATGTGCCGGCCGGTCTTGTTGGCCGGCAGGGTCCCGGTGAAGTAGTAGTGGCCGTCGTTGGTGCCGACCGCGCCGCGCTGCGGCGGGTTGGTCACCGTCAGGAACGGCTGCTCCTCCAGGTCGCTCCAGGCCAGCGCCCGGGTCGGGCTCCAGCTGTTCTTGGTCACGTAGAAGTAGAACGTGCCCGGGTGGTGCGCCCAGTTGCTGTACCGGAACTCGATGGACCGGCCGGCGGTCAGGTGCGTGATCGGCCAGTCGTTGCGGGCCAGGTCGAAGCCGCGGAAGCCGGTGGCGCCGCCGCTGCACAGCTGGCCGTCGGGGATGAAGCCGGTGGTCCGCCCGTTGGCGTCCGAGCGCAGCACGCTGAACCAGTTGTACAGCGAGTTGGCACCGGACTGGGCGACCGCGGCGGAACAGGCCGGGTTCTGCGGCCGGATCTCACCGGTGGGGGAGAGGCCGTCGCGCCAGCACAGGAACGTACGGGCGCCCGGCGTCATCGCCGCGCCGTGCGCGGCGGCCGGATCGGGGCTGGCCGTCACGGCGACGACCGCGCTCGCGGCGAGAGTGACGGCCGCGAAGAACATCGCGGCCAGACGAGGTCGGTGCACAGGTTCTCCTGACTCGCGGGGCACACCGTGCGGGGTGGCCCCGCCGAAGCGCGCGGGAGGGTGAAAGTTCGCTCCCGCAGCTAGGGGCGAATGCGACGATGCGGCGACGTGTGCACGGGGTCTATGCCCTTCCGGCACGATGCCGCCAGTGATATGTCGACGCGTATGTATGCCCTCGCGTGTCCATGACCCGGCGCCGATGACGCGCAGCCCCCGCGCCATCCGGCATCACCATCCCAGCACGCCGACGCCGTCGATGCAATAGCTCTTCCTCGATGTGCGCGATGCCGGCTCGCGTCGGCCGGTGCCCGCCAATACCGTGGCGTGCACGTCCGGCGGCAGATCGCTGTGCCAGCCTGGGCGGCAGCGGACGGCCGACGGAAGGGACCGGGATGGGATACGCGGTGGTGCTCGGCGAGGCGCTCGTCGACCTGCTCGACACCGAGAGCGACGGCGGGCCCGTCTTCCGGCAGGCCGTCGGTGGCGGCCCGCTGAACGTGGCCGTCGGTATCGCCCGGCTCGGTGGCGCGGTGCAGTTCGTCGGCTCGCTCGGCGACGACGTGCTGGCCGGACGGATCCGCGACCTGCTGGCCGCCGAGCGGGTCGGTACGGTCGGGACCCGCACCGCCCCGGTGCCGACCACGTTGGCCGTCACCACCTTCGCCGGCCCCGAACCGGACTTCCGGTTCTACGGCGACCCGCCCTCCTACGCGCTGCTCACCGCCGAGGACGTCGACGCGACGCTGGTCGAGGGCGCCGACGTGCTCTACTGCGGGTCGATCGTGCTGCTGGAGCCGGCCACCCTGGCCGCCGCCCGTCGGGCCTGGTCGCTGGCGTCCGGGCTACGGGTGTTCGACCCCAACGTCCGTCCCCGGCTGCTGGACGGTCCGCCGGCGCTGACCGAGCTACGCGGGGTGGTCGCCGAGTTCGCCGCCGGTGCGCACCTGGTCAAGCTGAGCGCCGCCGACGCAGAGCTGCTCTACCCGGGCGAGCCGGTGGAGTCGGTGGCGGCGTACCTGCGCGAGGTGGGGGCGGGCACCGTCGTGGTCACCCTGGGCCCCGAGGGCGCGGTGGTCGCCGCCGCCGGCGCCGATCCGGTACGCGTACCCGCGCCGAGGGTGGACGCCGTCGATGCCACCGGCGCGGGCGACTCGGTGATGGCCGCGCTCGTCGCGGACCTGCTCGTCGACGGCGAGCCCACCGAAGAGAGCGGCTGGATCGAGCGGGTGGCGTTCGCGCTGCGGGTCGCCGGGCTCGTCTGCGAACGGCCGGGCGGGGCCGTGGCCATGCCGACCCGGGCGCAGGTGCGCGAGCGCTTCGCCGCCTGAGGGCGCCGGATCAGGCGGTGCCGTCCAGCTCGGCATAGCCACGGCGGGCCGCGATCAGCGCCGGACGGGCCGGGAAGGGTGCCTCGGCGGCGACCCGCTCCGGCGGCGCGCTGCCGGTGTGCCCGGCCCGGATCAGCCAGGCCAGCTCGGCCAACTGGGCGTGCTGTGCCCAGACGAACTCGGCGTCGACCGGCTCACCGTGCCCGGGCACCACCACCGTCACCGGGGTGGTCCACCGCAACAGCTCGGCCACCGCGTCGGGCCACTGCAACGGGAAGGAGTCCTCGAACGCCGGTGGGCCGGACTGCTCCACCAGGTCACCGGCGACCAGCACGTCGGCGTCGGGCACCTGCACCACCAGGTCGGCGTCGGTGTGGCCGCGCCCGGGGTGCCGCAGCACCACCTGCCGGCCGCCGACGTCGAGGGCGGCCTCGGTCCGGACCGTACGGGTGGGGGCCAGCAGCGGCGTGTCGGCCAGTTCGGCGGCCAGTTCCGGATGCTCGTCGCGCAGTTCCGCGTACGCCTGGCGGCGCAGCCCGTCCGGGTCGCCGCGCATCGCCTCGGCGGCGAGGTCGTGTGCCCAGACCGGGCGGGGCGGGTCGGCGGCGAACGTGGCGTTGCCGAACCAGTGGTCGTAGTGGTGGTGGGTGTTGACGACCGTCAGCGGATCACCGGTGACCGCCCGTACGGCGGCGGCCAGTTCGGCGGCCTGCCGCGCGCTGGAGAGCGTGTCGACCAGCAGCGCCTCGCCGGCACCGCAGACCAGCGTGACGTTGACCGTGAGCAGGGGCTCGCGCAGTACGTGCACCCGGTCGGCGACCTCGACGAAGCGGACGGTCATGACGGTCGGCCGGCGCGTTCGACGAACCGCTGCCGGTCGACCACCACCCGCTCCACCCGGCCCTCGGCCACCCGCTGCCCGCCCTCGGTCACCTCGACGTCGAAGACCAGCCGGCGCCGGTCGGCCGTGGTCAGGCTGGCCTGCGCCACCACCGTCCGGCCCACCGGCGTGGCGGCCAGGTGCGTCAACTCGACCCGGGTGCCCACGCTGGTCGCGCCGGCGGGCAGGTGGGGCGCGCTCGCCGCCACCGTCGCCGCCTCGGCCAGCGCCACCACCCGAGGGGTGCCGAGCACGGGCACGTCACCGGAGCCGACCGCCTCGGCGGTGTCGGCGTCGGTGACGGTCAACTCGACCCGGGCGGACAGACCCGGCGTCAGGGCGAGATCCGACTGCGCCTGCATGGCCACAGCGTAGGGGCTCGCCGCGTCCTCGGCGACGCGTGCCGCCGGATGGCCCCCCGTCGGGCTCCGCTTCGCCGTGCCGACGGCGGTGCCGACACGACGGCACGGCACGCAGGTGGTCCTGCGTGGGATGCCTCAGGGTGCGCCGTTAACCTTGTCCGCGATGTCTGCCGTGACCGACCCCCAGCCCCAGCCCCCGGCCCCGACCGAGCCGTCCGCCTCGCCCGACGGCGGTCGCCGCCGCGTGATCGCGATGTCGGTGTGGAGCGTCGCCTTCGTGGCGGGCTGGCTCGTCATCGGCCTGCCCACCGACCCGCTGTACGCGTTCTTCTGGATCTGGGCGGGGACCATCGCCTGGAACTCCGCCCGCCCGTGGCGCAGTCACCTGCGCTTCGCCCGGGACTGGGTGCCGGTGGTGCTGCTGCTGGTCGCCTACAACCTGTCCCGGGGCTTCGCCTATCACGACGGGACGGTCCCGCACGCGTACGAGCTGATCCTGGCGGACCGGTGGATGTTCGGCTGGGCCATGGACGGCCAGGTGCCCACCGTCTGGTTGCAGCAGCATCTCTACCACCCCGAGGTGCGGTGGTGGGACGTCCTGGTCAGCTGGGTGTACTTCTCGCACTTCGTGGCGGCGTTGGCCGCCGCCACCGTGCTCTGGATGCGGGAGCGCAGCCGGTGGGCGGCCTTCATGCGGCGCTGGTTCTTCCTCTGCGCCACCGGCCTGGTGACCTACTTCCTGTACCCGGCCGCGCCGCCGTGGTGGGCGGCGCAGAACGGGCTGATCGAGGAGGTCGCGCGGATCTCCACCCGCGGCTGGCGGGCGTTCGGCATGCACGGCGCCGGCAACCTGCTCAACGCCGGCCAGCTCGCCTCGAACCCGGTGGCCGCGATGCCGTCGCTGCACACCGCCTTCGCGCTGTTCGTGGTGCTGTTCTTCATGAACAGCGTCCGACGCCGGTGGTGGCCGCTGCTGCTGGCGTACCCGCTGGCGATGACCTTCACCCTGGTCTACAGCGGCGAGCACTACGTGATCGACGTGCTGGTCGGTTGGGCGTACGTCGGGATGACCTTCCTGGCGGTCGGCGCGGCCGAGCGGTGGTGGGCCCGGCGCAAGGCCCGCCGGGCCGCCGCCGACCCACCCCCGGACGACCGGGACGCACCGGCCGAACCACCGGTGGTCCCGGCCACCCGCTGACCGGCGGCCGTCAGCCGCGACGGGCGGCCTGGCCCCGGGCGGTCAGCTCGGCCGCCAGCGCCCAGGCGTCGGCGAGGTCACGATCGACGGCAGCCGCGCCGGCCCCACCGGCGGTGTCCACGTGCACGGTCGCCAGACCGAGCAGCCGCTGGATCGGGCCCTGCACCACCCGGACGCTCTGGAACCGGGCGTACGGCACCATGGTCAGTTGACGGGTGAGCAGCCCGGACCGGACGGCGAAGACCTCGTCGGTCAGTCCGGCGCCGAGCACCTGACGGCTCAGCGGGTTCACCCAGCGGGCCCGGCTCGGCGGCGGGACCAGCGGCAACGACGCCAGGGTGACCCCGGGCAGCACCTCGGCGAGGATGATCTCCCCGGTCGCCAGGTCCCCGACCGGCAGCAGCCGGTCCGGCCGGTTGCGCTGGTCGGGCTCGCCCGCCGCGTAGCCCGCCACCTCCAGGCGCATCCGCAGCCAGCCCTTCATCCGCCAGAGCAGCGGCCAGGTCATCCCCACCGTCTGCACCCGGTGCAGCGGCACCGTCTGCACCCGTGTCTCCAGCAGGCCGTTGCGGATACGCAGCCGGTCGGCGTCCCGCGCGAGCTGGAACCGCCAGTCGTCGAGCACCCGGCGAACGGGTTGCAGCAGGATGCCCGCCATCGCGGTCAGCGTGCTCGCCACCGCGATGAACGACCACGATCCTTCCGACAGGAACTGCACGGTGACGAAGGCCACGCCGAGCGGCAGCAGGAACGCCTGCGGCGTCAGCAACTGGCTGATCAGCAGGTCCCGGTTCTCGACCGCGTGCAACGGCCGTCCCGGCGGTGGGCCGGCCGCCTCGCCGGCCGTCGTCTCCGGCTGCTGATCCGCCGGCCCGCCCGGCACCGCTGCGCCCGTGCGGGCCTGAGCGACGGCCGGCCCGCCCGCGAGCGCCAGCAACCGCTGGCGCAACGCCGACGCCTCGGCCACGCTGAGGTACGCCAGCGGCGCTTCCGTCTTGCCGCCCCCGACCACTTCGAGCCGTAGTTCGGCCAGGCCGGTGAGCTGGGCCAGCAGCGGGCGGACCACCTCGACGGCCTGGAGCCGTTCCAGCGGGATGGCCCGGGTCCGCCGCCAGAGCAGGCCCTCGTGGATGCGCAGTTCCCGGCCCACCACCTGGTAGCCGGTGTAGTACCAACTGATCACGGCCAGCACGGTGGCGCCGAGCGCGAGCACGATCACCATGGCCACGAACCACCCGAATCCGACCCGGGACAGCGTCGACCAGGACAGTCCAGCGATGACCACGGCCAACGACTTCGCGCCGTGCAGCGCCGGGCTCAGCGGATGCAGCCGCTGCCGCTCCTGCGCCGCGTCCGGCGAACCGCCGGGCGGGTACCCCGGCCCGACGGGATACGGCGGGTAGGGCGCGCCGTGCGGGTAGGGCGCTCCCGGCGGGTACGGCATCCCGTACGGATACGGCGTGCCCGGTTGGTGGGGCGTCGCCTGTGGGAACGGCGTGCCGGGGGAGACTGGCGGGGCAGAGGGCGCGGGCCCAGCCGGTGGCCCGCCCTGGGTCTGCTCCGGTGGCACCGCCGAGGTGCCCGTGTCGGGTGGTCCGGGATCGGTGACCGGGGGCGCCAGGTCGCCCGTGCGGGGCTCGGGTCGGTCCGGTGCCGCCCCGACCGGGCCCGTCACAGCCCTTCCGCCCGGTCCTCGCCCAGCGCGGTGAGCCGGTCCCGCAGCCGGGACGCCTCGGCCGGACGCAGGCCCGGCACCCGGGCGTCGCTGGCCGCCGCCGCAGTGTGCAACTGCACGGTCGCCAGGTCGAACGCCCGCTCCAACGGGCCGGCGCTGACGTCGACGAACTGCATCCGGGAGTACGGGACGATGGAGAGGCGGCGCACCAACAGCCCGTGCCGGACCAGGAGATCGTCCTCACGTTCGGCGTAGCCCCAGGCGCGTACCGCGCGGACGATGGTCACCGCCCGCCAGACCGCGAACAGCAGCACGGCACCGAGCGCCGCGCCGAACGGCCAGGTGCCGCTGAGCGCCCAGCCGATGCCGATGCCCGCCGAGACGACGACCACCACGGCCGACAGGCGCAGCAGTTCCACCCAGATCAGGTCGGACGAGATCGACTGCCACCGTACGGTGTCCGGCCAGGGCTCCAGCGGACCGGACGACACCGAGGCGTTCGGGGCGTCATCGTTCACCGAGCTGATCTTTCGTTCGCGGCTGCGGGGCTCGCAAGCTCACTCCTCGCGCTCACCGAGCTGGCCCTGTTCGCGGCTGCGGGGCTCGCAAGCTCACTCCTCGCGCTCACCATGAAAGTCCGTTGTACGCGTTCACTCTTCGAGCGTAGGCGATCCCGGGAGCGGGGTGACCTCACGCAGGAAGCCCCGCGCGGTGAGGAAGTCACCGAGAGAGGGGCGATGGAGTTCGCAGGCGAGCCAGGTCTTGCGCCGCTCCGGCGTGTGCAGGCGAGGATTGTTCCAGCGCAATGACCATCCGGCGGGGGCGCGACACCCTCGGGCCGAACAGATCAGAGCCTCGACGGGAGTGTCGGAATCGTCCATCGCACCCAGTCTAGGGCGAGGGGAACGAGTGAGCGCCGGGCGGCCACGGGGGAAGCCGCCCGGCGACGGAAGAATGGTACACACGCGGGGGCGGCATCTGTCCACTGGCGATCGGCGATTCGCCTGGCGCGCAACGGCGTGGCGGAAATCGGTCGCTCCCCCAGTCGGTACTCAGTCGGGCATGCGAGGCTTGGTGACGCACACGCCGCAACGACCGAGCACGCTGTGGAGGACCGGTGGCCCAGCCGACCACGCCCGACGCTCCGACGCCGAACGGGGCAACGCCCTCGGCGGTCTCTTCGCCGACCACTCCGGCGCAGGACGCCACGCTGCTGGAGCGGGCGCTGTTCGAGATCAAGCGGGTGATCGTCGGGCAGGACCGGATGGTCGAACGGATGTTCGTGGCGCTGCTCGCCCGAGGGCACTGCCTGCTGGAGGGCGTACCCGGGGTGGCCAAGACGCTCGCGGTGGAGACGCTCGCCCGGGTGGTCGGCGGGTCGTTCGCCCGGGTGCAGTTCACCCCGGACCTGGTGCCGGCCGACATCATGGGTACCAGGATCTATCGGCAGTCCAGCGAGAAGTTCGACGTCGAGCTGGGTCCGGTGTTCGTCAACTTCCTGCTCGCCGACGAGATCAACCGGGCGCCGGCCAAGGTGCAGTCGGCGCTGCTGGAGGTGATGAGCGAGCGTCAGGTCTCGATCGGCGGCGAGACGCACCGGGTGCCCAACCCGTTCCTGGTGATGGCGACGCAGAACCCGATCGAGCAGGAGGGCGTCTACCCGCTGCCGGAGGCGCAGCGGGACCGGTTCCTCATGAAGATCGTCGTGGGCTATCCCACCGACGCCGAGGAGCGGGAGATCGTCTATCGGATGGGGGTGGCCCCGCCCGAACCCACCGCGGTCTTCGACACCGCCGACCTGATCGCCCTGCAGCAGAAGGCGGACCAGGTCTTCGTGCACAACGCGTTGGTCGACTACGCGGTCCGGTTGGTGCTGGCCACGCGTACGCCGGCCGAGCACGGCATGCCCGACGTGGCGCAACTGATCCAGTACGGTGCCAGCCCACGGGCCTCGCTCGGGCTGGTCCGGGCGACCCGGGCGCTGGCGCTGCTGCGTGGCCGGGACTACGCCCTGCCGCAGGACGTGCAGGACATCGCGCCGGACATCCTGCGTCACCGACTGGTCCTCAGCTATGACGCGCTCGCCGACGACGTGCCGGCCGACCACGTGGTGCACCGGGTGATGTCGACCATCCCGCTGCCGTCGGTGGCGCCCCGGCAGCAGGCCACGCCACCGGGTCCGGTGGCGCCGACCTCGGGGTGGCCCGGGCAGCGGCCGTGACCCCGAGCACCCCTTCACCCCAGCAGTCACCGAACGCGGCGGACAACCGCTCCGGCGCGGTGCTGTCCCGGTTGCAGCTGATGGTCACCCGGAAGCTGGACGGGCTGTTGCAGGGCGACTACGCCGGTCTGCTGCCCGGCCCGGGCAGCGAGGCGGGGGAGTCGCGGGAGTACCGACCCGGTGACGACGTCCGGCGGATGGACTGGCCAGTGACCGCGCGGACCACCACCGCGCACGTGCGGCGTACGGTGGCCGACCGGGAGTTGGAGACGTGGCTTGCGGTGGACCTGTCGGCCAGCCTGGACTTCGGCACCGGCCGGTGGCTCAAGCGGGACGTGGTGGTGGCCGCGGCGGCGGCGATCACCCACCTGACCGTGCGCGGCGGCAACCGGATCGGGGCGGTGGTGGGTAGCGGTGGTGAGCGTCCCGCCGCCCGGCGGGGCTGGCGGGCGACGCCCGAGCCGCCCGGGCCGGGGCGTCTGGTCCGGCTGCCCGCGCGGTCCGGGCGCAAGGAGGCGCAGGGCATGTTGCGCGCCATCGCCGGTACCTCGATCCAGCCGGGCCGGGGCGACCTCGGTGCGTTGATCGACATGCTCAACCGCCCGCCCCGGCGGCGCGGGGTCGCGGTGGTCGTCTCCGACTTCCTCGCCCCGCCGGCCCAGTGGGCCCGACCGCTGCGCAAGCTGCGGGTACGCCACGACGTGCTGGCGATCGAGGTGGTCGACCCGCGTGAGCTGGAGTTGCCCGACGTGGGGGTGTTGCCGGTGGTCGACCCGGAGACCGGGGAGTTGCACGAGGTGCAGACCGCCGACCCGAGCCTGCGGCACCGCTACGCGGCGGCGGCCGCCGCCCAGCGGGCCGAGATCTCCGCCGCGATGCGCGCGGCCGGCGCCGCGCACCTGCGCCTACGTACGGACCGAGACTGGCTGCTGGACATGGTGCGTTTCGTAGCCGCCCAGCGGCACGCCCGCACCCGGGGGACGACGCGATGATTCGACTGCTCCAACCGTGGTGGCTGCTGGCCGTACTGCCGGTGCTGGCCCTCGCCGCGCTGTACGTGTGGCGGCAGTTGCGCCGCCGCGAGTACGCGATGCGGTTCACCAACGTCGACCTGCTGCGGACCGTGGCGCCGAAGGGGCTGGGCTGGCGGCGGCACGTGCCGGCGACCGCGTTCCTGCTCGCGCTGCTCGTGCTGGCCGGTGCGCTGGCCCGTCCGGCGGTGGACACCCGGGAGCCGCTGGAACGGGCCACCATCATGCTCGCCATCGACGTGTCGTTGTCGATGCAGGCGGACGACGTGGCGCCCAGCCGGCTGGAGGCCGCGCAGGAGGCGGCCAAGCAGTTCGTCGGGGAGTTGCCCGAGACCTACAACGTCGGGTTGGTGTCGTTCGCCAAGTCGGCCAACGTGCTGGTGCCGCCGACGAAGGACCGCCCGGCGGTGACCAGCGCCATCGACGGGCTGGTGCTGGCCGAGGCGACCGCGACCGGTGAGGCGGTCTTCACCTGCCTGGAGGCGATCCGCTCGGTGCCGGCCGACGGAGCGGCGGGTATCCCGCCGGCCCGGATCGTGCTGCTCTCCGACGGCTTCCGGACGGCCGGTCGGTCGGTGGAGGAGGCGGCTGCGGCGGCGCAGGCGGCGAACGTGCCGGTCTCCACCATCGCCTTCGGCACCGACACCGGGCACGTGGACATCGGTGGGCAGTTGCAGCGGGTGCCGGTGGACCGGATGGCGTTGGCCGAGTTGGCCGAGACGACCGAGGGCTACTTCTACGAGGCGGCCACGGTCAACGAGCTCAAGCAGGTGTACCAGGACATGGGCAGCTCGATCGGTTTCCGGACCGAGGCGCGGGAGATCACCCAGTGGTATGCCGGCATCGCCCTGCTGCTGGCGCTCTGTGCCGGGGCGTTCAGTCTGCTTTGGTCGTCCCGGATGCTCTGACCGGTGCGGCCGGCGTGCGGTCAGTGGGTGCTGCTGGCCAGCACGAAGAGCACGGCCACCCAGACGGCGGCGAGGGTGAAGCCCAGCGGGGCGACGTAACGGCTCATGGAACGCTCCGGGTGGCGACGGCGGTCCGGGCGGGGTGGACCGCGTGGGGGTGGATCGAGGAGGCGCACACGAAGTCGTGACCGAACGGCTTCCGGTCGCACCCGCGCGTTCCGTCGCCCCGGCGGGTGGGCCGGGCGGTGGCGCAGGGGGTGCGTGGGGAGCGGTGCCAACTCAGGCGGAGCGGTGCTCAGCGTGACTGGCTGTCGGCCCGGCCACGACTGGGAGGATCGCTATCTCGCACAGCGATCACCTCCTGCGGTCGGGGTCCGGACGAGCGGTGCCGCCGGGCGGCCCGCAAACGCGATGATCGTACACCCGTGGTGGCGTACGGGCCCACTCGGTCGACCGGCCCTGCGGGCCCGGCCGTTCATCGGCGCGGACCGTGCCGGTGCCGGGCGGGGCGGGTTAGTGATTACCGTGCGGTAGCGCCTAGTCTCCAACCCGCAGCGATCTTCCGGAGAGGACCCCACCGTGTCTCGAACTGTGCTGGTTACCGGCGGCAACCGCGGAATCGGTCTGGCCATCGCCCAGGCGTTCGCCAAGCAGGGCGACCGGGTGGCGATCACCCACCGGGGCAGCGGGGCACCGGAGGGGCTGTTCGGCGTGCGGTGCGACATCACCGACGCCGAGTCGGTCGACGCCGCGTTCAGCGCGGTCGAGGCGGAGCTGGGGCCGGTGGAGGTGCTGGTCGCCAACGCCGGGATCACCGACGACACGCTGCTGCTACGGATGTCCGAGGAGCAGTTCACCCGGGTGGTGGACACCAACCTGACCGGTGCGTACCGCTGCGCCAAGCGCGCCTCGGGAAAGATGCTGCGGGCCAAGTGGGGACGCATGATCTTCGTGTCCTCGGTGGTCGGCCTCACCGGCTCCGCAGGGCAGGTCAACTACGCGGCCAGCAAGGCCGGCCTGGTCGGGGTGGCCCGCTCGATCACCCGGGAGTTGGGCACCCGGAACATCACCGCCAACGTCGTCGCGCCCGGCTTCATCGAGACCGACATGACCGCGGTGCTGACCGAGCAGCGCAAGGCGGAGATCCTCAAGTCGATCCCGGCCGGTCGGATGGCCGCGCCGGACGAGGTCGCCGCGGTGGTCACCTGGCTGGCCGGTGACGGTGCCGGGTACGTCTCCGGCGCGGTCATCCCGGTCGACGGCGGCCTCGGCATGGGCCACTGATCCTGAGCACGGAGGAATGAGCGTAATGTCCGGACTGCTGGCCGGTAAGCGGCTGCTCGTCACCGGCGTCATCACCGACGCCTCCATCGCCTTCTCGGTGGCGAAGCTCGCCCAGGAGAACGGCGCACAGGTCGTGCTCACCGGGTACGGTCGGCTCTCGCTGGTGGAGCGGATCGCCAGGCGGCTGCCCGAGCCGGCACCCGTCATCGAGCTGGACGTGACCAACCCCGAGCACCTGGCCGGGCTGGCCGACAAGGTCCGGGAGCACGTCGACGGGCTCGACGGAGTGGTGCACTCGATCGGGTTCGCCCCGCAGAGCTGCCTCGGCGGCGGTTTCCTCGACGCCTCCTGGGAGGACGTGGCGACCGCGCTGCACGTCTCCACGTACTCGTACAAGTCGCTCGCGACGGCGGCGCTGCCGCTGATGTCGCCGGGCGGCGCGGTGGTCGGCCTGACCTTCGACGCCACCCAGGCGTGGCCGGTCTACGACTGGATGGGCGTGGCCAAGGCCGGGCTGGAGTCCGCCTCCCGCTACCTCGCCCTGCACCTGGGCAAGCAGGGCATCCGCAGCAACCTGGTCTCCGCCGGGCCGCTGCGGACCATGGCCGCCAAGTCGATCCCCGGCTTCGAGCAGTTCGAGGACGCCTGGTCCGAGCGGGCCCCGCTGGGCTGGAACCTGGCCGACCAGGAACCGGCCGCGCGCGCCTGCCTGGCGCTGCTGTCCGACTGGTTCCCGGCCACCACCGGCGAGATCGTGCACGTCGACGGCGGCTACCACGCCATCGGCGCCTAGAGATGTAAGGAGGGGTCCCCTGCTAACGCCTCAGGTATAGCAGGGGACCCCTCCTAACATCCGGGACCCGGGGGCGTTACCGACCGGACCCGGGGGCGTTGCCGGGGCGCCGCCGGCCACCGGCAAGAATGGGCCCATGGCGTACGACGCGGTGGTCCTGCTCTCCTTCGGCGGCCCGGAGGGGCCGGACGACGTGCTGCCCTTCCTGCAGAACGTGACCCGGGGGCGGGGTGTGCCGCCGGATCGGCTGGCCGAGGTGGCCGAGCACTACCAGCACTTCGGTGGGGTGTCCCCGATCAACCAGCAGTGCCGGGACCTGCTCGCCGCGATCCGCGCGGACTTCGCCGCCCACGATCTCGACCTGCCGGTCTACTGGGGCAACCGGAACTGGCACCCGATGCTCGCCGACACCGTGGCGCAGATGCGCGACGACGGCGTACGGCGGGCGCTGGCGTTCGTCACCAGCGCCTACGGCGGGTACTCCTCCTGTCGGCAGTACCAGGAGGACGTCACCGCCGCGCGGGCGGCGGTCGGTGCCGACGCGCCGGTGATCGAGAAGCTGCGTCAGTTCTGGGACCATCCCGGTTTCGTCGAGCCGCACGTCGACGCGGTCCGCGAGGCGCTGACCCGGCTCGACCCGGCCCGGCGGGACAGCACCCGACTGGTCTTCACCGCCCACTCCGTGCCGATCTCGGCGGCCGACAGCGCCGGACCGCACGGCGGCCGGTACACCGCCCAGCTCGCCGAGACGGCGCGGCTGGTGCACGCCGCCGCGGCCCCCGACCTGCCCTACAACCTGGTCTGGCAGAGCCGCTCCGGCCCGCCGCACGTGCCGTGGCTGGAGCCGGACGTCAACGACCACCTGGCCACCCTCGCCGAGCAGGGTGCGACCGGGGTGGTGGTCAGCCCGATCGGGTTCGTCTCCGACCACCTGGAGGTGGTGTGGGACCTGGACACCGAGGCGCTGGACACCGCCAAGCAGCTCGGCCTGGACTTCGTCCGGGCCGCCACCCCCGGCGTCGACCCGCGCTACGTGGCCATGGTGCGGGAACTGGTGCGGGAGCGGATCGACCCGGACGGCGCGCAGCTGCGTCGTCGCCTCGGCGAGCTGCCGATGTGGGACACCTGCCCCACGGTCTGCTGCGTCCCGCCGCGCCGTCCGTCCTGACCGCACCGACGGCCCGACACCCCAGGGATGACGATCATGCATGACCGCAAGCCCGTGCAGAGCTGGCTCACCGACATGGACGGTGTGCTGGTGCACGAGGGGCAGCCCGTGCCGGGCGCGCCGGAGTTCGTCAACCGGCTGCGTGCCTCCGGCAAGCCGTTCCTGGTGCTGACCAACAACTCGATCTACACCCCGCGCGACCTCCAGGCCCGGCTCGCCCGGATGGGGCTGGACGTGCCGGAGCAGGCGATCTGGTCGTCCGCCCTGGCCACCGCCCAGTTCCTGGCCGATCAGCGGCCCGGTGGCACCGCGTACGTGATCGGGGAGGCCGGGCTGACCACGGCCCTGCACGCGGTGGGCTACGTGCTCAGCGACTTCGCGCCCGACTACGTGGTGCTGGGGGAGACCCGCACCTACAGCTTCGAGGCGATCACCAAGGCGATCCGGCTGATCGACGACGGGGCGCGGTTCATCTGCACCAACCCGGACGCCACCGGCCCGTCGGTGGAGGGCGCGCTGCCGGCCGCCGGGTCGGTGGCCGCGATGATCTCCAAGGCGACCGGCGTGGAGCCGTACTTCGTCGGCAAGCCGAACCCGATGATGATGCGCTCGGCGTTGAACACGATCGACGCGCACTCGGAGAGCACCGCGATGATCGGCGACCGGATGGACACCGACATCCTCTGCGGCCTGGAGGCCGGCTTGGAGACGATCCTGGTGCTGACTGGGATCAGCACCCGCACCGAGGCGGAACGCTACCCGTACCGGCCGTCCCGGATCGTCGACTCGGTGGCCGACCTGATCGACGAGATCTGATCGGGCGTGGGCGGTCTCAGGGCCGCAGGGGCGCGTTGCAGGCGGCGACCAGAGCCTGTCGGCAGGCCGTGGTGAGCGGACGCAGCGCGGCGTCGCGCTGCTGGGCCTCGTGGTTGTTCACCGCGCCGCCCGGTGCCGCGTGCCCGGCCAGCGCGAGCACCCGGTCGAGCACGGCGGCGCGGGCGAACAGCCGGCGGGAACGCGGGTCGAATCCGGGCGGCAGGTCGGTGGTGCCGTCGGGGCGGCGCAGCGCTTCCAGGGCGCCGGCCAGTTCGGGGCGCCACTGGGCCACGTCGAGCCGGGTGAGTGCGGCGGTGGTGTCGGCCAGGGCGGCGGCCAGTTCCGCCTCCGCCTCGGCCGCGCCGGGCAGGGTGAGTGACGCCGCCGGGGCATTCGGCGGCAGCGGGTAGACCCGCCAGAGCACAGTCTCGAAGGTGTCCCCGGAGCCGGAGGTGTGTACCCGCACTTCAGGGATCAGGCCGAGCGCACCGGCGATCACCGCCTCGCCGGTCACCAGCGCGGCACCGGCGAAGTCACCGGGGCCGGGCAGCCCGCGCGGGTCGCCGGGGGCCGGCAGCACCAGTCGGATCTCGTCCGGCGAGAGCTTGGCCAGGGTGGGCAGGGCGTCCCGCAGCGGCACGTCGGTCCAGGTGCCGGGCGCGTCGGCGACGAGGTGCTCCTCGTCACCGGCGACTTCGTCGGCGACCTCGTCGAAGGGCACGAGCCCGGCGCGCCATGCGCGCACCCAGGCAACGAACCGGCTCGACCGGCGCGGCGCGAGGATGGCCGCACCCGCAGCGGGGGTGGACATGCGGAAAGAGTACGTGCTGACGCCCGCCCCTGTCTCGACTGCCGCGCGCCCGCCTCCCCGGCGCGTCGATCATGCGACTCTGCCACGTGATTTGTTCGTGGACGCGGCTTTTGCAGTGCATCGCACCCGGTGGGCCGGGCGTGGCGGCGGCGAGTCGGCGGCGGCGCGTGCGGGACCGGCGGTTAGCGTGATCGGATGGGGCGGCGGTATGGCGACGACGTGTTGGCGGGGGACTGGCGGCGGCGAAGGGTGACCCCGGAGGTCGACGCCGAACCGGATCTGGTGGTCGAGGACGCCGACTCGGGCTTCTGTGGAGCGGTGGTCGGCTTCGACTCCGGCGCGGTCGTGCTGGAGGACCGGCACGGCAAACGGCGCAACTTCCCGTTGCTGCCGGCCGCGTTCCTGCTCGACGGTCGTCCGGTGACGCTGCGTCGACCGGCCCGCGCCCCGGTGCCGGCCGCGCGTCGGCGTACCGCGTCCGGCTCGGTGGCGGTGGACGGTGTCCGCGCCCGGGTCGCCCGGGCCAGCCGGATCTGGGTCGAGGGCGTCCACGACGCCGCGCTGGTGGAGCGGATCTGGGGTGACGACCTGCGGATCGAGGGCGTGGTGGTGGAGCCGCTGGAGGGCGTCGACGCGCTCGACGAGCGGGTGCGGGAGTTCGGTCCCGGACCCGACCGCCGGCTCGGTGTCCTCGTCGACCACCTGGTGCCCGGCTCGAAGGAGAGCCGGATCGTGGCCCGGGTGAACTCCCCGCACGTGCTGGTCACCGGGCACCCCTACGTGGACGTGTGGCAGGCGGTGAAGCCGTCGGCGCTGGGTATCGCGGCGTGGCCGGTGGTGCCGCCGGGACGCCCGTGGAAGGAGGGTGTCTGCGCCGCGCTCGGCGTCGCCGAACCGGCCGACATGTGGCGGCACATCCTGTCCCGGGTGAACACCTTCGCCGACGTGGAGACCCCACTGATCAACTCCATGGAACGCCTGATCGACTTCGTCACCGAGTGAGCCGGCCCGCCCCGGTCACGGGGTGTCGTCGGGGGTGCGGGTGAAGAGGAAGGTAGCGATGTCCAGGGTGACCGGGCGGCCGGCGGGGTCGCGGTGGACCCGGAGGATCTCGCCGATCTCCGTGCCGCTGTGCCCGCGCCAGCGGTCCGGGCCGTCCGGGCGGTAGCGGCTGACCCGGTCGCCGCGCAGGGTGCCCACCAGGTCGCCGGTGCTGTGGTCCCAGGTCACGTCGAGCGCGGTGCCCATCCACCACCAGCGGCCGGTCAGCGCCGCCACGTCGGCCGGGGGCGGGGCGTCGGCCGGTCGCCACGGCCGGACCGGTGCCGGCTCGGCGTCGAGCACCCGGTTCAGCACCTGGAGGCCGAGCGGACTGATGCCGCCGGTGCGGAAGCCGTACGAGTTGGCGAAGCCGACCAGACCGGTACGGCTGGACCGGTGCACCAGCAGCACGGCGACGTGGCCGGGCATCGAGCCGCCGTGCCCGACGTAGACGCGTTCGCCCTGGCGGGTGAGTTGGATGCCCAGGCCGTAGCCACCGCGCCAGGAGTCGAGATCGCTGAGGAACACGGGGGCGCACATCTCGTCGAGGGTGTCCGGGGCGAGTACGGCGGGGTCGGGATCGGCGAGGAACGCGGCCCATCGGGACAGGTCGGCCACGGTCGACCAGAGTTGCCCGGCGGGGGCCATCGCCCCGGTGTCGGTGTGCGGCTCCTCGCGCAGGGTGTCGTGCCACGGGTGCACCACGTACCCGGGGGCGTACGGCGTGGTGGCGGCGTAGGTGGTGCGGTGCATGCCCAGCGGCGCCAGTATCCGTTCCCGCACCGACTGCGCCCATCCGGTGCCGGTGATCCGTTGCAGCGCGCCGCCGAGCAGGCCGAACGCCAGGTTCGAGTAGTGGTGGGTGCGGTACGCGGGCAGCGCGACCTTCGGGGCGCCGAAGTCGGCCAGCAGGGTGTGCAGGTCGACGCCCTCGCTCCGCTCCCACCAGGGACCGTCCGGCTCGCGTTGCAGCCCGCCCGCGTGCCCGAGCAACTGGCGTAGGGTGATCGGCCCGGCGGCCTCGGCCTCGGGCAGGTGCCGCCGCAGCGGATCGTCGAGCGCCAGCCGTCCGGCGTCGCGCTCCTGCATGATCAGCACGGCGGTCATGGTCTTGGTGATCGAGCCGATCCGGTATTGCAGGTCGGCGTGCGGCCGGGGATCTTCGCCGGCGGCGGCCAGGTGCGCCAGTGTGCCGTCCCGCACCACACCGATGGCCAGCGACGGCACGTGGCCGGCGGACTGCGCGTCGGCCACCAGGGCGTCGACGTGCCGTAATGTTTCCGGACGCAGGGACACGAAGGCTCCTTCGGAGGCGATGGTCAGGCGCCCCCGATCATGACAGTTCGATGACACGTGCATTGTCATGTCACGATCGGTACGTGGATGCCGTGCTGTGGATCGTGCTGGGTGTGGTACTGGCGGTCGCTGAGATCTTCACGGCGACCCTTTTCTTGATCATGTTTTCGGTCGGTGCTTTCGCCGCCGCGGGCGCCGCCGCGCTCGGAGCGCCCGTGGCGATACAGGCGGTCGTCTTCGCCGTCGTGTCGGCGCTGACCGTGCTCGCGGCGCGGCCGGTCATCCAGCGGCACAAGCAGACCGCGATGGAGACCGGCGAGACCGCCTTCGGGGTGGAGGCGATCGAGGGGTCGTCGGCCCTGGTGCTGGAGCAGGTCGACGCTGCTGCGGGCATGGTGAAGATCGACGGCGAGGTGTGGAGCGCGCGGGCCTACGACGCCACGCAGGTTTTGGCACCCGGTGAACGGGTGCAGGTTATTCAGGTCAAGGGAGCGGTAGCCCTGGTCTGGCGGGACGTTGCGGCGCCCGGTGAGCTACCCGAAGTGGAGAGGTGAACGGATGGAACTAGTCGTACCCGTCCTTTTGATAGCATTTGCCCTGATCTCGGTGATCACCCTGGCGAAGTCGGTGCGGATCGTGCCGCAGCAGCGCCAGGACGTGGTCGAGCGGCTCGGCCGGTACAAGCGGACGCTCAACCCCGGGCTGAACATCCTGGTGCCCTTCGTCGACGCGGTGCGGACGAAGGTGGACATGCGCGAGCAGGTGGTCAGCTTCCCGCCGCAGCCCGTGATCACCTCGGACAACCTGGTCGTCTCGATCGACACCGTGCTCTACTTCAAGGTCGTCGACTCGGTCCGGGCCACCTACGAGATCTCCAACTTCCTCCAGGCGATCGAGCAGCTCACCGTCACCACGCTGCGGAACGTGATCGGTTCGCTCGACCTGGAGCGCGCGCTGACCAGCCGTGAGGAGATCAACCGGCATCTCTCCGGGGTGCTGGACGAGACCACCGGCCGGTGGGGCATCAAGGTGACCCGGGTCGAGATCAAGGCGATCGAGCCGCCGCCGAGCATCCGCGACTCCATGGAGAAGCAGATGCGCGCCGAGCGGGACCGCCGTGCCGCGATCCTGAACGCCGAGGGTCACAAGCAGTCGCAGATCCTCTCGGCCGAGGGTGAGAAGCAGGCCGCGGTGCTGCGCGCCGACGGTGACCGGCAGGCCCGCATCCTGCAGGCCGAGGGTCAGGCCAAGGCGGTCCGGACGGTGTTCGACGCCATCCACCAGGCCAACCCGAGCCAGAAGGTGCTGGCCTACCAGTACCTCCAGGCCCTGCCGCAGATCGCCAACGGCACGGCCAACAAGGTGTGGATCGTGCCGGCCGAACTGACCAAGGCCCTGGAGGGTATGGGCGGCGCGCTCGGCGGGCTGAACCAGATGGTCGGCGACGCACCCACCCGGCAGGCGTCCGAGGACGCCAGCGCGGTGGAGCGGGAGGCGGCCGAGGCCGCGCAGGCCGCCGCCCGGGCGGCCCAGGAGATCCACAACGAGGTACGCGTCGCCGAGGCGCAGGCCACCGGCGGCAAGGAGCCGCAGGGTCTGCCCGCACCGGAGCCGGTCTCCCCGGGAAGTCTGCTGAACGACCCGGCCGACCAGCGCGAGCGAGGCTGATCCGGGACGGGTCCGGGCCGGGATGACCCGGTCCGGACCGGCGTCCGGACAAATGCGAGAAACACTCATGAGGCGCTCCGGTGCCTGCCACCATCGGTCCTAGGCGGGTGGTGACCAGGCATCGGGGCGCCTCGGCGTGTCCCGGCACCGCTCGTGGATGAGCGAGGTGACCGATGGATCCGCTGAAACGGTTGTGGTCCCCGCCGGACGTACCTGGGGCACACGACCCCGCCGGGCCGCTCGGCACCCGACGGACCGGTGGGGGCTTCGGCGTCCTGCCCTTCGTCGACGATCCGGGACCACCCGGTCCGGCCACCAACGCGAGTTGGGCCTGGTCGCTGCGCCGCCTGGCCCGTGCCGCGGTCTGGCTGCTGCCCGCGTACGCGATCCTCTACGGCGCGGTGGCCATGGCCAGCGACGGCGGGGTGGGCAACGACCCGTACCCGGCCGACGGCCGCGCGGTGTACCTGATCGGGTGGGTCGCCGCCATCTGGCTCGGGCTGCTGGCCCTGCTCGGCCTGGCCGGCCTGCTCGCCGCCACCCGCAGTCGCCGCAGTGCCGTCGCCGGGCTGCTGGTCAGCATCGCCGGCACGGTGCTGATGCTGCCCTTCGCCGGGTTCGCCGAGGACACCCCGGTCTTCGGCGCCACCGCCCGGTCGCTGGTGCTGGTCGGTGCGACCTTCTACAGCGTCGGTTGGCTGCTCACCGGATGGGCGGTGGCGCGGTCGGGGATGTTCAGCATGGGCGACGGCACCATGCTGATGATCGCCAGTCCGCTGCTCGGTCTCGGTGGTGCACTGATCGGCTCCCTGCAGATCTTCGGGGCGATCTTCGTGCTGATCGCCGGCATCGGCATCGCCTACCGGTCCGGTCGGCTGCTGCCCCGGGAGATCCTGCGCGACGCCACCAGTGCCAGTGTCGCGACGGCAGGTCCGTCCGGTCTGGGGCCGGCGGGCCCGGGTGGGCCCGGACCGCTGGGCACGGCCTGATGCCCGGATGTAAGGAAGGGACCCTTCCTATACACGAGGCGTTAGTAGGGGGCCCTTCCTTGCGCCGGTCGTCTGCGTCGGGTGTCCGGTACGTCCGCATCTCGTCCAGCCACCGTCGCTGGTCAGCGCAAAGGCCCCTGGCAGCTGGCCGTGAATTGCCTGACAACTGGGCCGATTCGGTGGTCGGATCGTGGCATTCGCGGCAATCCTGGTGACCATGGCCACCCCTACGCCACTGTCGCGACTGTTCACCGTCCTGCTGGCCGGCGGGCTCGTCGGCCTCGTCGTGGCGGGCCTCATGCTGCCGGTGAACCTGGTGTTCGGGCTGACCGCCAAGGCGGCGCTGGGCAGCTACGCCGAGCTGCCGGGCGTGCTGGAGACCCCGGCCACCCCGCAGCGTTCCTACCTCTACGCCAACGACGGCAAGACGCTGATCACCACGTTCTACGACGTCAACCGGGCCGACGTGACGCTGGACGAGATCACGCCGGTGATGCGGCAGGCGATCGTGGCCGCCGAGGACCGGCGTTTCTACGACCACAGCGGCGTGGACCTGCGGGGCATGGCGCGTGCCCTGGTCACCAACGTCACCGAGGGCGGCACCGAGCAGGGTGGCTCGACGTTGACCATGCAGTACGTGCGCAACGTGCTCAAGACCGACTCGACCCGGACGACCGAGGAGCGGGCCGCGGCCACCGAGCAGACCGTCGGGCGCAAGCTCCAGGAGATCCGGTACGCCAACGCGCTGGAGCAGCGCCTCGGCAAGGACGAGATCCTCAACCGCTACCTCAACATCGCGTACTTCGGTTCCGGGGCGTACGGGATCGCCGCCGCCAGTGAGCGCTATTTCTCCACCGTGCCGGCGGACCTGACCCTCGCCGAGGCGGCGCTGCTGGCCGGTCTGGTGCAGGCGCCGGAGGCGTACAGCCCGATCGACGGTGACGCCGACGCGGCGCTGGCCCGGCGCGCGTACGTGCTGGACTCCATGGTCGCGACCGGTGCGATCACCGCGGAGCAGGCCGCCGACGCCAAGGCCGAGGAGTTGCGCCTGAACCCCAGTGAGCAGGCCAACGGCTGCGCCGCCACCGCCGGTGGTCGGGACGGCTGGGGCTTCTTCTGCGACTACCTGCGCCGGTGGTGGATGGAGCAACCGCAGTTCGGCGACACCCCCACCGAGCGTGAGCAGGCGTTGCGTCGGGGCGGCTACACGGTGGTCACCTCGCTCGACCCGGAGATCCAGGCCACCGCGCAGGAGCAGGCCACCAGCGTCTACGGGTACCGCAACCCGCGCGCCCTGCCGATCGCGGCGGTCGAGCCCGGCACCGGCCGGGTGCTCGCCATGGCGGTCAACCGTCACTTCAGCCTCGCGGAGAACCCGGACGGGCAGGCCAACTACCCGAACACGGTGAACCCGCTGATCTCCGGGGGACCCGGCGTGACCGGCTACCAGGCCGGCTCGACGTTCAAGCTGTTCACCATGCTCGCCGCGCTGGAGTCCGGCCGTCCGCTGGCCACCGGGTACGACGCGCCGAGCCGGCTGCCCACCCGGTACCCGGGGGAGGGGGACAGCAGCTGCGACGGCCGGTGGTGCCCGGCCAACGCCAACCCGGCCTGGATGGACGGGTACCGGATGATGTGGGACGGCTTCGGTCGCTCCGTGAACACGTACTTCGTCTGGCTGGCCGAGCAGGTCGGGCCGGACAAGGTGGTGGAGATGGCGCAGCGCCTGGGCATCACGTTCCGAGCCGAGGCGGACGCGACCTTCGCCGACCAGCGTGCCGCCGACTGGGGCGCGTTCACCCTCGGCGTGTCCGCCACCACCCCGCTCGACGTGGCCAACGCGTACGCGACTGTGGCGGCGGAGGGGACCTACTGCGCGCCGCTGCCGGTGGTGTCGGTGACCGGCCCGGACGGTGTGCGGCTGCCGGTGGGTGACCCGTCCTGCCGGGAGGTGCTCGACGCCGACGTGGCCCGGGCCGCCACCGACGCGGCCCGCTGCCCGGTGGGCCAGCAGTCCTCGTTCGGGCAGTGCAACGGCGGCACCGCCACGGCGGTGAACCGGATCCTGGAGGGGCGCCCGGTGGCCGGCAAGACCGGTAGCTCCGACGGCGCCGCCACGGAGAGCTTCGTCGCGTACACCCCGCAGGTCGCGGTCGCTGGCATCGCGGCGAACCCGGACGACCCGAACGACTCGGTCGGCGCCACCGTGCAGTCCCGGGTGATCGACGGGGTGGCCCGGATCATCGCCACCGCGGTCGACGGCGAGCCTGAGCAGGCGTTCACCGCGCCGAGCCGGGATTTGGTGGGTACGCCGCGCCGACCGGTCGAGCGGGATCCGGTCGCGGACCGCCGCACCAGCGACGGTCCGCTGGCCGACCTGCGCCGCTGGTTCCAGGGCCGAGGCTGACCCGGATGTAAGGAGGGGTCCCCTGCTATCGCCTGGTGTATAGCAGGGGACCCCTCCTAACAGCAGTTCAGCGGCGGGGGCGGTACGTGCTGACCACGCTCGGCAGGCCGCGGCGGATGATGCCCGCCCAGTCGGTGTCGCCGCGCAGCATGGCCGCGGCGGTCTTGCGGGCCTGCTCGGCGGTGAAGTGCGGCGGCATCATCAGCTCCGCCGGGTCCACCAGCGCGTTGATCACCGTCGGACGGTCGGCGCGCAACGCCCGGTCCCAGGCCTGCGGCACCTGGTCGGGGTGGTCGACGAGTTCGCCGCGCAATCCCAGCACCTCGCCCCACTGGTGGTAGGCGATGTCGGGCAGTTGCTGGCTGTCCGGGAACATTGGGGTGCCCTCGGTGGAGCGTTGCTCCCAGCTCACGAACGCCAGGTCCCGGTTGTTGAGCACCAGCACCACGAAGCGCGGGTCGGTCCAGCCGCGCCAGTACTTGGCCACGGTGATCAGTTCGTTGACGCCGTTCATCTGCATCGCGCCGTCGCCGATCAGGGCGATCAGCGGGCGGTCCGGGTGGGCGAACTTCGCAGATAGGGCGTACGGCATCGCGCCGCCCATGGAGAGCAGCGTGCCGGAGAGGCTGGCCAGCATTCCGGGTCGGACCTGGAGGTGGCGGGCGTACCAGGCGGTGGCGGTGCCGCAGTCCACGGCGAGCATCACGTCGTCGGGCAGTCGTTCGCTGAGGCTGGCGAAGATCATCTGCGGGTTGACCGGGTCGGCCTGCTGTGCGGCCAGGTCCCGCTGGGCCTGCCGCCAGGCGGCGGTGGCACCGGCGATGGTCTGCCGCCAGCGGGTCGGTCCCGGTCCCGGCCCGAGTTCGCGCAGCAGGGCCCGCAGAGTGGGTGCGGCGTCGCCGGTCAGGTTCACCTCGGTGGGGTAGCGCAGGCCGAGCTGGGTGCCGTCACGGTCGATCTGCACCGCCCGCGCCTGCCCGGGTGCCGGATAGAACTCCGAGTACGGCATGTTGCTGCCGACGATCAGCAACCGGTCGCACTCCTTCATGAGTTGCCAGCTCGGGCGGGTGCCGAGCAGGCCGATGGCGCCGGTGACCCAGGGTTCCCGGTGGTCCACCGCGGTGAACCCGAGCAGCGCGGTGGCCACCCCGGCACCGAGCCGGTGGGCGATCTCGCGTACCTCGTTCTCGGCGCCGAGGGCGCCCTGCCCGACCAGCATGGCCACCCGCTCGCCGCTGCCCAGCACCTCGGCGGCGTGCCGGACGTCGGCCTCCGGCGGCACGGTCGGGCCGCTGCTCGGCACGCTGCTGGTGTGGTAGTAGCCGTGCGCGTGCGGCGGGTTGGGCACGGCGGCGAGGTCCTGCACGTCGAGCGGCAGGACCAGCGCGGTGACGGTACGCCGGGCCAGCGCGGTCCGGCAGGCCCGGTCGACCAGATGCCGTACCTGGGACGGGTGGTCGAGTTGGGCGAGGAAGGCCGCCGCCACGTCCTTGTAGAGCGCGAGCAGGTCCACTTCCTGGTAGTAGCCGCCGCCCTCGGCAGTGGTGGCGGTGTGTCCGACCAACGCCACCACCGGCTGGTGGTCCAGCTTGGCGTCGTAGAGGCCGTTGAGGGCGTGGATGGCACCCGGTCCGCTGGTGACCAGGACGCACCCGATCGGCCCGCCGCCGTACTTGACGTGGGCGGACGCGGCGAAGCCGGCGGTCTCCTCGTGGCGTACCTGGACGAACTGCGCCTGCTCGTCGGTGCGTTGCAGGGCGGAGGTCATGCCGTTGATGCCGTCACCCGGGAAGCCGAAGTACCGCCGCACACCCCAGCAGGCGAGCCGCTGCACGATGTGGTCGGCGACGGTGGCGTCCCGGGGCAGTGGCCACGGGTCCGCCGGTACGAGGGTGTGGTCAGCGCTCACCTGGTCCGCCTCTCCGGTCGGGCTCACCCCGCGAAGGGTGGGCCCGGCATTCCCCGGCTTCTCAGGACAAAACCACCGGTTCAGCCGGTCAGTCGCTCGCCACCCCGGCCGGCGGCGTGCAGCTCCGGCGCGCCTGCTCCTGCCAGATGCTGCCCTGAAAGGCGAGCGGCTGTTGCTGCTCGGAGATCAATGCGGATTCGTCCTGCACGGAGAAGCGCACGTACAGCGGCTCCGGCCCCACGCCGAGGGCGGTGGTGCAGGGGATCAGGACCCGGACGTCGATGGCGACGGCCTCTGTCGGCCGCAGCGCGCTGACCGGCGAGCCACCACGCATCTGCAGGCCCGGCAGGTCGGAGTCGAGGACTCGTACCCGGAGCGGCACCGTTCCGGCGTTGACCACCATGATCTGCGCGTCCAGCTCCACCCGGTCGCTGCCGCTGCTGATCACGCCGCGGCTCTGGCCCGGATGCGACACCAGCGCGACGATCTGCGGCCTCTCCGGCTCCGGGTGGACGTCCCGCGCCTCGCGTGCCCCGAGGCCACTCACCGCCATCCCGACGGCGAAGGCGGCGAGGACGTACAGGGTCGTGCGGCGTCGGGACGGGCGACGGTCGCGGGAGACTCGGACGGTGCCGGCCGCCGGAGGCACCTCGTCCAGATCGATGACCCTGGAATCTCCCGTCATGCCGGCAGCCTACGGTCGTCCCCGCGCCGACGAGGACGCCGGGCGCGACGTGCGCGGCAGTGCTCAGCGTTGGCTGACGATGACCCGGGCGGGGCCGTGGTGGCCGAGGGCGACGCTCACCGCGTCGGCGGCCTCGATCACCGCGGTCGCCAGGGCCGCCTCGCGGGCGGCCAGGTTGATCGCGGACAGCGGGCCGGAGATGGACAGCGCGGCGACGATCTCGCCCGAGGCGTTGCGGATGGGCGCGGCGAGGCAGGCCCGGCCGAGGGCTAGTTCCTCCTCCTCGGTCGAGTAGCCGCGCGCCCCGCTGGTGGCCAGTTCGGCGTCGAGGCGGTCGTGGTCGGTGATGGTGCGGTGGGTGAACCCGACCAGGGTGTCGCCCAGCAGGACCCGCCGCTGCGCCGGGTCGACGCCGAGCAGCAGTGCCTTGCCCAGGCCGGTGGCGTGCAGCGGGATCGACTGGCCGATCAGCGAGAACGCCCGGGGTGCCGAGCGGCCCTCGAAGTTGCCCAGATAGAAGCCGTGGTCGTCGCGGCGGATCGCGAGGTTGACGCCGAGACCGTGCTCGGCGGCGAGGTTCTGGGCGGTCTGTCGGGCGGCGCGGTAGACGGGGGACTGGTTGAGCGCCACGCCGCCGAGGGTCACCGTCTTCGGACCCAGCCGGTAGAGGTTGGAGATCGGGTCGCGTTCGACCAGGCCGAGGGATTCCAGGGTGCTCAGCAGCCGGGACGCGGTGGAGACACCGAGCCCGGCCTGCCGCGCCACGTCGGTGACCCGCAACTCGGGGCGCCCGAGCAGGAAGGCGTCGAGGATCGCCACTGCTCGCAGGATGCTCTGATTCGATCCGTTGTCGGAAGTCACGTGCGTCCTCTGATATCGGGTTGCGGCATCGACACTGTAGCGGCCGGCCGGGCCAATCTCGGTTTCAGTCCTGGGTATTTCGGACCCTTATCCGGGCGGTCAGCGCCAGCGACACCGGGACGTCGAAGGGCAGCGACGAGTGCCCCAGCGCCGACCGCGCGTGCCGCCCCCGCTCACCGAAGACGTCCCGCAGCAGCTCCGAGGCGGTGTCGGCGACCGGGACGTGCTCGGTGAACCCGGGGGTGGCGTTGATCGCCACGGTGAGCGTCAGCAACTGCTCCACGTAATCGAGGGAACCGGCGGCGGCGCGCAGCGTGGCGAGCAGGTTCAGCGTCGCCTGGCGTACGGCGGCCTGCCCGTCGGGCACGCTCAGTTCGGCGCCGAGCTTGCCGGTGGGCAGCGGGTGCCCCGGGCGGACCGGACCGTGTCCGGAGAGCACGGCCAGGTCGCCGCTGACCACCACGGTGTCGTACGCCCCGGAGGCGGTCCGGGCCGGCGGGAGCGTGATGCCGAGGTCGGCGAGGCGGCGCTCGGGGGCGGTGGCGTCGGTGCCGCTCATCCGCGTACGCCCCAGTCCGCGCTGATCGCGGCGGCCCGCTCGGCACTGATCGCGCCTGCCGTCGGTGCCTCGGCGAGGTGCCGGATCAGCGTGACCGTGCGGTCCCGCACCGCCTCGAAGAGTTTGCGGCCCTTCTCCACGTCGTGCTTGGCCGGGTCGCCGAGTGCACCGTTGGTGCTGAACTCGGCCAGTGACCGGGGCGTGAACCCGCCGACGGCCCGGTCCGGGATGGCCTGACCGCGCAGCAGCTCGTGCGCCGAGGGCAGCAGGGGAGCGGGGCCGCCCAGTTCCTCGGTCACCACCACGTCCGGCACCAGGTGCAGCGCCAGGCTCGTCTCCACCTCGCAGGCGTGTCCGTACATCTCGGACTGGGCGATGTCCACCACCACGTCGCGGCCCATCATCGACCAGTGGACCACCGCCACGGTGTGCCCGGTGCGCTGCTTGTACTCGGTCAGGAAGGCGGGCAGGAAGGCCAGGTTCCCGCCGTGGCCGTTCATGATGACGAACCGTTCCAGGCCGTGCCGGGCCAGGCTGGCCAGGTAGTCCTCCAGCAGCGAGCAGAGGGTGCTCACCCGGGCGGTCAGGGTGCCCGGGAAGTCCATGTGGTGTGGGGAGAAGCCGACCGGGATCGGTGGCGTCATCAGGGCCGTACCGTCGGCGGCGGCGACCACCTCCTCGGCCAGCCGTTCCGCGATCCGGTAGTCGATGCCGGCCTTGAGCGCGGGCCCGTGCTGTTCGGTGGCGCCGAACGGGATGACACCGACGGTGGCGGTGGTCAGTGCCGCGCGTACCTGGGGCCAGGTCATGTGGTGGAGTCGGTAGTCGCTCATCGCGGTGCTCCTTCGTCGGTGTGCGGGACGTCGGACGGGAACGGGTGCGGGGCGAAGACGTTGGGTGAGCCGCCGGTGTGCAGGAACAGCCACGAACCCGGTCGGCCGTCGGCGAGCAGTGCCGCCATCGCCTTGCCGTTGTAGGTCAGGTCGAGGAACGCGCCGCTGGCCCGCGCGGTGGCCCGTTGCGCGGTCACGGCCGCCTCGGTGGGCACCCCGTGGCCGCCCCCGAGTTGGCCGTCGGTGACCTCCAGGGACACCTCGTCGAGCAGGGCGGCGGGCAGCCCGGCCCGGTCGAGCGCGGCGGCCGCCCGGTCGCGGACCAGCGCCCGCAACCGGGCTGCCGGGGCGAGTGCGGAGGCGACCACCAGGCCGACGGTGGCGCGGCGGGCGGCCAGCGCGGCAAGGACGCCGCCGGCGGTGTTGCCGGCCCCGCCGGCGAGCATGATCCGGTCCGGCGGTCGGTCGGCGAGGGTGTCGGCGAGTTCGTCGACGACTGCGGTGGTGGCCAACGCGCACAGGGTGCTTCCGGGTGTGGTGCGGACGTCGACGACGGCCGTGGTCGACCCGTTCGCCCGGGCCTCGTCGGCGATGGCGGTCATGGTCTCGGCCTGGACGGGATCGAACGCGTCGGTGGTCCGCACCCAGTGCAGCCGGGCGCCGGCGAGCTCGTAGAGCACCTGGTTGCGGCTGGGTTCGGCCGGTGGTTCGCCGCGCAGCACGAGATGGACGCCGAGGCCGGCGGCGCGGGCGGCGGCGGCCACCACCCGGCAGAGGTTGGACTGTGGTCCGGCCGAGGTGACGACGGTGTCGGCGCCGGCCTCGCGGGCCTGGCCGAGCAGGACGTCGACCTGACGGACCTTGTTGCCGCCGAAGGCGAATCCGCCGTGCTCCTCGGCGATCACGACGGGGTTGCCGGCCGGGTGCAGGGTGGACGCCGGCCAGCAGGTGACCGGCCAGCGGTGGATCCCGACGCGGGGCAGGGCCCGCACGGTGTCGGTCAGCCAGGGCTCCGGGTGTCCCCAGGACGGTGTGCCGCCGCCCATGGTCAGAACCGTTCGTACTGCTGGTAGAGGGCGCCCACCGACTCGCCGGCCTGGACCCGCTGGCGGATCTCCGTCTCGGTGCGGACCGTCGCCTCGGCCTCGACGAGCACGTCCATCGCGATGGCGCGGGGCACGACGACCACCCCGTCGCTGTCGCCGACGATGATGTCGCCGGGGTGCACCGGGACGCCGCCGCAGACCACCGGGGACTGCATGTCGACGACGTTCCAGCGGCCCTTGGCGTCGCGGGCGCTGCGGAACCGGTTGAAGACCGGGAACTTCAGGGGCAGGATCGCGCCGGTGTCGCGGACACCGCCGTCGATCACGGCGCCGACCGCGCCGCGCGCCATGGCGCCGTTGGTGAGCAGCTCGCCCCAGTGCCCGACCGTCCGGTCACCGGCGCAGTCGAAGACCGCGACCTCGCCTGCGGAGAGCTCGTCGATCATCCGGGCGCCCAGGCGTACGGAACGGTCGGTGCTTCGTTCGGGGCGGCCCAGCGCGGTGAAGGCCACGCCCGCCACCGCCATGTCGGTGGTCAGCGGCAGCACATCTGTCATCACCTGGTGCCACAGCCCGGCATCGTCCAGCGCGTCGGCGATCGCCGCCACGTAGAGCTTGCCGAAACGGCGGCAGATCTCCTCGACCGGCGGGGTTTCCATCGAACTCCATTCATAGATTGGAACGTGGTTGCACGGACAGTACATGACGTTCCATTCTCAGAACATCCCTTGCAGCCTGTGGAATGGGCTGGTAGGAATCCCTGCAACAGGTTGCGCTGGCTGCATCCGAGCCGACCGAACCGCGAGAAACGGAGAGACGATGCTGAGAGCGGCAGTCGTGGGGATGGGCTGGATGGGTCAGCTCCACGCCGGGATCTACCACCAGCACCCACGGGTCGACCTGGTCGGTCTGGTCGAGCCGGATCCCGCTGCGGAACAGCCGCTCCGCGACCAGTTCGGCGTACCGGTGCACCGCGACGTGGAGGAACTGCTCGACCGGGTCGACGTGGTCAGCGTCTGCACCCCGGACCACCTGCACCCGCAGACCACCATCCCGTTCCTGCGGGCCGGGGTACGGGTGCTGGTCGAGAAGCCGCTGGCCACCAGCTCCGTGGACGCGCAGAAGATCCTCGACGCCCGACCCGACCCGCACGCCCTCTCGGTCGGCCACATCCTGCGCTTCGACCCCCGGGTGATCCGCGCCCGCGAGCTGGTCCGCTCCGGTGAGCTCGGTCCCCTGTGGCACGTCGACGTCTGGCGCGACACCACCCGCGCGGTGGCCGTACGACCCTCCGAACGCACCAGCGTCGCGTGGTTCCTCGGCATCCACGACGCCGACCTGGTCCGCTTCGTCACCGGGCTGACCGCGGTCCGGGTCTCCGCCCTCGGCCGGGCCGTGCTCTCCGCCCACGCCGACGCCGTCTACGCCACCGTCCGCTACGAGGACGACGTGATCGGCTCGATGGAGAACAACTGGACCCTGCCCGACGGGCGACCCAACCGGGCGCTGGCCGGATTGCGGGTGGTCGGTGAACGCGGCTCCGTCGAGATCGACCTCGGGCACGTCGACCTGCTGCACGCCACCGCCGACGGCGCGGTCAACGGCGACACCCGCAACTGGCCCAGCCGCGCCGCCACCGGCGTGTCCAACATCCGGACCGAGGTGGAGGAGTTCGTCCGGGCCGCCGAGGAGGGCGCACCGGCACCGGTGCCCGGCGAGGAGGGCCTCGCCGCCGTCCGGGTGGTCGAGATGATCCACGCCTCGCTGGCCGCCGACGGCGCACCGATCGGTGCCGGAGACACCTGGTGAGCGCCGACGTCCGATCCTGGCTTGGCGGCCGGTACACCGACCCGGCCGCCGCGCGCTACCAGGTGCGCAGCCCGGTCGACGGCGAGGTCGTGGCCGAGGTGCACCGCGCCGGACCGGACACGGTGGACGAGGCCGTCCGGGCCGCGTCGGCGGCGGTCGTCGCCGACCGGCGCAGCAGCCCGTACGCGCGGCGCGACCGCTGCCTGGCCGTGGCCGACCGGCTGATCGCCCGACGCGAGGAGATCGCCGCCCTGGTCACCGCCGAGACCGGGCGGACGTACCAGGGCACGCTGGCCGAGGTGGACAAGGCCGCCGAGGGCTTCCGGCTGGCCGGCGAGGAGGCGGTCCGGCTGTCCGGGCGTACGCCACCGGTCGCCGCCACCGACAAGCTGGTGACCACCCGCTGGCGGCCGACCGGGGTGTGGGCCGTGGTCACCCCCTGGAACTTCCCGGTGAACATCCCGGTCGAGTACCTCGGCCCCCTGGTGGCCACCGGCAACGCCGCCGTCTGGAAACCGGCACCGACCACGGTCGCCTCGGCTGACCTGGTGCTGCGGTGCATGGTCGAGGCGGGCCTGCCCGAGGGGCAGGTGACCCTGGTCGCCACGGACGACACGACCGTGGCCGAGTACCTGGTGGGCCACCCGCAGGTGGTGGGGGTCGGGCTGACCGGCAGCACCGCCACCGGCACGGCGGTGGGTCGGCGGGCCGCCGGCAAGCGGCTCCTGCTCGAACTGGGCGGCAACGGCCCGATCATCGTCTTCGCCGACGCCGACCTGGCGCACGCCGCCGACGCCATCGCCGTCTCCTGCTTCACCGCATCGGGCCAGATCTGCAGTGCCGGCGGCCGGGTGCTGGCCGACGCGCGGATCGCCGGTCCGCTGGCCGAGGCGGTCGCCGCGCGTGCCGGGGACTACCCGACCGGCGATCCGTACCAACCGGCCACCGTGCTCGGACCGGTCCACCTGGCCGCGCTGGCCACCCGGTTCGAGGAGCAGGTCGGCGCGGCGGCCGGCGGTGGCGCCCGGGTGCTCACCGGCGGCCGGCACCTGTCCGGCTTCCCCACCGGGCAGTACCTGCCGGCCACCGTGGTCGGCGACGTCGCGGTGGACGCGGCACTGAGCCGCCAGGAGTCCTTCGCGCCGGTCGCCCCGATCGTCCCGCTGCCCGCGTCGGAACTGGTCACCGAGGCCAACCGGAGCGGGTACGGGTTGTCCACCGCCGTCTTCACCGCCGACCTGGGGCGGGCCCTGGACGCCCTCGACGACCTGGAGTTCGGCAGCGTCGTCGTCAACGACCGCTCCACCTACTGGGAGCTGCACCTGCCCTTCGGCGGCTGGGAGGGCAAGGACTCCGGGACCGGCCGGGTGGGTGTCCCGGCCGTCGTCCGCGCCGTCTGCCAGCAGCAGACCCTCTCCCTGTCCCGCCCGTGACCCCGCCCAGCGGCAGAACCGGAAGGTGGTGACCCTTTGATCAACTACACGATCCGGAGACTCCTGCTCGCCGTGGTCATCCTGTGGGGCGCGCTCACCCTGGTCTTCGCGGTGGTCCGGCTGGTGCCCGGTGACCCGGTCAGCGTCATCCTCGGCCCCGACGCCACCGCCGAGGAGGTCGCCGACGCCCGCCGGGAACTCGGCCTGGAACGCAACGTCGTGATCCAGTACGCCAGCTTCCTCGGCCGGGTGACCCAACTCGACTTCGGACAGTCGTTCCGGCACAACCGGGACGCCTTCGAGATGGTCATCGAACGGCTGCCCGCCACCGTCACCCTGGCGCTGACCGCGATCTGCATCGCGCTGGTGGCCAGCTTCCTGCTCGGCATCGCCGCGGCGCTGCGTCCGCGCGGCCTCGCCGACCGGGCCATCTCGGTGCTGTCGCTGATCGGCCAGTCGCTGCCCAGCTTCTGGGTCGGCATCATCCTGCTGCTGATCTTCGCCCGGCAGCTCGGGTGGCTGCCCAGCGCCGGCAACAGCACGCCGCAACACCTGATCCTGCCAGCGGTCACGCTGGCGCTTCCCTTCACCAGCATCCTGGTCCGGTTGATCCGGTCCGGGCTGCTGGAGGTCCTCGGCGAGGGCTACATCCAGACCGCCCGCTCCAAGGGCCTGCGCGAGAGCGTGGTGCTCTTCCGGCACGCCCTGCGCAACATGTTGATCCCGGTGGTCACCGTCGCCGGGCTGCAACTCGGGGCGCTGCTGGGCGGCACGGTCGTGGTCGAGGAGGTCTTCTCCTGGCCCGGCCTGGGACGGCTGCTCGTGGACGCGATCGGCAACCGGGACTACACCGTGATCCAGGCCGCCATCGCCTTCGTCACCACCGCGTTCGTCCTGGTGAACCTGGTCGTGGACCTGCTCTACGCGTACATCGATCCTCGCGTGCGGGTGGTGAACTGATGGCTGACGCAACCTCGACCACGGCGCTGCGGACCCGGTCCCGGCGTCGCCCTCCGCCCCTGTTGTTCTGGTCCTGCCTGGGCATCATCGGCATGGCCGTGCTGGCCGGCGCGATCGGTCCGTTCCTGGTGCCGTTCGACGTCACCGAGACCAACCTCGCCGACCGGCTGCAACCGCCGGGTGCCGTGCTCTCCGACGGCTCCCGGGCCTGGTTCGGCACCGACGACGTCGGACGCGGCATGCTCAGCCAGATCTTCATCGGCGCCCGGGTCTCGCTGCTGGTGGGGGTGGCGACCCTGCTGATCTCCGGCCTGTTCGGCACCGTGGTCGGCATCGTCGCCGGCTTCGTCGGCGGATGGGTGGACGGCCTGCTCATGCGGCTGGCCGACATCCAGCTCGCCTTCCCCTCCATCCTGTTGGCCATCCTGATCGCGGCCCTGCTCGGGCCCAGCCTGGTCAACGTCATCGCGGTGCTGGCGGTGACCATCTGGGTGATCTTCGCCCGGGTGGCCCGGGCGCAGACCATGGCCGTCCGCAACCGCGAGTACGTCGACGCCAGCCGGGTGCTCGGCGCCCGGCCGCTCTTCCTGATCTGGCGGTGCATCCTGCCCGCCTGTGCCGCGCCGCTGCTGGTGGTCGCCACCGTGGAACTCGGCATGGTGATCATCACCGAGGCCGCCCTGAGCTTCCTCGGGCTCGGCACTCCGACCGCGACCCCGAGTTGGGGGCTGACCATCGCCAACGGCCGCGGCTACGTGGCCGACGCGTGGTGGATCTCCACTCTGCCCGGTGTCGCGCTCTCCCTGCTCGTCGTCGCCTGCGGGGTGGTCGGCGACGAACTCCGCGACCGGCTCGATCCACACCTGAAGCACCGGTGAGGTCGCGGCCGACCCTTCACGAGCGAACGATGGAGGAGACAATGACATGGATAAGCAGAGCACGTCGGCCCCTGGTGGCCGGCCTGCTCGCGATGACCCTCGTCGGTGTCGGCGCTGCCTGCGGCGGCGGTTCCGGTGACGGCGACCAGGACCAGACGCTGCGGGTCGGGGTGCCGATCCGGATGCTCTCGGTCGACCCGCACGGCACCGCCATCTCCGACCGCAGCACCCTGACCCTGGCCCTGCACCTGTTCGACCCGCTGGTCGCCAGCGACGGCGGCGAGATCACCGGCCGGCTCGCCGAGAGTTGGGAGAACGTCAACGACACCACCACCCGGTTCACCCTGCGTCAGGGCGTGACCTTCCACGACGGGTCGCCGCTGACCAGCGCCGACGTCAAGGCGTCGCTGGACCGGCTCTTCGCGGCGAGTACCGCCCTGGCACCGCTGTTCGCCACCATCGAGGAGGTCAAGGCTCCCGACGAGCAGACCGTCGAGATCATCACCAGCCGGGCCACCGGCTCGCTGCTGACCAACCTCTCGATGGCCTACATCGGCAGCAAGGCCCAGATCGAGTCGGGCGAGATCGAGAGCCGCCCGGTCGGCACCGGCGCGTTCAAGCTGGAGGACTTCCGCTCCGGCGAGCGGGCCCACATGGTCGCCAACGAGTCGTACTGGGACGGCGCGCCCAAGTACGAGCGGTTGGAGTTCCAGGAGATCTCCGAGGACGCCGCCCGGCTCACCGCGCTGCGCACCGGCGAGATCGACGTGACGTACTCGCTGCCGCCGGACCAGCTCAGCCAGGTACGCGGATTCGACGACGTCACCGTGGAAAGCGGGCCGAGCGCCACGTTCTACGTCATCTGGTTGAACAACGCGCGCAAGCCGTTGGACGACCCGAAGGTCCGGCAGGCGCTGTGGCACGCGGTCGACTTCTCCTCCATCCAGGAGAACCTGTTCGGCGAGAGCGCCGTACTGGCCCAGGCGCCGGTGCCGCAGCCGGTGTTCGGCGCGGCGCAGCTGCCCGGCTACACCTACGACCCGCAACGGGCCCGGCAACTGCTGGCGGAGGCCGGCTACCCCAACGGCTTCAGCACCAGCATCCAGTGGAGCGCGAACTGCTGCGCCAACATCCGCCCGCTGGTCCAGTCGATCCTCAGCGCCTGGAAGGAGGTCGGCGTGAACGTGGAGATGCAGGAGAAGGAAGCCGGGCAGTGGCTCGACGACCTGCTGGCCCTCGACTGGGACATGAACATCCAGGACGGCGTCGTGGTCACCCAGGACGCGGAGTTCGTGCTCGGCCGCCTCTACACCTGCGCCGCCAAGCGACTCGGCTACTGCAACGAGGAGTACGACCGGGTGATCGCCGACGCCTCGGAGGAACTCGACCCGCAGGAGCGGCAACGCAAGCTCCAGCGGGCCCAGGAGATCCTCTGGGCCGACGCTCCCGGCGCCTGGCCGTTCGAACTGACCGCCTCGGCCGCCTGGCGCGACCGGGTCAGCGGCTTCGGTCCGCCGCCGACCAACGTGCCCGACTTCCGTGGTGTCTCGCTGAACTGACCGCACCGGTCGGGTGCACCGGCCGACGAGGAGGACCTGATGTCCCTGCTGTCCCTGCATGACGTCGTCGTCGAGTTCGACTCCCGGGTGGGACCGGTGCGCGCTCTGGACGGGGTCAGCCTGGACGTCGCCGAGGGGGAGACCCTCGCCCTGCTGGGCGAGTCCGGCAGCGGCAAGAGCGTCACCGCGCAGGCCATCCTCGGCCTGCTGCCCCGGCCCGCCGGCCGGATCGCCGCCGGCCGGATCACCTTCGACGGTACGGAGCTGACCACGGCCTCGGCACGGCGGATGCGCGCCGTACGCGGTGGCGAGATCAGCATGGTCTTCCAGGATCCGCTCTCCTCGCTCAACCCGGTGCACCCGATCGGTCGGCAGATCGGTGAGACGCTGCGGGTGCACCGGGGCCTGTCCAAGGCCAAGGCCCGCGCGGAGGCGCTCGATCTGATGCGCCGGGTCGGCATCCCCGACCCGGCGCGCCGGATCGACGACTACCCGCACCAGCTCTCCGGCGGGATGCGCCAACGCATCATGATCGCCATCGCGATCGCCCTGCGTCCGCGCCTGATCATCGCCGACGAGCCGACCACCGCCCTCGACGTCACCGTCCAGGCGCAGATCCTGCAACTGCTGTCCGAGCTGCAACGCGACTACCGGATGGCACTGATCCTGATCAGTCACGACCTCGGCGTGGTGGCCGCGCACGCCAGCCGCATCGCGGTCATGTACGCCGGGCGCATCGTCGAGACCGGCGCGCTACGCCAGGTGTACGAGAACCCGGCCCACCCGTACACCCGCAGCCTGCTCCAGTCGGTGCCGACACTCACCGCGCCGACCGCACGGCTCACCCCGATCCCGGGTGCGCCGCCCTCGCCGGAGGCCCTGCCACCCGGCTGCCCGTTCCACCCCCGGTGTGCGTGGCGGGTCGACCTGTGCACGCAGCAGCGGCCCACGCTGGAGGTGCTGCCCACCGCCGACGGCCCGGGACGCGCTGCGGCCTGCCACCGTTCCGAGGAGGTACGCGACGATGCCTGACCCCACCGAGCCGGCCCTGCTGGAGGTCGAGGACCTGCGGGTGCACTACCCGATCCGGTCCAGCGTGCTGCGTCGCACGGTCGGTCACGTCCGCGCCGTCGACGGCGTCTCCTTCCGGATCGGGGCCGGCGAGACGCTGGCGCTGGTCGGCGAGTCGGGCTGCGGCAAGACCTCCACGGCCCGCGCCCTGATCGGTCTGGAACGCGCCACCGGAGGCACCATCCGTTTCGACGGCCGGGACCTGACCCGCCTCAGCGCCGCCGAGCGTCGCCAACTCACCCGCCGGGTGCAGTACGTCTTCCAGGACCCGTACGCGTCGTTGAACCCACGGCTGACGGTCCGGGAGATCCTCCGCGAGGGCTGGTTGATCCACCGTGACCTGGTGCCACGCCGCGACCAGGCCGACGAGGTGGTCCGGTTGCTGGAACAGGTGGGGCTGACCGCCGCACACGCCGACCGGTACCCGCACCAGTTCTCCGGCGGCCAGCGGCAACGCATCGGCATCGCCCGGGCGCTGTCGATGCGGCCCGCCCTGATCATCTGCGACGAGCCGGTCTCCGCGCTGGACGTGTCGATCCAGGCGCAGATCCTCAACCTGCTCGCCGACCTGCGCGCCGAGATGGGACTGTCCTACCTGTTCATCTCGCACGACCTGCACGTGGTACGCCACGTCAGCGACCAGGTCGCGGTGATGTACCTCGGCACCGTCGTCGAGCAGGGGCCGACGCGGGAGGTCTTCGAGTCGCCGACCCATCCGTACACCCAGGCGCTGCTCTCCGCCGCGCCCGACCCGTTCCCGTGGCGGCAGCAGGGCCCGGAGCCGATCGTCCTCGCCGGGGACCTGCCCTCCCCGGCGGACCCGCCGTCGGGCTGCCCGTTCCGCACCCGCTGTTGGCTGGCCCGACCGGAGTGCGCCGAGCACCGGCCGCCGTTGGTGGGGGAGCGACACCAGTGGGCCTGCCCGGTCGTGTCCGCTCCGGCGGTCTCCCGATGAGCAGACGCGTCCTGGTCACCGGCGCCGCCGGGGCGATCGGCGGCGAACTGGTCGCCGCCTTCCTGGCCCGTGGCTGGCGGGTCGCCGGACTGGACCGACCGCCCGAGACCTCGACCATCGCCGGACCGGCCCGGCGGCGACCCGAGCATCCGGCCGCTGCGGCGCTGGACACTCCGCCCACCGCCGGGCTGACCTGGCTTTCCGCTGACGTGACCGACGCATCGGCCGTCGAGGCCGCCGTCGACCGGCTCCGTGCCGACTGGGGCGGGCTCGACGTCCTGGTCAACAACGCGGCGGTCGGTCCGCCCCGGGCGCCGGTGGGCCGGGAGACGGCCGCGCACCTGCGGGCTGTGCTGGAGGTGAACCTCGTCGCCCCGCTCGCGCTGGTCCAGGCCACGCTGCCGCTGCTCACGGTCGGGGACGCGCCCGCCGTCGTGCAGCTCTCCTCCATCGGCGGGTCCCGGGCGTTCCGGGGCAACGCCGCGTACGTGGCCAGCAAGGGCGGCCTTGAGGCGATGACCCGCGCCCTGGCGCTGGACCTGGCCGGACGCGGCATCCGGGTCAACGCGGTCGCCCCCGCGATGGTGCGTACCCCGGGTTGGGACGACGCCGGCCCGGAGGAGGTCGCCCGGCGCGCCGGCCTCGTCCCCCTCGGTCGCGCGGGCACCCTCGCGGAGGTCGCCGCCGCGGCGAGCTTCCTCGCCGGACCGGAGTCCGGCTACATCACCGGGGTGGTGCTGCCGGTCGACGGTGGCCTGGGCGTTCAGGCGTACAGCCCGGTGGAGGAACCCGGGGTCGCCGCCACTTTCGAACCGGCCGGCGGGGACGCCTGATGCGGATCCGCACGCTGGCCCGGATGCTGCCGCACCCGGAGACGGTCTGCGTCGGCGCGGACGGGCACCTCTACGCCGGACTCGCCCTGGGCAGCCCGCAGGGGCGCGGCCCGATCGTCCGGATCGACCCCGACGACGGCACCGCGCAGTGGTTCGCCGACACCGGCGGACGCATCCTCGGACTCGCCCGCGCCGAGGACGGCCTCGTCGGGTGCGACGTGGCCCGCGCGGAACTGGTCCGGATCTCCTCCGACGGCACGCTCACCGCCCGCATCGGCACCGCCGACGGCCGGCGGCTGCTCCGCCCGAACGGCTGCGTCGTCGACGCCGCCGGAGGCGTCTGGTTCACCGACTCCGGCACCGCCACGGCCGGCGAACCGACCGGCTCGGTCTGCTACGCGTCCCCGGGGGAGAGCGACACGTGCCGGGTGGCCACCGCCGACCTGGTCTATCCCAACGGCATCGGGATCAGCCCCGACGGCACGATCCTGTACGTCTCGCTGACCCGGGACAACACCCTGCTCGCCTTCGACGTGACGGCTCCCGGTCGGCTCTCCGGCCGCCGGACGGTCGCCACCGGTGGCGCGCTGGCCGACGGGCCGGACGGGCTCACCGTCGCCCCCGACGGGACCTGCTACCTGGCCGTCACCCGGGGCTCCCGGGTCGTCCGGATCACGCCCGACGGCCGGGTCGACACGCTGATCGAGGCACCCGACCTGCTGCGGATGCCGTCCCACGCGGCGCTGCACGGTGATCGGCTGCTGGTGCCCTCGCTGTTCGGCGACACCGTCACCGTAGTCGACCTGCCGTCGCTCACTCGAAGAACTTGAGGCCGTACCCGATGTCGCTGGTGGCGCCGGGCACGTTGGCCCGGCGGTAGGTGGTGTTGCCCCACCACACGGCGGTGCCGGTGTACCAGTACCGGTTGGACCACGCGTACGGTGTGCCCTTCTCCACCGCGTGGTACATGGTCGGGAACCGGTTGCCGGACGGTGGGCTGGTGGCGATGTCCCCGCGCTCCAGGACGAACGACTGGTGGCCAGGGCCGTCGACGTGCAGCGTCGGGTGCCAACCCGACATCATGTCCGCCGCGTGCGAACCGAACAGGCAGCCGTTGCTCTTGTACCAGTCCCAGACGTACGTCGGGTCGCCGCCTGACCGCAGCCGCAGGTCGGCCAGGCAGTATCGGCTGCTCCAACTGCCGTTGGCGGAGTACACGATGTGTAACTGCCCATTCGGGTCGCGGATCGGCTGGGGAGCCTCGTTGATGTATGGGTTGCCGACGACGCGTTCCCACGGCTCACGCGGCTGCGAGATGACGAAGCGGCCGCCGGTGGTCGTGGTGGGGCTCGACATCCGGGCGATGTAGAGGTTCTGCTCCACGTTGGTGTCGCCGGCCCACCCGGACCACACGAACCAGCGCTGGCCGTTGTGGGTGAACGGCACCCCGTCGATCGCCCACCGGTCATTGGGCAGGGCGACCTTGGTGGCGGCCGAGTATCCGGCGTCGGCGGTGGCGGAGCTGATGTGGTACATCCGGTGCGCCGCACCACGACCGGCGGCGAAGTAGATGTGATAGCGGCCGTCGTGGTGCACGATCTCCGGTGCCCACACCTCGCCGAGGTTGCCGGTGTCCCGCCACACCTGGCGCTTGGTCGCCGTGGCGACGCCTTCCAGCGTGGATGCCGTACGCACCACGACGCCACCGTCGGCGGACTTGGCCGAGACGTAGAGACCGCCGACCCGGATGACGCTCGGGTCGGCCCCGCCCAGCGTGGTCCGCCCGACCAACTGCGCGTCCGTCCCGTTGGCCGGCCGCTCGGCGGCGGTGGTCGCGTACCCGAGCACCAGGGCGGACATCAGCGCGGCGGACGCGAGGCCGGCGATCCGTCGACGGTGAGATATCACGCTGCTCCTTCGGTCGTGCCACAGCGGCCTGCTCCGGCGAGCACCCCGTTATCTGAGAGCGCTCTCCGAGTATCATCAGGAGATGCGTCGGCGTCAATATCGACCCGATCCGACCGGTCGCAGGGTGGTGGGTGGATTTGTTGTCGCTGTAGCGACAACAAATCCACCCACTGCCAGCGCAGCGGGGCGGGACGTCGACCGGGTAGGGTCGGCCGGTGGTCGTGTCTCGGTTGAGCAGGGCAGAGGCGCGGCAGATCGCGGTGTACGCGCAACTACTCGCGGCGCCGCGCCCGACCGATCTGGTGGCGGTCGTCGAGCGCCTGACGTTCCTCCAGATCGACCCGACGGCGGCCATCGCGCCGAGTGCGGACCTGGTGCTGTGGAGCCGCATCGGCCCGACCTACGATCCCGCCGACCTGATCCGGGCGGTCGAGACCGATCGGACCCTCGTGGAGACGGTCGCCTACATCCGGTCACCCCGAGACCTGCCCGCCGTGATCGCCGAGACCCGCGGTGCCGAGATGCACCCGACCATCGGGGAGTGGCTGCACGGCAACGAGTCGTTCCGCCGCGACATCCTGGCGTTGCTGGCGGAGTCGGGCCCGCTGCTCTCCCGGGACATCCCCGACACCAGTGTCGTGCCGTGGCCGTCGTCGGGTTGGACCAACAACCGCAACGTGACGAAGATGCTCGAATCCCTGGCGCTGCACGGACACATCGCGATCTCCGGCCGCCGGGGCCGGCAGCGCTACTGGGATCTCCCCACCCGGGTATACGCCGTCGAGCTGCCCGAAATCGATCACGTCGTCGCGGTCCGGCTCCGCAACGAACGCCGACTCGCGGCCCTCGGCATCGCCCGGTCCACCGGCCCGCAGATCCCGGGTGAGTCGCCGTACGTCGGTGACGCGGGTGAGGAGGTCGTGGTGGAGGGCGTGCCGGGCACCTGGCGGGTCCACCCGGCGTACGTCGGGCTGCCGTTCGAGGGCCGCACGGCGTTGCTCTCCCCCTTCGACCGGCTGATCCACGACCGGGTACGCACCGAGCAGCTCTTCGACTTCGAGTACATCCTGGAGATGTACAAGCCCAGGGAGAAGCGCCGCTGGGGCTACTTCGCCCTGCCCGTCCTCCATCACGACCGGCTCGTCGGCAAGCTGGACGCGACCGCCGACCGCAAGAGCGGCAGACTCGTGGTCAACGCCGTCCACGAGGACGTCCCGTTCACCGCCGCGATGACCGCCGACGTCCACGCCGAGATCGAGAGCCTCGCCGCGTGGCTCGGACTCACCGTCGACGACTAGTGCGGTGTCCAGAAACGTTCACCGGGCCGCGCCGGGTCCAGACGACGACCGGCGGCGTTGGAGTCGGGCCTGGATACAACACCGGTATCCAGGC
>NZ_JBITKL010000003.1:368803-412621 GCF_044460945.1 Micromonospora sp. NPDC049903
GCCCGCCCCGGCCGGGGGGGGGGGGGGCCCCCCCCCCCACCCCCCCCCCCCCCCCCCCCCCCCCACTCCGCCTTGCCGGACCGCCGCCTGGACCTCGCCGCGACACCGCCAACGTTCCTGGACACCGCACTAGGTGTCGTACTCGCCGAGATCCCACGGTGGGTAGAACGCCATGTAGTCGCCGGGCTCGACGATGACCCACCAGGTGTCGTCGTCCTCCTCCGGCGCGCGGGGGATCAGCCCGAACGTGGTGCCGTACCGGTCGACCGAGAAGGGTTCGACCTCGATGCGGTCGAAGGTGACGGTGCCCAACTCGGCCAACCGGGCCTCGTACGCCGTCCGCCTCGCCTCGCGGTCCATCAGCGCCCTCGGACCGAAGGCGTCAATCCTCGCCTCCAGGAACCGTCCGTCGGCATCGAAGAGGTAGAGGGCGACGAACTCCTGGCCGTCGTCGTTGCCGTGGGTGCCGGGCTCGAACGGGGTGGTGAGGAAGAACTGCCGGCCGTCGCCGGTGCGCCCCACATGCTCGGCGTGGTAGTCGTCATGATCGATGGCCAGGCGGGTCGGTGGTCCGGCGTCCATCCGGCGGGTCCTCTCGTGTCCACGGGTGAGCCGCAGCGGTCACCCCGGCCACATGATGGCCTCAGGGTGCGACACAGTCGCCGAAGCGGCCGGACGACGAGGTCGACGTCGGCTGCTGGCCGGTGAGGTGCCGGACTGGCTGTCGAGGCGAAGGCGACCAGCGTGGCCGACCTGACCCGGCTGCTGACCGCACTGGTCCCCGTGCCGGAAGAGGTCGCCGGTAGCTGACAGATCCCGGACCGTCTATGGATTCGGGTCCGCTGACGGCCCACAATCTGTTGTGGACTGTCGCGTGGCCCTGACCCAGCCGGCTCGGGCGGCAGGGGAGACAGCGAGCGGGCCGCCGACCACCGTCCGGCACACCGGCGACAACGGGAGGCCACCGTGGCGTACCCCCGGCACCCCGACGAGGCGGGCGGCCCGCCGTCGCATCCCTTCACCGTTCCAGGGCCGGCGGCGGCGTACCCCGGCATGCCGCCGCCGCACCGCAAGAACCAGAACGTGGTGCTGTGGATCGTCGGGGCTGTCGTCTGCCTGCTGCTCCTGTGCTGCGGGATCGGCGTGGGCGGCGTGCTGCTGTACGCCTTCCGGTCGAACCAGGTCGCGGACAGCACCGCGAGCCCGCCGACGACGCCGCAGGCGTCCACCGCCGCGCCGACGACCACACCGCCCTCGTCGGCTGCCGCGCCCGCCCTGCCCGACACCTTCGAGACGATCACCGAGGGGCAGTGGAGACGAGTGGCCGAGCGGCCGGACGATCACACCGGCCGGACGTTGGTCGTGTACGGCCAGATCACCCAGTTCGACGATGCCACGGGTGAGGACAGGTTCCTCGCGCTGGTGGGCGCACGGAGAACGACCGACGACGGTGGCTACGACACGAACACGATGCTGTACGGCGATCCGAAGGTGCTCGGCGACATCGCTGCGGATGACGAGTTCCAGGCGAAGGTGACGGTGTTGAAGGCGTACACGTACCAGTCGTTGGTGGGTCCTACCAAGGTGCCGCTGCTGCTGGTGCACTCGCTACGGGTGTTGTAGCCGACCGAGGGACGTGTCGCCGACGGTCACCTCGGTCCCGTCCTGAGGGTGTTCCCGTCGCAGTGACCGGACGACGAGGCGTTCGACGTCGGCCCAGGTGGGGGTGGCGTGCCCGTAGCCGGGGACCGGTCGGCGCTGCGGCCCGAAGAAATACTGGTGGGCGACGGCGCCCCTGATGGCGGAGTGCACCTCGGGGTGGTCGTCGACGAAGTGGGTGAGACCGAGGTCGAGACAGTGCCCCCGCTTGTCCGCCCGGGCACGACAGAACCGGACCCGTTCGCGGTCGACCCCCGTACGCCGGTGGAAGTCGTGGGCGTCGAGCCAGCGCAGCGTACGGGCCTGGATGCGCGGGCCGCACTTGGAGACCAGCCAGACCTGTCCGTCGAAGCGGGGAACGAGACGGGCGATCGTGTCGAGGGCGCCGGGTACCTCCGGGGTGGCCAGCATGGTGGTCTCGTCGCCGGTGAAGAAGGCGGTGTCGCCTCCGCCGGGGTGGCGGGGGCCGTCGATGACGACTCGGCCGATGTCGATGCCGAGCCGGGGCACATGATCGTTCATGCCACCCAGGATGCGGGCCCGGGAGGCGGGGCAGAACTATCGATCGGTGAGCCTCCTATAGTCGTACGTTATGAACGGGCGGGACCTGCTGGAAGCCGACGCACTGCGGTCGTTCGCGGTCTTCGCCGAGCACCGCAACTTCACCGCCGCCGCTGCGGCGTTGCACATCAGCCAGCCCTCGCTCCACGTGAAGATCCGCAAACTGGCCACCGCGCTCGGGGTGGACCTCTACGAGCGGGACGGCCGTCGGCTGACCCTCACCGCCGCCGGTGAACGCCTCGCCGCGTACGCGTCGGACACCCGCCGCCGCACCGACGAGTTCCTGCGGGAACTTCACCAGGACGCCACACCCACCATGACCATCGCCGCCGGCCGGGGCACGCTGCGCTGGGTGATCGCCGAGCCGATCCGGCAGATCGGCCGCCAGGGCCGCCGGGTCCACGTGATCACCGCCGACCGGGACGCCGCCCTCGCCGCGATCTCCGCCGGTCGTGCCGACCTCGCCGTGGTCGCGCACGATCCACCGGGACGGCAGTACGAGTCGACGCAGATCGCCGCGTACCGGCAGGTGCTCGTGATCGACGACGGACACCCGCTGGCCGAGCGGCAGCAGGTCCGACTCGGTGACCTCGACGGGCTGGACCTCGTCGTCCCCCCGGCCGGGCGCGCACACCGGCGGGCGCTGGACCGTGCGCTGCTCGACGCGGGCGTCACCTGGCAGGTCGCCGCCGAGGTCGACGGCTGGGACCTGCTCGTGCACCTGTCGGCGCTCGGCGTCGGCGCCACCGTCGTCAACGGTTGCGTGGAACTCCCCGACGGGCTGCGCGCCGTCCCCGTGCACGGTCTGCCGAGGATCCGCTACTGGGCGGCCTGGCGCCCACCACGCGAGCCGGTCGTGCGGGACCTGCTCGACCGGCTCGGGCCACGACCGTGACCGACCGAACCACCGCGGCCAGCAAGTTCCTGGCGTACGTGCTGCGTCACCAGCCCGCCGCCGTCGGGATCACCCTCGACTCCGCCGGATGGGTGGACGTGCAGGTGCTGCTCGCCGCGCTGGCCCGCCACGGTCGGCGCATCGACGGTGCGCTGCTGGCCCGGCTGACCGGCGACACCGACAGACAACGGTTCGAGGTCCGCGACGGGCGGATCCGGGCGGCCCAGGGCCACACCGTCCCGGTCGACCTGCGCCTGACGCCGGTGCCGCCTCCGCCGCTGCTCTACCACGGCACCGTCGCCCGCTTCCTGCCCGGCATCCGCGCCGACGGGCTCCGGCCGCGCGGTCGTACCCACGTGCACCTCTCCGGCGACCGGCGGACCGCCGTCACGGTCGGGGCCCGGCGCGGCGAGCCGGTGGTCCTCACCGTCGACGCCGCCGGCATGCGGGAGACCGGCCACCTGTTCTACCAGGCCGCCAGCGGCGTCTGGCTCACCGCCCACGTCCCGCCCGACCGGATCACCTTCGCTGAGTGAGGCGGTACGCCGGTGCGGAGGACCGTGACGTGTCCGGCAGAATCGGCGGGTGCCCGTCCACCTGATCACCGACCCGGACGACGAGCGGATCGGCGACTACCGTGCGCTGACCGACGTCGAGCTGCGGACCCGCTGGGAGCCACCGCACGGCCTGTTCATCGCCGAGGGGGAGCTGGTGCTGCGCCGGGCGTTGCGGGCCGGGTACCCGGCCCGGTCGTACCTGGTCGACGCCAAGCGGGTCGACCAGCTCGCCGACCTGGACACCGGTGACGCCCCGGTCTACGCCGCCAGCCAGGACGTGCTGCGCGAGGCCACCGGATTCCACGTGCACCGGGGGGTCCTCGCGTCGTTCCGGCGCACGCCGCTGCCGAGCGCCGCCGAGGTGCTCGCCACCGCCCGCCGGGTGGTGATCCTGGAGGACGTCAACAACCACACCAACCTGGGCGCGATCTTCCGTGCGGTCGCCGCGCTCGGGGTGGACGCGGTGCTGCTCTCGCCGTCCTGCGCCGACCCGCTCTACCGGCGCAGCGTACGGGTGAGCATGGGCGAGGTCTTCGCCGTGCCGTACGCGAAGCTGGAGCCCTGGCCGGCGGCGCTGGACGAGGTGCGGGCCGCCGGGTTCACCGTGCTGGCGATGACGCCGGCCCCGGACGCGGTGCCGATCCAGCGGCTCGCGCCGGAGCAGCGGGCCCGTGCCGCGCTGCTGCTCGGCGCGGAGGGTGCCGGGTTGACGTCGGCGGCGATGGCGGCCAGCGACGTCCGGGTGGTGATCCCGATGCGGCGGGGCGTGGACTCGCTCAACGTCGCCGCCGCCACCGCCGTGGCCTGCTGGGAGTTGGGCCGCGACGACGCCTGACCGTCGAGGTCCGGGTCGACCTGCGGGTACCGTGTCGCCCGTGTTCCCTACCGTCCGTGAGGTCCTCGCGCTGGACCCGGTCCGCCATGGTGCGCCGCGCCTGGTCGCCGGGGAGGCGGGACTGGACCGGCCGGTGCGTTGGGTGCACGTGGCCGAGGTGCCGGACATCGCCACCCTGCTGCGGGGTGGCGAGCTGGTGCTGACCACCGGCATCGGACTGCCCGGCGAGGACGCCGGGCTGCGGGCGTTCATCGCGGACCTCGCCGAGGTAGGCGTCTCCGGGCTGGTGGTCGAGCTGGGCCGTCGGTATCACACCGGGGTGCCCCGGGTGATGGCCGCCGCCGCCGAACGGCACGGGCTGCCGCTGGTGGAGTTGCGCCGGGCCACCCCGTTCGTCCGGGTCACCGAGGCGGTGCACGGACTGATCGTGGACGCGCAGCTCACCGAGTTGCGGGCGGCGGAGGAGATCCACCAGCGGTTCACCGAGCTGTCGGTGGAGGGTGCCGACCCGGGCGAGGTGCTCCGGCAGGCTGCCGAGCTGTCCGGCTGCCCGGTGGTGCTGGAGAACCTGTCTCGACAGGTGCTCGCGTACGACCCGGCGCGGGAGAACGCCGAACTGCTGCTCGACGGGTGGGAGCAGCATTCGCGACGGATCCAGCCGGCCGGCCGTACGGTCTACGACCCGGACAGCGGCTGGCTGGTGACCATGGTCGGTGCCCGGGGGGAGGACTGGGGACGGCTGCTGCTGCGCTGGCCGGGTGGGGGTGACTGGAACTCGGCGCGGGACGCGGTGACCGGCGGGCTCTCGCCGCCGACGCGGTTGACCATCCTGGTCGAGCGGGCCGCGTCGACGCTGGCGTTGGGCCGGCTGATCCGGCGGGACGCCGAAGGGCTGGAACGGCAGATCCACCGCACCCTGCTCACCGCGCTGCTGGACCGTTCCCGCCCGGTGGACGAGGTGGCCCTGCGGGCCCGGGGGCTCGGGCTGGTGTTGGAACGTCGGCACCTGGTCGGGGTGGTGGTCCGGCATCGGGCCGACGACCCGGAGAGCGGCGCGACCGGGGCCGGTGACGGGGACGATCCCGGTCCGGCCCGGCTGCGGGATCTGGCCGAGGCGGTGGGGCAGGCGGTGCGGGAGGCGAACCTGACCGGCCTGACCAGTGCCGTGGACGACCAGGCGGTGGGGGCGTTGCTGGCCGTGCCCGACCCGGCGGCGGAGGAGCGGTCGCTGGCCTCGTTCGCCGCCGCGCTGCGCCGGCACCGTCCCGAGGCGAGATCGTCCGATCCGGCGGCGACCCGGGCTGCCCGGGGCGGGAGGGATGCCGGTGGGCTGATCATCGCGGCCGGTTCCGGGGTCAGCAGCCTGCGGGAGGCGGGCCGGTCGCTGATCGAGGCCCGGCAGGTCGCCGAGGCCGCCCGCAACGACCGGCGGAACCTGCCGATCTTCCGGCTGCCGCACGTCGGGCTCGCCGGGCTGTTGCACCTGCTACGCGACGAGCCGCGCCTGCAGACCTTCGTCGAGCGTGAGCTCGGGGCACTGCTGGCGTACGACGCCCGGCACCCGCGTGAGCCCCTGCTCGGCACCCTGCGGGCGTACCTGGAGCAGGGCCGCAACAAGTCGGCGGCGGCTGGGGCGGCCCACCTGTCCCGGCCGGCGTTCTATGAGCGGCTGGCCCGCATCGGCCGCATCCTCGACGTCGACCTCGACTCCGTCGACGCCTGCCTCTCCCTGCACGTCGCCCTGCTCGCCCTCGACGCCATCCGCACCTCCTGACCTCACGGGATGCGGTGGGACGGGGCGGTTCCACCCTGATCTCCACCCTGTGGTGGTGCCGGTCCACCCGGTGCGGTTCGTAGCGTTCCGGGACATGACCGAGCGGAACCACGGCAGGACCACACCCCGGACCGAGCGTCACGGCACCGTCGTACGGGCCGCGAACTATCTGCTGGCCGGCGACGGCAAGGGCAACCGGAGCACCCGGCTGGCCGGAGCCGTCATCGACCGGGTGATCGAGAAGGAGGGCGGCCGGATGACCGGTCGGGTGATCGTCGCGATTCTGGTGGTACTCGGCGTGGTGGGGCTCGCGTTCGTCGCCTACCGTCTGCTGGTGCTGGACCTGATCCTGACCCTGGTGCGGGAACGCGAGTGATCGTGGGCGGAGGACTGCGGCGGGCGACCCGCCGGGGCGTACGGCTGCTGCGGGCCGACGACCCGGAGACCGGCTGGCTGGTGCGGATCGTGCTCAGCGCGCTGCTGGTCTGGGCGTGGCTGTACCTGACGCCGCCGGGTGCCGGAGTGCGGCCGGTGCTCGCCGCCGCCCTCGCCTGCTGGGTGCTGTTCCTGGTGACCGACAGCCGGTGGCCCCGGCTCGCCCGAGGTGCGCTGGCCCTGGTCACGCTCTCGGCGTCCACCGTCGCCGGGGTGCCGGACGACGCCTCGGCGCTGATCTTCGTGTACGCGGGGCTGTTCACGTTCGTGCTGCTGCCCCGGATGCCGATGGCGGCCATCCTGACTCTCACCGGCGGGGTGATCGCGGTGCTGTCGGTCGTCCTCTGGTTCTCCGGGCGGGGACCGACGGCGATGCTGACCCAGCCGGCGTTGATCGCCGTGCTGGTGCTGTTCAGCCTGCACCGGCGCGAGTACCGGCTGCGGGCCGAGCAGACCGCGTTGCTGCTGGAGCAGACCTCGCGTACCCAGCAGGCCCAGGCCCGGGCGGCGGCACTGGACGAGCGGACGCGGATCGCCCGGGAGCTGCACGACGTGCTGGCACATTCGCTGGGTGCGCTCGGTGTGCAGTTGGCGGTCGCCGAGGCGCAACTGGGCGAGCAGGGCGACGTCGTGGGCGCGACCGAGCGGATCCGTCGGGCCCGGCGGCTGGCCAACGACGGCCTGACCGAGGCCCGGGCGGCGGTGGCCGCGCTGCGTACCGACGTGCCGCCGCTGCCACGTGCCCTCGGTGACCTGGTGGCCGGGTTCCGTGCCGACCATGCGGCGACCATCACGCTGCGGACCGAGGGCAGTCCTCGGAACCTGCCGTCGGGGGCGGAGGTGTCGTTGCTGAGGACCGCCCGGGAGGCGCTGACCAACGCGGCCCGGCACGCCCCGGGTGCCCCGGTCAACGTGGCTCTGGACTATCGCGGGCCGCGCACCCGGCTGATCGTGGACAACCCGGCCCCGGACCCGGCCGCCACCCGACCCGGACCGGGCGGGCACGGGCTGACCGGGGCGCGGGAGAGGATCGCGCTGGTCGGTGGCACCCTGGAGGCGGGCGTCGTCGACGGCGCATGGCGTGTCACGGCGGAGGTGCCGTCATGAGCGACGGGGTGTTGCGGGTGGTGGTCGTCGACGATCAGCAACTGGTCCGGGAGGGGCTGACCGCCCTGCTGGAACTCACCGAGGGAGTGACAGTGGTCGGGGCGGCCGGCGACGGCGCGCGGGCCCTCGACCTCGTCGCCGAACACCGGCCGGACGTGGTCCTGATGGACCTGCGCATGCCGGTGCTGGACGGCATCGCCGCGACCGCCCAGGTCCGGGAGCGCTTCCCGGAGGTGGCGGTGGTGGTGCTGACCACGTACGCCGACGACGAGTCGATCGCCGGGGCGCTCGCGGCGGGGGCGTGCGGCTATCTGACCAAGGACGCCGGGCGGGCCGAGATCGGGATGGCGTTGCGCGCGGCGGCGACCGGGCACGGGTTGTTCGATCCGGTGGTGGCCGCCCGGCTGGTCGAGGCGATGGCCCGGCCGGCGCAGGTGGTGGCGGACCGGCTGCCGGACGGGTTGACCCAGCGGGAGGCCGAGGTGCTCGGCCAACTCGCGTCGGGGCGGACCAATGCCGAGATCGCGGCGGCCCTGTTCGTCGCCGAGACGACGATCAAGACGCACACCAACAACGCGTTCGCCAAGATCGGTGCGCGGAACCGCACCGAAGCGGCGGCGTACGCGATCCGGCACCGGCTCGCCTGACGCCCGTCACTCGCTGAGCGAGTGCAGGGCCTTGGTGTAGGCGGGCGGGACGTAGCTGGGGCCGCCGCCGGGGGTGAAGACGTCGGAGGTGGCGGCCGTGGCCCACGCGCTGTCCGGCACGGCGGCGACCAGCGTGCGGACGACCGGGGCGTCCCGCCAGTCCGGCTGCTGGGCGAGCAGGCTCAGTGCCACCACCGACTCCTCCACCTCGCCGACGCACTCGAACGGCTTGTGCCCGTCCACGCCGAGCAGCTCCCGGTAGCCGGGGATCTGCGTCTCGTCGGCGAGCAGGTCACCGCCGAAGATGTGGGTGATCCGCTCACGGGACATGAACGGAGCCAGGGCCAGGAAGACGAACCGGCACTTGGGGCAGTCGCGGCACCAGCGCTCGCTGGCGTCGCGCAGCTTGAACGCCGCGTTGCAACTGGTCACCACGTCGTCGTACCGGTCGATGCTGGCGAACAGTCGGGCGATGTGCAGCTCCGACAGCGGGCGCAGCAGGGAGAAGTACGGTTCGGTGAGCCCGGCGTGCTCGGCCAGCGCCGCCCGGAGCAGCCCTTCGGCCTCGACGCCCTTGGACCACTGGTGGTTGACCTCGTGGCCGTTCCAGATCAGGTTCGGGTCGGAGGCGGACCGCTCGTTGGACATGACCACCGGTCCGAGCCCGTGCAGCACGGCGGTGGCGACCGTGATCAGCGAGTTGATCGCGGTGACCGGGATGTGCCCGTTGCGGGCGCCGGCCGCGTTCAGCTCGAACAGCACCGGGTCGAGGCGTCGCCGGGCGGCCAGCGGGGTGAGTCCGGAGGCCGCGTTCACCGCGTTGATCACGTGGTTCGGGTTGACCGAGAAGGGGACCGGGTCCAGGCCGGCGCGACGCATCGCCTCCAGGCTGACGATCGAGTCCTTGCCGCCGCCGACCGCGCTGAGCGGTCGACGGTCCGAGTTGTCGTACTCGGTGACGGGAGCGACCCGGCCCTCCGTGATCACCGGGGACAGGTCGAGCACGTACGGCAACTGGTTGCGGTAGGCGTACTCGGCCAGGCCCTTGGTGTAGACGGCGGTGACGAACTGGGCGGCGGCCGGGCCCAGCGGCGCCGGCAGCACCACCTGACCCGGCGCGGCGGCCTTGTAGTAGCTGACGCCGGCCACGACGTGCAGCAGCTCCAGCACCCGGCCGAGCGCCGCCACGGCGGCGTCCGACGGTGACTCCTCCGGCACCGGGAGCGTGATCACCTCGGTGAATCGCTGCTCGCCCTCGGGCCCGGTCAGGGCGTAGTCGAACAACGCCTCCCCGGTCGAGAGATCGATCGAGTAGGACGGGAAGGTGAACGCGTCCATCCGCGCCAACTGCATATTGGGCACAGGTCATACTAGTCCGGGCAAGCCCGGACGCGAGCAAGGAGATCACAGGTGCACTTGTCTGACCTGCGCGGACGCACTGTGGCCATTTGGGGCACTGGCCGTGAAGGGCTGGCTGCTGCCACTGCCGTCGCCGCTCACGGGCCTGCGTCGCTGGTCGCGGTGGACGACCGGGAGAACTTCCTCTCGCTGCCCTGGGACGGTGCGGTCGCCGAAGCGGCGCCCCTGGTCACCGGGAAGGCCGGGCTGGAACGCCTGCTCTCCGCGGACGTGGTGGTCCGCTCGCCCGGGGTGCCGCAGACCCACCCGTGGATGGCGCAGTTGCGCGAGAGCGGCGTGCTGGTCACCCAGGGTACGGCGCTGTGGATGGCTGACCACGGCGATCGCACCATCGGCGTGACCGGAAGCAAGGGGAAGAGCACGACCTCCAGTCTGATCAGCCATTTGCTCACCGCGGTGGATCGACCGAACGTGTTCGGTGGCAACATCGGGGTGCCGACGCTGGAACTGCCCGACGCGGAGCTGTACGTGCTCGAACTGTCCAGCTACCAGTGCAGTGACCTGGCCGACTCGCCGCGGATCGCGGTCATCACCGCGCTCTTCCCCGAGCACCTCGACGCCCACGGCAGCGAGGAACAGTACTACCGGGACAAGCTCAACCTGATCTCCTACGGCCCGCGTACGGTAGTGGTCAACGGCGCCGACCCCCGGCTCGCCGTGGAACTGGGTGACCGGGCGGCGGTCCGTGCCGGGACGGCGGACTCGGTGAACGTGGCCGGCGGACCGGACGGCAACCCTTGGTTCCACCTGGTCGATCGGCCCCTGTTCCCCCGGGCGGTGCTCCCTCTGGTCGGTCGGCACAACGAGGGCAATCTCTGCGTGGCCCTCGCGGTGCTGGACGCGCTCGGCGTGGACCTGGTCGAGCGTAAGGACACCCTCGCCATCGCGGTCGCCGAGTTCCAGGGGCTGGCCCACCGGCTCGCCGAGATCGCGGATCCGTCCGGCCTCACCTTCGTCGACGACACCCTGGCCACCAGCCCGTACGCGGCGATGCACGCCATCGACGCCTACGACGGCAGACCGTTGACTGTGATCGTCGGTGGCAGCGACCGAGGGGTGGACTACGGCCCGCTGCGCGAGCATCTCGCTGAACGCGAGATCACCGTCATCGGGATCCCGGACAGCGGTCCCCGGATCATCGCTGCGCTGGCCGACCTACCGGGGGTGCGCAGCGAGATTGCCGAGGACCTGACTGCGGCGGTCCGCCAGTCCCGGAAGCTCACGCCGGCCGGTGGAGTGGTGCTGCTGTCGCCGGCAGCCCCCAGCTACGGCCGGTACCGCAACTACAAGCACCGCTCCGAGGCGTTCCGTGAGGCCATCGAGGAGACCGCCGGCAGCGCCTCGTAGAGAGCGCGCATCGACCGGACGGCCGACCGTACCTCCTGGAGCACAGCCGAGGTCGGGTACACGTGCCGCAGGTGCGGGTCGGCCAGGCTTTGCGGCTCCAGCCCGACGGTGTCGACGCCACAACCGTAACGCAGGGTCAGCGTACGGAGCGCGTCGCAGTGCTGGAACGGCACGTGCAGGTCGGTGGTGACCAGCAGGACGTGATCCCCGGGCTCCGGTCGTCCCACCTGCTCGGCCCAGAACTCCAACGTGTCGGCGGTGTTAGCCCGGCGGGTCGCCGGTTCGGTGGACGGTGCCGCCAGGGTGTGTATGGTCCGGGATCCGGCCCGGTAGGTGCGTACCCGCCAGCCGCTGAACCCGCCGCCCGGCGCTAGTTGGTCCCTCACCGGCTGGGCGTGCCGGAACGCCCGCCGCAGCCCCGCGTCCATCCCGTCGAACTCAATCTCGATGCCGGTGAGGCCCAGGTCACGGGCGTGGTCACGTTCCTTATCGGCGATCGGGCGGAGGCTGCCCAGGCCGGACACCTGATCGGCCACGACACCGCCGGAGATGATGTCGGCGGCGAACAACGACCGCGCGACGCAGGTACGTACGCCACCGCCGGCGACCAGCACATGCCGGTAGCACCGGCGGCCGGGCCGGTGCCGGCCGCGCAGGCCCAGCGACAGAGCCACCTGATCGACCAGGTCACGGATGTCCTGTCCATGGTCGACCCGCCGTGACTCGTATCGTTCGCCGCCGTTGCGGGTGTCCCAGACGAGCGAGAAGTCGTCGAGCCAGGCTAGCCGGTGACTGAGGTGACCGATCGGCAGTGTCCCGCCGAAGGCGGTGACGAGCGCGCGCAGGGCAAGTGATCTCGTCCAGTCGTCGATCGCCGCGCCCATCGCAGAATGGACGACCGGTGAGCGGCCCGGGGGCAGGTCGACGACCGGAAAGTCGGTCATGCTGGGGCGGTCGTCGGGGCCTTCGCCTCCTGCACCGCCGCCACCAGCCAACGCATGGACCGGATGCCCGAGCGGATCTCCTGCAGATACTTGCCCGGGGTGACCGGCTGGTGGAGCGTCGGCTCGTGCGACCAGTCCGCCTCGACGCCCACCGTGTCCACCTCGACACCGAAGGGCACGCCGAGCGTCCGGATCGCGTCAGCGTGCTGGAACGGCACATAGATGGCCGAGGTCACCACGAGTACGCGGTCCTGCGGGGTGAGCCGCAGCCGCTCCGCCCAATAGCGTTGGGTGTCGGCGGTGTTGGCCCGTCGTGTCGGGTCGCCGGACGGGGCGGCGAGGACCCGTACGGTCGGGGCGCCCTCACGCCGATAGGTGCGGATCCGCCATGACAGGTGGGGGTTGGGGGCCAGCGAGGATTCGTCATCGTCCGGCTCACGGAGGCCCAGATAGCGCTGGACACCGGCGTCCATCGCGTCCATCTCCGTCTCACCACCGGCCGTGCCGTGCTCGGTCAGCAGGGCCTGTTCCGGCTCGGTCAGGGGTCGGAAGCTGCCCAGAGCCGCCACTTCGGGTCGACCGACGAAACCGCCGGCGAGCAGCGCGGCGGCGTAGGAGTTGCGTTGCAGGCAGGCGCGGGCCAGGCCGCCCAACACGATCAGGTGCGTGTACCGCTGGTGCAGCGGCTTGGCCACCTGAACCAGCCCGAGCGCCTCGGCGGCCGACAGCACCAGAGCCCGACCCTCGGGGGTCAGGTCGGGCTCCCGGGCCGCAGGCCGCTCGGCACCACCACGGAAGTTCCAGCATCCGTCGGAGAAGTCGTCAAGCCAGGCCAGGAGGGAACTGGTGGCGGTCTCGCCGGTGGGAACGGGAACCGTGCCACCGAAGGCGTCGACCAGGTCGCGCATGGGTGCGGAGGATGCCCAACGGTGTACGTCCGTGACGATCTCTTCCAGCGACGGGCGCGAGGGGCACCTCGGAAGCGGAACCGGCTCGTAGGCGACCACGACTCTCCTTCCCGCAGCCATCGCTGCGGCCCGACAGCGACCGGATCGATCCTAGGGGCGCGTCACTTTGATCGACAGCCGACGCTCCGATATCACCTCGTCACCCAGACGGTCGGTACGATCCTCGTGCTGGCGGATGCCGACGGCCGAACGGATACCCGTGTGGTCCACTCGCCGAGATCGGGAAGTGAGACGTGGAAGTCCTACTCGCCGGCGAGGCCGGCGCCGGGCGGACCAATGAGGACTATGCGATTGCGGCACCGGGCATCGCGATCGTGCTCGACGGGGTCACACAGCTGTCCGGCTTGGAGACCGGTTGTGTCCACGATCCGGCCTGGTTGGTGCGGACACTTGGCGGCTTCCTCGTCGAGGCGCTGTCTAGCGACCAGACGAGTACCCTCGACCGGATCCTGGCGGCGGCGATTGGCCGGCTCCGGGAGTCCCATGGCGGCGGTTGTGACCTGACGAACCCGAACAGCCCGTCGGCCACGGTCGCAATGGTCCGTGAGCGTGGCGATCACGTCGACTATCTGGTGCTGTGCGACTCGTCGGTGGTGATCGAGAACAGTGACGGCATCATCGTCGTCCGGGACGACCGGACGGATCGGCTGGAAGCCTACGACCGGCACACCGTCGCCCGGCTGCGTAACATGGCCGGGGGTTTCTGGGTGGCGTCGACCGAACCGGCGGCGGCTGCTGAGGCGGTGACCGGCAGTGTGACCCGTGCCGGCCTGCGCCGGTTGGTGCTGTGTACCGATGGCGTCTCGCGGCTCACGGACTTCTTCCAGTTCGGGTGGGCCGAGGTGCTTGAACTTGTCGAACAGTCCGGGCCAGGTGCCGTCATCGACGCGGTCCGCAGGTGCGAACGGACTCGCCCCGACCTGCTCATGCGCCCGGGCCGCCGCCCGCCGAAGCAGCACGACGACGCGACCCTCATCGTGTGGCGGTACTTGTGAGGGGATGCTCGACCAGCATCGGGAAATCAAGCGAGGCGAGACGGTGGCAAAGGTTAGGAATGGGGCCAGCGCTTGAGGCTACTTGACGGAAGTCCGACAGTCGGGTTGCATGGGGACGCTTCCGGGGCTTCAATTCGCGACGAAACAAATCATGCCTCTTCTGGTGAGGCTGCCGTCAGTCGGACCGGTTCGACAGGATGTGCCGTATTGTGATCGAGAAGACGGATAATCCGATCTCGTTGGATGACCGGCACAGGTTGGCGTCCGTAGATGCCACGATGCTGCAGGACCGGATAGCAGCAGCCGTCGAGGCGGCAGCCGAGAGTGGCCCGGAGACCTTCGTGCTGGAGCTTTCGGTGGCGCTTCTTGCCGTCGTGCAGGATTACCTCGAGCAAACCTCGAACGACCATGATCTGGAGTTGTTCCTTGAGGTCAACGGCACGCCGCCGACGGATGTGTCGACCTGGCCGGTGAATATTCTCGCTGGTCTCCGACTGCGTCGGACGCCCTCTGACGACTATCGCTCGATCTGCGAAAGTGCGGTCGACGTAGCGGTACGCCGCATTCGACCCTCGTCCTGACTCCTGGTCGCGTCACACTCACCGCCGGGGAGCGGGCGGGGCATCCCCGCCCCGAACAGTAGGCTGGCCCGGTGACCATCACGTTCGCCGACCTGACCACGATGCGGGTGGGTGGCCCAGCCGGCCGTCTCCGTGTCCCCGAGACCACGTCCCAACTGGTCGAGATCCTGCGCGAGTCGCGGGGATCCGATGATCCGCTGTTGGTGATGGGCGGGGGATCCAACCTGGTGGTCGGCGACATCGGGTGGCACGGCACGGTTGTCAAGGTCGCGTCCTCGGAGTTCGACATCCAGGGTGATCGGGTGATCGCCGCCGCCGGAGTCGTGTGGGACGACGTCGTATCAGCCAGCCTCGATGAAGGGCTTGCCGGGCTGGAGGCACTCTCCGGTATTCCCGGTTCGGCTGGCGGAACGCCGGTGCAGAACGTGGGCGCGTTCGGCACGGTGACGGCTGACGTGCTCGATTCGCTCACGGTGTACGACAGGCAGACCGACTCAATGGAGCGATGGTCCCCGGACCGGTGCGGATTTGGCAGCCACCGACAGTCGGTTTTCAAGCGCAGCGATCGGTGGGTGGTGGTCGACGTGACCTTCCGGCTGCGTCGCGCCGGCCAGTCACGCCCGATCGAGTACGTTGACCTCGCGAAGAAGCTGGACATTGGGGTTGGCGGAACTGCGCCGCCGGTCGATGTCCGCGATGCCGTCCTCGCGCTGCGCCGCAGCCGGGGGATGGTCCTCGACCCCGACGACCACGACACCTGGAGCGTCGGCTCCTTCTTCGTGAATCCCGTGCTGAACCACGTCCCGGATCGGGCCGCCGACTGCCCCCGCTACTTCGATGTTAAGGGCACGAAACTACCGGCGGCTTGGCTGATCGAACACGCCGGGTTCCCCCGGGGCTACGGTCGTCAGTGGGGTAGCGGGACCGTGGCGCTGTCCAGTCGTCATGCGCTCGCCTTGACCAATCGGGGTGGTGCGACGGCCGCGGACGTCATGAAGTTCGCCGCCCACGTCCGGGATGGCGTCGAGGCCCACTTCGGTATCCGGCTCGGCCCCGAATGCGATCTCGTGAACTGCTCGTTCTGACGCGTGATCTTCCGGCCTCGTGCGTTACGGCAACACGCGGACCCACAATCGATCTCATGGTCCGAACGTCCACAATGGCTATGGCCATGAGTCGTATAATCGTGGGCGTTTGCGGTGTTCGGGCCGTGCCAAAGGGTGACCACCTTGCCGGGACATTGACTTATCATCTGTGTCGATGGATGAGACTGGTGGAGCGCGGGCGGTAAAGATCCTGGACGGCGCGGCAGAGGCGGTTGATTACGTCTGCTCCCAGAAACTGCTTCCGGGTGAATGGGAGGAGTTCCACCGAGCTGTGCAGTTCATGCATGAGGCCTTGAGGCGGGCGGATCTGCCGGAGGTGGACCGTGTGCAGCGGGACATGCTGGATCGGTTCAAGCGCACCCGACAGAGATCCAGGTACACGGAGGAACTGCCGACTCGGATTCCGTCCCCGGAACCGACGCGATCGGCGAGCGACAACTTGACCGAGGAGCTTGGGCTAGTCCGGCAGCGGTACCCGCGCGACGAGGACGGAAAGACCTGATGCAGCTAAGCGCCCAGGTCATGCACGTATATACGTTCTTGGACGGTAGGCCGCAGTCCGGCCAGTCCAGCGCACTGATCGCTGCCTGCACGGGTCTCCACATGAGGGAGAGGTCAGGGTATGAAGCCGTCCGTACAGGTGGGCCGTGGCCCAGGAGGCTTCTCTTCCGGCCGGATCGCGACCACATCTATCAGGCGGTGGAGTTCGCCACCGCGCGGCTGACGGCGTTTCTGGTATGTCTGGCACCGCCACCGGCCGCGGGTGTGAACTGGCGCCAGCTCGACCGCGACTGGCGGGCCGCAACCCAACCGCACTCCGACGACGGTGTCGTCGGTCGAGTCCGGTTGTTCTACGCGCTGTACGAAGGCACCCATGACGAGGCTCGATTGGCAGAGGCGATCGTGGCGGCGCTTCCCGACGGGCTCGGTCCGCTCGTGCGTGCGCCCACGATGCTTTTCGACGGCTGCTCACTCTGGGAGGCCGCCGCTGAGGACCCGCAGCGGATCGAGCGGGTGTTGGTGCTTCTGGCACCGTCCGATCGTGAGACGGACAGCGACGCGCTGGTCTGGCCATCCGGGCCGGTGGTGCTGGGGCCGCTACCCGCGTACCTCTGGGAGATGGCCGTCGTGCGACACCAGGCACGCCGGTTCGCCGAGCGCCGCTACCAGTCTCGGGTCGACTCCCTGATCGGTCGCGCCGAGCGGTTCGAGTACGAGGAGACCTCGCACCCGCGTCGTTCGGCGTCACGTGAGGCGACGCTGTCGGCGCTGCGGCGAGAGGTGGCGCTCGTGGCAGCCCACGAGGCGGTGCTGCGGACGATGCATCGCACCGTCGACGCGGCGGTCGAGAACGCTCTGTCCTGGCTCGCCCGAGGTGAGATGTCACCAGTTCCGCCCGACGGGAGCGGTCACTCGTCGACGGCCTTCTCGTCCGGCCCGCTGAGCAATGACCGTCAATACGCCCGGTGGCTGCTGCTCGAGATCGCGGACACGGCCGACACCGTGCGGGATGCGGTCAACTACGCCGAGCCGATGGCACGGATCGGCTCCGCCGAGACCGAACAGCGACTGCAGGAGCACGGCGCGCGTACCGAGTCCCTCAGCGTCCTGCAGACCTCGGTGATTGCGGCGGGCGGGCTCCTCCTGGCCGCTGCGCAGACCGTCGATGTTCCATGGCCCACCTACGCGTCACTGAAAGCGCCGTTCATCGCGTGCCTCACCGCTGCCGCTCTGTTGATTCCTGTCGCCCAGATCCTCCGGGCGCGACCTGGTTCCACCCTGCGGCGGGCCGTAACCGTGCTTACCAGCTGCGCTTTTGCGGCTTCTTCGGGCTGGCTCGTGACGACATCGCTGGTGCGATGGCGCACCGGTCATCCGGCACCGGACGCGCTGAGCGGTGTCGCGGCGCTGACCGCAGGCGTACTGACGGCCGCGATCGCGGGCGTCTGGTGGATGGTTCGGGCACGCCGCGTGCCCCGGTGACCACCGCGACCGACCTTCAAGGATAGGAGCACAACAGGCCATGATGAGCCCGGTCCGGCTGCGGGAACTCTGCGTAGCAGTGCGCAAGGGTGACGTCGTCTGCGACGACACACTCGTGAAGACCGTGGAAGTCGATATCGACGAGTACCGCGGGGAACTCGGTCCGCAACTACCCCCGGACCACCTGGCGGAGTTGCTGCCACTGATGGGGTGGTTGATCTACGAGGTGAGCTGGAAGCTGGTCAGCCAGCTCACTGACGGTCGCAGGGAGGAGAACCCGGAAGTACTGGCGGCCATCAAGACCAGGTACGACCTGATTGCGCGCACCGTCAACGCCGCACTCGGGCTGCCGTGGCCGGAATACGCTCCCAGAGCACTCGGTGCGCTTCGCGCGCAGGCGTTGGCGGAGTCCAAGCGGGACACCGAGGAGAGCTACGGCCGAGCACGAACGGCGCACCAGAGTGCGCGCAGGCGGCACGGCGAGTTCCTGACCTACTCGCAGCGTACGGCGGTCGGGAAGGACGACGGTGAGGGCCAGCTTCCCTTGGACGAGATTCTGGTGCAACTCGATCTCGCCGAGACCGGTACCGCATGCCGGGTCGCCGAGCGTGTGATCGGCCGTTGGCCGGAAGACTTCGCGTCAGCCGACGAGATCGAGTACACCCAGCGTTTGTTCGACCAGTTGACCAGCGGTGTGGACATTGGCGAGCAGGCACTGAAGACGGCGGACAGGGTTTGGGAAGAGCATGGCTTCTCAGATGAGGTGACCGAGACCCGTCTCCTGCTGCCCACGAGTTTCATCAACCCCGGAATCATGACCGCCCGTGCGGTGCTGCTGATGCTGGCCCTCACGGCGGACATGGACAAGCTCGGTCGGCTACCGCTCGATGACGACCAGACCTGGGATGCCACCCGCCACCGGCTCCGAAAGCGCTTCGAGGAGGCCTATACCTACATCGAGCGCCCGATCGTCAGCAGCACTGGCGAGCAGGTCGAGCCACGGGACGACCTCAAGCTGGCGATCGTACAGACCCGGCTCAGCGCAGCGTTGCTAATGCCGGGCTATCGGCTGCCGAGCACCCTGAGCTTCGCGTCGTGTCTGAGCCATGAGGTACTCGACGACGACGCGGTCGAAGCGATGTGCGGCTGGATGACCGAGCAGGTGACCGACGACCGGGGCCGCCAGCGGCAGCGCAGCGTGCACCGCGGTATCGGCAGCGCGATCATGCCACGCTTCTTGGACAGCGTCGAGGCGTGCCGGGTCGCCATGGGCGGCACTCCCGGCTTCCGTCAGTGGCGTAGCCGATGGTTCGTACTCGACTCTTACGCGCGCGAGAAGGGACGGGCCGAGCGGGTCGAGAAGGCCCTGGGGCTTCCTGTGCACCGGCGGCGCACTACCTGACGTACGTATTGAACCGGGCCCAGCTCCTGTCACGCTCCGCTTCGTGGGCTGCGTCGACAATCGCGAGCTGGGCCCGGCGCAGAGCGTGGTCCAGCCGGATGTCTCCGCTGCGAATGCTCTGCACCAGATGTCGGGCGAGGCGGCTGGCCGACAGGTCATCCACCTCGTCGATGGCCGCCACGACGCACGCGCTGCCACCGGTGAGGACCGCCATCACGAAGCCGAGAGGCTCGGCGTCTGCCACGTTCACGATCTTGCCGAGGTGGCAGGAGGCCATCAACGTCGATTCGGGCCACCGCAGCGCGAGCGCATGCGCCGCCGTCAGCATCTGGTCGGTTTTGGTCTCTTCAGGCAGATGGAGGTGCTGATCCAGCCCGCTGCCATCGCCGTGTGCGGCGATGTGGATGAAGCGCCACTCCTCTTCAGGGTCCATCAACTCCGCGCTCAGCTGTTGCCGTCGCGTGGCCCGTGGCGATTCACTGCCCAGTTCGCAGCGGCTGAGTGGTACGGCACCATCGCTCGCGTTCAGACCCCACGCCTCACACTCGTGCTTGATCCAGAGGTCGGACACCAGCCGCACCAGCGCTGGACCCGACACCACCGGCGGACTAGGGCGTGAGAGGCAGGTCAGCGCCGGGGTGTGGGTGAGTACCGCACGGTGTAGCAGTCGAGTGCCGTCGTCGTCGACCTCGAGTGCGGGCCATGGCAAGAGGCTCAGCTCGCGATGCGCCGAGATCAGGAGACTGATGGGACGCTCCCGGGAGCACGAGTTCCGCAGCCGCCGCAGCAGTTCGGGGGGAAGGATCTCCCGCGCCAGCCCGTGCCAGTCCAGTTGGCCGGCGGCGTCCGGGCTGCCCACCCACGGCGTCTCGCCGTCACGATCGACGAAATATGTGCCGAAGTGCTCGCCTGGTTCGAACTCATTGAATCGAATCGTGTCGTCGGGTGTGATCAGGGTCCGGAACCAGCGGGGCTTGTTGTCGAGGCTGTGCGGCAGCCCAGCGAAGTCGAGCGCGTGCCGGTCACCGATCGTCCGGAGCAGATGACTGATGTCGGTGGGAGTCGGCACGATCATGTCGGCGAGCATCGAGTTCAGCCGTCTCTCGATCTGCCGACGCAGCGTACCGAGCGTCTGCTCCTGCTGTTGTCGCTGCTCGACGTTGAGTTCTGCGGTCGCACCGGTCGGATCCGCCAACGTCATACTCTCGGCATTGAGTGCCTGCGCGACGAGACCACGGATTCGCGGCGGCAATACCTGTTCGCCGGCGCGCAGGTGCCCGGCGAACCCGGTCTGTTTCGCCGACAGGCAGACCCGAAGGCCGATCCGGGCCGCCGCCCTGCTCTTTGGGTGTGCTCTCGTCACCGAGGCCACCAGTAGGGCGATGTCTCCGTACACCCGGCGGATGGCCATCGACAGGGGGGTACGCGTTCGGGCGATCACACCCCACCGTTCTCGGATCCGCTCGGTGATGTCCAGCGACTTCTCGGCGAGGGCGATCGTCCGCTTTGGCCGGCTGCCAGCGGTGGCCAGTACCTCGGCGAGGGTCAGGGTCAGCGAAAGCTCGTAGACCAGGTGGCGGGTATCCGGAACCCGGTTCTCGAGCAGGTGGTCGAGCGCCTGATCTAGGCGCTGGATCGCACTTCCCGTTTCGTACCTGGCGTGATGCGCGAGAGCGAGAATGAAACTGTAGCGGTGCCGGGTGGTATGGGAGGCGGCCTCGGGTGTCTCCCAGTAGCTCCGCTCCGATTCGCCCAGCGCGGTGAACACCTGGTCAGGCTGGCCCATGGACAACAGGCACGCGCCGGCCTCGAACTGGACGTCTGCGATCCGTGGTTCGGCGCCGCTGCCGAAGTAGAACTCCGGGTCGAGTCGCGCCCGGCGGAGGGACTCGTGGTGCGCGCCGATGCTGCGGAGGCTACGTACCAACAGATGGGTGATGGTGACCTCCGAGAGCCGGTCGAGCGTCAGCGTGCCAGCACCGGACGGTCGGATCTCAGCGAGCCCCGATCGGTACAACTCCTCGACGTTCCGTCCGAAGTCGAGAGGCATCCCCATGTGTTCGCAGAACCGCAGCACGTTGGCGGCGTGCGTGAAGCTCTCACTACGCAACAACCAATCCAAGTCCGGCCGCTCCGTGGCCGTCCCCTGACCGTTCGCTTGCCGCAGAAAGAGTTCGACGGCCTTCCGGAACATGATGCGCTCGTCGCCGACCGCCGCGGTCAGGTCGTCCCGTCTCCGAATTACCGTCATCGCCGTCTCTGCTTCTTGGGCGAGGCCCAGCATGGTTTCGCGGGCGAGTGATCGGCGTACGTCGGTCACGATGCGCTGCTCCAGATCATCGGTTGGTAGTGACGGGGACAGCGCGGCCCGCACGGCGAACAGGCAAGCAGTTCAGCGAGGGAACGCAGCGCCGCTGCGTCGTGTGCGCTCACCAGATGGACGTACGGCAGGCTCTGCACCAGTGCTGGAGCTGCGGGCATGAACCCCACATGAGCTCCGGGGTTCGCCCAGATCACTCGATGCGCCAGCCGGGACAGTCGGGCTATCCGGACGGGCAGTGCAGCCAGATCATCGTGCTCCCAGCCGTCCGAGACGAGGACCACGTTTGCCGACCGGACGATCCGATGCTCGCCCCAGCGTCGGACGAACGCGGTGACCGTTCTGCCCAGCCGTGTGCCCGCGTTCCAGTCGGAGAGGCGGCTGGTGAGTGCGTCGATGGCGGCCTGCGGATCGGGGTGTCGCAAGTTAGCGGTGATACGTGCCAGCCGTGTGCCGATGGTGAAGACCTCGGTGGCGGTCGGCGCGGTGGTGACCGCCGCGTACGCGAATCGCAGCAGTCGGTCGCGGTGTTCCCGCATCGAGTCACTGACGTCGAGCAGCAGCACCAATCGGCGACGTACATATGCCGGGCGCCGGTAACGGAGGCGGGCCGGCTCGCCGCCATGGCGCAGCATGGTGTGCGCGGTGCGTGGGACGTCGAGCGACCTGCGGCCTCCGGGTACCTGGCTCATTGTCCTCCGCAGTGGCGTTGATCTGGTCAGTGCGGCGACGAAGGCTTCCATCTCAGCGAGGTCAGACCGGTTCAGCAGCAGGCGCGGCGGTATCCTCAATCGCTCGACAGAGCTGGCGCTGGCAGCCATTGGCGGTGCGTCCGCTGCCATTTCACGGTCTGCCGTCCCGACTGCCAACGCGTCCGCTCCGTCAACACGCGGCGGTAGCGCCGTGGCGGTGACGACTGGCGATGCCAGACCGAACCACGCCCGGTAGGCTGCGTCGAACACAGGAACGTCCTGGTGCCGCGAACACAACGTCAGGCGCATGGCCCAGTAGAGGTCGTCGCTGCCGAGTGACACGTATCCGCCCAAGGCGCGGAGCGCATTAGCGACCCGCGCCGAGTCGATGGGAAGTCCGTCGTCGCGCAGTCGGTGCGCGAAGCCGATCAGATCCGAGATGGCGCCGCCGCGATGACTCACGCCGCACCCGGCTTGAGGACCTGCCGCACGGTGTCCTGGTCCTCGTGGTGTTTCACGAGGACGCCGAGTGCCTCGTCGGCTGCTTCGGCGACGGTGTGTCGGCCCAGTGCCACGGCCGCGCGAGCGAAGCCGATCGACTCTGCCACGCCAGGCGGTCGTACGAGCGGCAGCCCCCGCAACGTGGCCATCGCGGCGGCGATCTGTTCGGCGAGCGGTGTGTTCGCCACCTCCGGTACGTTGACGCTGATTATCTCCGCCTCGCGCTGTTGGTCGGGGTGATCGATCCAGTGGTAGACGCATCGCCGTTTGAGGGCGCCGTGCACCTCGCGTGTGCCGTTGGAGGTCAACACGACGAATGGGGGGTCGGCAAACTCGATCTCTCCGTAATCCGGGATGCTGACCTGCTTCCCCTCGAGAACCTCGAGCAGAAACGCCTCGAACTCGTCGTCGGCTCGATCGATCTCGTCGATGAGCAGCACGGATGGTTGCTGTTCCACCGCACGCAGAATCGGACGCGCGAGCAGGAACTCTCGACGGTAGATCGAGGTTCCGCCGTCCCCTGCCCTCATGTGGAGTAACTGCCGTGCGAAGTCCCACTCGTACAGTGCCTGAGAGCGGTCGATGCCGGCGTAGCACTGCAGCCGGATCAGGTCCACACCGAGTGCTTCGCTGACCTTCTTCGCCAGCATCGTCTTACCGACGCCCGGCTCGCCCTCGAGGAACAGCGGCATACCGAGTCGATCCGCTAGGAAAACCGCCGCGGCAAGACCGCGCTCTGCCAGGTAGTTCTGCGCCGCCAGTACGTTTTCGACTCGCTGCGGGTCAGACAGTAGCGTGTTCGGCATCGTTGCAGAATCCCGTACAGTCGCGAATTCTGTCGATCAGATGAATGGTTGATGGACTCATGATGATCGACAGTGGTGAGTGCTACGAACAGTTCGGTGCGAGGTAGTCAATCCCTGTCTGCCGCCGACTACCACGAAGGAGTCGGAAAGCCGACAAATTCCAAGCCCTCGTGTTTGGCGGGGGCTTGAGCGATGTCGGGCCGGCCCGATTCACGACGGCCACCGGCGGAAGATTTGCCGTTACCGGCGTGCGGGCACAGGAACCAGCCGGTGGACTGCTCGCCGTACCCTGACCACAGTCCGTGACTGGAGGTGGTCGATGGCACAACCTCTGCGTCGGGTACGGCACGGTGCACCGGTCGGCATCGCCCGGCTGATGGCGCACGCCGATCCGATCGCCCTGATCGGCATCGCGTTGTCGGTCACGCTCTCCGTGACGTTGGACCTGACCGGTGCGGCCAGCGGGGTGGAATCGCTGCTGGCCGGTCTGATGGGCATCACCATCTCGTTGCTGGTGGACTCGCTGGCCCGCGCCGAGCGCCGGTTCCAGCTGCGGACGCTGCTGGTCGGCCCGCCGTGGCTGGTGCAGGCCACCCCCGAGGTGGTCGCCGCCGTGCGGGAGGCGGTCGACCGTCATCCCGGGAGCCGGGTGGCCGAGGAGACGCAGCGCCGGTTCGCGCGTTTCCAGGCCGACCTGGCCCAGTTGCGGCAGGGTCGCATCGTGCGTCCCGGCACCGACTACCAGGACATGCTGGCGGCCACCCGGGACTGCGTCCGGGAGGTGCAGGCGCTGACCAACGTGTTGCCCCGGCTCGCCTGGTGGCGCAGCGACATCGGCCGGCAGTACTGGACGGAGAACCAGGCCGCGCTGGCCCGTGGGGTGCGGATCACCCGGATCTTCACCTACACCGACCTCACCGACGAGGTGATGGAGCTGGTGGCGGCGCAGCGCCGCGCCGGGGTCCGGGTGGGACTGCTGCCCACCGTTGCGGTCCCCGCCGACCTGCACGTCAACCTGATCCGCTGGGACGGCACGGCGTGCTGGACGGCGGGCATGAGCGCCCACGGGGTGATCACCGAGAACCGGTACTCGGTGCACCCGGACGACGTGGCCCGGGCCGGGGACACCTTCGCCGCGTGCGCCGCGCTGGCGACCTTCGACGGCTGACCCGGCCCCGCCGGTGAACGCGCAGGGCGTACTGCTGGTCACGGCGGTGGTCTGGGCGGTGAGTCTGATCCGCCCGCTGCACTGGCGGGCGTTCGTCGCGGCCCTGCCGGTGCCGATGACGGCGGCGCTGCTGGCCACCGACCACCGCGTCGACGGGGCGCAGGTGGTCGGGGTGGTCGGGCTCACCGTGTTCTTCGGCGTCGTGGCGGCGGCACACCACCGGCTGCGCTGGCCGATCCTGCTGGCCGACGCGGCCGGCGTCGTGGCCTACCTGGCGCTCGCGGCGGCGGTACGGCCGTTCGCCCTGCCGTTCCTTCCCACGCTGGCCGGCGTCCTGGCGCTGTGGCTGCTGGCCGTGCCGGTCCTGCGCCGCCGCACCGCGCGGCACACCCCGGCCATCCGGCACACCTCGACCACGGGGCACGCCCCGGCCGCGTGGCCCGCGCCGACGTCGGACACTCAGCCCGTCGGCGCGGTACGGCCGCCGGGCCGGCTGTCGGCGGTGCGACGCCTGCTGCTGATCCTCGCCGGTGCGGTACTGACCGGGCTGCTCGGCCAGCTGCTGCGCGGGTTGGTGGTGACCTTCCCGTACGCCGGGGTGCTGGTGGCGGTGGAGGTCCGGCGGGACCTGCCCGCGTTCTGTCGGCACTTCCTGCGCAACAGCCTCGCCCTGCTCGGTTTCCTGACCGGTGTCCACCTGGGACAGGACGTCTCCGGGGCGGTCGCCATCGCCGCCGGGTGGGTGGGCTTCGCCCTGGTCGCGATGGCCCTGCACGCACCGGCGTACCGGCGGAGAGCTGGTGGAAAACGCACGCCGAGGCCCGAGGCCGCCACCGGAAACGTGGTCGAATCCGCTGTCGACGACGGAAAACGTTGACGTTCTGTCAACGGCTGCGGACCAGCAGGCGACACGTTGGCTCTTGTCCGGGCGGTGACGGTGGTGACACCGTCGCGGTGACCGCGAACCGAAGGGTGCGACGATGACCGACGATCTGCTGGCCCGGCACCGGGCCGTGCTGCCGTCCTGGATGCCGCTCTACTACGCCGAGCCGCTCGAAATCGTCTCCGGTGAAGGGCGCCGGGTCACCGACGCGCAGGGGCGTACCTACCTGGACTTCTTCGGCGGGGTGCTGACCAACATGATCGGCTACGACATCGCCGAGATCCGGGAGGCGGTGCAGCGGCAGTTGGTCACCGGCATCGTGCACACCTCGGCGCTCTATCTGATCCGGCAGCAGGTGGAGCTGGCCGAGAAGATCGCCCGGCTCTCCGGGATCCCGGACGCCCGGGTCTTCTTCACCAACTCCGGCAGCGAGGCCAACGAGGCGGCGCTGCTGATGGCCACCAACCACCGCCGCTCGCACCAGATCCTCGCGGTCCGCAACAGCTACCACGGCCGCACGTACGCGACGATGGGCGCCACCGGCAACCGGGGCTGGTCGGCCAGCGCGCTCAACCCGCTCCAGGTGGCCTGGCTGCACTCCGGTGAGCGGCTGCGCGGCCTGCTGGCCCGGCTGCCCGAGGGCGACCGGGTCGACGCGGCGGTGGAGGACCTGCGTGAGGTGCTCGCCACCCAGACCTCCGGCGACGTGGCCTGTCTGATCGCCGAGCCGATCCAGGGCGTCGGCGGGTTCGTGCACGGGCCGGACGGACTGTTCGCCGGCTGGAAGAAGGTCCTCGACGAGCACGGCATCCTGCTCATCTCCGACGAGGTGCAGACCGGTTGGGGGCGCACCGGCGAGCACTTCTGGGGCTACCAGGCCCACGGCGTCACCCCCGACCTGCTCACCTTCGCCAAGGGCGTCGGCAACGGGTTCGCCCTGGCCGGGGTGGTCGGTCGGGCCGAGGTGCTGGAGTCGGTGCCGGCGATCAGCTTTTCCACCTTCGGCGGCAACCCGCTGAGCACCGCCGCCGGCAACGCCGTCCTGGACTACCTGCTCGACCACGACCTGCAGGCCAACGCCGCCCGGGTCGGCGCGATCATCGCTGACGGCCTGCGCGCCGCGGTGGCCGGTCTCGACCAGGTCGCCGAGGTACGCGGCAAGGGCCTGATGCTCGCCGTGGAGTTCGTCCGGCCGGGCACCGACGAGCCGGACCCGGCGCTGACCGGGCGGGTGTTCGAGGCGTGCCGGCAGGGTGGCCTGCTCGTCGGCAAGGGCGGCCTCTACGGCAACGTGCTGCGGATGGGTCCGCCGTTGACGCTCACCGAGGAGGAGGCCCGCGAGGGGCTGGCCGTCCTGGTCGAGGCGATCCGGGCGGAGGTGGCCGCGTGAGCGCGAGGAGTGAGCCGGTTCTGCGAGCCCCGCAGTCGCGAACGGAAGGTGGTGCGGTGAGCGCGAGGAGTGAGCCGGTTCTGCGAGCCCCGCAGTCGCGAACGGAAGGCGGTGCCCTGAACCTGATCGGGCACTTCGTGGACGGCAAGCGGGTGGGCGGCGCCTCGACCCGGCGCGGGGACGTCTTCGACCCGGCCACCGGTCGGCGTACCGCAGAGGTCGAGCTGGCCTGTGCCGCGGACGTGGCGGTGGCGGTCGAGGCGGCCGAGCGCGCCGCACGGACCTGGCGCGACGCGTCGCTGGCGAAGCGGACGGCGGTGCTGTTCGCCTTCCGGGAGCTGGTCAACGCCCGCCGGGACCGGCTCGCCGAGGTGATCACCGCCGAGCACGGCAAGGTGCTCGCCGACGCCGCCGGGGAGGTGCAGCGCGGTCTGGAGGTCATCGAGTACGCCTGCGGCATCCCGTCGGCGCTGCGTGGCGGTTTCAGCGAGAACGTCTCCACCGAGGTCGACTCGTACAGTCTGCGGCAGCCGCTCGGGGTGGTCGCGGTGATCAGCCCGTTCAACTTCCCGGTGATGGTGCCGCTGTGGTTCGTGCCGGTGGCGGTCGCCGCCGGTAACGCCGTGGTGCTCAAGCCGAGCGAGAAGGACCCGAGTGCGGCGCTGCTGCTGGCGGAGTGGTTCGCCGAGGCCGGCCTGCCCGACGGGGTGCTGAACGTGGTCAACGGCGACGCCGAGGCCGTCGACGCGCTGCTGGACCACCCGACGGTCAGGGCGGTGTCCTTCGTCGGCTCCACCCCGGTGGCCCGGCACGTCTACCAGCGCGGCACCACGGCCGGTAAGCGGGTGCAGGCGCTCGGCGGTGCGAAGAACCACATGGTGGTGCTGCCCGACGCGGATCTGGACCTGGCCGCCGATGCGGCGGTCAACGCCGGGTTCGGGTCGGCGGGGGAGCGGTGCATGGCGATCTCGGCGCTGGTCGCGGTGGAGCCGGTCGCCGACGCCCTGGTGGCCCGGATCGCGGATCGGATGGCCGGGCTGCGTACCGGTGACGGGCGGCGTGGCTGCGACATGGGTCCGCTGGTCACCGCGGTGCACGCGGACCGGGTCCGGTCCTACGTGGAGGCGGGGGTGGCGGCCGGCGCGGTGGCGGTGGTGGACGGCCGGGACGTGACGCCCGACGGTGACCCGGACGGCTTCTGGCTGGGTCCGACGCTGTTCGACCGGGTCACCCCGGACATGTCGATCTACACCGACGAGATCTTCGGCCCGGTGCTCTCGGTGTTGCGCGTGGGCTCGTACGACGAGGCGGTGGCGCTGGTCAACGCCAGCCCGTACGGCAACGGCACGGCGATCTTCACCAACGACGGCGGTGCGGCCCGCCGCTACCAGCACGAGGTGGAGGCGGGCATGGTCGGTGTCAACGTGCCGATCCCGGTGCCGATGGCGTACTACTCGTTCGGTGGCTGGAAGGCGTCGCTCTTCGGTGACCTGCACGCGCACGGTGCCGACGGGGTGGCGTTCTTCACCCGGGGCAAGGTGGTCACCAGCAGGTGGCTGGACCCCCGCCACGGCGGGGTCAACCTCGGCTTCCCCACCCAGACCTGAGCAGGCGCAGGACACCCGCCCCGGCCAGGTAGGCGACCAGGGCGGCGGTTGGCAGCCCGAACGGCTCGGGCGCAGTCTTGGCGGTGGCGCTGTTGGCCACCAGGGCGTACCCGACGGCGGCGAAACCGGCGACGGCCAGTACGCCCCGCACGGCCGCCCACCGGCCGGGCGGCTGGCGGTCCTCCTGCGGGTGGTGCGGGATCTCCGGGCGGCCGGCGTCGGGCGAGCCCGGCGTGGGCTGCGGGGCGTCGGGACCGTCCCGACTCGCGGTGGAGCGGCCGGTGCGGGCCTCGATCGGGCCGAAGACCGCGACCAGCGCGGCGAGCACCACGGTGAGCAGCAGTACCCAGGGCAGCCGCCAGGCCAGCCAGGCCGCCGACCCGGCCGGCGGGGTGGGCAGGACACCCAGCCGGTCCAGCGCGCCGACCAGCAGGATCACCGCGCTCAGGTGCCACAGGAAGACGGTGAGCACGACCGAGTTGACGGCGATCACTGCCTGCCAGGGTCGGTTGCGGTGCAGCCACCGTTCGGCCCGCTCCCGCAGCAGCAGGATCAGCCCGAGCTGGGCCGTGGCCACGGCCAGCAACGCCACGCTCGGCGGGGCCGCGTTGTCCAGTCGCTGTCCCGGCATGTTGATCATGCTGACCGGGTACGGGCCCACGCTGGTGAGCAGCACCGCGACGCCGAGACCGGCGACGGCCAGGACCAGGGCGGCACGGCGGGACATCGGCAGGCAGCGGGTCCAGCGGCTTGCACCGGTCGGGTCGCAGTGCCCCCGGCGGGCGTCGTACCAGGCGAAGCCGACCTGGTGCACGGCCAACCAGCCGAGCAGGTAGTTGGGCAGGGCCGCCGTCTCGTAGCCGATCGCCCGCCCGACGTCCCCGGCGGCCACGAGCAGCGCCAACGCGACCGGTACGGCCAGTCCGAAACGGCGGTGCAGCGCGTACATGAGCGGGGTCAGCGGCACCACCACGAGATAGGCGGCGAGGAACCACAGCGGGATCGTGGCGAACCAGACGACGGTGCGGACCATGCTCGGCTCGACCCCGACCAGCCGGGCCGCCAGCGCGCCCCCGGCCAACACCAGCACCAACGCGCTGGTCGGACGCAGCAGGCGGGCACTGCGCCCGAGCAGCCACCCGGCCGCGTCGCCGCCACGGCTGCGGTGTGCGGTCAGCGAGGCGGCGTTGGCGTAGCCGCCGACCAGGAAGAACACCGGCATCACCTGGACCGCCCAGGTCAGCGGGTAGGCCCACGGGATCGCGGGCAGGGCGGAATGGCCGTCGGGCTGCCCGTGCTCGTCGTAGCCGATCGTCGCGACGGCCCAGTGCCCGAGGACGACCATCATGATCGCCACGGCCCGCAGCAGATCGAGGTAGCGCTCGCGGTCGGCCGGCGTCCGTGCGGCGAGTCGGGCCAGGCGGCGCATGGTCCGAGGGTATGCGCCCATGAAGCGGAGCGGGCGGCCGATCGCCGTCGTGGAGGGCATCGCCGAGACTGGGACGATGAGACGCGTGGAGGACACAGCGGTCACTCTCAGCCCGCACGATCCGCACTGGGCGGCGCTGTTCGCGCAGGAACGGGTCGCCCTCGAAACCGTTCTCAGGCGGTGGCTGGTGGGGCCGGTCGAGCACATCGGCTCGACATCGATTCCCGGCCTGGCGGCAAAACCGATCATCGACATGATGGCGCCGGTACGCAGCCTGTCGGAGGCGGTTGCCGCCATCGAAGTGGTGACCGCTCTCGGCTACCGCAACGGTGTGCACCGCCCGGAGGAAGCGCACTATTTCTTCAAGCCGGCGACCGACAACTGGTGGGAGCGCACCTATCAGCTCCACCTCACCGAGCCGACCTCACTGCTCTGGCGGCGACGCATCGCGTTTCGCGACGCGCTACGGGGGCGCGCGGACTACCGGTCCCGGTACGAGCAGCTCAAGCGCGATCTCGCGCGGGCGCACGGCGCCGACCTGGCGGCCTATGCGCGCAACAAGGACGACTTCGTCAACGAGGTCCTCGGCGTCCGCGACAGGACGCAAGCGCCGACTGTCAGTCACCCGGACCGGTGATTCGGGGAGTCCGGCAGGATCTCACCGTCGGTCCTCTGCCGACGGTTCACAGTGTCCTCCCGGACCCCCTTTGCTCTGCTTCAACCAGCGCAACGAATTCGTGCCGATCATGTGGCGTGGGTTGAAGCAGAGCAAAGGCGGAGAAGGAGGGTCAGGGCGGCCGCGCCTGCGGTGATCGTATGACCGATACCCAATGGCGCTGATCGATGAGTGTCGCCTATGTGCGCGAAAGCGGGGCAGCGCGGTCATGCTGCTGGCCGGGGTGGCCAAGGTCGACGGTGGCGCGGGTCAGGTGGGTGGGGGGACCAGGCGGGCGTGCAGGGCGGTCGGGTCGGTCACCTCGGGCAGTTCGCGGGCGGCCAGCCAGGCCGCGGCGGCGGCACCGTCCCCGGCCGGTCGGACCGGGGCGTAGGGCCAGCGTCGCCGGGCCTCGGCGTGGACGGCGGCGGCCAGCGGGGTGCCGCCGGTCAGCAGCCCGCCGCCGAGCACCAGGACGTCGGTGTCGTCGGCCGGTCGGATCCGGCCGACCGTGTCGGTGAGGTGCGCGCTGGCCGCGTCCAGCAGCGCGACCCCGGTCGGCTCGCCGGAGGCGGCGGCATCGAGCACCAGCGGGGCGAGTCGGGACAGTTCCACCGGTGGGCGGCGGGTGACGACCTGCACGAGCGCGTCGACGGTGTCCCGGGGGCGGGGCGCGATCTCGGCGGAGCCGGTCAGCTCGGTGAGCACCCGTCGGCCGAGGTCGCCCGGGTCGGTGCCGCTGTCCAGGGCGGTGAGCAGTCGGCGTACCGCCGCTCGGCCGAGCCAGAAGCCGGAACCGGCGTCGCCGAGCAGCCAGCCGTGCCCGTCGGAGACGCGGTCCAGGCGCAGGTCGCGGACCTGGGCGGCGATGGCGCCGGTGCCGGCGACGAGAACGGTGCCCCGGGGTGCGGCGGTGCCCGAGGCGTACGCGATGAGGGCGTCGCCGTGCACCACGTACGGGCAGTGGAGCCCGGCGGCCCGCCAGGCGTCGGCGAAGGCGGCGAGTCCGGCCGGGTCGGCCCGGAGGCGGCCCGCTCCGGCGAGCCCGATGGCGCCGGCGCGTACCCGGGTCGGGTCGATGCCGGCGAGTGCCGCGCGGAGGGCGGTCAGGAGTTCCCCGGCGGCGCGGGTGGCGCCGTGACTCGTGGGGTTGCCGCCGCCGGCTCGGCCGGTGCCGAGTCGGGCGCCGTCGAGGGTCACGACGAGCGCCCGGGTGGACGTGCCGCCGATATCGAGGCCGATCACGACGGTGTCGGACATCGGCGCCCACCTCCTTGATCGATCTGCGTTCATGCTGGTCGCGGCGTCTCTCCAGAGCAAGACGGGGATCTCACCCCGGACGGTGCGCCAGGTAACAGTTTGAAAACTTCGCCCACGGTCTTGACACAGAGGTGGCTTCAGTAAGAACTTTTACCACTATCAGTTAACAGTCTTTTCCGAAAGGCGTCCCATGGTTGATCACGAGGCGGACACCTCCGCGGGCACCGCGGTGGCCGACGCCGACCGGGTTGACCGGCGGGGCGCCCTCGGCGTCGCCTCGGGCGGGATACTCGCTCGGGTGCGCAGCGGGTCCGACGAGCTGACCGGCGCGCTGCGCCGGGTCGCCGAGCACGTCCTCAGCGACCCGGAGGCGGCGGCGCGGGCCACCATCGTCGAGTTGGCCGAGCGCAGCGGCACCTCACCGGCCACGGTCACCCGGTTCTGCCGGGCGATGGGCTTCGACGGCTACGCCGACCTGCGGCTGGGCATCGCCGCCGAGACCGGCCGGGCCCGGTCGGCCGGGTGGACCGTCGACATCGGACGCGAGATCCAGCCCAGCGACCCGCTGGACCGGGTCCTGGAACAGATCATGGCGGCCGACACCCGAGCCATGCACGACACCGCCGCGCTGCTCGACCTCGACGAGGTGGAACGGGCCGCGAACGCCATCGCCGGGGCCAGCCGGGTCAACATCTTCGGCGCCAGCGGCAGTGCCCTGGTCGGCGAGGAGATGCAGTTCAGCCTGCACCGCATCGGGGTGGCCGCCTGGGCGTGGAACGACGTGCACTCCGGGCTCGCCTCCGCCGCGCTGCTGCGCCCGGGCGACGTCGCGCTGGGCATCTCGCACAGCGGCCAGACCCGGGAGGCCATCGAGATGGTGGCCGAGGGCGGCAGCCGGGGCGCGACCACGATCGCGCTGACTGGGTTCCGTCGCTCGCCGCTGGCCGAACTGGCCGACATCGTGCTGCTGACCGCCAGTCACGCCACCACGTTCCGCCCGGACGCGCTGTCGGCCCGGCATCCGCAACTGGTCGTCCTCGACCTGCTCTACATCGCGGTCGCCCAGCGCACCCACGACCGCGCACACGCGGCCTTCCGGCGTACCGCCCAGGCCGTCGACGGACACAAGGCCGCGAGGGGAGCCAGCGCATGATCAGCGCCCAGGGGTACGCGGACGCCGTCCGCCCCGTCCTCGACCGTCTCGTCGACGGGGGGCACGAGCCGCTCGGCCGCGCCGCCGACCTGATCGCCGCCAGCCTGCGCGACGGCGGGGTGCTCCAGGCGTTTGGCGCCGGGCACTCCGAGGCGTTCGCCGCCGAGTTGGTGGCCCGGGCCGGCGGGCTGGTGCCCACCAACCGGATCACCCTGCACGACCTGGTGCTGCACGGCGACGCCCCGCGTGACGTGCTCGCCGACCCGAAGCTGGAGCGCGACCCGGCTATCGCCCACCAGCTCTACGAGATCGCCGCGCCGCAGCCGCAGGACGTGTTCGTGGTGGCGTCCCAGTCCGGCATCAACGGCTCGGTGGTCGAACTGGCCCTGTTGGTCACCGGTCGCGGTCACCCGTTGATCGCGGTCACCTCGGTCGAGCACACCGGACGGGTCGCCCCGCGCCACCCGTCCGGCCGGCGGCTCGTCGATCTCGCCGACGTCGTGCTGGACAACGGCGCGCCGTACGGCGACGCACTGCTGCCGCTCGAGGGCGGCGGCGCGGTCTGTGCGGTCTCCTCGGTCACCTCGGCGCTGCTGGCGCAGCTGCTGACCGCAGAGGTCGTACGACGGTTCCACCAGGCCGGAGAGGCACCCCCTATCTACCTCTCCGCCAACGTCCCCGGTGGGGACGAGCACAACCTCGCCCTCGAGTCGCGGTACGCCGGACGTCTCCGGCGCACCGCCTGACCCGACACCACAAGGAGAGTCAGAGATGACCGTTTCCCCCGATCTGAACCGCCGGACCCTGCTGCGCCGCGCGGCCGCCGCGGGCCTCCTGGTGACCCCGGCCGCGGGTCTGCTCAGCGCCTGCGCGGGCAGCACGCCCAGCGAGAACACCGACAACGCCGGGGAGAAGAGCACCGACAACCCCTTCGGCGTGCAGGCCGACAGCGCCGTGAAGGTGGTCATCTTCAACGGTGGACTGGGTGACGCCTGGGCGAAGGAAGACCAGGCGATCTTCAACGCCAAGCACCCGAACGTCACCGTCAACATGAGCTCGACCCAGAAGATCAAGACCGAAGAGCAGCCCAAGATGGCGACGCAGCCCAGCGACGTCGTGATGAACTCGGGCGCGGACATGATGGACATCAGCACCCTGGTCAACGAGGGTGCCATCGAGCCGTTGGACGACCTGCTCGCCGCCCCGGCCTGGGAGGGTGGGGGCACCGTCGCCGACACCCTGCTGCCCGGCACCGTCGCCGACGGCACCTTCCAGGGCAAGTTCTACGTGGTGAACATCGCCTACACGGTCTGGGGCAACTGGTACAACTCGGCTCTGTTCGACCGGGAGGGCTGGGCCCCGCCGAAGACCTTCGACGAGTTCTTCGCCCTCGCCCCCAAGATCAAGGCCAAGGGCCTGTCGCCGTACGTCTACGACGCCGTGCACGGCTACTACCCGCGTTGGGCCCTGATGGCCACGGTCTGGAAGTCGGCCGGCAAGCAGGCGGTCATCGACATCGACAACCTCAAGGAGAACGCCTGGCGCGCCGACGGCATCCTGCCGGCCCTGGAGGTGTGGGAGAAGCTGGTCAAGGACAAGCTGGTGCTCCCGGGCAAGCTCGACCACACCCAGTCCCAGCAGGCCTGGCTCGACGGCAAGGCGGCCTTCATCCAGGTCGGCACCTGGCTCAAGAACGAGATGGCGGCGACCATCCCGCCGGGCTTCGAGATGAAGATCTCCGACTACTGGGGCCTGGGCGCCACCGACAAGGCGCCCAACGACGTCTACGCCGGTGCGGGCGAGGGCATCGTGGTGCCGAGCAAGGCCCCGAACAAGGCGGCGGCCAAGGAGTTCCTGCGGGCGGTGCTCTCCAAGGCCGGTTCGGCGAAGTTCGCCGAGCTGACCAAGTCGCTCGCCTCCACCGCCGGCTCCGGCGACAACGTCCAGGACTCGGCGCTGGCCAGCGCCAACGAACTGATGAAGAACGCGCCGAAGGACCTGGTCTCGATCAAGTTCTGGAACTTCTACGCGGACCTGGACAAGGAGAGCCAGAACCTCTCCCAGGAGCTGATGGCCGGCCGGCTCACCGCCGCGCAGTTCGTCGACAAGATGCAGGCCGCCGCCGACAAGGTCGCCAAGGACTCGTCCATCACCAAGCAGACCCGCGACGCGTGACACCCGCCGGACCCAACCGAACGAGGAAGTGAGAGACATGCGGCACGGTGTTGGCCGTTTCGTCACGGGTTTCCTGGCACTGCCGGTCGGCCTCTACGTCTTCTACGTGGTGTGGCCGTTTCTCCAGGCTGCCGGGTACTCGCTGACCGACTGGGGAGGCTACTCCGACAGGCAGCAGTTCGTCGGGCTGGACAACTACATCCGGCTGTTCTCCGACGAGCTGATCAGGAAGGCGTTCTGGCACAACGTCTTCTTCCTGATCACCGTGCCGCTGTTCACCATCGCGCTGGCCCTGTTCCTCGCGTTCCTGCTCAACGTGGGCGGACGCGAGGACAAGGCCGGCATCCGGGGCGTCTTCGGCTCCGGGTTCTACAAAGTGATCTTCTTCTTCCCGCAGGTGCTGTCCCTGGTCGTCATCGCGGTGATGTGGCAACAGATCTACCGCGCCGACAGCCAGGGCCTGATCAACGGCATCCTGATGAAGATCGGGCTGGTCAGCGAGGAAGACCCGATCACCTTCATGTACGACCCGGAGCCCTTCCTCGGCGTACCGGCGGTGTTGTGGTGGCTGTTGCTGATCGCGGTCTGGAGCGGCGCCGGTTTCTACATGGTGCTGTTCTCGGCGGCCATGCAGTCGATCCCGAAGGACGTCTACGAGGCGGCCATCCTCGACGGCGCGGGACGCTTCCACACCTTCTTCCGGATCACCCTGCCGCTGCTGCGGGACACCGTCTCGGTGGCCTGGGTCTACCTGGGCTTCATCGCCCTGGACATGTACGCCCTGGTCTTCGTGATGACCCCCAGCCAGGGCGGGCCCAACCACGCCAGCGAGATCTTCGCGTCGGTGCTGAACTTCACCGCCTTCCAGAAGGGCCAGTTCGGCTACGCCTGCGCGATGGGCGTGGCGCTGGCGATCTTCACGATCCTGCTGGCCGCGCTCCAGCTCCGGATCACCCGTCGTGAGCGGATCGAGTACTGAGGAGACCTGGACGATGAGCACGGTGACCCACACCCCGGGTGGCCAGGCCGGGCCCGACCAGGCCCCGCCGCCGGGGCGTACGCCGGCCGACCGCGCCGCCGTCGGTGGCGGTCGTGCCGGGGCACGGTTCTTCAACGGCTTCTCACACCTGTTCCTCGCCGTCTGGGCGATCATGGTGGTCTACCCGCTGCTGTGGGTGGTGATGTCGGCGCTCAAGACCGACTCGGAGGTGATCCGCAAGCCGCTGTCGCTCATCCCCGAGCAGTTGCAGTGGGACAACTTCGCCCGGGCCTGGACCGAGGGCCACATCGGCGAGTTCTTCCTCAACACCGTGCTGGTGTTGACCGGCAGCGTCTTCCTCACCATGCTGCTCGGCTCGATGGCCGCCTACGTGCTCGCCCGCTACGAGTTCCCCGGCAACCGGCTGATCTACTACATGTTCCTGTCCGGCCTGACCCTGCCGATCTACCTCGCCGCGGTGCCGCTGTTCAAGGGCGTCTACAACACCGGTGTGGTGCTGCCGTTCCTCGGCCCGAACAAGCACCTCATGCTGATCCTGGTCTACGTCGCGTGGTCGCTGGCGTTCACCGTCTTCTTCATGCACTCGTTCTTCCGGACGCTGCCCAACGCGATCGCGGAGGCGGGCATGGTCGACGGGGCCTCGCACAGCCGGCTGTTCTTCAGCGTGATGCTGCCGATGGCCAAGCCCGGCCTGATCAGCATCGGCATCTTCAACGTGCTCGGCCAGTGGAACCAGTGGTACCTGCCGACGCTGCTCATGCAGTCGGTGGCCGGTGAGCCGAAGAACCAGGTCATCTCCCAGGGCCTGATCGAGCTCTCGGTCAACCAGGGCTACCGCTCCGACTGGTCCGGCCTGTTCGCCGGGGTGACGATGGCGATGCTGCCGGTGTTGATCGTCTATATCGTCTTCCAGCGCCAGGTGCAGTCCGGCCTCACCGCCGGCGTCAGCAAGTAGCGCCTACCGTCCCGCCCCCGGCCCACCGGTCGGGGGTGGGACGGCGGCCTGGGATGGCCGGCGCCTGGGCCCGTGCACCAGCTCCGCTCAGACCGCCAGCACCGGGACGTCGTACTTCTGCACGACAGAGTCGCGTGTGGCCAGGACCAATTTCTCGCACTGGGCCTGAGCCACCAGCATCCGGTCGAACGGATCACGGTGGATGCCGGGAAGTCGACCGGCCACGACCGCATGGTCAGCGGTGATGGGCAGGTGCCGGAAACCGCTGTCGCGAACGAGTTCAGGTAGGTTTGCCGGCTCTTTGATCTTGCCGATCGCCTGTTTGATGGCGATCTCCCAGATCGGCGGCGCTGACATAGACCTCCGGCTCGTGATCCAGGCGGTCCGTGATGTCTGACGACAGGCTCGGATCGTCGGTCAACCACCAGATGACGACGTGAGTGTCGAGCAAGAGCGTCACGCTGTCGTCCCGAAGTCGTCCGAGATGCGGTCGTTCACCTCAGGAGAGTCCCAGTCGTCCGAGAGCACCACCCTGCCGCGCAGGGACCCGCGTGCGGTGCGATTGACCCGTCGCACGAGTGGGATGACCTTCGCGACCGGCTGGCCGGCTCGGCTGATCACTATCTCCTCGCCGTGCTCGACGCGCTCGATGATCCGCGACAGGTTCGTCTTCGCCTCGTGGATGTTGAACTGGGCGGCAGACTCGCTTCCCATCTGACCTCCTTGGCTAACAGGTTAGTCCACTCGGATGCCCCGGTCGAGGAACTTGACCTCGACTTCGGTTGAGGTTGCACGATGTCCTCTCGGTCCACCGAGGGAGCAACCGTGATCGACCCTGCCGCCAGCATCCGGATCGCCCGACCGTCCCGTGACCTCGCGGTCGCGGAGCGTTTCTATCGCGACGGGCTCGGCCTGCACGTGCTCTGGCGAGGGCAGGGCGGTCCCGGCGAGCACGACCTGATCATGCTGGGCTGGCCGGAAGCCTCCTGGCACCTGGAACTGGTCGGCGGCCCGCACCTGGCGGTACGACCGACACCGGGCCCCGAGGACCTGCTCGTGATCTATCTCGGTGAAGTCCCCGACGAGGCGCTCGTCTCCCGACTCGAAGCCGCCGGTGGCCGCCGGGTCTCCCAGGGCGCCTACTGGGACCGGTGGGGGGTCACCGTCGAGGACCCGGACGGCTACCGCCTCGTGCTGTCCCAGCGTTCGTGGTCGAACGCCGACTGACTCTGCTCCTGCCCGCCGGGTTGTCGTACCGGGGCGGAAGAATGCTGTTCGTGCTGGTGGCGGTGGTGCCCGACGAGCGGGGCGGGGGAGTGCTGCAACCCCTCGACCCCGCCGGCGCCGCCGTGGGGCCGCCGGAAACGGTCGCCGACCTGGCCGCCGCGGTGGGCGCTCGGGAGCGGGCGGACTCGCCGCGTTGGGTCTGGGCCTGTGGCGCCACCCTCTATCCGGCGCTGCTGCGGGCCGGGGTCCGCGTCGCGCGCTGCCACGACGTGGAGCTGACCGAGGCGCTGCTGCTCGGTTACGCCGGCCGCTTCGGTGAGCCCCGGGCGCTGGCGGCGGCGTGGGCGCGGTTGACCGGCGCGCCGGTGCCGGCCGATCCGCCACCGCGCGCGGCCGCCCCGCCGGGCGGCGGGCAGGGCGCGCTCTTCGACGCCGTGCCCGGGCCGCCGGGTCCGGGCATCACGGCGCTGACCGGGGTGTACGCCGATCAGCTCGACCGGATCGCGGCGACCGGGGCGCCTGGGCGGTTCCGGCTGTTGGTGGCGGCCGAGTCGGCCGGTGCGTTGATCGGCCCCGAGATGGGTGCGGCCGGCCTGCCCTGGCGCGCCGACGTGCACGACGCGATCCTGACCGAGCTGCTCGGGGAGCCGTCTCCGGTGGGCGGGCCGCCGCGTCGGCTGGCCGAGTTGGCCGCGCGGATCGCCGAGGCGTTCGGTGTACGGCAGGTGCACGCGGACAGCCCGGCGGAGCTGTTGCGGGCGTTCGCGCGGGCCGGGGTGGAGCTGCCGAACACCCGGGCCTGGGTGTTGCGCGGGGTGGACCATCCGGCGGTGCCGCTGGTGCTGGAGTACAAGGAGCTCTACCGGATCTGGACGGCACACGGGCGGGCCTGGCGGGACGCGTGGGTCCGCGAGGGGCGGTTCCAGCCGGAGTACGTGCCCGGCGGGGTGGTGTCGGGCCGGTGGGCGACCCGGGGCGGTGGCGCGTTGCAGATCCCGAAGGTGATCCGCCGTGCGGTGGTGGCCGACCCGGGGTGGCGGTTCGTGGTGGCCGACGCGGGGCAGTTGGAGCCGCGGGTACTGGCGGCGGTCTCCGGTGACGCCCGGCTCGCGGCGGCCGGTGCCACCGGTGACCTGTACGCCGCGTTGGCCCGGGACGCGTTCGGCGGCGACCGGGGCCGGGCCAAGCTCGCCCTGCTGGGGGCGATGTACGGGCAGACCGGTGGCGCGGCGGTGCCGGCTTTGGCGGTGCTGCGGCGCAACTATCCGACCGCCTTCGGCCACCTGGAGGCGGCGGCCCGCACCGGTGAGGCGGGTGGCCTGGTGCGGTCGTGGTTGGGGCGTACCTCCCCACCGGGCACGGCCGGGTTCGGCGCGGGTGACGACGGGCCGTCCGACCCGGACGAGGCCGGTGACCCGCAGTCGCCCCGGGCCCGGGCGGCCCGGTCCCGTGGGAGGTTCACCCGCAACTTCGTCATCCAGGCCACCGCCGCCGAGTGGGCCTCGACGCTGCTCGCGGTGCTGCGGGGCGAGGTGGCCGGCACCGAGGCCGAGTTGGTCTTCTTCCAGCACGACGAGGTGATCGTGCACTGCCCGGCCGCGCAGGCCGAGCGGGTCGCCGAAGCGGTCGACCGGGCCGGGCGGCGGGCCACCGCGCTGTTGTTCGGCGAGACCGCGGTGCGGTTCCCGTTGGACCTGTCGGTGGTGGAGTGTTACGCCGACGCGGCGTGAGCGGCGCTCGGCTGACCGGATCGGGACCGTCGACGTTCTGATGACGCCTATGGTGGGCGTTATGCGCAGATCGGGGTGGGTACGGGTCGACAGGGCTCGCCGGTGAGCGCGGCCGTCGGGCGGCGGCACACCCGACTGGAGGCGTACGACAAGGTGACCGGCGCCGCCCGGTACGCGACGGAGTACCCGGCGGACGGTGTGGCGTACGCGTGGCTGGTGCCGGCGACGATCGCGCGGGGGACCGTCGCCGAGGTGGACACCACGGCGGCGCTGGCGGTCGACGGGGTGTTGGCGGTGCTGCACCACGGCAACGCGCCCCGTCTGGTCCCCGGGGTCGACGCGGAGGTGTTCCGCCTCCAGGATCCGTCGGTGCACTTCCGGGGGCAGGCCGTCGCACTGGTGGTGGCGCAGACCTCGGAGGCGGCCCGGGAGGCGGCGGGGCTGGTCCGTCTCCGCTACGACGTGCAGCCGCACCACACCCGGCTGACCGCCGGGGACGACGGCTTCTATCGGCCCGACCACGTGAACCCGAGCTACCCGACCGACGTCCTCACCGGTGACTTCGACGCCGGCTTCGACGCCGCCGAGGTGCGGCTGGACCTCACGTACCGCACGCCGTCCTACCACAACAGCCCGATGGAGCCGCACGCGTCGACCGCGCAGTGGCGCGACGGGTGCCTGGTGGTGCACGACTCCAGTCAGGGCTCCGGGCCGGTCCGGGACGTGCTGGCCCGGCTGTTCGGGCTGCCGCCGGAGTCGGTCCGGACGATCAGTCGACACGTCGGTGGCGGTTTCGGCGGCAAGCTCTACGTCAAGGTACAGACGGTGCTGGCCGCGATGGCGGCGCGGCACGTCGACCGGCCGGTCCGGCTGGCGCTGACCCGTCAGCAGACGTTCGGCCCGGTCGGCTACCGGACCCCGACCATCCAACGGATCCGGCTCGGCGCGGACCGGGACGGGCGACTCGTCGCCGTCGGCCACGACGCGCTGAGTCAGACCTCGCAGGTGACGGAGTTCGCCGAGCAGACCGCCGTCTACACCCGCCACATGTACGCCGCGCCCCACCTGCGGTCCACGCACCGGGTGACCCGGCTGGACGTGCCCACGCCGTTCTGGATGCGGGCGCCCGGGTTCACCCCCGGTTCGTTCGCGCTGGAGTCGGCGCTGGACGAGTTGGCGTCGGCCTGCCGGGTCGACCCGGTCGAGCTACGCCTGCGCAACGACACTCCGATCGATCCGACGAGCGGGCAGCCGTTCACCAGCCGGAATCTGGCCGCCTGCCTGACCGACGGGGCGCGCCGGTTCGACTGGGCCCCGCGGGACCCGACGCCCCGGGCCCGGAGGTCCGGCCGGTGGCTGTTCGGCACCGGGGTGGCCGGCTGCACCTATCCCGCCCGGGTCCGGCCGGCCGCCGCGTCGGCCGCCGCCCTTCCCGACGGCAGTTTCGAGGTACGGATCAACGCCACCGACATCGGCACCGGCGCGCGGACCGCGTTGTGGCAGGTGGCCGTGGACGCGCTCGGCGCGCCGCCGGACCAGGTCCGGATCGAGGTGGGTGACAGCGCCCTGCCGGCGGCGGACGTGGCCGGCGGGTCGATGGGACTGACCTCGTGGAGTTGGGCCGTGCTGCGGGCCTGCGAGCGGTTGTGTGACCGGCTCGGCGCGGCCTCCGGTCCGGTGCCGGCGGGAGGGTTGCTCGTCGAGGTGAGCACCGACGAGGAGGTCGCGGCGCAGCCGACGCTGCCGCGCTTCGCCTACGGGGCGCAGTTCGCCGAGGTCCGGGTGGACCAGGAGACCGGCGAGGTGCGGGTGCTGCGGCAGCTCGGGGTCTTCGCGGTCGGCCGGGTGGTCAACCCGAGCACGCTGCGCAGCCAGTTGATCGGCGGGATGACGATGGGCCTGTCGATGGCGCTGCACGAGGTGGGCGCGTTCGACCACCGGTACGGCACCTGGGCCAACCACGACCTGGCCGGTTACCACGTCAGCAGCAACGCCGACGTGCCGGCGGTGCGGGCGTACTGGGTGCCGGACGCCGACGTCGCGGTCAATCCGCTGGGCATCAAGGGGGCCGGGGAGATCGGCATCGTCGGTGCTGCCGCCGCGATCGCCAACGCCGTGCATCACGCCACCGGGGTACGCGTCCGGGAGCTCCCGGTGACCCTGGACAAACTGCTCGTCGGCTGAGGTCGCGTCGCGCAGAGTTCACTCTGATTTCGGTTGTCGGGCATTGTGGAAAAGGGCCCGTTGACCGTCTCTCACCTGCGGTTTCTTCCACGCTTTCGGTGTGCCACCCTGGTGCCTCCAACTTGACCACTCCGGTCGGGGAGGTGACGATGCCGGGGAGGCGGAATGGCCAGACGCGTCTATGTGCACATCGGTGCGCCGAAGACGGGCAGCACCTTCGTGCAGAACGTGCTCTGGAGCAATCAGAACGTGTTGCGCAAGGCCGGGATCCTGCTGCCGGGCAGCGCGGTGGCGCACGACCAGGCGATGGCGGATCTGCGCGCGGCGCACTGGCGCGACGCCGAGGTGTACTGGACCTGGGACCGGCTGGCCGAGAAGGCACGCCGGTGGTCCGGCGACGTCATCATCAGTAACGAGGGGCTGGGTGCGGCGACCGGTGCGCAGGCGGCTCGGGCGGTCGAGAGCCTGCAACCCGCCGAGGTGCACGTCATCGCGGCCGGACGGGATCTGTGGCGGACGTTCCCGTCGACCTGGCAGCAGAGCATCCGGGCGCGTAGCACCTGGCGCTTCGACGCCTTCCTCCGGGCGGTCGAGGCGGGCCGGTTCGACACTTTCTGGGACAACTACACCGCGCCCCGGATGCTGCGCCGCTGGGGTGACCTGGTGCCGGCGCAGCAGCGGCACCTGGTGGTCGTGCCGCCGCCCGGTGCACCGCGTGACCTGCTCTGGCGCCGCTTCGCCGGGGTGCTGGGCATCCCGGACGGCCTGTGCGAACTGACCGCGCCGACGTCGAATCCCTCCCTGGGTGCCGCGGAGAGCGAGGTGCTGCGCCGGGTCAACCAGGCGTTGGGCGACAGGTATCCGCTGCGTACGCCGTACCAGAAGGTGGTGCAGCGGCACCTGGTCGACGCGGTGCTCAAGGAGCGCGCCGACACACTGCGGTTCGGTGTCGGACTGGACCGGGCCGGGTGGGTGTGCGACCTCGCCGAGCAGCAGATCGCGGAGATCCGGGACTACCCGTGCACCGTGGTCGGTGATCTGGACGAGTTGCGGCCCACCGGGATGGAGCGGACGGTCAGTCCCGACGAGTTGGACGACGGGCAGTTGCTCGACGTGGCGATCGAGACGATCGTCGGCATGCTCGGACACGCCGATTCTCTCGGTCGGCGGGCCGAGGGCCAGGCCGACGAGATGCTGTCGCGGCTCAAGGCGCGAGCCGCCGGTGGCGTCAAGCGCCGTCTTCGGCTGGCCGGTCGACGTTCCTGAATTCCGCTGTGCACGCGCGGCGTCGGTGGGTGTGGCGGGTGAGGCGCGGGTGGGTGGTGCGCGGCGGGTCGGCGGCGTGGGCGGCCGACCCGCCGGTCGTGCGTGTCGTCAGGCTCCTGCGGCCGACTTGAGGTCGGCGGCCCGGTCCGTGTTCTCCCACGTCAGGTCCGGCAACTCCCGACCGAAATGCCCATACGCCGCC
>NZ_JBITKL010000004.1:0-72958 GCF_044460945.1 Micromonospora sp. NPDC049903
ACCCTGCACTGGTCGGTCTGGCGACGAACATCCCAAGCCCGCGCCCGACGAACCCACTACCAGCGCAGACAGGCGAAGTGACGTTGGAGTATTAGAACGTGTGCGTACCACGGGTGGCGCCGGCACCACCCGGTCTCGCCGCGCTACACCTCGGCCGCCGGTACCAGGGCATTGACATTAACCCCGCGTTCCACGACGAGGCGCTGCACCGACTCACCCCGCATCTGCCCGACGACTCGTCGCACGAGGACGGCGGGTGAGCCGCCTACGCACCGTGCCGGTCTCCTTTGCCCAAGCCTGCAGCTTCGTTGAGGACTGGCATCGGCATCACCGGCCGCCGCGTGGCCACAAGTTCAGCATCGGGGCCGCCGACCAGGACGGCGTCCTGGTCGGCGTCGCCGTCGTCGGGCGTCCGGTCGCGCGGATGCTCGACGACGGCCAGACGCTCGAGGTGACCAGGGTCGCCACCGACGGCACCCGCAACGCGAACTCCCTGCTCTACGCCGCAGCCTGGCGGGCCGCCCGAGCACTCGGCTACCGCCGCCTGATCACCTACACGCAGGACGGCGAGTCCGGAGCCAGCCTGCGGGCCTCCGGATGGCGCGTCCTCGCCACTCGCCCACCGGCACCGGGCTGGTCCCGGCCGAGCCGACCTCGCACCGATCACGGCACCGCCCACATCGGTCGCCAGCGGTGGCACGCCCCCGACTAGCGACCCGCCTCCACTCGTCCGTGCGGGAGGCGTCGCACGGATCGCGCCGACGACGTCGATTCCGCAGCAGCTCCACAGATTCTCGGGGCTGCCCCCGTGCTGGGGGCGGCCCCGAGTCATTCCGATTCTCAACCGCCGTTCCAAGGAGTACGTCATGTCATCCGACCGACCCTCGACCAATACAGCGGCGTCGGGCAGTGGCGCGTGGAGCCTCGATAAGGTCCGCGCGCTCGGCACGACCACCGACGTCGCCACCGCGGGCGCCATCTTCGGTCTGTCCCGGAGTAGTGCCTACGAGCTGGCCCGGTCCAACAGGCTGCCGATACCGGTCATGAGGATCGGCTCCCGCTACCGGGTGTCCGTGCCGGCCATCATCGCCGTCCTCACCGCCACCAAGCTCGACCGTCCACCGCAGGTGACTTGACCCGCCCCCGCGACCGAGCGTGGATCACCATCCACCGACACCCGACAATCCGATGCCCCGTACGGCATCGGCACGAAGGAGACCTTGTTCCGATGGCCGATGGATCCATCACCAAACGCTGCGGCTGCCGCCACAACGGCAAACGCCTCGGCGTGAAGTGCCCCAAGCTGCGCCGCGGCAACGGATGGAACCCCCACCACGGCATGTGGGCGTACCAACTCGAACTCCCACCCGACACCAGCGGCGCCCGACGGCAGTTACGGCGTGCCGGGTTCGACACCCGCGACGCCGCCGCCACCGAACGCGACCGCGCGCAGGCGCTGCTCGACCTCGGCGGCACCGACAGACTCCTGCGCCGTCACGTCGCCGATCTGCTGCACCGCCTCCGGCACGGTGAACCGCTTCCCGACCGCGACACCCTCGCCCGCGACCTCCACGCCACCCCAGCAAGCGGCGACGCCGGTACGCCCACGGCCGGTGCCGGTACGCCGCTGACCCTCGGCGTCTACCTCACCACCTGGATCACCGACGTCACCGGCCTCGCACCGGCCACCCTGCGCAGCTACCGCGACCACATCAACAAGTACTGGATCCCCAAGCTCGGCGACGTACCGCTGCACACCCTCACCGCCGGACACATCCAGTCGGTGTTCGCCGGCATCGAGGCCCGCAACGCCGAGATCCTCACCGCCCGCCAAAGCACCCAGCAGTCCGTACGGGACAGCGTCAAGGGAGTGCGGACGGTCGGACCGGCGAGCATGCACCGCATCCTGGCCACCCTCCGCAAGGCACTCAACGACGCCCGTCGCCTCTACCGGCACAGGCTCGTCGACCACAACCCGGCGGAGTCGGTGATCCTGCGCTCCGGTGCCCCACCCAAGCCGCGACTCTGGACCGCCTCCGCGGTCAACCGGTGGCGGCACACCGGCCGACGTCCCAGCCCGGTGATGGTGTGGACCCCACAGCAGGTCGGCGAGTTCCTCGACTACGTCGACGCCCACGACCTGGAACTGTCCGCCCTGTTCGACCTCGCCGTGCACCGCGGACCCCGCCGCGGTGAACTCGCCGGACTCCACGACTACGACGTCGACCTGACCGCCAACGAGTTGACCATCGTCGACCAACGCACCAGCGTCGGCTACAAGGTCATCGAGAAGGCGGTCAAGTCCGCCGCCGGTGACCGAGTGGTGCCGCTGGCCAAGGAGACGGTGGCGGGACTACGCGAGTACCTCGCCCGGCGCGCCGCCTGGAAACTCGCCACCGGAGACCGGTGGCATCACAGCGACGTCTTCTTCGTCCGCCGCGACGGACGCCCATGGCACCCCGAACTGATCACCACCCGCTTCGACCGCCACGTCACCAACGCCGGACTCCCACCCATCCGGTTCCACGACCTGCGACACACCGCCGCCACCCTGATGCTCGCCGCCGGAGCCGGCATCAAGGAGATCCAAGACACCCTCGGACACGCCAGCTACAAACTGACCGCCGACACCTACACCAGCGTGCTCCAGGAACTCAAACACTCCACCGCCGAAGCCACCACCAAACTCATCCCCCGCCGACGCCCACGCGGCGGGGACCTTGAGGCGGAGGGCGGACGCCGTTCCGCCGCGTGACGCGGTCATTGGCAGCGCCGTCCGCCGCTGAAACTCACTCACCGAGATCCCCGACGGATAGCGCGCTCGCCGCTTGTGGGCGGTGCACGTAACGGGTCAGACGGAGTCCGCGTAGCATCTGCGACATCCTCATTCGCACGGTGGATGATCCACGCGGGCCACGTCTGTTGTACTGGCAGCGCCGAGATCAGCCCTCGCCTAAAGGGCGAGAATGGCGATCAACCCCTGACATCGGCTATTAACCAATTTATCCGGCTTGTCAGCGGCCTACGGCGGGCGAGAGCCGGTAGTTGGTGCTCGACTTCGTCAGCTGCGTGCACCGGCTGATGTCGTCCAACCGCACCCGCGCCCGGAACGCACAGATCATCCGGGAGTTGCTCCTGCCGGTGGCCACCAAGCTGGACCGGGACGTCAATGGCCGTGGTGTCGGGTCGGCAACGTGGAAGCGCTACGTAGGGCACGAGCGATCATCGCCGCGACACACAGCGATCAATGCGATCCGGACAACGACGAGGACGTCAGCCGGAGGGAACCGAGGCAACCCTCCGGGCTGGCCGTGCCCGAGATCAGCTGACCCGCAGCCGGAAGTCCGCCAACGCCCCCTCGGCCGTGGCCGCCTCGGCGTGAGCATTGGCGATCTGCTTTGCGAACCACAGGTCTGCCAGATCCTTCTGCCCGGCCTTGGTGTACACGAACACCTGCTTGCCCAGTGCCCGCGCGTATCCGATCTCGACCAGGCTGCCATGGCACGTCGGGTCGTCCAGCCAGGCGAACACGTGGGTGGATAGTCGGATCGCGGCGAGGCACCGCTGCGCGACCTCCGGCCGGGAAAGGCCCGGATAGGCGCCGCCGCAGGCGTGCTCGCCAGCGGCGACCCCGTGCATATTCTCCCCGTGGTAGCAGCCGTGATCATCACTCATGAAATGCGGGCCGACGTAGACCGCGCCCGGCAGAGCGGGAATGCGGACCTCTTCCGGCCACGGCTGCCGGTCGGGGTTGGTGGTGTCGGCGTCGTCGAAGATCGGGAACAGGCTGTGTCGCCAGCCGTTCTGGGTGATCTTTCCGGCGGCGTAGACACGGATGCCCTCGAAGGTGCTCATCGGGTTCGTCCTCTCGGTTACGGCGGGGAGGCGGGCGACCGTAGGGACCGTATCCGGCGAAGCCGTCCTTCCGAGAGGGAGTCGGGCATGTCCAGCGTGTCGCCACACCAACGAACCCTCATTCACGATAATCCTCACTGCTCGTGAATGAGAATCCGTCCCGGGTGAGCGACCTGGGCGCCCTCGTGCCCACCGCCTCCCAAGCCTTCAACTAGCCGTCCGCGTCCGCACTGAACCGGCTCCGCCGCGCCAAGGCCGACTCACCCTCCGCGCGTACTGCGGCGGCCTCCGCTGCTTCCTCGCTCGGGTCGGAGCACGGCGCATGATTCCCGCTAACCTCACTCCCACCGGCCAGTAGCCGATCAACGACGGACTCAACGCTGAGGCGATCGCCGCTCTGCTGCATCAGTACGGGCGACTGCACGCCGTGGACACCGAATACGTCAACCCCCTCGCCGACAAAGGCAAAGCACCCGCCACCATCAACCGTGCCCTGACCGCCGTCGCGGTCGCCCACCGCTCGACCGGCGCGGGCCAGGCTCGCTACCGAAGCGGCGCGGGACGTGCCGTACGGCACCAACACCTACATCCACAAGGTCCACACCGTGCGGGCCTGGCTCGCCGCCCTCGCGGAGCGCGGTGTCGCCAGCGGTGCCCTGTTCCGGCGGATCGACAAGCACGGCCAGCTCGGTCGTGCCCCGCACGGGCGCGCTACGACTGACGGCCGGATCAGCTCCCAGACTGTCGCCATCGTCGTGCAGCGGACCCCGCTTGCCGCCAGGGTCGACACCGCGTCTGCGTATGCGGGTCATCCGCTGCGGCGCGGGTTCGCCACCAAGGCATGCCGCGCCGGGCACGATCAGATCCGGATTGGCTGGCACGGCGGATGGAAAGACGACTCTCCCACGTTCGCTAGCTCCATCAAGGACATCGCCCGGGTGACATCCAGTGCGCTGACTGGTATCGGTCTCGGTTCCCGCACCCCGGGTGCGGGAACCGAGGCCTCACAGGCCATCCTACTAAGGGTGCCTGCACCATCGCAGATGGTGTTGGCAAACATCCCTATGACGGGAGTGATGCCATGAGTACGTCGTCTGGCGCTGGCAGGGCGCAAGCCGAGCTTCGTAGGGTGCGCGCTGCGGTAGAGAGGGAGTCGAGAAGAGTGAGCCCGCGTGCGCAGCGGATGCCTTCCACGACATCCGCTCCTGGCTCGGCGTCAGGCGGCCGGGCGAATGTTGATGTCGCCTTCTCCGGCACGGCCAGGGTTGGTGGTGCTAGCGTTGTGGATATTGAAAAGAGGGACCGAGCGTGCCTCGCCACCGGGCACGAAACCAGGGCTAGCTTCGGCACGGTTCGGCCCTCGGCTGGCCGACTTTTGCGCGGCCAAACCAAGGACGCCGTCGCACAATTCGTCAGCCAGCGAATTGGACTGGCAATCACACTGTCACTCCCCGCGTACGTGGCAGTGGCCTTCATGTACTGGTACACGGGTGCTGCCAGCAAGGGATACTACTGGCGCGGGTTCATAACGGACCAGGTGACCGCGATTAGTTTTGCCCTGGGTATCTTCGGTGCGGTGATCGGACTAGCGGGGCTGCACGCCGTACTGATTAGTCGGAGCTAACCCGGTTGCCGAGGGCCGACCGCCTACCCCGCAACACCCGGGGCGTCTGAAGTCCTTGCACCGCTACGGCGAGGGCCTGCGCCGAATCGACTTGGCTGGCCGCCGCCCGACAAAGAGCATTCGCTGCGTCGCTGTGGCCAGCCGAGTCGGCGGCCGTGGTCAGCTCGGCGGCGCTCTTCCCTAAAGCGAGGGCGACCGTGCGAAGCTGGGCGACCAGGGCGTCAGGGGCTCCGACGTTCACGTCGCCACTCGGGTGAGCCGAGAAGGCGTCAGCGCCCTTAAGCATCGGCATCAGGTGGGCAACCGTAGTCAGGCACCTCGGGCATGGATCTATCCTGCCCCGGCCAGGCCATGGTGTGCACGGCGCACGACACACCCACCGACAACGCAAGATCGGCAGCTGTCGATGGTGCGGCCGTAGCGTCCCCGGATCAGGTCCCGGAGCACCACCACCATCAACCTCGATCTGACGAAGGCTTGCAGCCTCGGCTACGACGCCACCGCCCGCCGGTGGCTGATCGCTCACGAACTGGGGCACGTCATGGCGCTGCCCCACCAGGCCACCCGGGTCAGCTTCATGCGCCCGTACCCGTCGCCGCTGATGCAGACCACCGCAGCCGAACGCACCACCTCGCCAACCGGTAACGCCCGCCGGAGCGCCAAGGAGCCCGCCGACCGGTCCGGTCGACGGGCTATCTTCTGCCCGAGTAGCCGTCCCTCCGACATGGACCTTCGGCGATAGCCTGTCTCGATGCATCCCGACGACCCGACCTTGCGGCAACCGCCGACCTTTCCCGAGCAGCCCGGCACCTACCCGCCGCCCTCGGCTGGCCAGTACCCACCCCCCGGCCCGTACCCGCCGCCGCACGGCTACCCGCCACCGATGGGCTACCAGCAGACCACCGTCGCGTCGGGCGGCATCCCTGGCTGGATGCACCTCTTGTACGCCATCGGCGGGTTCTTCACCTGCGGAATCATGTGGCTGATCTGGCCGATCCACTGGTGGTTCGCCCAGAGCAAGAGCCGCTCCACCACTACGGTGGTGCCGCAGCCGCCTCCCGGCCCGTACCCGCCTCAGCAGTAAGCGCCGCACAGCCCAGGCGTGCGCCTGCGGGTCCTACTCAGCGGGCGCTCCGCTACTCCTGGGTTGGTCAACGGCCCTGCTTCGCCACTTCCACCTCTGCGCAAACCTTGTGACAAGGGTGGCCGTTCTCGTCCCGCATGATTGCACCCTTTTGACAGATTCGACATGGCTGTAGTTCGCCAGTCGCATGGTGCGTCCAGACCAGGCTGACTGTCGGCTTGACGCCGGAATTCCCCAGGTCGATCACTACCGGCCCGGGGCGATCACGGGGCAGTGTCGGGGGGCGACGGTATCCGGTGTCGACGCCGTAGTTGCAGTCGAGTTCCAATTCTCGGGGCACCATCGTCCCGCTGGTGCCAGGATCCGGGTCCAGCTCGATGTTCGGGACCGGCCTTCGCCCTTCGCGGTCGTTCAGGTACCGCTCCATGTCGTCGGCCGTCACCCAGTAGTACATGGGCCGGCCGCGCGAGTCAGTCTCTTCGAGTGACCGCCAGGCGCCCGCAGCTGCCCCGACGACGAGGTCATCGAGGTTGAGACCACGGGTTGCTAGAAGGTAGACGTGCAGCTTGCCGCAAGGCCGCTTCCGAGTGACTGGGCAGTACGGCCGCACCGGTCGATGTCAGCGTCGCGGGCACCACCGGACACGAGCAGCTCGTTGCCGGTTCGAACCCAGCCCGCGTTGGTCGGCGGGATCGTCGCCCAGGCAACACGGTGCTCGATCTGCACAGCAGGGTTGTCGGTCGTCCACATCGGCATCAAGCCGTCCCCACGGGCGATCCTGACGCGCTTCTTGATGGTCGGGATGGACAGCTTTGATACTTGGAGCTCGTGCCCGAGCAGCAGTCCACCCTCGCCACGCACGAGCACGTCGGTGACCCGCTTGCCGGAAGTCGAGCGGGCCTCTACCTCGACGGAGAAGCCTGCCCGCTCGGAGACGGTTGCGACGCGCTCCTTCAGGGCCTTGTGCTTGTCAGTCTCGATGGCGTCGGGGTGGTTCCTGGCGGCGGATCGGTTGAGGTGTACGGCCTGACGAAAGCCGGTGCCGTCCGGCTTTCCCTTGAGGTACATCCACTCTGGGCAGTCCGGGTCTTTCGTGTAGCAGGCTCCCATGCACCGCAGCTCACCGGCGTGGATTGTCCGCGACCGAAGCTCCTGCCACAGCCCCGGCCGGTCGGGGTGCCCCAGATCCGCCCTGCTGAGGTTTAGATCGATCTGTAGTCGGATGTGCCGCACAGCTTCTGCCACTGGGGGCCTCCTTAGCGGCCGCGCCCACCCATGATGCTGGGCGCCACTGATGGGGATCCAACATTCGCGCTGACAGCAGTCGGACGTCGTAGTCGGCGGCAGCGCTGGCCAGAGCGGTGCGGCTTGGTGGTGTCGCTCGGTGCCGCTACTCGTAGCTCTCCGGCCACTCCACCGGCTGCGTGTGCAGCAGCAGGACTGAGTCTCGTTCGATGGGCCACAGCGGCCAGTCAGGCGGGATCGTCAACCGGATCGGAAGGGTGCCATGGCCGTACCAGCCGTCGAACGGATTCGAGCGGATACTGAGGCCGTGCATTTCGGCGTAGACCCGCAGCTTATCCGGGATGTCTTCGGCGTACGGGTGGGTCAGCAGGAACGCGGTGCGGCCGTCGTGCTGCACCCAGATCTGGGTGTGGTCCATCCCGACTGATGTGCAGGCCGAGAAGGTGCAGACGTCCATGCGGTACAACCCATGCACGCACGCCTGAGCCGGACCGCGATACAGCAGAAGCTGGTACTTGAACGCCCACTCCCGCGCTCGCTGAACCGTTGCTGCCCCTCCGTAGACCTCGAAGTCGTCGCTACCCGGAGGTACGAGCGACCAGTTGCCGGTTCCGAGCATGGCACCGTCTGCGGTGTGCTGCTTCACCGGGACCTCCCTCGTCGGCTTCGTTGATGGGAGCTTAATGCAATCAACCAAGCACGCGCCGTGACGGGGTTCTGACCTTGTTGTCGGCGGGCTGAGTGCAGCAAGGCCCCTACGCAGGGCCAAGGCGGTCACCAGGTAGGTGCCGCAGATGGCGATCAGCGAGATCGGCGTGTGTACGAACGCGATGACCGCGATCAGGTGCGCTAGGCGAATGGTGCGGACATCTCCGGTCACGGCGTGCCGCGGCGGATCAGCCGCCACAGTGCGGTGCTGATGGTGGGCAGGACGGCGACGGTGCGCCATTCGGGGTCGGCGATGTGGGTGAAGCCGCGGGCTTGGAGGCCGGTGTCGATGCCGCGGACGTGGACAGCGCCCCAGATCATGACGACGTCACGGTCGGTGGAGTCGATGCCTTGCAGTGCGGCGCGGTCGCGGGCGTCGATGAGGATCTCGTCGCCTGGCGTATAAGGGATCTTCTTGGTGCCTCGTGACGCGCCGATGCGGAGTCCGATCGCGGCCTGAAGGGCGAACAGTGCGGCTGCTCGCGGTGTGCGGATCTGCCAGTCGTCGGTGGCCCACGCAAAGCGGCGGTGGTGTTGGGCGACCTGGGCGCCGATCACGGTCGGTCCCGCGAGGCGGATGATCTGCAGCGGGTCGAGGTCGTGTTCCTGCCAGGACGGCGGGATGTCACCGAACGCCTCACGCTGATGCACCCACCCCAACGTGGCGATAGCGCGATCCTCACACTGCCCGCCACCCTTCATCGCCTCCAACACCCGTCTCTCCTCCTCGGCGACGTCCGGCGGGATGGGCTGCGACCGAATGAACTCGGAGTGCACCACCGCCCCGCCGTCTTCGACGTCGCTGATCGTGTCGAGCAGGCCGGAGAAGTAGGCGGGCGTACCGACGTGCATGGCGGCGACCAGCGTGACCCGACGGCCAGTGACGGGGTGCCGGTATCGGTAGACCGGGGTGTGGACCGCCGCGCCAGACAGGCGCAGATACTCGATCATGAGGGGGTGTGCGCTTCCTGATCGTGGAGAGACTCGAACGAGGGGCTAGCAGAGGGATAGCGGGGAACGGCTTTCGGTACGGCCGCGCTGATCCGGGCCGTGTCGCTGGCTTGCCGTAAGACGAGATCGCGGACGGTGGTGGTGACGCCCAATGGCCGGATCAGCAGGTTGACGAGCAGGACATAGCCGGTGGTGGTGCCGCCGAGGATGAGGGCTTGGGGCCAGGACCCGGTGGCGGCGTTGTCGGTGGGGCTCGTAGCCCCGTAGACCACAGCCGTGAGTGCGGCCAGGCTGTTGACAACGATGTGAAAGGCGATGGCGGCTGCCAGGCCGCCGGTGCGGACCGTGATCCAGCCGAGCGCGACCCCGACCACCAGCACGCCCACCATTCCTGACACCTCACCGGCGCCGTGCAGGGCGGTGAAGACAGCCGCTTGGACGAGGACGGCGGGCCACGGGGAGCGGGTGAAGCGGCCGACGGCCTAGAGGATCACGCCGCGGGTGACGACCTCCTCGGCCGCGGTCTGGAACACGATGAGGCACAGCAGGATCGGCAACACCCTGAGGCGCTCACCGATGCCGTCCAGCGTCAGGGTCCCTGACTGTTCGGGTGGGCTGGCGGTGGTGAGGGCCACCGCGATCATGACGGTGGCGCCGATGACCAACACCATCGCCAGACACATCGCCGCGAGTCCGCCATACAGGGCCAACAATCGCCGGGGCAGGCGGCCGGTGACACCGGCCAGGGTGCCGACACATCGGCCCTCACCCACCCGGACGACCAGCAGGGTCGCCGGCAGGATGCAGGCGATCGCCACGAGCGAGAGGACCAGTGGTGTGAGGTCGCCGAGGATTGGTAGCCCCTCGGGTGGCAGTCGTCGGCTGAGCAGGGTGGCGGGGATCGGCGCGAGCTGGGTGGCGATCAGCACGGCAGCCAGCGTCAGCAGCGTCCTCCACCGGGGGATCCGTATGGTCAGCCGGTGGTAGGGCGTTCCGGCTGGCGGCATGGGCGTGGGCATCGTGCGGTGGTCCTCAACGGGTGTCGAACGGGCGGAGGGCGTCACGGGCGTGCCGGAACCAGCGGTGCGAGGCCCCGCAGGATGCAGCGCACACAGACCAGGTCCACCGATCGGGCCGTTGCCACGAGGTCACCGACGCCGGCAGGGGTGTCGGGCGTGGTGGTGGGCTGGCCGACGAGGTGCAGGTGCAGCGCCATCATCCCGACGACCGCGAGGTACGGGAGCACGGAAGGTCGATCCCTTTCGAATGGGTCGTGCCGACGTCTGCCCGTCGATGCAGACGGGTGGTCGGAGAATCGGCAGGCATCAATGTCAGCTAAGGGTCACCCAGCTGAGCCGCGCCTGATCTAGGACTGGGGAGATGGCCAGTCGAGCAGCCTGTGCACAGGTTCAGGGCGCGCGGGCAGCGACATAGTCGTCACGCGGTCTCCCGGAGATCGCGAGCGATGCCAGGCAGTCGCTGGGATGGCGGCTACCTCGTGGTCTTCGGCCGTGCCGCCCGTCGCTTCTGGGTCATTCGGGCTTCTGGGCGAGGGTGGAGGTGTACTGGTAGCCGCGTAGGGCCACTGTGGGGTCGGCCATCAGTTCGCCGAACCGGCACAGGCCGGCGTCGTCGAGGTCGGCGTGCAGGAGTCTGTCGTGGAGTTGGCGGGCGTTGTCGGCCAGCAGTTGGCAGCCGGGTCCGCCGCCGGTCCACGTGTCGGCGCAGGTGCGGCTGTGTACGTGTGTCATCTTCAGGTCGAGCAGGTGGCTGTGGGTGATGTTGCCCCAGTCCAGGTCGGTGCCGCCGGTGGCAAGGGTGTCGAGGATGGCGTGGATGACCCGGTAGATCAGGTGGTTGTCGTCGCCGGTGGGGGCGTGGTGGATCAGGGCGCGGCTATAGACGATCTCGCCGAGCAGCAGCCACCCTCCGGGCCGCAGCAGCGTGGTCATCGGTGTCAGGAGGTCGGCGCGGTTGGCGAGGTGTTCCAGGACGCAGCGGCTGTGGACGAGGTCGATGCTGCCGGGCGCGATCGGGAGGTCGAGGCCGTTGCGCAGGTCCCGTTGGTATACCTCGATGACGGCGGTGGGGTCGAGGAGGTCGGTGTCGCGGTCGACGGCGAGGACCGTGCCGGTCGGGCCGACCGTGTCGGCGAGGTGTCGGGTGATGGAGCCTGCGCCGGCACCGATGTCCAGGGTCCGCCACCCGGGCCGGATGGGGATTTTGGCGAGGTCGTGGCGGGTGATGGGGTCGAGGACCTGTTGCAGGGGGCCGAGTTGCTGCGGGTTGTTGCGGAACTGGTAAGTCGTCGTGGTCACCGGGAGTCTCCTTCGGGCACGGGTAGGCAGGGTGTGGCGGGCAGGGACAGGTCGATTCGCGCGCGCTGCGGGTGAAGTCGGCCCGGGGGCGGTGGGCCGGGTTGCTCCCACCAACGGGCGTCGACGCGCGTGCGGCCCATGACGAGTAGGTAGCTGGTGGGTCGCCAGGCGCCGATCTCGTCGGGGCGGGCGGTTTCGTAGGCGAGGACATCGCCGGTGACGGGGTCGACGACGAGCACCCGGCGCTGACCGTCGTCGCTGACGGTGGCGGCGATGCCGACGCCGACACGTCCGGCGCGGTCGGACACCCGCGGGTAGAAGACGAGTTGGTCATACTGGGCCAGAGTGGTGAGGACCGTCGCACGCTCGTCGCGGCGCGGGGTATGCCAGGACACGAGTTCAGCGATGGCCTGCACGGCGTCGGCGGCGGCGTAATCACGGTCGTTGTCGTGGCGTAGCCGATCGATGATGACGAACGGTTGCCGTGGGTCGAGGATGGGATCGACCGGGATGTCGGAGGGGATCTGGCCTCGGTCCCACCAGTGCTTCGTCATGGCCGCGGGGCCGGGCGGGTGTCGGGTGGCGAGTTGCGCGCCGGAGAGGTCACCGGCGTTCCATCGCACGACCTCTTGCAGCGTTCTCGGCTCCCCCGGGGAGGACTCACTCCGCCATTGCTGGTAGCGGATGAGGTCGTAGCGGCCCGATGCCGTGTCGCAGGGGCTGGTGGCGATGGTCGCGGCGAGGTTCCGCAGGGCGCGTCGGGCCGGCTGTGGGTAGACCAGTCGGGTGGCGGCCGGCAAGCCGTGGCGGGTGGCAGCGGTGGCCAGGTCAGGCTGCGGCGACGCCGACACCGCGCACGGTTGCGGGGCGATGGCAGGCGCCACTGGGACAGGCGATACCGCCAGGACGGTGATGGTCAGAAGCACACCTGCTCCCAGCACCGCCGTACTCCGTACGCCGGGTGGCAGGGGTGTCGGGGCAGCGCCGCGCATGACGGTCTCAGAGGTCATTGGTCGGGCTCCCCGGGCTCGTCGCCGGGATAGGTGAGGGTCAGGTGTCGGCGCATCACAGCGGTGGCCACGGCGTGAATGTCGGTGTGGCCGAGGATCTGCCCGGAGGCGATGACGTGCATGGTGTCGGCGATCATCGCGGCCGCGGCGGCGTGTGGGAGCGCGGCGAGGACGGTCACGCCCCGGTCGGGCAGGGTCCGCAGCACGGTGGTGATCTGATTGGCCACGATGGGGGCAAGGCCCTCGGTGGGTTCGTCGGCCAGCAGGAGACGCGGTGCGGTGCGGAGCGCGCGGGCGATGGTGAGCATCTGCTGCTCGCCGCCGGAGAGCTGGCTGGCGCGGTGCTGCAGGCGGTCGGCGAGCTGGGGAAACATGTCGAGGAGCTCTTCGACGGTCCACGTTTCGTCGCGGCCTGCGACGGGCCGTGCGGTGGCGAAGTGCTCGATTACGGTCAGCGACGGCCACAGCCTGCGGCCCTGGGGGGCGAGTGCGACGCCGGCTCGGGCGGCTGCGGTGGGGTGCCAGCCGGTCACGTCGTGGCCGTCGAGGTGGATGGTGCCGCCGCTGGGGTGGAGGTGGCCGGCGAGGGTGTGCAGCAGGGTGGTCTTGCCGGCCCCGTTGCGACCCACCACTGCGTGCACACCACCGGTGTCGAGGTTGAGCGTGACGTGGTGCAGGACGGGGGCGCCGTGGGGATAGGCGACGGTCAGGTCACGGATGCGCAGCATCGCTACCTCCGCTGCCGAGGTAGAGAGCGGCGACGCCCGGGTCGGCACGCACGGTGTCGGCAGGGCCGTCGGTGCGTCGGCCGCCCTGGTGCAGAACGGTGATCCAGTCAGCGAACGCGGCGACCACGCCCATGTGGTGCTCGACCAGCACCACCGCCATCCAGCTGGGCAGCCCATCAAGGACGTCGAGAAGGCGGCTGGTGTCGGTGTCGGTGAGGCCGGCGGCGGGTTCGTCGAGTAGCAGGATGCGGGGTTGGCCGGCCAATGTGACGGCCAGGTCGAGCATCCGCCGGTGCCCGTGTGACAGGACGCTGGCGGGCTGGTGGGCGTAGTCGGCCAAACCGACCAGGCGCAGCACCTCCAGCGGCGTGCGGTCCGGGTTATGGCGATGCTGCCAGCCGCCGACCCGGACGCAGTCGAGGCAGGTGAGATCGGGCCACACCAGGGGGTGTTGGAAGGTGCGACCGATACCGGCTCGCGCCCGCCATTCAGCACCGTGGCGGGTGACCATCTGACCGTTGTAGGTGAGCTGACCTGCCTGGGTGCGGAGGGCGCCGGCCAGCACGCCCAGCAGGGTGGACTTGCCGGACCCGTTGGGTCCGATGACCGCGTGTCGGTCGCCCGGGGCGATGGCGAACGTGTCGAGGTGCAGGGCGGTGAGCGGACCGTAGGCGTGACGCAGACCGGCGGCGACCAGGCCGTTGCCGTGGGCGTGGTCGGGGTCGCGGCGGCTGCGCGGTGCGGTCGGCCGGGCCGGGTCGACGCGGTGGATGATCCTCACGGCGTACTCCTGACGCTCGTCACGGCAGCCGGCGGCGGCGCTTCGTGCGGGGTGGCGAACAGCCTGTGGTGGCGAAGGCGGGCGGGTAGGGCGGCCAGGCCGCCGGGCAGCGCGTACACGGCGATGACGAACAACGCGCCGAGCAGCAGCGGCGCGTGCCCGGGAACCTCCACGGCCACGACGTCACGGACGATGAGCACGATCACCACACCGACCGCCGCCCCGGTGAGGGATCGGGCGCCGCCGATGACGACGGCGAGCAGGGCCAGGGCTGCGGTGCCGAATCCAACATCGGCGGGGGTGATCCACCGATGGGTGTGGATCAGTAGCGCTCCGGCGATGCCGGCCAGGCTCCCGGCGGCGGTGTGGACCATCCACAGGTAGACGTAGACGGGATGGCCGCTGGCGCGGGCCCGGTTCTCGTTGGCACGGGCGGCGGTGAACAGCATCCGCCGATCGCCGCGCAGCGACCACCCGGCCGCAGCCGTCACGGCCAGCATGACTGTGGCGGTATAGAGCAGCACCGTGCGGTCGCCGACCAGCGGCGACATGCCGGGGAGGAGACGCGGTGCGGGAATACCGGCGAGGCCGTCGGTGCCGCCGCTGACCGTCCGCCACTGCCCGGCGGTGATCGCGGTCAGCTCGGCGACCGCGAGGCTCAGCATCAAGAAGACCGTCCCCCGGTAGCGGACCAGTACCGCCCCGGCCAGGCCCGCGACGGCCGCACCGATGACGGCTGCGCAGAGCAGGTGCACGACGGCGAGGTCGATACCGGCGAGAGCGAGGCGGGCGGTGAGGTAGGCGCCAGCGGCGTAGGGGGCGACGTGGCCCAGGGTGGGCAGGCCGGCGTGCCCGGTGACCACCGCGACGCTGACCGCCAGCAGCGCGAGGGGCAGCATCCGGGCGACCGTGGTGTGCAGGTACGGATCCGGTGACACCGCCACGACGATGATCGCCAGGGCAGCCGCACCTGGGGCGATAACGGGTAGCGATCGGAGTCGGGCAACGGTGGCCCGGGTGGGCATGCTCATGGCGTCGCCTGACCAGGAACGGTGCTGGGGCGGGCGAGCAGGATCACGGCCATGGCGGCGATGAGGAGATAGGGCGCCAGGGCCGGAAGGGTGACCACTCCAACGGTCTGCACCACGCCGACGCCGATCGCGGCGATGACGGCGCCGGGTACGGAGCCGAGACCTCCGCAGACCACGATGATCAGTGACAGCAGTAGTGCCGTGTCGGCGGTGCCGGGCCCGACGCCGAGGATCGGGGTTGTCAGCGCTCCCGCTAGACCGGCGAGGGCCCCGGAGGCGACGAGCACGGCGGCGTCGACGGTGCGGGGGTTGACGCCGATCGCGGCGACCATCGCCCGGTCGTCGACGGTGGCCCGGATCAGCCGACCGGCGCGGGCGCGGTGCAGCACCACATACCCGCACGCGGCGACCAGCACGGCGACGCCGAACGCGGCGAGCCGGTCGACCGGATATCGGTATCCCGCGACCACGATCGTGCTTTCCAGGTCGGCGGGCATCCGGGGCCGCAGCACGTCCGACCCGTACGCCGTGGTCAGCAGGTCCGCGCCGATCAACGCGATGCCGAAGGTCAACAACGCCTGATCCAGGTGACCACGTCCGCGCAGTGCGGCGGTCGCGGCGGCGAGCACTCCGCCACCGGCCGCTCCCGCGAGTGTCGCCAGGGCCATCGCGGCGACGAGACTGCCCCAGGTGCCTACAGAGGTGGTCGCGGCGATGTAGCCGCCGGCCGCGATGAGGGTGCCGTGGGCGAGGTTCAGCACTCCGCCGGCACCGAATGCGACGGTCAGCCCGGCGGCGGCGATCGCCAGGAGCAGCCCGTAGGCGATTCCGTCAACGGTGGTGATCACGAGTGTGTCCATGGGCACGGCACCCCCTTAGCTCTGGTCGTGTCGGTCAGGTGGCGGGCAGGGTGGTCAGATCCTGCAGCAGCACGTTGGACAGGACCGGGCCGTCGGGCTTGACCTCGCGCAGGTACCAGCGCTGCACCGGCCGGTGCTCGGTGGGATGGAACTGCCAGTCCCCCCGTGGGCTGTCGACCCGTCCCACCGTGCTGATCGCGGTGTTGAGGGTGTCGCCGGTGACGGAGCCGCCGACGGCGGCCAGGGCCCGGTCGAGGACGGCGGCGGCGTCGTAGGAGGCCATCGCGAAGGTGGTCGGCTGTCCCGGGTAGCCGGCGGCGGACCAGGCGGCGACGAACTGCTGGTTCGCCGCGTGCGGCAGCGTCGGCGAATAGTTGAGGACGTTGCGGATTCCGGTGGCCGCCGTCCCCTGGGCGTCCAACACCGGTCCTTCGGTAAGGAAGCCGGCGGCGTAGAGCGGCACGTCCTTGAGCGCGGATTGCCGGTACTGCTTGACGAACGCGACGGCGGGACCACCGGCGTAAAAGGTGTACACGGCGGCCGGTTGGGTTTCGGCGGCCCTGTTCAGATACGGCAGGAAATTCTCGGTCGTCGGGAACGGCGTGAACACGGTCTTGCCGTCCAGGTTGGCGAGCTTCCCGCCGAGGGCGGTGTACGTGTCGGTGAAGCCGCGCAGTTCGTCCCAGCCGCCCTGGTAGTCCGGGCCGATCGCGTACACGGTTCCGTTGCCGACCTGCGCCTTGATGTACTCGGCGATCGCGATTCCGGGCTCGTCGGAGTTGTAGGAGGTGTGCCAGGTGTAGGCCAGGTCCCGCGCCGGGGGCCACCCGGGGCGGGCGTTCGCTCCCAGCAGCGGTATCCGCCGCTCGTGAGTGAGCGTCTGGACCTTGTCCACCGTGGCGCCGCCGACCAGTCCGGTGAACGCCACCACCCGGTCGCGTTCCAGGAGTTTCTGGGCGGCGGGGACAGCGGTGGCGGGGCCGTCGCCCTCGTCGGCGACGACCAGGTCGATCTCGCGGCCACCGAGGCGGCCGTCGTGGGTGTCGAGGTAGAGCTGGAAACCGCGGTGCATGTCCTCGCCGACGCTGGTGTAGATGCCCGACAGCGACACCAGCAGTCCGATCCGTACCCGGTCGGAGTCGCCGTCGCTGCTGGTGCACGCCGCGCCGGTGGCGAGCAGGCCGGTGGCGGTGGCGGCAGCCAGTGCCTGCCGCAGTCGGGAACGGGCATGTCGCATGAGGTGTGCTCCTTCTGTTCGAGGGTGGAGGGGCCGGGCGGTCAGGAGGCGACGTCGGCCGGGATCGGGGTGGTGGCGATGGCGTGCTCGACCAGGGCGATGAGCAGGCGGCGCACACTGTCGCGGTCCCGGGCGTCGACCTCGATGACGGGCACCTCACCGTCGAGCGTGAGGGCGTCGCGGATCTGCGCCGGAGGGTAGGAGCGGGCGTCGGGGAACCGGTTGACCGCCACCACGAACGGCAGCCGGCGACGTTCGATGTAGTCCAGGTGCCGGAACGAGTCCTGGAGCCGGCGGGTGTCGACGAGCACCACCGCGGCGACCGCACCATGGACGATCGCGTCCCACATGAACCAGAACCGCTGTTGTCCAGGGGTCCCGAAGACGTACACGGTGACGTCGTTGATGGCGAGGCGACCGAAGTCCATCGCCACCGTGGTGGTGACCTTGTTCGGGCTGTGGGAGATGTCGTCGCCGGCGGCCGACATCCGGGCCTCGGTGGTCAGCGGCACGATGTCCGACACGGCCCCGACCAGCGTGGTCTTACCGATTCCGAGGGGCCCGGTCAGCACGATCTTCAACCCCGGTGGCCCGCCCGCCGGTCGGCGAACCGTCGTGCCCGGCGCGGTCATCGTGCCCCGGCGGCCGCTGCCGCGAACGACGGGTTGAGCTGCGTGTCGCCCACCTGCTCGGCGAAGCGGTCCAGTTCGGCGGTGACGTAGGCGAGGTCCGCGTCCCGCCGCGTCAACACCAGCAGCGACGCCCCCCGATTCAGGCTCGTCAGGATCAGGTAACCCCGGTCGGTGTCGGTGATGTTGCCCCGCACCCCACCGGCGTTCAGCTCCTGGGCGGCGCCGTTGATCAGGCTGTTCAACCCTGAGGCGACCGCGGCGAGGCGTTCTGCGGCGTCTCGGTTTAGACCGTCGGTGAAGGCCAGCAGCAATCCGTCGACGGATACCGCGACGGCCTGGCTCACACCCGGAACCACGCGCACGTTGTTGTTCAACAGAAAGCTCAGATCGGTGCTCATCGTCGTCCTTCTCTCGGCTGGAGGGAGCGGCCACGGCCGCGCTGATACGCCCCTGCGGTCTTGGCGAAGCCCGTTACCGCCCGCCCACCGTGTGGCGGTTCGACAGCAGTGGGCCGAGGTGAGGACGCGACCGCCCGGGACGGCTGCCGCTTGGGCAGTCCGTTCGACGTGGTCGCGCCGTGATCCCACGGTGCCGCAGCGGCGGCAGCGGGCATGTGCACCGTGCCGCCCACCTCGAACCATCCGGCCGGGCCGTGCTCCTCGGCCGCCTGCTCGTAGATCGGGTCCGGTTCCTGCCAGGCGGCAGCGGTGCGCTGCGCGGTGATCTGCGGCAGGGTCTGCGTCGACGCGTCCGCCATCGTCGTTGGCGGGTCGTAACGCACCGCAGGAGCACGCGGCGAGCTGGTGGGCAAGGACAAGTCGGAAGCGGGGGTGCCGCCCGGGGCCCGCCTGCCAGCCACCGGCCCCACCGGCAGCGCGACCCGCTCCGGGATCCGGATACGAAGCTGGTCGGCGGGAATCTCGACCTCGGCGATGGTGCCCTGCGGGGACGCGGGCAGCAGCCGCACCCGCAGCCCGTGCGCGACGGCCAGCGCCGCGACGGTCGCGATGCCCTGACGGCGGATGTGCTCCACCCCGATCATCGGCGTCGGCGCCGCCAACTCCTCGTTGAGCTGGTCGAGAAGGTTTGGGCTGATGCCGTTGCCCGTATCGGTGACCTGCAGGATCGCCCGATTGCCCATCAGATGACCGGTGACGACCACCTCGTCGGGGCTGTAGCGGGTGGCGTTGTCCAGCAGGGACGCCAACAAGTGCACCAGGTCGTCGATCAGCGCCGGCGGAACGAGGATCCGGTCGTCGACGAGCCCGACGATGACCCGCCGGTACTCCTGGATCCGGCTCTGCGCCGCCTGCACCACCGTCACCAGCTCGGCCGGCTCCTCGTACGGCATCCCGAGCGTCCGTCCCGACAACACCAGCAGGCTCTGCGTACCGTGCAGCAGCTGCGCCGCCAGGTTGTCCACCGCGAACAACGTCGCCAGCGTCGCCGAGTCCTTCTCATCCCGCTCCGCACGGTCCAACACGCCCAGAAGACGATTCGTGATCCCCTGACACCGGCGTCCCACCGCCTCCACCGCGCCCACCGCCACCAGGCGCTGCCGCGCCAGATCCGTCGAGATCCGGTACGTGGTGGCCGCGAGCGCGTCGAAAGCACCTGCCACCTCGTCCACCTCATCCCGAGGCATGTCCACGGCCAAGGCACGTGGCGCCGGAGGCACAGACCCCGGGTCGGCCGGATCAGCCGCCGCCACCTGCCGCACCAGCGACGGCAGCTCTTCAGTGGCCATCCCGGTGACGGCATCGCGGACCCGCCGCAACCGCCGCGCCAACGCCCGGCCCTGCCACGCCGCCAACACCGTCGCCGCGGCCACAAGCACCGCCGCCACCCCGCAGAGCACCCCCGTGGTCACCCACTGCCGACTCCGCGCCCGCCCCACCGCCGCCTGAATCTCACCGTCGATCCGCGACTGCACCTGGTGCAGCCGGTCCCGACGTTCACCACTGGCCGCCAACCACCGACCGGAGTTCACCCGCAGCCGCTGACCCACCTGCGCCCGCGCGACCTCGTCATCGAACCGCTGCGCCGCCAGCACCTGCTCACCGGTCAACGCCTGATCCAGCCACCCCCGCCACATTGCCGGCGAGCGCTGCGACACCACCGACAACGCCTCATCGAACCCGGCCCGCGTCGCTGCCACGTCCCGTTGCACCGCCTGCGACACCACGCGGCCGCTACCCGTCGCCACCGCGACCTGCTGCATGCCGGCGTACTCCGACGCCTGCGACAACGCCGCCGCCACCCGCAACTGATCAGCCAGCGCACCATCGGCCCCGCCGACCTGACCCACGGCCTCCCGCACCGCCAGCCCCCGGCCGATCGCCGCCCGATACCGCACCAACACGGCGGTCAACGACGCAGACCTGGCCTTCACCTGCTCGCGAAACGTCGGGAGCAGCCGCAACTGCTCGTCGAATGGACCCAACAACTGCGCCACCGACGGCGGTGACAAGTCCAGGTCGCCCCGACGCTGCCGATACGCCTCGACCGCACCATCCGAGACAGCACCCTGCTCAAGGAAGGCGTTCAGCCCACGACCGCTGTCCGACACCACCGACGCCGCGACCTGACGCTCACGATCCAGCTGATAAAGCACCTCACCGACAGCGGACGACACCGCCACCAGCGACTCCAACCGATCGGCAGCAAGCGCCTGACGCGCTGTCGACGCCACACCCCACGCGGCGAAGAGCACAGTCGCAGACAGCGGAATCGCCAGCAACCAGGCCAGCCTCCGGGCAACACGCACAGGAAACCTCTCGGATCGCATACCCGTTGGCCTGCGCCAACGACAAGAAGGACCTCACGGCGTTAACAGCCAAACAAACGCCTGCGGGGCCTCTCCCTCAGGACGCATCGCGACTGACGCAAAACCAACAATCACGCATGTCCGCAGATCGGGGAATTCCGCATTACGGTCCACATTGCGGTTCCGGTCACCAAGCACCCGAACCCTGAGCTGCTAAGACGTCAAGATCAGAGGGCGCGGTCGCGAGACCGCCAGTGTGCGTTACGGTCAGATGACATCCCGCAAGCGCGGGGTTCGGAGTTCACTGCCAGCACTCGAGCGCTCTTGAGAGCGGTCGACGCGGCCCGAACATCAACCCCGCGGCCTGCGTCTGCGATCACCAGCCACTGGACATCAAGCCTCGCGATACAGCTATCGCTGGTTACGCTGCCGGCCGCGATTCGAAGAACGTGATGGTGAAGTACTAGGTTTTCGGGAACAGCGTGTGGCCCCGTTTCAACCGGCTGAGTCCAGCAGTGACACCCTCGGCCCCAGCCCCTGGGAGGAGAGCAAAGCACCAGAGGTTAACCCACCGGAGCTTCAGGGGACCACCTGACCGAGCGCGTACGGCAACTATGGGCGTCCGGCCGACGTTCGTCGTTGCGCGAGATCCGGGCAACACGGAATAATTTATTAATAATAAGACGATGCTGCTTCGGCGGCGGGGACGTGCGGAGTAGCGCCAGGAGGTAGATCTCGATGCCAGCATCGGAGGCCAGCGCAAAGGAGCCGAATCTACGGCTGATGGAAGCCCGCCGTCGCCTCCCGTCACCGCGCTGGCCGAACTTGCGCATGAGTCGCTCCGACGTCGCCGACGGTGTTAACGCCAAGCTTCACGAGCTATATCCCAACCGCAAAGATCTGAAGTACCACACCGTCGACTTCCGGTGGGTCGGCAAACTTGAACGCGGCGACACGCACTGGACCAGTTGCGAACGCCGAGCAGCACTGCGCGCCTTCTTCGGAGTCACCACCGACGCAGAACTTGGCCTCTACCCCAACCGCCGCACCGAGTCCCGCACTAAAACGACCACCAACCTCGACCAGCCACGCACATACGAGCCGAGTCCGCTTCGCCCACCCGCCAGCGTCGACCTAGCCGTGATCCGTGCGTCCCTCGACACGTTCGACCTCCCGCCAGACGGCGTTATACGCTCCCCCGCCGAACTCAATGAGGCGGTTGCTGGCCTAATCCGCTTACGGCTACGATCGAACTACCAACGGCTCGCAATAGTCCTTCCCTCGCTGTTGGATGAGCTCCACCGTGCACAGATTGCGTGGACCGGCCAGCGGGGAAGCATCGCGACGCTCCTGCTCACGCAGGCATATCGTGCCGCCGATGCTCTGGCGGACAAGTTTGGCCATCACGATCTGTCGGCCCGAATCATCGCGATGATGACCGATGCCGCCCGACGTACCGGAGATGCGACCGTCCTCGCCACAGCGCACTATGTTCGCGGCGAGCTGTTTTTCGAGAACGGTCGCCCGGACCTCGGCCGCGCTGTCCTGGAGAAAGCTGCGGACGAAGTCAGCACCTGCACCGGCACGTTCGCTTGGGCGGCGTACGGCGCGCTGCACATGCGCGCCGCTGTCCTAGCTGGCATCGCTCAACAATCCGAACAGGCTAAGGACCACCTTCGCGAGGCTGGTGAGTACGCGCAACTTGTGTCCGACGGCGAATACCATGGCACCGCCTTCGGACCTTCGTCCGTCCGGATACACGAAGTGACGCTTGCGGTTGACTCCGACGACCCGGACGCGGCACTGCGCGCAGCGCGCGGCTGGATACCGCCCAACGACTTACCCGGCGAACGTCGCTCTCACTTCTACATAGACCTCGCGCGCGCCCACTCTCAGACCCGGTCGACCGAGCCGGCATGTGATGCGCTGTTTCAGGCCAAGTTGGCCGCCCCCGAACACGCACGAATCCACCCACAGGTACGCCAGGTCGTCAGCGATCTCCTACCCCGAGTCACAGCAGCCCACCCACTACATGACTACGTCAGATGGATGACCAGCACGGCTGCCACCGGTTAGATCAATCAGGTACGAAGCAACAGCGGCAACTCCATCAGCGAATCGAGCACCCACCTCGCGTTTTCGCGGACCGTAGGGTCGTTGGCCCACACGCGCCCCCACGGTCCTCGCTTGATCAAAGCTGCTCGGAGACCGGCCGCGCAGGCCGCCTTGATGTCATAGTCACGGTGGTCGCCAACATAGAGAATCTCCTCTGGGGCCCCCGGCGCGAACTCTTTTATCCGGGAAAAGAATGCCGCATCAGGTTTCGTGACGCCCCACTCAGCGGAGGTGGCGATCCCGTCCACCGGCAAGTGCAAGGCACGGAGTAGTTCGCCTGCTCGTGCGGTCTGGTTGCCGGCAATCCCCACCCACAGCCCGCTGTCCCGCAACTGCTTGAGGGTGGGCCGGACGTCTGGATACAGGTCTTCGTCTTCGATCCGTTCGCCCTGACCTGCCTCTTCGCGGCGTTGCCGCTCGATCGTGAGATCGATCCCCGGACGCACGTACTCGAACGCCTCGGCGTTGTTCCGTCCCTGAGCGACGACAATCCCTACCAGAGCCGACAGCGTGTGCCGCGGCACGCCGAGCCAGTCTGCCCAGGCGTGGAACTCGCGAGTGTCGTCCAGCAACGTCTCGCCAACGTCGAACACCACCGACTTGATCACGCACGTCTCCCTTCCGGCCTAGATCAGCAACAGTACGGCCGGGACAGAGAGGCGGACAGATGTGCCTCCCTGTCCAGTCACCCGCGCGTCCGGCCACCTGAACCCCGGCGGCCAGACCTCGTGACGGTGATCAGACCGCAACTTGGACCACAAAGTGGAATTCCCTGCGCCACCTACTTTCGATGAGTGTGTGGGGCGGGTTCAGGAACGCATCCGCCCTGCCACGAATCGTCGTGCTGGGGCCTCGGCATGCGGGGCTCTACAGGTTCATATCCGGGAACTATTCAGCTAGGGAGTCAGTCCGTGACGAGCGCAGGTCAGCAGGCTGTACAGGATCCGGCGGCGCTCCGAGCGGCGATGGTGTCCGAACTGTGTGAGGGCACCATCGCCTCGGAGGCGGTAGCGGCCGCGTTCCTGACGGTGCCTCGTCACGTGTTCGCGCCGGACGAGCCGCTGGCGGTGGTGTACGACGTGGACACGGCGCTGGTGACGAAGACCGGTCCGGACGGGAAGGCACTCAGTTCGGTGTCGGCGGCTCACATTCAGGCGGTGATGTTGGAGCAGGCCGGGATCGAGCCGGGGATGCGGGTGCTGGAGATCGGTTCGGGTGGCTACAACGCGGCCCTGCTCGCGGAGCTTGTCGGCGACGACGGTGCGGTGACGTCGGTGGACATCGACTCTGACATCGTGGCGCGGGCCCGTGCGTATCTCGACGAGGCCGGGTACGAGCGGGTGCAGGTGGTGCAGGCTGACGCCGAATACGGCGTGGCGGAGCATGCGCCGTACGACCGGATCATCGTCACGGTGGGGGCCTGGGACATCCCGCCGGCCTGGATCGAGCAGCTCACCGAGCGGGGCCGGATCGTCATGCCGCTGCGGTTCGCGGGCCTGTCCCGCTGCGTCGCGTTCGATCGGGCCGGAGCTGGTCTGGTCAGCCACAGTTACCGGCTCGGTGGCTTCGTGCCGATGCAGGGTGAGGGCACCTTCACCGAAACGCTGGTGTCGATCAACGGCGAGGCCGCGTTGCGGATCGACGGACCCGACCCCGGCTTCGACGTGCCGGCGCTGCGTAAGGCGATGCACGGGCCGAGAATTGAGCAGTGGTCTGGGGCGGCTTTCGATCTGCCCGACGAGTTGGAGCTGTTCGTGGTGACCAGCGCCCCCCAGGTGCCGTTCCTGCACGCCAGCCAGCAGCTCGTAGACCAGGGCGTGTTCACCCCGGCCGTCACGTACGGCACGGCCGTCCTGGTCGACGGGGGCAGCTTCGCCTACCGGACCAAACGCGAGAACGAGTGCACCGACGGCTGGGAGAGCGGCGTCTACGCCTACGGCCCGAACGCCGAGGAGATCGCCGACCGCTACGTCGCGCTGCTGCGCCGCTGGGCCACGCAGTACCGCCATCGCGGAGCCGCGCGCATCGAGTACATCCCCACCACCGCAGGCGACGCGCCGCCGGTCGGGTGGTACACGCCGAAGCGCCACGGCGTCGTCGCGGTCACCTGGCGCTGACAGCTACCGGTGCCCCCTGCCCTGGGGCGTCGGAGGATCACCCCTTCAAAGGAGGCTGCCATGACGATCACGACCGAGGAGCGGAGCACCACGGCGTCACCGCCGATGGACGGCAGGTCGGGCGAGTTCGGGCCGGACGACTGGGAGCTGGATGTCACGTTCATCGAGTCCGGCGAGAGCGTGGACAAGCTGATCTACATGACCAACGACGGCTGCGGTAAGACCTGCCAGTCGGCCTGCAGCACCAGCTGCCCGAAGTAGATCGAGGTTCGGACGAGCCTGGCCGTGTTGCCGCGCGGCCAGGCTCGGTCCCGTCCAGGGGAGGAACCGTGTATCGGCATGTGGACGCACTGGTGGTGCGGGCGGCGGTATGCACGCCGGACCGTCTGGCGCTGGGATGGCCAGACCTGACCGAGGCCGGGGTCGGCGCGGCAACGTGGCGGCCATGGTTACAGCAGGCGATGGCCGCGCGAGAGTTCGCAGCCGCCTTACAGCAGGCGAGCCCTGTGCTCGCCGATCGCGTCCGGGTGATCTGTGACCGGCAGCCGATGGATGATCGGGAGATCCGCAGAGTTGTGGTGTCGGTCCTGCGGTACCTGCTCCGGGCCAGTCACCGGGCGACCCCCTACGGCCTGTTCGCCGGCGTCGCCCCGGCCCACATCGGGGCACAGACTACGGTCCGAGTCGGTGAGGGACACCGGGCCGTGGTGCGGGTACGGGCACCGTGGCTGGCCAGCATGGTCGACCGCCTGGAAGCCGATCCGGCACTTCTGCCGAACCTGACGGTCCGCGCCAACGATCGACTGATCTTCCGCAGCGACGAAGTCGTGCTGGAGGATCGCGCTCACCCGACACCACGTTCGGCACCGACCCACGTGCACGTACGCGCCACAGCTGCGGTGTGCGCCGCACTCGCCGCAGCGAGACATCCGGTCCGGCTGGACGATCTGGCGAGTCAGCTCGCGGCCGACCACCGTGCCGCTGTCGGCACCGTGTTCGCGTTGTTGGTCAAGATGGTGTCGCAGCGCCTCCTGCTGACCAACCTGCGACCAGCGACCACGTCCACCGACCCGTTGTCCGTCGTAGTTTCGCGGCTCGAACAGGCCTTGGCCAGCGACGACCGGCACACCACCGAGAACACCCGTGCTCCGGCACGCGCAACGCTCGGCACGCTACGAACCCTGACCGGGCACCACGCGGCGTCCCTCAGCACCTCTGGACAGCAGCGCAGCGTACTCGCTGCGGCATTGGTTGCCCTACACCCCAATGACGAACCGCCCGTAGCCGTCGACCTGCGACTGGACGTCGAGCTGCGACTTCCCGAGACAGTCGCCGTCGAGGCCGCACAGGCAGCCGCCGTACTCGTGCGGCTGGCCCCGGCTGGCCATGCCGGATGGCAGGCGTGGCACCACCGCTTCCTGGAGCGGTACGGGCCGCACGCGCTGGTGCCGCTATGTGAAGTGGTAGACGCCGATGTCGGCCTCGGCTACCCCAGCGGGTACCGCGGTGCCCTGCCCACCGCACCCGCCCCCGTCACGCAGCGGGACCGGAAGCTGCTGGCCTTAGCCCAGAAGGCGGCACTGCGGCGCCAGCACGAGGTCGTCCTCGACGACGCCACGATTCGCGACCTCGCTGGGGAGGTGTCAATCGCGCAGGCACAGCCCACTACAGAGTTGACCGTCACTATTCACGCCCGCAGCCGCCACGACCTCGATCGGGGGCTCTTCCGGCTTCAGGTCGTCGGCGTGTCCCGTAACGCCGGCACCACCACCGGCCGATTCCTCGACCTGCTCGATCCCGTCGACCGTGACCGCATCGTCCACCAGTACGCGGCTCTGCCCACCACTACGAGCGGTGCGCTGCGCGCGCAGGTGTCGGCGGTGACGCCGTACACGGTCACCGAAGACGTGGCACGCGCCCCACAGGTGATTCCGCATCTCATCTCGCTCGGCGAGTACCACGACAACACGCCCGGTCGAATGGACCTCGACGACATCGCCGTCACCGCCGACGTCGACCGCGTGTACCTCGTTTCCATCTCGCGCCGTTGCCCGGTGGAGCCGATCATGTTCAACGCCGTCGAACAGGTGCACTACACCCTGCCGCTCGTGCGGTTCCTCACCGAAGCCTCCACCGCTTTCACCACGCCGTGTAGCGCGGTCGATTGGGGCGCCGCGAGCGGATTGCCGTTCCTGCCTGCTCTGCGCTACCGGCGGACCGTCCTGTCCCCGGCACGCTGGCTGCTACCAGCCATCGACCTGCCCTCCCCGGTGGCGAGCTGGCCGCAGTGGGTCGGCGTCCTGGCCTCGTGGCGGAACGCGGTCGCGTGTCCCCAGCGGGTGTATCTCGGTGAGGGTGACCAGCGCATCGTCCTGGACCTTGACGAACTCGCACACCTCGCGGTGCTGCGCGATCACCTCGGCCGTACCGATATGGCGGTGCTCCACGCCGCACCAGTGGCGGACGCCGCCGGGTGGATCGACGGGCGCGCACACGAAGTCGTCATTCCCCTGGCAGCGACGACCGATCCAGTGCCTCCGCCGCAGCGCCTCACCACCGCACCGGTGGTCGATGTCCGCGCGCACGGTCACCTGCCGGGGGCGGGCGACCGCCTCTACGTCAAGCTGTACGGCCATCCCGACCGGCACACCACGATCCTGACCCGACACCTGCCGTCCCTGCTCGAACGACTGAGCCCGGACATGCGCTTCTGGTTCCTTCGCTACAACGACCCCGACCCCCACCTTCGGCTCCGTTTAACCGGCGGCGCCTACGAGACGACGGCCATCGGTGCGTGGGCGCGACAGCTGCGCCATGGTGGCCTGATCGCCCGGATGCAGGTCGACACCGATTACCCGGAGCCAGCGCGCTTCGGCGGCCCTGCCGCGATCGCGACGCTGGAGGAGGTCTTCGACGCCGACTCGGCAACGGCACTTCAGCAGCTCGCCTTCGCCGCACGAAAGCAGACACCCGATGTTCGTGCGGTGACTGCGGTCAGCATGCTGCACATCACCACCGCACTCATCGGCGACGTGGCCGAAGGCAGGCGATGGCTGATCGCGCACACCCGACCACACCGACCGGCCCCACCCCGCGACATTTACAACGGCACAGTCCGGCTGGCTGACCCGGACCAGTCCGGGCTGATGTCACTGCCCGACGGACAAGAACTCCTCGCTGCCTGGCTGCGGCGCGACCAGGTCCTGCGGACCTACCGCGACGTCCTGCACACCGCCCAGGTCACCGCCGACAGTGTGCTGCCCGATCTGCTGCATCTGCATCACACGCGGATGATCGGCCCGGACCCGGACAGCGAGCGCGCCTGCCTCCATCTCGCTCGCGCCGCCGCGCTGAGCTGGACCACCCGAGCACGCGGGGAGCACCGATGTTCGGTGTGAACAGGACTGCGCTCACGGCAGCCACCACCATCGCTGACGCGCTCGCCGACCCACAGATCTTGCGACACGAGCCCTTGAGCGGCCGAGCCCGACCGCAGTCTCTCGCCGGTGGCGCGGTCGGCATCGCGCTGCTACACATCGAGCGTGCCCGCACCGGACACGGCGACGAGGCCCGCGTCCACGCCTGGCTGACGCACGCCGCGTCCGAGCCGATCAGCGCAGGCCCCAATGCGAACCTGTTCCACGGCGCGCCCGCTCTCGGCTTCGCCCTGCACACCGCCGCGATGCCCCGGTACCGGCGCGCACTCGCGGCACTCGATGACAAGACGACCACGCTCACCCGCACGCGCCTGGCCACCGCCCATGCCCGCATCGGCCGAGGCGACCGGCTACAGATGCGGGAGTTCGACCTGATCCACGGCCTGACCGGACTCGGCGTCTACCACCTACACCGCCACCCCACACACCCCATCACCGGCGAGGTCATCTCCTACCTGACCCGTCTCACCCAATCCCCCGGCGGGACCGATGATCTGCCACCGTGGTGGATGCCGGTCGGCCTATCCGGCGAACCTGACTCCGACTTCCCGCTCGGACACGGCAACCTCGGAATTGCCCACGGCATCAGCGCGGTCCTGGCGCTGCTGTCCCTCGCGATCCTTCACGACATCCCGACGGCCAGTCTGCAGGACGCGGTCGCTCGCCTCTGCGGATGGACCGACCAATGGCGTACAGATGAACCTGCCGGCACCTGGTGGCCCGGCTACCTCACCATCGAACAAGCCCGAAGCCTCGCACCGCCGCACCGCCCCCGACCGTCCTGGTGTTACGGCATCAGCGGCACCGCACGTGCCCAGCAGCTCGCCGGCCTCGCTCTCGGCGACACCGCCCGACAACACGCAGCCGAGGCAGCGATCCTCGCCACGCTACGCAACCCAGCACAGCTCGCCCTGCTACCCGGAATCGGGTTGTGCCACGGACAAGCGGGCCTACTCCAATCCGCCCTCCGCACAGCCGTCGACGCCCGCAACACCGCTATCGCCGCCGAACTACCCGACGTCGCAACCCACCTCAGCGCCCAACTGGCGCAGCCCATCACCGACCCCGAGCTCATGGACGGTGCTGCGGGCGCCGCGCTCGCGTTACACGCCTTCGGCACCGGCGCCACCCCCGTCTCTCCCTGGGACGCCGTCCTCCTGCTGGGCTAACCACCACCCCGCCCGATGCATCCGATCCGCGATGTCGCCGACCTCATCCCTTGCAGAGAGGGCCTATGAACTCCACACGCTGGATGCACGTCACCGTTCAATTCCGGGATCAACCCTCTGCCGAGGACATCGCCGTCACCCGCGTGGCACCCCTATTCACTGCCGCTGAGGCCGACAGGCTCATCTCGGGCTGGTTCTTCATCCGCAAAGCAATCCAGTGGCGATTCCGTTACCTCCCCACAGACCAGAACGCCGACGCACGGGCGTACCTACTCGGTCACCTGTACGCACTCAGACGCACCGGACACCTCGCCTGGGCGACGCAGAGCATCTACGAACCCGAACTCCGTGCCTTCGGCGGAGACGAGGCGATGGAGGTCGCACACCGGCTCTGGCACGCCGACAGCCGCCACGTACTCACCTACCTCGCCGCCACCGCCGAGTACCCCACGACTCGACGCCGACGAGAGATGGCGATCCTGCTGGCCAGTGCGATGCTGCGTGCCGCCGGTCTGGACTGGTACGAGCAAGGCGATGTCTGGTCAAAGGTGGCCCACCATCGGACACCACCCGACGGTCTCGACGCCGACACCGCAGCAACCCTCCAAGCGTCACTCCGCCAGCTCATGAGCACTGACGCAGACAGCTTCACGGTGCCCGGCAAGCCCTCTACGACTGCCTCGAACTGGACCACGTCATTCGCCACTTCCGGCCTCGACCTGGCCCGTCTCACCTCGTCCGGACACCTGCGACGCGGACTCCGCGGCGTCCTGGCACACCACATCATCTTCGCGATGAACCGCCTCGGCCTGCACGCCACCACTCAGGCCGTTCTCTCCACACACGCCGCCACCGTGGTCTTCGGCCCCGACCCGACACTCGACGCTCGCGCACCCAGCGGTTCGGCATGAGACCAGACGTGGCCCGCAGATTCCCGCTAGTCGCCAGACAGCGCCCCATCTGCACGCCGCTCGACCAGCGTGTGATCGACCTTCAGCAACGCGCGCACGTCGCCCGGGCACAGCGCGATACGGCAGCAGCGACCGCAGTCTTCAATCTGGCCGCCCTCCTGGCATCCGACTGCGGCATACCCGACCTGGCACGAACCTGGTGTCACCGGCTCGCGGCGGTCGCGCTGGCCAACGACCACGAGCCTCAGCACGCTCTCGAGCCCCTCGTCAACCTCGCCCGTCTCCACATCCGGGCAGGCAACGGCCCTGCCGCCTGGACGCTCTTGGAAGAGCTCTTCCAGGCCATCGACATCCGCACCGACACCACGATCGACGGCATCACCGTCCCCGCAGCCCGGCTCACCAACACGCCCACCGCCCACTCCGCTACCCGACGGTGGCTGTGGACCGTCCTGCTCGGCACCGGTGCCCACGCCCTCGCCACCGCCGGCCGATGGGACGAAGCAAGCCGACGCCTCAGCCAGTACAAGGGAATCGGCACACGCATGCTCGACGGCCGACAGGTGAAAGTGATCGCCCACGCCATGGCCGGCCGCCACCAGCAGGCACGCGCGATGCTCAGCGCAACCCAACCCAGCGAGCCATGGGAAGACGCCGTCACCACCTGCCTGTCCCTACACCTACCGCCAGTCGGCCCAGCCGACGTGATAACCGCCGCGCTGAACGCCTACCAGGCGCTCGATCACGTCAAACCCGAGCTCACCGTGTTCCACCTCCGGCTCGGTCTCTCCGTCATCGACGCACTACGCCACGATCACCCTGCCCGGAAGGAAGTCGCCGCGAACCTGGTCCACCAGGCTGCAGTCGACGGCTACGCCGCCCGCGATTTCCTGGCCCACCCCGAGCACTCCGACATCGCCACCACTCGACAGATCCAGCAACTGACCGACCTGGTATCCGCCTGCGGCCTCGCACTCGGAAGTATGCCCTCAGCCCACCTCGTCACTCTCAACAGCGCCCTCGACATAGCCGAATCGGCCATCGCGCGTCAGGGTGAGAGCCGGGTTATGGGCCCCGACAGCGCCAGGTGACGTTGCCTAGATATTGCGCAGTGGCAGGCACTAATCGGCGACAGCCTCGGCCGCTGATGGTTCGTGCGCACCGCGCTGGCGGGCTTATGCGGCCTCACCCGCACCGTCCCGTCAGCGCCGGCGATCCCGGGACTCGTTAACATGATCGGGTGCGGCGCGACCTGACGAGAGTCATCTCCGAATTGAACGCTGCGTCTCTCACGTATCAAGAAGTCGGGGCTACGCAGGCTGAGTCGATGCCCCAGGGCTACGGCCATGTGCACCGAGATGTCAGCCTGGGCAGCGGACGCGAGGCCTTTGAACGAGCAACTGCCGCCTTGTTCGGCTGGCGGATGCACGAAGAGGCTGGTCTCACTGTCGTGCACTCCGGCGGAAAGCCTGCAGCGGGGATCATCGTGGTCCTGCGGGCCGGCTGGCCCCTTCTGGAGCTCAACATCCCGTGCCGAGTCGTGTACACGGTCGATGAAGCCGATCGCCGTGGATTCGCCTACGGAACCCTGCCCGGCCATCCGGAACGCGGCGAAGAAGCATTCGTGATCGCTATGACCGAAACAGGCGACGTGCGGATCCAGGTCCGAGCGTTCAGCCGTCCCGCCTCGCTCGTGGCACGGGCAGGCGGACCACTCACCCGATTGGTCCAGCAGTACGCGACCGACCGTTACGTCACCGCACTCCGACGCCTTGCCCACGGGTAGAGCGCTCTTCACTGATCGCCTCAGCGCACTTTTCTCTGCAGAATCCTTGCGTCGAGGGATGTCCAGGCTCCACAACAGGCTGGCACCGACTCACATGGCATGCAAACAGATGGATAAATGGGAGCGACCCGCGACATCGAATACGGGTCAGCAGTTCCGCCGCTACTCGCCGCCTGGGGCAACAACGCAGCGTCGCCATTCCCCTACCCGAAGGCAGCATCTAAGGAACCTGGCGAACGTTTCTCAGAATTCTGTGATGGTCAATACGGGACGGCGGCTCCATCTCGTTGACGCGGCGAGTGCCACACAGGTTACTGTGTCGGAGCGTTCGTAGGATCATACTGCTCGAAAGGAATGTGCCGCACCGTGGCGAAGCAAATCATTCAGAAGCTGATCGATGACCTGGACGGCGGCGACGCCGTCGAGACCGTCAAGTTCGCTCTCGACGGCGTGCAGTACGAGATCGACCTGTCGAGCGGCAACGCCGACAAGCTGCGCGAACTGTTCGCCCCCTACGTCACCCACGGCACGAAGGTCGGCCGAGGCGGAGTGGTCGTCGGTGGCCGCGCCGCCCGCGGCCACGGCACCACCAGCACCGATCGCGAGCAGAACAAAGCGATCCGGGCATGGGCCAAGAAGGCCGGCAAGGACATCTCCGACCGCGGACGGATCCCGCAGGAGATCGTGGACGAGTACCACGCGAAGGCCGGCAGGTAGATCGCCCACACACCTGCCCTCTGCTGCCTTGACCACACCGCCGTCGTGGCCAGGTAACGGCGGCGCCGATCCGGGGTCACCCGACGCCCGAGACGTGCGGGATGCTCGTGCAAGAATCGCTGACCCGTCCGGTCGCCGATCCTCCCATCGGTGCCGGATGGCCAGCGGTGCCGCTCTCACGGTCCGCTGCCCTGACCGGGGTCCGAATGTCTACGGTGGGGGTGGCATGGGCTGCTGCTGCGTGGCGGGCCTGGCGACGGACAGATCGTGACTGGAGGCGGGCCGGCGCATGGGGCGGAGGTCTTCTCGCTGGTGCGCTGCTGCTTCGCTTTCCAGTGGCAAGCGGGAACCCTCATCTGGGCACTGGACGCAGCGTACTGTCACCGCCGCCCAGGTCCAGAGGCCGACACCTTCCGCGGCTTGCACGCTCGGCTGACCGGCCTGTGGCTCGATGTCGCCGACCGGCTGCAGGCCGATGTCGGGCGGATTCTGGACGAGTGGTCATCCGAGCAGGTGTGGCACCTCGACATCCACGATCGCTCTCACCCTGCCGGTGATTGGCCGGCAGAACTCGGCTGGTGGACCTACCTCGGCACCAACCGTCACCTGTCGCTGGCACCGCTGACCGAGATCACCGCCCAGGCACGACGGCTTCCCAACGGCGCTCTCCTCGTCGAACTCCTCACCGACCCGGCAGCCGTCGACCCACTCCGCTACCAGGACATCCACACCCGCTGGCTCCAAGCGCCATAAGCCCTACCGACCACACTCTTCTGCACCGCTGTGAGCTCCAGAGCCCCGAGCGCGGGCTGCGGCAGATCAGGAGTTTCGATCTTGAAGGCGATTATCCGCTGAGCCGCCGGCACATATCCCGGCTATGGGGTAATCCGGCCTGCTTGAAGACCAGCGCGCAGCTCCCGTTCATCGGATCCCAGAGCTGCTCGTTTGCCACCAGCGCCCGAAGCAGCGCACGCTGCGGTTCGGTCAGCGGACGGCGCTTGCCGTACGGCTTGGGGAAAGCAAAGCGCACCAACGCGCCCCAGCCATAGTCGAAGCCAGCCCAACTGTCCCGACTGACCACTCGGCAAGCAGCCGTGGCGATCACGTGGAAATCGGTGGCGACGCGGATCGCCGCCGCGACGAGCTCGAATTGGTGCACCCCCGGAGGCGGCGCCGTCGCCAGCGCCGTCAAAATCAGCTCGCGGCTCCGCGGATCGTCCTCGTGGCCCAGCGCGGCCCGAAACCGAACCGCCGGGTCCGCATCAGTGCGTAGGTCGCGGTTGTCGACACCAAGCTGGCTGAGGCAGCGAATCCACTCCGCCTTCGACCCGGCGCCCCGTTCAGACCACTCCAGGACGAGAACCGCCAGTTCTTCCCGCCGGTCTGCCAGGGATGGCACCCGCGCCATCGCCACGAGATTCTCGGCGCGGAACAGGGCCCGGTCCGGCGGGGACGCCGCGAGCAGCGGCAACACCACCGGGTACGCCTGCGTCACCGCGTCGGCGAGGTCGGGCAATATCTCGGCGAAGTAGCGATCGTCAGCGAGATCGCTCACGCTCAGAGCGGCGTCACCGAGGAACTCCAGGAGCGCTTCGACGGTGTCCGGGTGGGCCCGCTCGTCGGCGAGCAGTGCGGTCACGGCCCTGACCGCCGGCGCGGTCGCCGTATCAGGGAACCCCTGATGCAGCACCGCGATGTCAAGGTGGTCCAGCGCGGCGGCGCGGGCCTCGACATCACCGGACACCAGCGCCTCCACATGCGTCGGCGTGTCGGTCGCCCAGCCATACGCATGCCGGAGTCGATCCCAGTCAACCGTCATCACGACATCGTCCACAGTCCGCGAGCCAGCGGGAAGTGGACTCCTCGTCCTCGCCAAATGCCCGCAGTACCGGCAGGCACCGTCGGGAGGTAACCAACGGTCACCACCTTCACCCCGGCGGCATCTGCGGTAACCGACATGTCCGCTTAGCTCCACCGTAACGACGTGGATTGTTCTCGGCAGTTCGGGACGTCGGCCGAACTGACGTCCAGCCACCCAGTGTGACGACAACGCCCGCGCCCGATCGGCGGCAGATGAGCGTGGCGAAGTGGATGGCCGCAATTCATGTGCAGTCAGGTGACGGGATTGCTATCTTGCCGCCGGTGGCGAGGCGAAGGTACGTGGCGAGGGGCGTTGATGGCGGATACCGGATCTGGGATAACCGGGCTCGCCGATGGTGGGGCGACCTGTATGAGCTCTGCCCAGACGAGTTGCTCAATGAGCTGAACGGCGCCCGTGACCACGCCAAGATCACGGCGCTGCTCCGGACGTACCGAGCACAGAAGCGGTAACGCAGCACAGCAGGCCGCCGCGTCCGGTGCGGCATGAGCTGTATCGCCACCGCCCCTATTACAGGCGGTCTCGGGCATTCGTTGGTCCTCGTCGCCGGCGGCGGTAGACACGGCTACGAGTGCAAGATCCATGCTCGGGCGCGCTTCGGGAAACGAGGGGCGCAGCGTCAGCTCGCTTTGATGACTGCTTCGAGGTGGGGCTCGACGAGGGCCACTACTGCGTGGTGTGTGGCCGCGTCGGCCGAGACTATGAGGCCACGTCCGGTGTTCAGCGGGTTTCCCGCCAGGTCGCTGATCGTGCAGCCTCCCGCCTTGGCGATGGCGATTCCGGCCGCGAAGTGGAGGTTCTCGCGGAAGGTGCCGTCGGAAACGTATACCGCTCGTCGGCCGGCTGCTACCCAGGCCACGCCCAACGTGGAGGAGATGACGCGGGGTCCGTAAGCACCGCGCACCTGAGGATCATGTACGAGTTGTCCGCCGACGAACGGCCGATCGAGAGGGCCGTCGCAGTTGATCTCGATGAGGCCGGAGACCCCAGACGGAGCCAGCGGATGGTCCTTGCCGTCGGCGCGCAGATAGGCAGCTGACCCGTCGGTCCAGAAGACCTCGCCGGCGATCGGGTCGGCGCAGGCGGCGGCACAGCCCGTCCCGTCTTGGAGTAGCGCGACGTTGACCGCGACCAGAGGTGTGGTGGCAGCGAAGTTCACCGTGCCGCAGAGCGGGTCGATGAGCCAGCGTCGTCTCGCTGCCGCGGAGCGAGAACTCCCGGTCTCCTCGCCTATGCATGAGTCGGCGGGACGATGACGCGTCAGGACCCTCACGATCGCGGCCTCCGCCTCTAGGTCCGTGTCGGTCGCGAAGTCAGTCGCAGACTTCGCGAAGCGAACATGGTCCGCACCGTAGTCCCGAACAACCACCTCGGCCCCCGCGAGAGCTGCCGCAATGGCAACCTCAGCATCCGTCAGGATCATGAGGCGACCCTAGCCATACGACCTACGTGCCCGCACCGCCCCATGAACAGGGCCCGACTCGCGGCAGATCAGGACGCCAGCTGCGATCATCGGACGGATGGAGGTACGTGTCGTCGCAGTGCGCCCCGGTACACCCACTATGGTCGAAGCCGTGTTGGCCGGCGTTCGGCTGGAGGCCGAATGGGTTGGACAGCCCGCCCAGCCCGGCGAGCTCGTCGATGTCGAACTCGACATCGATGACATGCTCAAATGGGGCGACACGATCGCAATGGCCGGCGCCGAATCGACGCTGCACGAAGGCCCCCGACTCCGCGGAACCGTCGAAGACCACGAGCAACAGATCCTGACCATACGGATCATCGACGGACTGTTGCAGGTCGAGCTCAGCAACGGCCCAGTCGACATCCCGCCCGGCACGGCTGTTGCCGTCGTTGTCGAGCATCTCAAGCTGTATACCACCGGCATATGAGCACTGAGGAGCTCACCGATCTTGACGGCCGCGCGGACCGCGGCATGACAGTGCGTTGCGGGCCGGAGGGGATTTGAACCCCTGGTGGGGCATGGCACGCCAGTGGCCCCACGCGCTTCAAACCGCCGTGCCTACCGGCTGTCGGCTCATCGGCGCTGCAATAACCCGGCTCTGCCACCGGCCCGCCGCAGTATCGCCGGAACCGGCCCCACCCGGCATCCGGTTTACTGCGGCGCTACGAGCGTTGTCGGCGGCAGATCAGTGCGAACAACGAACGTTCTAGCGAACGGCTGTGCTTGAGAGTTCCCCGCGAACTACGACCACCGCCGAGCCCGGCACGACTACCAACTCACCCAGCGGCTCGACCGTAGCTTCGACTGCCACAGGGAGGTCGATCAGCAGGAGCTGGACGCGCTCGTCTATCACAAACCCGACACTGCTATATGTTCAGTGGGATAACTCTAGCTGGCGCAGGCCGCCGCCCACCTCGATAATCAAGGCCGTGTCTACTGCAGTCGCCGTTTCCGCCCTTGTCGCTCTGGCCTGCGCCATGATCGCCGGTGCGGTCGCACTCTACGGTAAGCACGTCGATCGGCGCGTTGCTCTTGACAGTCGACACGCTCAAGCACGAGAGTCGGCGTACGATTCGATCTTGACGGCTGGTGACGTAGCCTGGAATTTCATCGTCCGCAACTATGTGAGCGAGGTTGATGAGGACGAATCGCTGCCAGAGGACGAAAAGGAGGCGGGAGCTCAACGGTGCCACGCTCTTCTCGTTCAGGGTATCGATCAGCTGGAGGCGCATGCGGCCGACATGAACACCATTCGGCCAGTGCTGCAGACGTTCTACCAGACGATCTTCGCCAATCATGACGGCTCAGCCGCAGCGTACGAGCAAGTACGTGCGACAGTGGTGGATTGCCGACGCCGCGACAGTGGGCTCAAGCAGCTCCTTAAGGAGAGGCCAAGCAGCGGCTGGCGACAGCTGATACCGACTAGGACCGTCCGGGAATGGCGTAAGCGGCTCCGATCGCAGCTTGAACAGCCGCCCTTGTACCGGGGCATTGAAGTAGACCAGATCATCAGAACCGTTGACGGCGTTACGGTGGTATCGGTCGCGGACGGCGGAAACTTTGCAGCAATTCTTGACGAGCAATGGGCCTGGGCTAGCGAGATGCGGGCCAGCGTGGCAATAACCGAAGCAAGGATCGCTCACTGGCGCCAAAAAGGCACGTGGCCGCTCCCCGAAGCGCCAAGCATCAGCCAGGTTGACCGACCTTGACCTTGGGCCACCTCCCGAATCGGCGCTTGGATGCGCGAAGCGCGGCAATCCGCCTACCGTGCCGCGCATAGGCTGCACCGGTGTCGGATGTCGGCGGAGTCTCGTCAGCGCCCGGTAGCACAAGACGCGGCGGCGACGCACGCGGAACGCGGCAGATGTGCGCACCTGACCACGTCGAGGGATGGGCGTCGCCCGTGGCCCAATGCGACGAGCCGTAGCCGCTACGGGACCTCAGTTGACCTGCTTCTTCTATCGAGCCTGGAAGAAGTATGTGACCCGCTTCTGAGAGGATCTCGCGATGGAGCGGGAAGAGTTCTGGCGTTTGGTCGAGTCCATGGGGCCGCAGCCGGACGACGATGGCTTCGACAGTCTGGCCGCCGAGTTGGCAACGCTGTCGGTGCCGGACATCCAGGCGTTCGAGGATCATCTGGCCGCCCTGCTGCACGGCCTGGACACACACGCTCACGCCCGTGCCGCCCGAGCCAGGGGCGACTGGTTCCTCTACGTCCGCTGCGCCGCAGTCGTCTCCGGGCGAGCGGCCTACGAAGAAGTGCTCGCCGATCCGCACAAGCCTCGGCGTTTCGCACGGCGCGAGGCAGAACCACTTCTCTTCGTCGCGTCCCATGCGTACGAGCGCAGCACCGGCTTGCCATGGCGTCATGAGTCACCGGTCAGCTACGAGTCCGGAAGCAACCTCACCGGCTGGAGTGGCGACGACACTTCCGGCCGGCTCCCACTCTGGCTAAGGATGATCATTGCCATCACCCGCCCATTGCGCCGCAGCACTCAGCCGCCTGGCCACGATTGACTATGGCAACGAGGAAGCGCGCACGTCACGCGGCATGAGCGGATACACAATCAGCGCGCACCAGACCCGGTTCGTTATGGTCGAGCGCCACCAAACACAGTGCCACCTTGCAAAATCGGTTTGCTCCGAACCTCCGGCACGCTCCTCCACTGGCGTAGCGCACAGGGCAACAAAGGCCGCCGAGAAGGCGAAAAGATTTGACAATCTACCGAAAGTAGTGCACGGAAAACGGTGGCCGCTCCCGCCGATGATCAACGGAGGGCCCGGGTGCGACGGCTCGGTCCAGCTGCAGCGCGAGAGTTCGAGCAACTGTCACAATCTTGACAGAGTTCACTGAGACGGAATTCGCGTTACTATAATTTCACGACCCTGGTACCCCAAGGCCACGGAATCCGCATGTTCGATGCCACGACTCTAAACGGAGCGACCGGAATTGGCGACGACAGAGGCGCAGAACGCAGTCGCGCGAGCCCCAGAGGGCGGCAAGGGTCAGATAAAGGCAGCTGTTATCGCGGCCATCGGCACAGTTCTGGCTTCGGTAGTTACTGCCAGCGCAGGGTTGCTGGGAGGCTGGCTAGACTGGACAGGTCCTGGATCCACCTCGAGGCAGTCCGAGATTCCAGACCGAATCGTTACACCTGTTGATGGTGAGGCCGTTGCAAAATGCACGCCGGTTAGAGGGATTGCGCCACTAGGTGACAAAGCATCGACTCTCTGGCTGGTCGTTCACCCTTTGTCGGAAGACAGAAACTACTACCTTAGCCGGAGAATCACGCTCCTCGACAGCGAGGCACCTGCTTGGGATCTTGGAAGCATTGTAATCGGAGGGGACTCTCCGGCGGGGGAGTCAAGTAAGTTTGAGCTTATACTGATTCGCGCCGAGCGGGACCTCGGTGAATATCTTTCCGGGTTCGCTGGAAAGCCATTGGGTGTAATACTTCCACCTGATGCTGAAGAAGTTCATAAGATTATTGTCGTTCGGAATGAACTTAGCGGTTGCTGAATTCCGGGGCGGCGGGGATTGCAGCGCCCATTCGCTCTGTTTGATCGATATTACTCTCATCGGCATGAGAGTGCGCCCCTGAATCATGCCTGGAGGGACTTCAGGCTGTTCACGTCAGGTGGAGGATCCTTTGACGTATCCCAGCCTGGTGTGAGGATGTTTCGGTGAGGTCGTCCGGTACCTGGCCGGCGTAGGTGGCGGAGTCGTCGAGCGGCTCGTAGCCCAGCTCCGTACGGGCGCGGTCGTTGCGCCAGGTCCGGAAGGAGTTTGCGGAGACACCGTGGTAGATGCCATACCGCACCTCGGCGGTCAGGGCTGCGGTGACGAGGCGAACCAGGTCCGGTCCGCTGAGCCAGCCCGGTAGCCAGCTGCGTGCCGGCGGCTGGTCCAGCACACCACCGAGGCGCAGGCACACGACGCGCAGGCGATGCACGTCGGCGTACAGACGGCCGACGTTCTCGGCGAGCACCTTCAACGCACCGTAGGTACAGCAGGGATACGGCGGCATGTCCTCGCCGATCTCGGTCTGGCCGGCATCGACGTGACCACCCATGGCGTGCAACGAGCTGGCAAGCACCACGCGCGGTACGCCCGCCGCCACGGCGGCGTCCAGGACGTTCACCACCGCCGTGGCATTCGGATCACATAACTGCTGCCACGGCTGATCGGGATCCGCATCGGCCGCGAGATGGACGACCGCGTCGACTCCCGCGCAGACGCGACGGGCAAAGCCGGCGTCGCACAGGTCCCCCACGACCGCCCCCGGAAAAGGCCTCCGGTCGGTCAGGCGAAGGGTGTACGCAGCCCCCAGCCCCGACAGCAGCAAACGAGCAACTCCCCCAGCCGCACCCGTGACCAGAACAGTCGGCCGCCCGGCCGACGCTGCCCGTCGCGTCACCACACCACCCCACTACCGCAGGCCGAAAGAGCAGGTCCCGCTGTGTCAGCCCGCCGTCCTCGCAGCGGCGGGGACAGAACGACGCCTACCCTGCTCGCCCTGTTCGTACCGTCGCTAACCTCCCCAGCGCCACCGAATTCGTTACGTCCACGGCTCCGCCGCCCGAACGGCGACCAACCCGATGCACTCGCGCCACAGCACAAAACCGCGCCGGTTCACGTCGACGGCAAGATGCGGAACCACGCCCTCACCCCACCCGACCCTCCACGCATTCGATCCATACACGTGAATTGATTGAGGAAGGGCGCAAGTTCGGCATCGTCAAGTTCGCGCGGACCCGACCGGACGCCCCCGGACAGTCCGACACGCAGGGGATGCTCGTCGTACGAGCAGCCACCGAGCAGCCAACCGTCCCTCATGGACAGAAACAGACAAGGCCCTGACCGCCGTAATGGCAGGTCAGAGCCTTGTCGATCTTGTGCGCCCGAAGGGACTCGAACCCCTAACCTTCTGATCCGTAGTCAGATGCTCTATCCGTTGAGCTACGGGCGCTGGTGCTCAGCCAGTCTACACACCCGGCTTTCGCGCGGAGACTCCGGGATTCGAACCCGGGAGGGGCTTTAAGACCCCAACCGCATTAGCAGTGCGGCGCCATAGACCAGACTAGGCGAAGTCTCCCTGGTGGCCTGCAGACCACCGCGCCCGAGGATACAGGCCCCGCCCGTCCGGGGGCAAAGCGACTACCGGATCCCGCCAACCCGCAGACCGGCGAGGGGATTCTTGAGCTGTGCGGCGCCGTGATCGCGACTACGCTCCATCGACATGCAGGAGGAGTCGCCACGCGATCATGACCGTCCGGAACCTGCTCGGGAAGCGCGTCGCCGCTCCCCGAAGGCGACGTTCACGCCCCCTCCGGCGCCCGCTCCTCCGAGCGAGGCTGAGCCGCAGGAGGACGAGGGCGGGCGTCGACCTCGTCGGGCGAAGGCCGCGCCAGGTGTGATCTTCCAGCCGCCACCCGTCCCGGAGCAGCCGGTGCCGCGCCAGACTCGTCCCGCTTCGTCCAGGACGCCGTTCACCCCCACGCCACCGTCTGCGACTGCACCCCCACCCGAGGCCGGACCGGCATCGGATACGGAAGGCCGGCCGGGCCGAAGCGGGAGCCCCGGAGCAGACGGGGCAGCTCCTGACACCCCTGCGCCCACGCGCCGCAGGGCCGCCGCGAAGAAGGCACCTCGATCGAACCCCGAGCCGAACGGGCCGGAACCGGTCGCCACCGGCCCCGCCGACAGTCGCAGGACGGCGGCAGCAGCCCCCACGACGCCGCCGAGCACCGAGCAGCACGATGCGACCGAGGCACCCTCGCCGGACGACGGGCAGCCGAATGCGACCGAGGCCCCGTCGGCCGGCGACGGGCGGAACGATGCGACTGCGGCGGCGCAGGCGGGTTCGGCGCGGAAGGTGGCCAGGAAGGCCACGCCGAGGAAGGCAGCAACGGCTGAGACTCCCTCCGCCGGGTCAGCCCCGGTGAAGAAGGCGGCGAGGAAGGCAGCCGTGAAGGCCGCACCGGCACGGAAGACTGCGACGAAGGCGACCGGGGTCGCGGCAGCCGGAGCCGGACCGGACAGTGCCACGCCGCAGACGGAGGAGGTCGCGTCGGACCGGACCGACGACGCCCTCCACGCGGAGCAGGCCGTCGAACCGATCTCGGCCGAGCCGACCACGACGCTGACCGCCGCAGCGCAGACCGGCGCCGACCTTGGCGATCCGACCGAGTCGGATCCACCGCTACCAGAATCCGCTGAGACGACCCGACCTGAGCCGGCCCCAGGCAAGCCGACCCCGACCTCACCCACACCGGCCGAGGCAAGCTCGACCCCACCTGCACCGGCCGAGCCGACGCCGCTGACCGGCGCCACCTCGGCCGACGGGAGCGAGGCGGGGCTCGCTGGGCGTACGCCTGATCTGCGGATGCTCGTGGTGCGGGTGCTGGACCACCCGGGCTATGCCCCGGAGCTGCTCGCCCTGACGGCGGTCGAGGCGCTCGGGCCGGGGGCGGCGGCGTGGGCGCGGCGGCTGCGGCAGCGGTACCCGGAGGCGGACGGCGACGGTCTGGCCCGGCTCGCCGGCCAGCGGTTCGTCCGGCAGGCGGGGGTCGGCGGGGCGACTGCATCGTTGGCGGGTGCGTTCGCGCCGGTGGTGGAGTTGGCGGCGGTGCTCTGGACGCAGGCGAACCTGGTGCTGCACCTGGCGGCGGCGTACGGCCGCGATCCGGCGGATCCGGAGCGGGCGGTGGAGTTGCTGGTGTTGGCGCAGGTGCATCCGGACGAGGCGAGTGCGCGGTCGGCGCTGGCGGCGGCTCGGGCGGCGGACGGGCCGGGCGAGCAGCCGGGGCCGAGGGCTGCCGAGGCGGCGTGGCGGCTGGCGGCGCCGTTGGCCGCGCAGGCGGGCGGCTGGCTGGCGTTGCGGTGGGCGTCCCGGGTGCTGCCGGGCGCGGCGCTGGTGACGGCGGCGGTCGGTGATTCGGCGGCGGCGCAGCGGCTGGCCTCGCGTGCGGTCGCCGCCTACCGCCCACCCCGACGTCGCTGACCACGGCCCGCCGGCCCCCACGGCAGCCCGCGTCCCCGACCCGAGGCCAGCCCGACCATCCGGGAGCGCGACCGCCACCGGACCAGGGACCTGCGCGGTCAGAGCCAGTCGAACCATTCTCGGGGCAGCAGGCTGTAGCCGACGAAGGCGAAGATGTCGAGCAGGGCGTGCGCCACGATCAACGGCATCACCCGGCGGGTACGCAGATAGAAGAGGCTGAACACGACGCCCATAATCGCGTTGCCGATGAACGCGCCGAAGCCCTGGTAGAGGTGGTAGGAGGCGCGGAGCAGGGCGCTGGTGGCGATGATCGCGCCGACTCGCCACTGGAGCTGCCGTAGCCGGGTCATCAGGTAGCCGACCACGATCACCTCTTCCAGGATCGAGTTCTGGAAGGCGGCGAGGATCAGCACCGGCACGGTCCACCAGAGGTCGGGCAGCGCGGCCGGCACCACGGTGGCGTTGATGCCGAGTTGGGCCGCCGCCCAGAACAGCACCAGGCCGGGGAGTCCGATCAGGGCCGCCAGCCCGGCTCCCTGGGCGAGGTCGGCCCAGGGCCGTCGGGCGTCCAGGCCGAGGGTGCGTACCGGGTCGCCGGGGTCGCGGGTGAGCAGGTGTACGGCGAGCAGCACCGGCAGCAGCGCGAAGACGATGCCGAGCAGCTGGTACGTGAGGTCGAGGTACGGCCGGGCCGACGCGGAGGTGTTCAGCGCGGCGGTCTGCCGGGAGAGTCCACCCTCGGCGGTCAGTTTCGCGATGATCGAGACGGTGGCGTAGACGGCCGACTGGCCGAGCGAGAGGCCGAGCACGAGCATCGTCTCGGTGCCGAGTGTCCGACGGGACGTCGGGCGGGTGAGCTCTGCGGTCACCGCACCACTGTGCCCGACCGTCTGCGCTGGTGACATCCGGGTGCCACTGAGCGCGCCTCACGTCGGATCGCACATTCTGTGCGACCTTCATGCACGCTCCGTGGACATTCTATCGGTGTTCCCGATCCCGCCGGCAGAAGAAGGAGCGCTCCCAGGTGGACAACTTCGCGCGGCTGCTGAAGGAGAGCTGGGCCCTGGTCGAGGAGGATCGGGCCCGGTTGACCGACCACTTCTACGCGCGGGTCTTCCTCCTCGACCCGGAGCTGCGCAAGTTGTTCCCGGTGCAGATGTCCGGGCAGGGCGACCGGCTCCTCGAAGCGATCATCACGGCGATCCACACCGTCGACGACCCGGAGGGGTTCGACGAGTTCCTGCGGGCGCTGGGCCGGGACCACCGCAAGTACCACGTCGACACGGCGCATTACGACACGATGGGTGTCGCGTTGTTGGACGCGTTGCGCAGCACCGCCGGGGACGGTTGGAACCTGGAGTACGACCAGGCGTGGCGGGACGCGTACGCGGCGATCGCCGAGAAGATGCTGGCCGGGGCGGCGGCGGACGACAACCCACCGTTCTGGCACGCGGAGGTGTTGACCCACCGGCGGTACGGCTCGGACACCGCCGTCTTCACCTGCCGGGCGCTGCAACATCCGCTGTCCTGGAAGGCCGGCCAGTACGTCAGCGTGGAGGCGCCCCGGCACCATCCCCGGGTGTGGCGGACGTACTCGGTGGCGAACGCCCCGAACGACGAGAACGTGCTGGAGTTCCACGTGCGTACGCCGTCGGAGGCCGCCGGCTGGGTCTCGGGTGCCCTGGTCCGCCGGATCAAGCCAGGTGACCTGCTGCGGGTGGCCGCGCCGATGGGGTCGATGACGCTGGACCGCGCGTCGGAGCGGGACATCCTCTGTGTCGCCGGTGGGGTCGGGCTGGCACCGATCAAGGCGCTGGTGGAGGAGTTGGCCGGCTTCAACCGGGCGCGCTGGGTACACGTCTTCTACGGTGCCCGTACCGAGGCGGACCTGTACGGTCTCGACCGGTTGCGGGAACTGGTGGCTGACCATCCGTGGCTGTCGGTCACCCCGGCGTGCAGCGACGACCCGGACTTCGACGGCGAGCAGGGTGACATCTCCGACGTGGTGGCCAGGTACGGGCCGTGGACCGCGCACGACTGTTATGTCTCCGGGTCCGCCTCGATGGTCCGGTCGACGTTGCGGGTGCTCGCCGCCGACGACGTCCCGCCGCAACAGACCCGGTACGACACCTTCGGCAACCTGTAGAGCTTTTCTCCCCCCGAGCCGGGGCGCGTGCCCCTGCCCCCTGGGGCACGCGCCCCGGTCCCCCCTGATCGGGCGGACCGGCACCGCCCACGCCACCCGCGCCCGTCCGGCCGTCGTTCCCACCCGGGCGGGCGCGGTGGCACCACCCGTGCGGGCGCGCTCCGGAGCGGACGCGGTGGCGGCACGAGGTCAGTAGCGCCAGGGGTTCCCGGACTCGCGGTACTCCTCGACCGGCACCAGCGGCACTCCGGGCGCCATCCGGTCCACGTACAGCCGACCCTCCAGATGGTCGATCTCGTGCGCCACCAGGCGGGCCATGCCGAACTCGAACGACGTGATCACCCGTCCGCCGTCGAACTGCGCGTGCTCCACGTCGATCCGCAGCGCCCGGGGCACCAGCCCACGGTGGTCGAAGAAGGAGAGGCAGCCCTCGTACTGCTCGTCGGTGTCCGGTGCGGCCTCGACCACCCGGGGGTTGAGCAGCACGACGGGCTCGGCCGTGCGGTCGGGCGGGCGGACCACGGCCACCGCCCGACCGATGTCGAGCTGCGGCGCGGCGACGCCCACTCCCTTGGTGAACGGGTGGACCTCGTCCAGCCGGGCCACCGCGGTGACCAGCCGGTCGACGATCTCGCGGGCGGACTGTTCCTCGCGGGGCAGGTCGAACGGTCGGGCCGGCTGCCGTAACAGGTCGACGCCGCGCTGCACGATGCCGAGTCCGCGCATCCGGTCGGACGGCCGGACCCGGCCGCCCTCCGGTTCGGTCTCCGGCTCGGCGCGGAAGCGCCACTGCATCCGGTAGCGGGCGTTCAGCGGCGGCTCGTCGGTCGCCCAGTCGAAGATCGCCCGGTCGTCCTCGTCCCGCCGGGTCACCGCCGTGCGCAGCGGCCCCTCCTCCGCCGAGAGCGAGGTCTCTGCGCCCCAGACCTGCGGGTCCAGCGCCACCGGCAGATCCAGGCGTACGGCGAGGTGCCGGGTCGGTACGCGGACCGCCCGCTGGAACCAGGGGCCCCACTTGTCCCGCCCGACGGTGTACGCGTACTCGATGGTGGCGCGGCGACCCGGGTAGAGCGGGAAGCGGCGGTCGGCGTTCTCGAAGAGCAGCCAGATCTCCTTGAAGGCGTCCCGGTCGTGCTTGGCCCGCCAGTGCATCGCCTCCCGCTCGCCGGACTCCTCGCGGAACGCGCTCAGTTGCAGTTCGGCGAAGGTGAGCGGGTGTTCCCGGTGGTGCCGGTTGGAGCGGCCCGGGTCGTTCGGGTAGCGGTCGACGGCGATCCGGACGAGGTAGCGGGTGACCGGTTCGGTGCCGGCGTTGTACAGCTCCCGACGGATGACGCAGTGGTAGGAGTCGTCGGTGTGCGTGAGGATGGCCGTCTCGCGTTCGACGATGAGTCCGGTGCCTGGCGGCATCCACTGGCCGGGAAGGACGGGTTCCCGCTGGTGGCGCTCGGCGCGGGCGTGACGCAGGTCGTCGTACTCCCGGAACCGCTGCCAGATCGCGCCGCTGGCCTCTAGGACGGCCTCGGCGCGCCGGGCGAAGTCCTCGGTGGGTCGGTGCCGCCGCCCTTCCACGTGGCTGACGTAGGACGGGTCGAAGCCCATCAGGGTGGCGAGTTGTTTCTTGGACAGCCCCCGCTCCGTCCGGTGCCGTGCGAGTTCGGCGGCGAACGAGTCGGCAGCCCGATCGAGCGGTGAGGTCGTCATCAGCTTCCTCGTGGCCGGGTGCATCAAGTTTCACGTTGCGTCGCCGATCACGCACACAACTGGCACCTTCTCGACAGGACCCTTGACCCGTGAGCGTTTTCTACCGATACTGCCCCGAGTCTCCGGCACGACACTCAGCGTGACCGCCGACCGCCGAGTGATCCGAGCCTCTCGCTTTCCCCCTCTTTCCGGGTTCCCCGCGCAGCCGAAGTGTGGTTAGGCTAGCCTTAGTTTGGCAATCGGGGTCTCGGACGGGGGGTGGAACAGGTGACAGCCGTGCTGCCCGTTCACGCCGCCTCGGCCGCACCGCTGGCCCCGGTCACCGCGACCCTGCGGGCCATGTTCGGCACCGACGCGCTGCCCGGCCTGGCCGCCGGGCTGGTCGTGCCGGACGAGGCGGGTTGGGCCCCGGCGACGACGCTGACCAGTGGCGCCCAGGTGCCGGAGCTGCTCGACTCGGCCGTCCGCCTCTGGGGCGGCACGCCGCACGCCTCCGCCGCGGTCGCCTGGAAGGCGTACAGCTACTGGGCGGCGCTGCCGGTGGTGCTCGGCTGGGCCGTCGCCCGACGGGTGCCGCTGCTCGACGCCGACGCCGCCCTCGTGCACTTCGCCGACCCGCGCACCCTGATCACGCTGGGTCTGCGCCGGTCCACCCCGATCGCCGTCCTGCCCAACGACCCGCTGGCCCTGTCCGGGCTGCCCCAGGTCCGGGTGCTCGCCGACGAGCAGGCCCTGCTGACCGCACTGCGCGGCACGCTGCTGGACGCGCACCTGTCGCCGGTGATCGCCGCCATCCAGGGCGAGGTCCGGATCGGCACGCGTACGCTGCTCGGCTCGGTGGCCTCCGGCATCGCGCACGGGGTGCTGCGGGCCGCCGACAGCCTGCCCGGCTCGGCGGTCGAGGCGGTGGACACCCTGCTCGGCGCGCTCGACCTGGCCGACCTGGTGGAGCTGGTGCCGGGCCGCAACGGCGAGCCGACCGTGCAGCGCCGCACCTGCTGCCTGGCCTTCACCCTGCCCTCGCCGAAGGTCTGCCAGGGCTGCTGCATCCGCAGCTCCTGAGCGTCACTCCCCGACCAGCGGCCGGACGTCCCAGAGCCACACCCCGCCGGCGTACGTGGGCTCCACGCCGGTCAGTGCGGTCATCCCGGTACGCAGCGCCTCGGCCTGCTCGTGCGGGCCGAGGACCACCGCGCCGGCCCGCCAGTACCGCAGGTCCTCGACCGCCTCCTGCCGGTCCCGGGCGGTGATCTGCGGCACCTCACCGGTCCGCCGGATCGCGCCGAAGAAGGTGCTGGTGGGGCGCGGCGGCGCGGTGAACAGCGCGACCCGGTCCCGGCCGGGTCGGGTGTCGGGGCCGAGGAAGTAGCCACGGGCGATCGGCATCTGCAACCGGGTCTGCGCCGACCAGCGCAGCGGCTCGGCGTACTCGGTGTCGGGCAGCGGCAGGGTCACCAGGCTGCGCCCGCCGGCCAGATAGGGACGCCAGGCTCCGGAGGTGACGAACTCCGGGGTCGGTTCGAGACGCTTGGTCGGCAGCGGGGTGGGCAACACCGGCACCAGGGCCATCGCCAGCACGGTCGCCGTGCCGAACCGGATCTGGGCACGCCGGTCCGGGTGCCGGGCGGCGACCTGCCGGACCCGTTCGGCACCGTAGGCGAGCAACAGCCCGACGATCGGCGTGATCGCCAGCGACCAGCGGGTCGGCACCACCGAGTGCAGCACCGGCAGGTCCTCAAGTGCGGCCCAGGGGCCGGGTATCCCGGTGCCCCGGCCGTCGAAGCGGATCTCCCGCCCGAGCGAGAGCACCGCGAAGATCAGTCCCAGCCCGGCCAGCGCGATCACCACCGGGTTGCGGCGCAGCCACCACACCACGGCCGCCACCAGGATCACCAGCGGCCAACCGAAGAAGGCGTTCTCCTCGGTGGGGTTCTTGACCAGCCGGGCCGCGCTGAGCGCCTCTCCACCCACCGACTCCCGGGCGTAGGTGAAGAACGAGGCCAGGTCGGTGGAGTAGCCCCGGATCAGCCAGGACAGGCCGTTGTACGCGCCGGGCCCGAAGAACTGGACGTAGAGCGGGTACGCCAACAGCGCGAGCGCGATCGCGGCGGCGACGCCGAGTCCGGCGAGGAAGGGGCGGGTCCGTCGACGCAGGTCGGGCCGCGCGACGGCCAGCACCACGACGACCACGCCGAGACCGATCGCGGTCATCAGCAGGATCTCCAGGTTCAGGAACGCCTGCCAGACGATCACCAGGGCGAGCAGGACGCCGTTGCGCAGCCAGCGGCCGGGCTCGGCGAGCCGCACGGTACGCCAGACGATCAGCGGCACCACGAACTGGGACACGATGTTCGGGTGCGCGTTGGCGTGCGAGACCATCGCCGGGGCGTACGCGCAGAAGGCGGCGCCCAGCCAGGCCGGGCCGCGCGAGCCGACCAGGACCCGGGAGAGTACGAAGTACCAGGCGGTGGCCGTGGCGATCATCCCGAGCGTGAGGAAGAGCAGGAACGACGCACGGGTGCCGAACAGCAGTGTCACCGGTGTCATCGGCAATGAAACGGATAAGACCGACGTATTTGCCATCAAATTGACGGATTCCGGTACGTTCATCCGATCCGAGGAGAACGGGTACGCGAATTCCGTCACCACCCGAGCACCGTGGGCCATCATCCACTGAAATTGGGCCATATCGGTCTGATTGTCGCGGATCCCGTCGGCCGGGTTGAGCCACATCCGGGCGGTGACCCAGAAGCCGAGCGCCGTGAAGCTCATCACGGCGACGACGTCCTTCCACCGCCCTGAGCTGGGCCAATGACCATCGTCCGGTGGCCCGTCCGGCACCCCTGGCGCCTCGGACTCGTCGGCGGAGCGGCCCGATTCAGGAGTAGTCATGGTAATTCGGAGCGTAGTCGGCGTATCGGGCCATCGTGCGGCCTTCAGGCCACTGGCGTAACATCTTCCGAGTTCGCTGACCACCACCGATCGTGCAGCTACCCGACCGTAATTCGGCCACCGCGGGCCCCGATATTCCCGCCCTCCAGGCGGATGGTTCACTCAGTCGGTCCTGGCGCGGGGTCGAGTCATATCGTGAGGAATCGACGCATGGCAGAAATCACTGGGGATCAGCGCGTGCAGTCCGAGGTTCTGGAGGGCCTCGCCACCGCGGTCAACCACCGACGCTGGTTCGTCGAGCTGGCCGTGCCATACCTCGGCGACAACCCGATCGAGATCGGCAGCGGGCTCGGCGACTACGCACTGGAGTGGGCGGAGCACTTCCCCCGCTTCACCGCCACCGAGGCCGACCCGGACCGGTTGGTCGCGCTCAAGGAGCGCCTGGCCGACCAGCCGTCCATCGAGGTACGCCAGATGCTGCTGCCCAACACGGAGCGGGGCGACTACAGCGCGGCGGTGTCGTACAACGTGCTGGAGCACATCGAGGACCACGTCGAGGCGCTGCGCACCATGGGCCAGTTGGTCCGCCCGGGCGGAGCGGTGGTCATCATCGTCCCAGCGTTCCAGTTCGCGATGAGCCCGGCCGACATCGCCACCGGCCACGTACGCCGCTACACCAAGAAGACGCTCTCCGCCGCGATGACCGAGGCCGGCCTGCGGGTGGAGAAGATCCACTACGCGAACGCGCTCGGCCTGATCGGCTACTTCATGGCCACCAAGGTCTTCCGGCTGATGCCGAAGGAGGGCCCGATGGTGAAGGTCTACGACACCCTCGTCCTCCCCGCCACCAAGGCCGCCGAGCAGGTCGCCCGCCCACCCTTCGGCCAGTCCGTCTTCGCCGTAGCCCGCACCCCCGCCTAACCCTGCCCCCCACCCCCGGGCAGGTTCACCGCGTTGATCAAGAAGTTTGTGCCACGCCCGGTCGGGATCGGTGGCCAAAACCTCTTGATCAACGCGGCTCACCGGCGGGGTGGGGTCAGGCGGTGATCTGGTAGGTGGGGCGGATGGTGGCCCGGGCGAGGGTGTGGAAGGCCAGGTTGAAGCCGACGTAGGCCGGTGAGGCGTCCGGCGTCAGGTCGAGGCTCTCCACGTCGAGGGCGTGCACCGCGAAGACGTACCGGTGCGGCCGGTCACCGGCCGGTGGCGCCGCACCGCCGAACCCCTGCACGCCGTAGTCGTTCCGGACGCTGAACGCCCCTCGCAGGTCGCCCTCGGCGACGCCACGCGGCAACTCGGTCACATCCGCCGGGAGGTTGACCAGCACCCAGTGCCAGAACCCGCTGCCGGTCGGCGCGTCCGGGTCGAAACAGGTCACCACGAAGCCCTTGGTCTCCGCCGGGAAACCCGACCAGGCCAGGTGCGGCGACACGTTGCCCCCACCGGTGCTGTCATGGGCGTGCGCCGCGTCCATCGGCTCACCGTTGTGCACGTCGTCGCTGGTCAGCGTGAACGAGGCGACGGTCGGCAGCAGCTCGTACGGGTCCGGGGCGATGGGTCGTTCCAGGGTCATCGACACAGGTCCTTCCGGTGGAAGTGGTGTTCTGCGCCCCCCTTCATACCCTGTCGCGCGGTGCCAACCGGGAAAACGCGAGGTGTCCGCCGTAACCGAAGGCCGCTCACTCGGGTTGTCAGCCTGGCACCCATCGAGCGAGGGAGATCCGTGGCCGGCATCTGGCGCGACTTCGTCACCGCAGCCGTCGACTCCGTACGTGAGCGCGACGATCAGCCCCGACCCGACGAACGCCGCCGGGCCCTGGATCGACTCGCCACCGAGAAGATCCGCGAGAACCAGCAGGTACGCCCACCGAAGCGCTGAGGCGCCCACAGGTCACGACGCTAGCGCCGCCTCGACGACCACCGCCCCCCACTCCCGCCCCCACGCCCCCACGCCCCCACACCGCCACCCACCGCACCGCACCGCACCCCGCCCCGCCCCGCCCCGCCGATCATGGAGTTGTGGCAGGGGCAAAGCAGGACGTTCAGGCGCTTTTCGTGTGCCACAAGTCCATGATCGCGGCGGGCATGCCCATGATGCGGCAGGTGGTGCGGCGCATGGGCGGGTGCGCATGCGGGTGAGCGTGGCTGGTGGGCGGAGGGTGTGGGATTCGAACCCACGAAGACATCGCTGCCTTACCGGTTTTCAAGACCAGCGCCATCGGCCACTAGGCGAACCCTCCCGGTGCCACGCACGGCGCGGCCGTGCATAGTCTGCCACGTTCGGCAGATCGGCGAAGGAGTGAGCCACCCCGACCCACGTGACCATCGCGGCGGGCGTCCGAAGGCTCCACAGTGTCCGACCAGCACGGATTTCGCCGGTTCGAGGCGTGGCCGGGGCGTGGAACGGCGCGACGATCGGGTAAGACTGGGCCATGCGCGCGATCGTGATTGCCGAGCCTGGTGGGCCAGAGGTGCTGAGCTGGGACGAGGTGCCCGATCCGGAGCCGGGGTCGGGCGAGGTGATCGTCGACGTGCGGGCCACGGCGGTGAACCGGGCGGATCTGCTGCAACGGCAGGGGCACTATCCGCCGCCGCCGGGTGCGCCCGCGTACCCGGGACTGGAATGCTCGGGTGTGGTGAGCGCCACCGGTGCGGACGTCACCGGGTGGCGGGTCGGCGACGAGGTCTGTGCGTTGCTGGCCGGTGGCGGGTACGCGGAGCGGGTGGCCGTGCCGGCGGGGCAACTGCTGCCGGTGCCGGCGGGGGTCGACCTGGTCGATGCCGCCGCGCTGCCCGAGGTGGCGTGCACGGTCTGGTCGAACGTGGTGCAGGTGGCCCGGCTGTCGGCGGGCGAGACGTTGCTGGTGCACGGTGGTGGCAGCGGCATCGGCACGTTCGCGATCCAGCTCGGCACCGCGCTCGGGGCGACGGTGGTGGCGACCGCGCGGGCGGCGAAGCATCCCCGGTTGCGTGAGCTGGGCGCGGTGCACCTGGTCGACTACCGGGAGCAGGATTTCGTCGAGGAGGTCCGGCGGGTCACCGACGGGCGGGGCGCGGACGTCGTACTCGACATCATGGGTGCGTCCTACCTCGGCCGGAACGTGGCGGCGCTGGCCCCGGACGGGCGGCTGGTGGTGATCGGAATGCAGGGTGGCCGCAAGGCCGAGCTGGACCTGGGCGGGCTGCTGGCCAAGCGGGGCACGGTGGCGGCGACCGCGTTGCGGGCCCGCCCGCAGGACCAGAAGGCCGCCATCGTGCAGGGGGTACGCGACGAGGTCTGGCCGCTGGTCGAGGCGGACCGGGTCCGTCCGGTCGTCGACCGGCGGCTGCCGATCACGGAGGTGGCGCAGGCTCACCGGCTGGTCGAGTCGAACGAGCACCTCGGCAAGGTGCTGCTCACTGTCGGCTAGGTCGAGTCGCGCCCCGGCAGCGTCAGTCGGGGGCCGGGGCCCTCGGCACCGAGCCGGTCGTCCATGTTGTTGAGCGCGCAGCGCTGGAGCGACAGGCAGCCGCAGCCGACGCAGCCGTCGAGGTCGTCGCGGAGCTTGCTCAGCAGTTTGATCTTCTCGTCCAGCCGGTCCCGCCAGATGGCGGAGAGTCGGGTCCAGTCCTCGGCGGTCGGCGTACGGGAGGCGGGCAGCGAGTCGAGGGCGGCCCGGATATCGTCCAGCGAGATGCCGACCTGCTGCGAGATCCGGACGAACGCCACCCGGCGTAGCTCGCTTCGGTGGTAGCGGCGCTGGTTGCCGCCGGTGCGGTCGGCCCGGATCAACCCCATCCGCTCGTAGTAACGCAGCGCCGACTGGGCCACGCCGCTGCGGTCGGCGAGCTGACCGATGGTGAGGGCTTCCTGCATCACACCGCCTTGAATTGAACCTGACTTGAACTTGCAGAGTATCCGCATGACTACTCTCGCCACCACCGCCCGCGTCGCCGAGGCCGCCGCGCCGCTCGATGGCCGATCACCGGTCGCACCACTGCTGGAGCGGATCCGCGCCGGCCGCGTCTTCGGTGCCAACGTGCACTCGACCGTCGACGTGCTCTGGGTGCTCTACGACCGGATCCTCCGGATCACCCCGGACACCGTCGACGACCCGGCTCGTGATCGTTTCCTGCTCTCCAAGGGACACGCGGTCGCCGGCTACTACGCGGTGCTCGCCGCCAAGGGTTTCGTGCCGCTCGACTGGCTGGACGACCAGGGCGGGCCGGAGAGTCGACTCGGCGACCACCCGGACCGGATGCTGGTCCCCGGGGTCGAGATCGGCTCCGGCTCGCTCGGGCACGGTCTCGGGCTGGCCGTCGGGACCGCGCTCGGGCTCCGCGCCCAGGGGCTGCTCGACACCCGGGTGTACGCCCTGCTCGGTGACGCCGAGCTGGACGAGGGCTCCAACCACGAGGCGATCGCGTACGCGGGGGCGACCGGCCTGCCGAACCTGACCGCGATCGTGGTCGACAACTCCTCCGCCACCCACGGCTGGCCCGGTGGCGTGGCCACCCGATTCACGGTGAACGGGTGGACCGCCGCCACGGTCGACGGACGGGACCACGACGCGCTGCACACCTCCCTGACCGGGCACCACGGACACCGGCCGCACGTCGTCGTCGCGGTCGTCGAGAGCGGGGAGTAGCCATGCGGGACAGTTTCATCGAGACCACCACGCACCTGCTGGCCGAGGATCCGCGTACCGCCCTGGTGCTCGCCGACATCTCCGCCGACGCGTTCGCCCCGGCCGCCCGGCGGCACCCCGACCGGGTGCTCAACGTCGGCATCCGGGAGCAGTTGATGCTCGGGGTGGCCGGTGGGCTGGCGCTGACCGGGTTACGGCCGATCGTGCACAGCTACGCACCGTTCCTGGTGGAGCGGGCGTACGAGCAGATCAAGCTCGACCTCGACCACCAGGCGGCGCACGCGGTGCTGGTCAGCGTGGGCGCGTCGTACGACCGGGCGGCTGCCGGACGCACCCACCTGAGCCCGGCCGACGTCGCGCTCTTCGACACCCTGTCCGGCTGGACGGTGCACGTGCCGGGGCACCCGGCCGAGGTGCCCGGTCTGCTGCGCGCCACGGTCGCCGGGGACACCTCGGCGTACCTGCGGTTGTCGACGTTGCGCAACGCGCGACCGTACGCCGGCGACGGGGATCTGGTGGTGGTCCGCGACGCTGGACCCGGCGCTCCGCTGCTGGTCGCGGTCGGCCCGGTGCTGGACGCAGCGGTGGCAGCCGCAGCGGATCTGCCCGTCACCGTGGCGTACACCCACCGGCCGCGCCCGTTCGACACCGCCGGCCTGCGGGCGCTCGCCGGCACCGAGGTGATCCTGGTCGAGCCCTACCTGGCGGGCACCTCGACCCGGGTGGTCACGGCGGCACTCGCGGACCGGCCGCACCGGCTCCTCGCACTCGGCGTGGGACGCGACGAGCTGCGCCGCTACGGCTCGGCCGACGACCACACCCGCTGGCACGGGCTGGACGCGGCGGGCCTGCACCGCGCGCTGACCGGGTTCCTGTCCCCGGCTCTGGTCTGAGGACCGGCGTCGCCCGCACCCGGCGGGAAAGCCGCCCGTCCTCGCCCCGGCTGCCGCGTCAGGCGGCGGGACCGCTCCCGGGGCGGCGGCGGGTCCGTTCGCGGCCGAGGATCCAGATCGCCTCGACGCCGTCCCGCCAGGTGATCTTCTTGCCCTCCTCGCGACCCCGGGCCCGGTAACTGATCGGCACCTCGTACGGCCGGATCCGGCGGCGCAGCAGCTTGCCGGTCACCTCGGCCTCCATGCCGAAGCCCCGGGACCGCACGTCGAGCGAGCGGTAGAGCTCCACCGGCATCAGCTTGAAGCAGGTCTCCAGGTCGCCGATGTAGGAGTTGAACATCACGTTGGCCGCCATCGTGACGCCCTTGTTCCCCATCACGTACCAGAAGCTGTAGGCGCTGTGGCTGCCGAAGGTCCGATTGCCGTAGACCACGGTCGCCCGGCCGTCGAGCACCGGGGCGAGCAGCTTGGGGATGTCCTGTGGGTCGTACTCCAGGTCCGCGTCGAGGATGACCATGTATTCGCCTTCGGCGCTGGCCACCGCCGTCCGGATGGCCGCGCCCTTGCCGGCGTTGCGCTGATGCGTGATCACCCGCAGCCGCGCGTCGTCGGCCCGACCCAGGATCTCCCCGGTGCCGTCGCGGCTACCGTCATCGACCACCACGAGTTCGATCTCGCACGGGTACTCGACCGCCAGCGCCTGCTTGAGCGCATCCGCGATGCGCTCCTCCTCGTTGTAGACCGGCATGAGGATCGACAGCTTCACGGGAATCTCCACGAGGGCGGCAGTGTGTCGGCCATAGCGTAGCCCCGGCAGATCGATCCTGTGGTGGCGACCGCCTCAGCAGATCGAGCGTCGGGCACCCCGGCCGATGGTGTTTACTTCCGGCCATGTCGGCCGCCGGCTTCCCGTTCGTCCTCGCTCCCGTCGTCGCCGTCGTGCTGGCCACGGTGGCGTTGCAGCCACGGTCCGCGCGCCACACCGCGCCACGCCGGCTGGCGGTGATCCGAGCGAGTCTCGCCGTCGGCGCTTTCGCGGTGCTGACCGTCGAGGTGCTGGGTGCACTGGGCAGGTTGACCGCGCCCGCGTTCGGCGTGGCGTGGCTGCTCTTTCTCGCGGGTGTCGGGGTCGCCGCCGCGCGGCGGCGTGCGGCCGCCGCGACCGGCCGGACCCGGGAGGCGGATCGCCGTGCCTCCGGCGACGCGACCGGGTCGGCCGGTGGTCGGCCCGCCGCGCCGTCGTCGGCGAGTGTCCTCGCCGGAGCGTCGGACACTCGCGCCGCGGTCGGTACGGTCACCGCGGTCGACCCGGCGACGACGTCCGGCCCGGACGGCCCACCGGCGGCGGCGGGCTGGCGCGCGTCGGTCACCGACTTCTGGCGTACGGCGAGTCGCGGCGAGCGGGTGCTGGCCGGTACGGTCGCCGGGCTGCTCCTGGTCGAGCTGCTGATCGCCCTGCTCGCCGCGCCGAACAACTTCGACTCACAGACCTACCACCTGCCCAAGGTGGAGCGTTGGGTGGCGCAGGGCGACCTGTCGCTCTGGGCGACCGCGATCCACCGGCAGGTCACCATCCCGCCGGGTGCCGAGTACCTGCTGTTGCACCTGCGCCTGTTCACCGGCGGCGACGCGCTTCACCATCTGGTGCAGTGGGCCGCCGGGGTGCTCTGCCTGATCGCGGTCGCCCGGGTGACCGCGCAGCTCGGCGGCGCCCGCCGGGCCCAATTGCTCACCGTGTTCGTGCTGGCCACCACGCCGATGGTGACGCTCCAGGCGACCAGCACCCAGACCGACCTGGTCTGCGCCGCCTGGGTGGCGTGCGCGGCCACGCTCGCGCTGGACGGGCTGCGTCACCGCGCCGGCTTCGGCGAGCTGCTGGCGCTCGGGGCGGCCACCGGACTGACCGCCGTGACCAAGACCAGCGGCCTGCTCGCGGTCGGCCCGCTGCTGGTGCTCTGGGGACTGGGTCAGCTCCGTCTGGCGTACCTGGATCGGACGGGCGCGGGCCGTCGGCTCCCGGTCGGCCCGACCGCCCGGACGGTCGGTGCCTCTGCGCTGATCCTGCTGGTCGCCGTCACCGTGGTCGGCCCCTTCCTGGGCCGGGTGTACGCCGAGTTCGGCCACCCGCTCGGGCCGGAGCGGCTGCGCGAGTCGGTGCCGATGGAGCGGCACGACCCGCTGTCGGTGGTGGCGAACGCGCTCCGCATCGGACACACCGCGCTGGACACCCCGCTGGCCCCGCTGCGTGACGCCTCCGCCGCGGCGATCATCGGCGTGGCCGGGCTGCTCGGCGTGGACCCGCAGGACCGGGCGATCACGTTCGGGCGGGAGGTCTTCCCGGTGCCCTCCTGGTACCCGGACGAGGACCGGGTGGCCTTCCCGCTGGCCGGTGCGCTGGTGCTGATCGGTGCCGTGGCGGCGCTGCGCCGTCCGGCGCGGGTCAGCCCGGAGACGGCCGGTGCGCTGCGCGCGTACGCACTGGTGGTGGTGGTCGCGGTGGCGCTGCACACCACGATGATCAAATGGCAGCCCTGGGGCAACCGGTTGATCCTCTACGCCCTGGCCGCCTCGGTGCCGCTGGCCGGGCTCTGGCTCGACACCGTGCTGCGCCGTGCGCGCCAGAACGCCGATGACGGGCAGAACGCCGGTGCCGGGCGGGGTGGCCGACGACCGATCGCCGCGACGCTCGCGGTGACGGTGCTGGCCACCTGCGCGCTGGCCGGCGTGCTCGCGGTGTCGTACGGCTTCCCGCGCCGACTGGTCGGCGAGGGCTCGGTCTTCACCACCTCCGACTGGGAGAGCCGCTTCCTACGGCGTCCGCAGTGGGCGCAGGAGTACCGCTGGGCAGCCGACGCGGTGCGCGCCGCCGACGCCCGTCGGATCGGTCTGTCCCAGCGCAACGACGACTGGGAGTACCCCTGGTGGCTGCTGCTGCGGGACGCCGACGGCGGGTCACCGGAGCTGCTGGCGCTCCAGTCGGTGCTGGACCACCGTCCGGCGGCTGACCCTGCGGAGATGGATGCGATCGTCTGCACCGGCAGCCGCCGGCTCTGCGCGGATCTCGTGCCGCCCGGCTGGCGGTTCGAGTTCCGGGACTACGTGGGCTACGCCCTGCCGACCGATCGCTGAACCCGACGCGGTTTTCGGCTGTCCTGCGTCAGCGCGCCACGGCGGAATGCAGCGTGGTCGGCCGGGTGGCGGTGGGTGCCTCGGCCACGGTCGCCACGATCCGGGGCAGCGCGCTGCGTACCCGGGTGCGGAAGGCGTGGTTGAGCAGTGCATCGAGCTGCCACACCTGCTTCGGGAACTGGGTGCGGATCAGGAACCGCTCACGGATCCCGTCGATCGCGGTGGCGGCCAGCTCCACCGAGTGCAACCGGGGGTCGGGGCTCCACGTGACGTGGCTCAGCTCGCGTAGCTCCGCGTTGAGGTGCAGTCGCAGGCGGTGCAGCACCGGCGTCTGCCGGGTCACCACCAGCCGTCGATGGGTGAGTAGGAGAAGGTAGTCCCCCGACATCGGCCGATCGGGTCGGCCGCAGCGGGTGACCAGGATGGTGGCGTCGCCGGAGCCCACACAGCGACGGAACACCGGCATGTGGCGCGTGGCGGTCTGCACCGCCAGGCCGGCCTCGGAGGCGGCCGGGAGGAACGTTCGGGAGAAGACGTCCATGACCTGCCCAACGACGATGTTCGCTGGGTGACGTGGCTCACGGACATGCTTTTTGCAAATTCCACGTTACGTCTTGCACGGCCGATCGGGACCTATTCGACCGGCCTGTCGACGCGCTCAGGCGAACTCGGTGACCAGCAGTTCGTCCAGCCACCCGGGCACGCCGGCGGCGAACTCGGCACGACTCGGGTCGGTGGTGTCCAACGCCCGACGCCAGGACAACGCCCGGCTGACCATGGTCACCCCGGCCGCGACCTCGGCCAGTCGGAGCAGGGTCGGCCGGTCGCAACGGTCCGTCCACGACTCCAGGTACGCGTCGCGCAGCCGAGCCAGCGCCGGATCCCCCGCGTCGAGACCGCTGACGTACGCGACCGACCGCAGCGTCACCAGCAGCGTGCCGAACGGGTGCGCCACCGACGCGTCACCCCAGTCGAAGAACCGGTGGCCGTCGCCGGTAACGAAGACGTTCCCGTCGTGCAGGTCGTCGTGCTGGACGGTGGGCCCGATCGGCCCCTCGGCCAGCAGTCGGCACCGCTGCGCGTACTCGGGCAGCAGGGACCGCAACCGGTCGCGGGCCTCGGTGGTGAGCCCGTCCGGAGTGTCCAGCAGCAGAGCCGCGTCGTCGTCGAGCAACTCGGCGAGGTGCCCCGGCATCGCCTCCGGACGATGATCGGGTACGCCGAGACCGAGCAGTTCGTCGACGTGCGCGGCGGTGGCCCGTTGCAGGTCGGCGTACTCGGGCAGGATCCGTTCCCACCGGGCCGGGTCCGGCTCGCCGGCCAGCGCCTCGCGCAGCGTCGCGCCGCCGTGCGGCAACAGCGCCCAGCGCCGCCGGGTGTCCACCGCGATCGGATCGAGCACCCGTCCGGGCGCCAGCCGGGCCAAGGCGGCGGTCAGTGCCGTCTCGAAGCCGGTCCCCGCCGCGTTCGCCTTGAACCACACGTCACCGGTGTCGGTGGGCACCCGCCAGATCAGCGCCCACGGTCGGACGCGTGGCTCGACCGGGCCGGTGATCCGCTGCCCGGTGCGAGCGAGCGTCTCGGCCACCCATTCCCACGCGGCGGCCCGCCACGTCCGGTCGTCCCAGTCGGTGTGCGGTGCGGTCGCGGCGGTCACGGGGGCACGCTAGCCCGCTCCCGGCTCGACCCGCGACGGGTTTTACGCCGTACGGATCAGAGCAGCTCGACGATGGTGGCGTTGGCCATCCCGCCGCCCTCGCACATCGTCTGGAGGCCGTACCGCACCCCGTTGTCGCGCATGTGGGCGAGCATCGTCGTCATGATCCGGGCACCGGAACCGCCGAGCGGGTGCCCGAGCGCGATGGCGCCGCCCCGGGGGTTCAGCCGCTCCGGGTCCGCCTCGGTCTCCGCCAACCAGGCCAGCGGCACCGGGGCGAACGCCTCGTTCACCTCGTACACCCCGATCTCCTCGATGCCCAGCCCGGCGCGGCGCAGCGCCTTCGCGGTGGCCGGGATCGGCGCGGTGAGCATGGCGACCGGGTCGTCGGCGGCGACCACGGCGGTGTGCACCCGGGCCAGCGGACGCAGACCGTGCCGACTGGCCCACTCGCTGGTGGTGACGGCGAGCGCCGCCGCGCCGTCGGAGATCTGGGAGGCCGTACCGGCGGTGACCACGCCCTCCGGGTGGAACGGGGTGGCCAGTTCGCCGAGCTTCTCCAGCGAGGTGTCCCGACGGATGCCCTCGTCCGCGGTGAACTTCCCGCCGTCGGCCAGCGGCACCGGGGTCAGCTCGGCCTCGAACGCCCCGGCGTCCTGGGCAGCGGCGGCCTTCTCGTGGCTGGCCAGCGCGAACTCGTCGAGCTGGGTCCGGGACAGCCGCCAGCGCCGGGCGATCAGCTCCGCGCCGACGCCCTGGTTGAACGGCAACGGGGAGTCCTCGGCGACCCCTTCGACGCCCCGGTAGCGGGCCAGGATCTGGCCGCTGAACGGCATGCCGCCCGCCGCGCTGGAACCCATCGGCACCCGGGTCATCGACTCGACGCCGCCGGCCACCACCAGATCGGCCTGTCCGGAGAGCACGGTGGCGGCGGCGAAGTGCAGGGCCTGCTGGCTGGAGCCGCACTGCCGGTCGACCGTGGTGCCGGGCACCGACTCGGGCCAGCCGGCCGCGAGGACGGCGTTGCGGGCGACGTTCCACGACTGCTCACCGACCTGGGATACGCAGCCCCAGACCACGTCGTCGACAAGCGTCGGGTCGATGCCGGTGCGTTCGGCGAGGGCACGCAGCACGTGCGCCGACAGGTCCACCGGGTGGACCGTGGCCAGGCTGCCCTTGCGCCGCCCGACCGGGGTACGCACCGCGCCGACGATAACCGCGTCACTCATGTCTACTCCCCGGTAACCTGGGCTGCTCCCGATCCTACGCCGCCGTCGCGGCGACGTCGTCGCCCGTGGGGCACCGGCATGCCGGCCACCCGTCGCGCTGGCATGCTGGTCGCGTGACGTTCGAGACGGTCGCCCGGCAGTGGCGGGTACGCGCCGCGCTGCCGATCCTCAAACTGGCCGGCGCGGTCGGCGTACTCGCCCTGGGACTGCTGCTCGCCGACGGTGACCTGCTCCGGCCGGCGCTCGGCGTACTGGCCGGCGCGGCCCTCGCCGCCTGGGGCGTACGGGACCTGGTCGCACCGGTCCGGCTCGCCGTGGACGCCGACGGCGTCACCGTGCCGACCGGGTGGTGGACCGGGCGACGGCACCTGCCCTGGTCGACGATCGAGACCATCGAGGTGAACCGCCGGGCCGGGCGCGGGGTGAGCGGACCGGTGTTGGAGATCGACACCGGCGGGTCGCTGCACCTGTTCACCCGGCAGGACCTGGACACCGACCCCGACGAGGTGGCCGACGCCCTCCGGGCCGCCCGCCCGACCGACCAGTCCGGCGGTGGGCTCAGCCGAGCAGGGTGAAGGTGCGGAACAGGGCCAGCACCAGCAGCACCACCAGGAGGAACGCGCCGCCGCTGAGCTGCACCAGCGTCCGGTGGGACCGGGGTGCGTACGCCAGCACCAGCGCCATCAGCGCGCCGAAGACCAGACCGCCCAGGTGACCGGCGATCGAGATCTGCGGCACGGTGAACGTGAAGATCAGGTTGATCACCAGGATCGGCACGATGGCTGACGTGTCCCGACCCAGCCGCCTCATGATCACGAAGGTCGCCGCGAAGAGGCCGAAGATGGCGGTGGAGGCACCGGCCGACATCTGGTTGGGCGCGCTGAACACGTACACGGCGACGTTGCCGCCGAAACCGGCGATGAAGTACAGCGCGATGAAGCGCAGTGGCCCGAGCACCGCCTCCAGGGACCGGCCGAGGACCCAGAGCGCCCACATGTTGAGCAGCAGGTGCACCACGCCGTAGTGCAGGAACATCGCGGTGACCAGGCGATACCACTGGCCCTCGGCGACGCCGCCGATGCTGCCGTCGAGGAACATCGCCCGGCCGAGCACCGCACCCCACTCGGTCAACGGGGTGCTCCCGCCGAGCAGGCCGCCGAAGCCGGAGCCACCGGCTGCCGCGTCCCCGCCCCGGTCGGAGGCGATCGAGATCAGCATCACCACGAGGTTGATGCCGATCAGCGTCTTCGTCACGTACCCGAGCCGACCGGTCTCGCCACCGCCGAAGGCGGTGCGCGCCGGGCGTACGCTCCGGCGTCCCTGCGCCACGCACTCCGGGCACTGGAACCCGACCGACGCCTCGTTCATGCAGTCCGGGCAGATCGACCGGTCGCACCGGGTGCAGCGGACGTACGTCTCCCGGCCCGGGTGGCGGTAACAGACCGGTGTGGTCGGCGGGGATTCGCTCACCGGGTGACCCAGGTGCCCGAGCGCTCAGTCATGCGAGCAAAGGTACCTCGGACCACCGATGGGACGGGTCAGGCGACCGTACGGCCGGTCGGTGCCCGCCGCGCCCAGGCCCGGGCGGCGGGCACCACCTGTGGCGGCCGGTGTCAGGCCGACTGCCGCTCGATCTCGACGCGCTCGATGACCACGTCCTGCAGCGGCCGGTCGCTCGGGCCGGTCGGCGTGTTGGCGATCGAGTCGATCACCTTCGCGGACTGCTCGTCGGCCACCGCACCGAAGATGGTGTGCCGGTTGTTCAGGTGCGGGGTCGGCGAGACCGTGATGAAGAACTGCGAGCCGTTGGTGCCGGGCCCGGCGTTCGCCATCGCCAGCAGGTACGGCCGGTCGAACCGCAGCTCGGGGTGGAACTCGTCGGCGAAGGTGTAGCCCGGACCACCGCGACCGGTGCCGGTCGGGTCGCCCATCTGGACCATGAAGCCGCTGATCACGCGGTGCGAGATGGTGCCGTCGTAGTACGGCCCGTTGCCCGGCTTGCCGGTGCGCGGGTCGGTGTACTCACGCGTGCCCTCGGCCAGGTCGACGAAGTTGCGAACCGTCTTCGGCGCCTGGTTGGGGAAGAGCTCCAGCCGGATCGGGCCGGCGTTGGTGTGCAAGGTGGCGTAGACAGCCTCGGCCACGGGTACTCCTTATTCGTTGGTCAGTTCCTTGCGGATCCTCCCATGTGCCCGATCTGGACATGCGGAGGCATCCGAAGGTGGAGGATGAGACGAAGCAACTCCCAGGAGGTGGGACCGTGTTTGGAATCGGGCGCCGCAGGACTGAGGGGCAGTTGGCCCGGGCCGAGCTCAATCGGGGGATCGGTCACCTGAGGCTGGCCGCCACGCACGCGGCGAAGGGAGCCGGGTCCACTGTCGGCCCGCGCGTCCAGACGGCCCGCGACGCGGTGGCACCGACCGCGGTGCTGGTCCGGGACCGTGCCGCGAGCGGCCTCGCCACCACGGCCGCCGCGATGGCACCCCTGGCCCTGGCCATGCGCCACGCACAGGCCGAGGCCGCCGGTCGGGCCGCGTCAGGCAAGAAGGTCGTCGCCAAGCAGGCCGCGGCCGCCAGGAAGGTCAAGGCGAAGAACATGAAGAAGATGAAGCGGAAGAAGTCCCGCCGCAGCGGGACCATGCTGGCCGGGATGCTCGCCGCCGGCGTGGTGGCCGGGCTGGCCGGTGCGATCGCCCTGCGACGCCACCGCGAGCAGCAGGAGTGGACCGAGTACGACGCGACCACCGCGCTGGAGCCGATGCACGAGGAGGTGGAGACCATCGAGGTGCGTACGACCGCCCCGTCGGGCGTCGCGAAGGCGTCGACCGGAGCCGGTAGCTCGACGGTGGTCTCCGGTGACAGCGCGTCGACCACCGCGCCGCCGAAGCCGTCCCCGGTGACGCCGACGGACAAGGTGCCGTCGGTCGCCGAGGGTGCCCGGACCACGAGCGGTCGTCCCGCCGACGACCTCACCACCGCCCTGAGCAAGGCGCCCAGCAAGTCCAACGGGCGCGCCTGATTTCGCGGTCCCGCCTCCGCCCCGCCACCTCGGCGGGGCGGGCGGGCTGCGGGTTCAGAGCCAGTCGTTGCGGCGGAACCACCGATAGAGCGTCAGCGAGATGGTGAGCATCAACGCCAGCACCACCGGGTAGCCGTACACGATCTTCAGCTCGGGCATGAACTCGAAGTTCATGCCGTATATCCCGGCGATCGCCGTCCACACCGCCGCGATGGCGGCCCAGGCGGCGATCTTGCGCATGTCGTTGTTCTGGTCGACGGTCACCTGGGCCAGTCGGGCCTGCAGGATCGAGTTCAACAGGTCGTCGTACGAGTTGACCTGCTCGACGGTGCGGCTGAGGTGGTCCTGCACGTCGCGGAAGTAGCGACGGACCTCCTTGGGCACCTCGCGGCTCATCTGGGCGGTGAGCGCGAGCAACGGCCGCTGCAACGGCATCACCGCCCGCTTGAACTCCACCAGCTCCCGCTTCATCTGATAGATCCGCTGGATCCGGCCGCTGGCCTGCCGGTCGAAGACCTCCGTCTCCAGCACGTCCATGTCGTCTTCGAGCTGGTCGGCGACCTCCAGGTACAGGTCGACGACCCGGTCGGTGATCGCGTACGCGACCGCCCAGGGGCCGTGCAGCAGCAGCTCCCGCCGGGCTTCCAACTCCTCCCGGACCGGTGCCAGCCGACAGGCGTCCCCGTGCCGGACGCTGATCAGGAAGTGCGGGCCGATGAAGAGCATCACCTGCCCGGTCTCCACCACGTCGGTCTTCTCGGTCAGCTCGGTGTGCTCGCAGTAGCGCGCGGTACGCAGCACCAGGAAGCTGACCTCGCCGAAACGCTCCAGCTTCGGCCGCTGGTGCGCCTTGACCGCGTCCTCCACGGCCAGCTCGTGCAGCCCGTAGGTGGCGGCGATCTCGCTCATCTCGGCCAGCTCCGGCTCGTGCAACCCGAGCCAGACGAAGCCGTTCTCGGCGCGCCGCGCCTCGGCGAGCGCTTCGGCGTAGCCGCAGTCACCGCCCTGCCGTCGCCCGTCGAGATAGAGCGCGCAGTCGACCACGGCGCTGCGTCGAGGACCCGCCGGGACCTCCACCCGCTGGGAGCCGTCCGGGTTGAGCCGGCGGGTCACCGCGCGTACCGGTGACCAGGCGCGGGACCGCGGCGACCGGGCGAGCGGCGGGACCGGCTGGGCGTCGGTCTGGTCACCGCCGGTGGAGGCGGTCCCCTCCCGCTGCATCCGCTCCGTCATCACGCCCCCCGTCCGCGCTCGGCTGCGGCTTGCAGGGTACGCCGCCGTACCGATCATGGCGGTGGCGCGGCGGCGGAGGGGTGGCGCCGGACGGACCGGATCGCATCGGGGGGTGAGGGGGCGACCCGGCCCGCCCGGCGCCGTGGGGGCGGGGGTTGTGCTGACCGCGTCACACCACAGTGCGGGCGGCCGGGCCGCACCCCGACATCGGCGTCACGTCGACCGGAACCGGCGTGACCTGCACTACATGTGGTGAAGGACGCTCGCAGCATTGTGGGCCGCCAGCTGCCACAGCGGGAGTCCCGGGCACACCGGTATCGCCGTTCTGTCGGAAACCCGACAGATTTTCAGCCTCGGACCGCCTCCATCGCCTCGGCCAGGCGTCGGACTCCCTCGTCGATGCGATCGGCGGTCACCGCCGAGTACGCCAGACGCAGCGCGTGCTGGCCACCGTCCACCACGAAGTCGCTGCCCTTGACCACCGCAACGCCGCGCTCGGCCGCGGCCGGGGCGAGCTTGTCGACGAGGACGTCCTCGGGCAGCTCGACCCAGAGGAAGTAGCCGCCGTCCGGCTCCACGAAACGGGCCTCGGGGATGTGCCGCCGCAGCGCCTCGGCCAACGCCCCGGCCCGCTCGCCGAGGGCCGCCCGGACCGTCTCGATCGACCGGACGATGTCGCCGGAGACACAGAACTGGTGCACGATCGCCTGCGCCACCATGCCCGGCGAGATATAGAGGTTGGTGGCCTTCTTCGCGATGTCGGCGATCAGGTCGGCCGGACCGACCAGGTAACCCACCCGAACGCCGGGGCAGACCGTCTTGGTGAAGCTGGAGGCGTGCACCACGACGTTCCGGGTGTCCAGCGACAGCATCGACGGCAGCGGCTCGCCCCGGAACCGGACGTCGGCGTACGGGTCGTCCTCGAAGATCGTGAAGCCGTACTCGGCGGCCAGGTCGAGCAGCTCACGCCGCTTGTCCTCGGAGAGCGTCACGCCGGCCGGGTTCTGGTAGTTCGGGATCACGTGCGCCAGGCGCGGCCGCACCCCGGACTCCAGCAGCTTGCGCAGCTCGGCGGTGTCCAGGCCGTCCGGCTGGATGGTGACGCCGTGCACCTCGGCGCCCATCCGCTGCAGGTTGAGCAGGGTCCGGTCGTAGGTCGGCCGCTCCACCACCACCGCGTCACCCGAGCGGACCAGGTGGTCGAAGAGGAAGGCGTCGGCCTGCAACGAACCGTTGGTGATCAGCACCTGCTCGGCCGTGACCCCGTGCTTCTCCGCGACCCACTGACGCAGCGGCAGGTAGCCGACGGAGGTGCCGTACGCGGTCACCCCGGCGGGATCGGCGTCGAAGGCGCGGACGGCGGCGGCCTTGAGCCCTTCGACATCGACGATGTCCAGAGAGGGGGCGCCACGGGCGAAGGAGATCAGCTGCTCGGCGGTCATGGCTGTTCAGCGTACGGGCGGCGGCCGGGTGAGCGCGTACGGCACGGCGATGTCCGCATCCTGAGCCACCGAGTCGGGTGAACCGGTGCGGACCGGGCGTCCCGTCCGCGCGGACCGACCGAGTACCAGGTCAGGCCGGACGACGGATCAGGCCGCGACCGCCTGGGGCGCGGCGGTGAAGGCGGGCTCGTCGGGAAGCGACCGGTCCGGGGTCTGCTGCCGGGACAGCCCGGCCACGTGTAGGCCAAGCAGGGCGATCAACTGTCCCCAGTCGAAGTAGGACCGCCAGGCGGCGATCCGGCCCCGGCGTACCCGGACCATGTCCACCACCTCCCAGGAGACGGTGCGTCCGGTGGGGGCCACCGTGCCGAACGGGGTGTGCAGCACACCGGCGTGGGTGCCGGTGAGCCGCTGCTCGACCGCCGCCCCACCGGCCGTACGCACCGAACCCAGCACGTCGACCCGCAGGTCCGGAAAGGCACCCGTCCAGGTACGCAGCAGGGCGGGCAACTCGACCGGCCGGACCGTCACACCGGGCATCGCGTAGTACCCGTCCCGGGCGTACAGGTCGGGGAGTCGGGCCACGTCCCGTCGCAGGAGCATGGCGTACTGCTGCTCGACCAACTGGTCCGCGCCGCGCATGTCGACCTCCTCGCGTGCGCGTCTCGGCCCGCGCCCGCACCCAATCCCATACCCCCGGTCCGGCGGGTCCACACCAGTGGAGAAGTCCGCCCGAGCGGACATCGCCGCAGCTCGGCACCGGCGGCTACTGTTCTTGGGGTGTCCACCGAGCCGCTGCGCTGCGCCGGAGCGCTGATCGTCCACCCCGACGGGCGCATCTTCTTCCAACGCCGCTCGCCGCACCGCCGTCTGTTCCCGAACAGTTGGGACATCGTCGGCGGGCACCTCGAACCCGGCGAGACCTTCGAGCAGGCGCTGCGCCGGGAGGTCACCGAGGAGACCGGCTGGCGGGTCTCGGAGATCATCGCGCAGGTCGGCGAGTACCGGTACGTCGGCGACGACGGCCTGGCCCGGCTCGAGAGCGACTGGCTGGTCCGGGTCGACGGCGACCTGACGGCGCCGGTCCTGGAGGTCGGCAAGCACACCGAGTACCGCTGGCTCGGCCCGGCCGACCTCGACCTGCTCGACGAGGACCGCGACGTCAACGACGGGCTGATCCGGCGGATCGCCGAGGAGGCCTTCGAACTCCTGGGTCCGACCGGTTCGTGAGCGACAGCGTCGGGCTCGCCGCGCACCGGTACGCGGCGTTGGTCGCCCCCGTCCTCGACCGGGTCGTCCGCGCGGCGATACAGGCCGGTCAGGACGGCGGCGGAGCGGAACTCAGCCAGCGGTACGGCGGGATGCCCGCCACCAGCTTCCTGGTGGAGATGCGGACCCGCCTGGCGGCCGGTGGCACGGTCGACGGTGCCGGATTCGCCGCGATCACCCGGTACCGGGACCCGATCGCCTGTCAGCGGGCGCTGGACCGGCACGTCGCGTACGGGATGATCCACCGGCGGCCGGACGGCGGGCTCACCGCCACCGAACGCGGCAGCGCGTTCCTCGCCGAGCTGTACCAGGTGCACGCCGAGGTGACCGAGGAACTCTGGGCCGGTCACGACGACCGGGTGCAGCGGTCGACCGAGACCGCCGGACGGCTGCTGACCGCCGCCCTGTCGCCGCGCGGTGACGAACCGGTGCCCAGCCCCGGCGCGTTCGACGCGGTCGCCCCGCCGTACGAGCCGGACGGCACCCCGTCGGGCGTGCTGCTGCTCAACCGGCTCGGCACGCTGCGGTACCACCGGGCCGACGCGCACACCGACGCCTGGGCGGCCGCCGGGCACACCCCGGCGAGCATCGCCGAACTGACCGACGGGTCGCAGTGGCGGGCCATCGAACTGGAGACCGACCGGCGGGCGGCCGGCCCGTACACCGCGCTGACCGCCGAGGAGCGACTGACCTTCCTCGCCGACCTGGCGGCCCTGCCCGGCTGACCCCCGACAGCCGGCCGACGCGCGGCGCTATCCTCCTTCGGTGAACGCCGTGAGAACAGGAACTGATGTCGGCATGGTCGGGATGGTGCTGGCGGCCGGGGCCGGGCGCCGCCTGCGCCCGTACACCGACACGCTGCCCAAGGCGCTGGTCCCGGTGGACGGCGAGATCACCATCCTCGACATCGCGCTGCACAACCTCGCCGAGGTGGGGCTGACCGACGTCGTCGTGGTGGTCGGCTACGCGGCGGACGCCGTCCGCGAACGCCAGGCCGACCTGGAACGCCGCCACGGCGTGACGCTCACCCTCGTGCACAACGACAAGGCCGAGGAGTGGAACAACGCGTACTCGCTCTGGCTGGCCCGCGACTGGTTCGCCCGGGGCGTGCTGCTGGTCAACGGCGACACCGTGCACCCGGTGAGCATCGAGAAGACGCTGCTGGCCGAGCGCGGGCCCGGCGTACTGCTCGCGGTCGACACCCTCAAGCCGCTGGCCGAGGAGGAGATGAAGACCACCTTCGACGCCGCCGGCCAGCTCACCCGGATCACCAAGCTGATGGACCCGGCGCAGGCGTACGGCGAGTACATCGGCGCGACGCTGATCGAGCCGCAGGTGGCCGGGGCGCTCGCCGACGCGCTGGAGGCGACCTGGCGACGCGACCCGAACCTGTACTACGAGGACGGATACCAGGAGTTCGCCGAGCGCGGTGGCGAGGTCCGCGCCGCGCCGATCGGTGACGTGTCCTGGGTCGAGGTCGACAACCACGACGACCTGGCCCGGGCGCGGGAGATCGCGTGCCGTTACTAGCCCGAACGGTCACCACACCGCTGTCGATCGAGGTCCGCCGAGGGGCCGTGGCCGACCTCGGCGCGTTGCTGGCCGACCGGCGGATCTCCGGCGGTGGCGACGTCGCGCTGGTGGTCGGCCCCGGACAGGGCGAGAAGATCGCCGACCTCTGCCGACCGTCGCTCGGCTCGGCCGACATCTTCACGGTGACCGGCGGCACCGTCGACTCCGCCAACGAGCTGGGCGACCAGCTCCGGCGCCGGCACTACGACGCGGTCGTCGGCATCGGCGGCGGCAAGACCATCGACACCGCCAAGTATGCCGCCACCCGCTACGCCATCCCGATGGTCACCGTGGCGACCAGCCTCGCCAACGACGGCATCGCCTCCCCGGTGGCGTCGCTGACCCACGAGGGCGGCAAGGGCTCGTACGGCGTGCACATCCCGATCGCCGTTCTGGTCGACCTCGACTTCGTGGAGAACGGGCCGGACCGGCAGACCCAGGCCGGCATCGGCGACGCGGTGAGCAACCTGAGCGCCTGCGCCGACTGGGAACTCGCCCACCAGGTACGCGACGAGCCGATCGACGGGCTCGCCGTGACGCTCGCCCGGACCGGGGCCGAGGCACTGGTCAACCACCCCGGCAAGATCACCGACGACGCGTTCCTCACCACGCTGGCCGAGGCGCTCATCCTCGGCGGGATCTCGATGTCGATCTGCGGTTCCAGCCGCCCGGCGAGCGGCGGCGACCACGAGATCTCGCACGCCATCGACCACCTGTACCCGGGCACCGGTTCGCACGGCGAACAGGTCGGCCTCGGCGCGTTGTTCTGCACCTTCCTCCGGGGCGACCTGGAACGCTTCGGCCAGCTCAGCAGGTGCCTGCACCGGCACGGTCTGGCCGTCCGGCCGGCGGAGCTGGGCCTCACCGACGAGCAGTTCGTCGAGGCGGTCGCCTTCGCGCCGCGCACCCGACCGGACCGCTACACCATCCTCGAACACCTCGCGTTGTCCGCTGACGACATCCGGACCCGGCTGGGAGACTACATTGACGCCCTCCGTGAGCACCTTGGCTGAGCCGTCCCACCCCACGGTCGCCGACTTCCACCGGGTCAACCGGGGCGGTGGCCTGTTCAGCGAGTCGGTGAGCCAGTGGATCGGTGCCGTCTTCGCGCTGGTCGCCCAGCGGCTCGGGCTGCGGCCGACCGTGTTGACCATCACCAACCTGGTGCTCGGGCTGGCCACCTCGGTCACCGTGGTCGCGCTCGCCGGGCCGGTCGCCGCCGGGGACGTACCCGCCTGGGTGGTCGGGTTGCTCGCGCTGGTCGGCTGGCAGATCGCGTACGCCCTGGACTGCGCCGACGGTCAGCTCGCCCGGGTGACCGGTCAGGGCAGCGCGGCCGGTGCCCGGGTCGACGTGCTCTGCGACGTGGCGGCCCAGATCGCCCTGGTCGCCGCGCTCTCCGCGACCGCCGTGGCACAGGTGCCGTCGACGCCGGTGTGGCTGGTGGCGGCCTTCGCGGGCACCTGGATGGTCAACCTGGTCACCTCGGTGATGCAGTCCGGCCCGAACGCGGCCAGCATGGTCACCTCCACCAGCCTGCCGGTACGCCTGGTGAAGCTGATCCGCGACTACGGCGCAGTGATCTTCGTGGCCGCGTTGGTGCTGGCCTTCGCCCCGGCGCTCGTCTTCTGGGTTCTCGTGGCGTTCACCGTCGTCAACGGCGGGTTCCTGCTCGCGAGCATCGCCTTCTCCGCCCGCGCCTCGCTCTGACAGGCAGGTAAGGAAGGGCACCTTATTAACGCCTCGTGCATAGCAAGGGCCCCCTGTTAACGCAGCCACCCGACTTAACGCAGCCAGCCGACGGCCCCCGCCTGACGCAGCAGCCGACAGACCGTCGGCGCAGGGCCAGCGACACCGTGCCGAGCGCGCCCCGGCCTCCAAGATCGTGCTCGATCCAGGATCGAGTGGCATCGACGCGCTGCGGTAGCCACTCGATCCCAGATCGAGTGGCTACCGGGTGCTCATCACGACAGGTTGCGCTCGTCGCTTTCGAGGGAGTCGACGAGCGCGCGGCAGCCGTAGGCGCCGACGCCAGCACGGGCCTCCGATGAGGTCAGGCCCGACCAACGGGCCCGAGCGCCCCCGCTGTACGCCATCCACTCCCGCCCTGGGCAGGCCCCGCTGTCGATCATGGAGTTGTGGCTGTCGACTCATGCCGCTCTGCACCTTTTGCGACTGCCGCAACTCCATGATCGACGCAAGAGACGCGGGGCACGCGCGGGGGACACGCGGGCATCCGTGGGGTGCAGGGGTGCACGGGGCGCAGGGGGCGGGAGCGCAGGGGCGGGAGCGCAGGGGCGGGAGCCCAGGGGCGGGAGCCCAGGGAGCGGGAGCCCAGGGAGCGGGAGCCCAGGGAGCGGGAGCCCAGGGAGCGGGAGCCCAGGGAGCGGTCAGCGGAGGGAGGCGTAGACGTCGATGAGGCGCTTGGTGACCACCTCGGGGTGGAAGGTGCGGTCGTAGCGGGCACGGGCGGGCCCGGCCAGGGCGGCGGCTCCGGCGGCGGCCACCGGCAGGGCAGCGGCCAGGGCCGCCGGGTCGGGCGGCACCACCCAGCCGGCCTCCCCGGCGCGGATCCCGGCCGGCAAGGCACCCGCCCGACCGGCAGAGTCAACCTGACCGACGGATCCACCGGAGCCGACCGGGCCAACGGGACCCAGGCCACCGGAGCCAGCCGGGCCAGCAAGACCAACCGGGCCGACCAGACCAGCGGGACCCAG
>NZ_JBITKL010000004.1:73055-364869 GCF_044460945.1 Micromonospora sp. NPDC049903
GAGGCCACCGGGGCCGGCGAGGCCACCGGGGCCGGCGAGGCCACCGGGGCCGGCGAGGCCACCGGGGCCGGCGAGGCCACCGGGGCCGGCGAGGCCACCGGGGCCGGCGAGGCCACCGGGGCCGGCGAGGCCATCGGAGCCGACCGGAGCGGCAAGACCAACCGGGCCGGCGGGGCCGCCGGGGCTGGGCGGGGCGGCTGCCGAGGCGGCCACGGCCGGGCCGGTGCCGGCGGGTTCGCGGGGGGTGTCGGCACCGACCAGGTACGGGATGCCGCCCAGCGCGGTGCCGAGCACCGGCCTTCCGCTGGCCAGTGCCTCGATGATCACGGTGGGCAGCACGTCGTGCCAGGTGGAGGTCGCCAGCACCACGGCGCTCGCGTTCAGCGCCTCGCGGACTCCGGCCCGGTCGAGCGGGCCGAGGAAGGTGACGTCGGCACGTTCGGCCGCCGCCGCCTCGACCAGTGGGCGCAGTTCGCCGTCACCGGCCACGCGCAGCGGCCCCAGCGCGCCGTCCGGGTGTCGCCGCCACGCTTTCAGCAGCAGGTCGAGCCCTTTTTCGGGGGAGAGCCGACCGAGGAAGAGGAAGCCCCGGCCCAGCGGCGCGGGGGTGCCCGGGTCCGGGATGGCGTTGGGCTTGACCACGATCCGGTCGTCCGGGATGCCGTAGTCGCGCAGGTGGTCGGCGACGGCACTGGTCAGCGCGATGAACCGGTCCACCGACTTCCAGGTGCCCCGGTGCACGGCCAGGGTGGTCGCCATCAGTGCGCTCTGCACCCGCGAACCCCGGTAGCAACGGTGCACCACCGCAGGCACGCCAAGCGTCCGGCCCCGGCAGTCCTGGCAGATCACCCCGTCGCGGAAGTACAGGCCGGAGGAGCAGACCTGGCGATAGTTGTGCACCGTCTGCACCACGGGCACGCCGTGGCGGTGCGCGGTCCGCACCACCCAGGGCGAGAGCAGCGGGTACGGGTTGTGCAGGTGCAACACGTCCGGACGGTGCTCGGTGAGCAGCCGACTCAGCTCCTGCTGCGCCTGGGGGGCGTAGATCGGGGAGATCGGCAGCAGCGCCTTCGCCGACTTCGGCATCGACGGGATCTCGTCGGAGCTGCGCAGGAACGGCAGCACCTCGACGCCTGCCGCCGCGAGCTGGGCGATCTCCACGTCGACGATGGTGTTCTCGCCGGACGGCTGGGCTTCCCGGTACCGGTTGTGCGCCACCACAATCTTCACGGCAAAGAAGGCTACCGTTGACCTGTGCCCGAACTACCGGAGGTGGAGGCGCTCGCAGGCTACCTGCGGCAGCGCGCGGTGGGCCGGCGTGTCGACCGGCTGGAGGTCGCCGCGATCAGCGCCCTGAAGACGTACGACCCGGCACCGAGCGCGGTCGTCGGCCGGACCGTGACCGACGCCCGGCGGCACGGCAAGTTCCTCGATGTCGTCTTCGACGGCGCCCTGCACCTGGTGGTCCACCTGGCCCGCGCGGGTTGGCTGCACTACCGGGAGGCGTTCGCCTCGACCGTCCCGCTTCGTCCCGGAAAGGGGCCGATCGCCCTCCGGGTACGCCTCGACGACGGCTCCGGCTTCGACCTGACCGAGGCCGGTACGCAGAAGAAGCTCGCCGCCTATCTGGTCACCGACCCGCAGACGGTGCCCGGGGTGGCCAAGCTCGGGCCGGACGCGATCACCGCCGACCTGGGCACCTTCGCCGAGGCGCTGCGCAGCCGCCGGGGGCAGGTCAAGGGGATACTCACCGACCAGTCCGTCCTGGCCGGGGTGGGTAACGCGTACTCGGACGAGATTCTGCACGCCGCGAAGCTGTCGCCGTTCGCGCTGACCGACCGGCTCAGCGACGACCAGATGGCGACGCTGCACGCGGCGACCCGCCGGGTGCTCGGCGACGCGGTGACCCGCTCGCTGGGGCAGCGCGCCGCGGAGCTCAAGGGCGAGAAGCGCTCCGGGCTGAAGGTGCACGCCCGCACCGGGCTGCCCTGTCCGGTCTGCGGGGACACCGTCCGGGAGGTCTCGTTCGCCGATTCGAGCCTCCAGTACTGCCCCACCTGCCAGACCGGCGGCAGGCCGCTGGCTGACCGACGGTTGTCCCGACTTGTACGGTGAGTGACGTTGCTCATCGACTACGGAGCGGAATCGGACGTGGGTGCCGAACCGCCGCTCGGACGCTCTACCCGGGCCACAATCCATCGGTATAGTGGCCCGGTCCCCGGCTTCCGGACGGCGCGAAGTCGGCCAGATCCCAGGCGAACACGAGTCTGTCGCGCAATGTCCTCCGGGTCACCGACGGGCACGGACCCGCGTGGGAAGCTGGAACGGTGGGCGACGCGAGCCCTCACAGCGAGTGAGCGGCGCGTGTCATGCGGGAGGACATGGTGAGGTGACGACTAGCCTCCAGCGCCCGGTGACCAACGAAGGCCGGAGCAGATTCGTGCGGCACGTCGACAGCTTCGAGATCCAGCCGCCGACCCCACCCTCTACCAGCGGCGTACCGCGATCGGTGTGGGCGCGGGCGCGGCGACGCGTCTCCCGCTGGCACCGTCCGTACACGGCGATCCTGCTGCTGCTCGACTTCGCCGCCGTCGCCTTCTCCAGCTACACCGCGATCCACAGCTTCGACCAGGCCACCGCCGGTTTCTACGACGCGCAGAACGACCCGACCTGGTTCTTCACCGTGGCCTTCCTGCTGTTGCCGTTGGGTTGGCTGGTGGTCCTGTGGTTCAACGGCGCCTACGACCGGCGTTGTCTCGGGCTCGGGCCGGACGAGTTCAAGCGGGTGATCCGCGCGGGGGTCGCGGCCTGCGCCACGGTGTCGTTCCTCGCCTTCGCCACCAAGACCGACCTGTCCCGGTTCACCGTCGGCACCGCCCTGCTGATGGCCCTGCTGCTGATCCTGCTGGGCCGAATCCTGGCCCGTTTCGTGCTGCACGTGGTCCGGCGCAACATCCAGCAGGCGGCGCACCGGATGGTGCTGGTCGGCACGCTGCCGGACTGCCTGGAGGTCTACACGGCGGTCACCCGCAACCCGTCCGCCGGGCTGGTCCCGGTCGCCATCCACATCACCGACGGGTACGCGGCAGCCCGGGGCGTGCAGACCCCCGTCCCGGTGTACGCCGGCCGCGACGTACTGGCACTGGTCCGCGAAGTCGGTGGCGACACCATCGCGGTCTGCGGCTCGGCCAGCTCCGAGCCCGGCGAGTTGCGCCGACTGGCCTGGCAGTTGGAGGGCTCCGGGGTCGACCTGGTGGTGGCCCCGCAGTTGACCGACATCGCCGGCCCCCGGGTGCACATCCGCCCGATCGAGGGTCTGCCGCTGCTGCACGTCGAGGAGCCGACCCTGTCCGGGCCGGCGCTGCTGGCCAAGAGCATGATGGACCGGATCGCCGCCGGCCTCGGCCTGCTGATGCTGGTGCCGGTCTTCATCGCCATCGCCGTCGCGATCCGGATCTCCGACCCGGGTCCGGTCTTCTTCCGCCAGCCCCGGGTGGGGCACGAGGGACGGACGTTCCGGGTGTGGAAGTTCCGCACCATGTACGTTGACGCGGAGGACCGGCTGGCCAGCCTGACCGACCAGAACGAGACCGACGGCATGCTGTTCAAGATGAAGCAGGATCCCCGGGTCTTCCCGGTGGGCCGCTTCCTGCGCGCCTCGTCGCTGGACGAACTGCCTCAGTTGATCAACGTGCTCAAGGGTGAGATGTCGCTGGTCGGGCCGCGCCCACTGCCTGCCGACGACGGTGACTTCCTGGGCGACGTACGACGTCGACTGCTGGTCCGTCCCGGTATGACCGGCCTGTGGCAGGTCTCCGGCCGCTCGGACCTGTCCTGGGACGAGGCCGTCCGACTGGACCTCTACTACGTCGACAACTGGTCGCTGGCGTACGACCTGAGCATCCTGTGGCGCACGGTGGGCGTCGTACTGGCCCGCAAGGGCGCGTACTGACTCTTGGCCCGGCGGCCGGAAACGACCAGGATCGTCGGCGTGGGTGGCAACCTCTCCGCCGTCGTCGGCGTCATCTCCCTGGTCGCCGTGTTGGCCGGGGCGCTGTACGCCGTCGGTCGGCTGCGTGGTCGCCGTGGCATCGCCACCCCCGGGCAGCGGGCCACCTACGAGGTGCTGCACACCGCCGGGCTGGCCGCCGAACCGCTGCGTGCCGGACTGAACCCGGCCGGCGCGGCCAAGGCCGCCCGCCACCTGCGCACCCTGGTCGGTGCCGAGGGGCTGGCGTTGACCGACACCGACGATCTGCTCGCCTTGGACGGGCGGGGGGCACACCACGGTGACCAGCTACGCGCGGCGGCCCAGCGGGTGGTGGCGTCGGAGCGCTCGACGGTGCTCGGCGAGGCGGAGCTGTTCTGCGACCGCGTGGACTGCCCGGTGCGAGGCGCGGTGGTGGCCCCGCTGGCGGGCGCGGAAGGCCGGATAGCCGGTGCCCTGGTCGCCGTCACCGACGGCGTCCCCGCCCCCGGTCTGGTGCAGGCCACCCTGGAGACCGCGCACTGGGCGGGCAGCCAGCTCGCCCTCGCCGAACTGGACTCGTCCCGGGAGCGGCTGGCCCGCGCCGAGGTACGCGCACTGCGGGCGCAGATCAGCCCGCACTTCATCTACAACGCGCTGACCGCGATCGGCTCGTTCGTCCGCACCGACCCGGAGCGGGCCCGGGAGCTGATCCTGGAGTTCGCCGAGTTCACCCGCTACTCCTTCCGGGCGCACGGGGAGTTCACCACGTTGGCCGAGGAGCTGCGGTCGATCGACCGCTACCTGACCATCGAGCGGGCCAGGTTCGGCGACCGGCTCCAGGTCCGGCTCCAGATCGCCCCCGAGGTGCTGCCGGTGACCCTGCCGTTCCTCTGCCTGCAACCACTGGTGGAGAACGCGGTCCGGCACGGCTTGTCGCGCAAGCCCGGCACAGGCATGGTGAGCATCGAGGCCCGGGACGCGGGAGCCGAGTGCCACATCACGGTGGAGGACGACGGAGTGGGGATGGATCCGGCCACGTTGACCGCCGGGATCGCCGAGCTGGCCGGCGCCACCGGCGACCCCGGCGACGACCCGGGCCAGCACGTCGGCCTCTCGAACGTCGACGAACGGCTCAGGTCGGTCTTCGGTGACGGTTTCGGCCTGGTCGTGGAGACGGGCCTGGGCTCGGGAACGAAGGTGAGCATGCGGGTGCCGAAGTTCCACCCCGGCGTACGGGCCGGATCGTGACCGGCAACGGCGGCCCGGCCGCCCCCGGTTTCCTGCGCGTCCTGGCGGTGGACGACGAACCGCCCGCGCTCGACGAGTTGGCGTACCACCTGCGCGCCGACCACCGGGTGGCTCGCCTGCACACGGCCGGCGACGCCACCGAGGCGCTGCGGGTGCTCCGCGACGGCGACATCGACGTGGTCTTCCTGGACATCCGGATGCCCGGCCTGGACGGCATGGAGCTGGCCCGGGTGCTGCGCCGGTTCGCCCGGCCACCGGCGATCGTCTTCGTCACCGCGTACGACGACGGCGCGGCCGACGCCTTCGACCTCGGCGCCACCGACTACGTCCGGAAGCCGGTCCGGTCCGAGCGGCTCTCCGAGGCGTTGCGCCGGGTGGTCGGCTCGCGGGTGGTGCCCTCCCATCCGGCCGCGCTGGCCCGGGCTGAGGAGGACCCGACCATACCGGTCGAGTTGGCCGGCAGCACCCGGATGCTGCCCCGCTCGGCGGTGCGGTGGGTGGAGGCGCAGGGCGACTACGCCCGGCTGCACACCGTGGACGGCGCCCACCTGGTCCGGGTGTCGCTGGCGACGCTCGCCGAACGCTGGGCCGACGCCGGTTTCGTCCGGATCCACCGGTCGTACCTGGTGCAGCTCCGGCTGATCGCCGAGCTGCGGCTGGTCAACTCCGGGTACGTGGTGGTGGTCGACGGCACGGAGCTGTCGGTGAGCCGGCGGCACATCCGGGAACTCAAGGACAAGCTGGTCCGCGCCGCGAAACAGGAGTGGAGCCGCTGACGGTGTGACCGCCGTCCACCGGGTTATCCACAGGCTGCATCGGTTGTCCACAGGTTGTGCACAGCCCTCTTGACATTCCCGTCCGGCAGACGAGACTGCCGGGGTGGCCGCTGCCGACGATCCCGTCCCGGCGCCCGGGGCGGCGGCACGGCCCGGGGCGCAGCCCCGCCACGCCGACTCCGGTCGGGTGCCGCCGCAGGGCGGGCCCCCGACACCCGAGGTGCCCACGCGTACCCGGGTGGTGCTGGCCGAGGTGTCGCAGCGGCAGCGCCCGGCGGCCGGTACGCACACCGAGCTCACCCAGCAGACCCGGGTCGGTGAGGCCCTGGTCCGGGGACTGGTACGCGCCCAGTTGGCGCTGGCGTTGCAACTGTCGGCGGTGGTGCTGGTCGGGCTGGGCGGCCTGCCGTTGCTGTTCGCCATCGCGCCGTCGGTCGGGCGGATGACCGTGCTCGGCGTCAACCTGCCGTGGCTGCTGCTCGGCGCGCTCTCCTTCCCGTTCCTGGTGGCGGTGGGCTGGACGTACGTGCGGCTGGCCGAGCGCAACGAGCAGGACTTCACCGACCTGGTCCGGCGGCCGGAGCGCTGAATGGGCAACGACCTCGTCGTACCCGCGATCGTGGCGGTCACCCTGATCACCCTGGGGATCGGGTTCTACGGGCTGCGGCTGGCCCGCACCACCTCCGATTTCCTGGTCGCCTCGCGGGTGGTCAGCCCGACCTGGAACGCCGCCGCGATCGGCGGGGAGTACCTGTCGGCGGCGAGCTTCCTCGGCGTGGCCGGCCTGGTCCTCAAGTACGGCGTCGACGTGCTCTGGTACCCGGTCGGTTTCGCCGCCGGCTACCTGGCCCTGCTGCTGTTCGTGGCCGCACCGCTGCGCCGCTCCGGGGCGTTCACCCTGCCCGACTTCTGCGAGATGCGGCTCGGTTCCCGCCGGTTGCGGACGCTCGCCACCATCTTCGTGATCTTCATCGGGTGGCTCTATCTGGTGCCGCAGTTGCAGGGCGCCGGGCTGACGCTGGCCACGCTGGCCGGCTCGCCGTACCCGGTGGGTGCCCTGGTGGTGGCCGCGGTGGTGACCGCCAACGTGGCGCTCGGCGGGATGCGCGCGGTCACCTTCGTGCAGGCGTTCCAGTACTGGCTCAAGCTGACCGCGCTCGCCGTACCCGCGATCTTCCTCGCCCTTCAGTGGCAGTCCGACGGACGTCCGCCGGTGACGCCGCCCGACGGGCCGACGTTCCGGACCGCGACCACCGTCGTGGTCGAGCACCGCGCGGTGCTCACGCTGCCCGACGGTGAGACCCGGGAGGTACGCCCCGGCGACGAGTTGACCTTCGCGGCCGGTGAGCCGGTGCCGGAGGTCTCCGGGGTGGCAACCGGGTCCGCCGAGTGGCTGCTGCCCAGCACCGCCGCCGACGACGACCGGGGACTGTTCGCCACGTACTCGCTGATCCTGGCGACCTTTCTGGGCACCATGGGGCTCCCGCACGTCCTCGTACGCTTCTATACGAATCCGGACGGCGCGGCCGCCCGCCGGACCACGCTCGTGGTGCTGGCGCTGGTCGGGGTCTTCTACCTGTTACCCACGATCTACGGCGTACTCGGCCGGATCTACACCCCGCAACTGCTGGTCAGCGGGCAGACCGACGCGGTGGTGGTGCTGCTGCCCGAAGCGGCGCTCGGTGCCGGGACCACCGGCCGACTGCTGGCCGCCCTGGTCGCCGCCGGTGCCTTCGCGGCCTTCCTGTCCACCTCGTCCGGCCTGCTCACCAGCGTCGCCGGGGTGATCTCCACGGACGTGCTCGGCCGTGGCTCGGTACGCGGCTTCCGGCTGGCCACCGTGATCGCGGGCGGAGTGCCGACGGTGCTCGCGTTGAACGTCTCCGGGCTGGACGTCTCGCAGGTGGTCGGGCTGGCGTTCGCCGTCGCCGCGTCCAGCTTCTGCCCGCTGCTGGTGCTCGGCATCTGGTGGCGTGGGCTCACCGACGCGGGCGCGGCGGCCGGCATCCTGGTCGGCGGCGGCGCGGCGGTGACGGCGGTGCTGGTCACCGTGCTCGGCCCACCGCTGTCCGGCTGGCCCGCCACCCTGACCGCCCAGCCCGCCGCCTGGACGGTGCCGCTGGCCTTCACCGTGATGGTCGCCGTCTCGCTCGCCACCCGCCGCCGCGCCCCGACCGACATCGCCCGCACCATGCTGCGCCTGCACGCCCCCGACGCCCTCCGGCGGTAAGGAAGGGCCCCCTGTTAACGCCTGCGGTATAGGAAGGGTCCCCTGCTAACGTCCGTCGGCATGCAGGGGCGACGGGCGTGACGTCCGCCTCGCGGATGAGCCGCGAATCGTCCTCCGGTCGGTCGGTGCACTGGTCAGGACCGGATACGGTCGGGCTCATGACTGGTGAGCACCCGGCGCTGGCGCTGCGCGGCCTGGCGAAGAGGTTCGACAGCAAGATCGCGGTAGCCGGTGTGGATCTGGACGTGCCCGCCGGCTCGTTCTATGGCCTGCTCGGCCCGAACGGCGCGGGCAAGACCACCACGCTGTCGATGGCGGTCGGACTGCTGCGGCCCGACGCGGGTGGCGCCCAGGTGCTCGGGCACGACGTGTGGGCCGACCCGGTCACCGCGAAACGGCTGCTCGGCGTGATGCCGGACGGCGTACGCCTCTTCGACCGGCTGAGCGGGTCCGAGCTGTTGGCGTACCACGGCCTGCTGCGCGGCATGGACCCGGCGGTGGTCGACCAGCGCGCCGGGGAACTGCTCGACGTGCTCGCCCTCGCCGACGCCGGCCGCACCCTGGTGGTGGACTACTCGGCCGGTATGAAGAAGAAGATCGGCCTGGCCTGCGCGCTGCTGCACGGGCCGCGACTGCTGGTGCTGGACGAGCCGTTCGAGGCGGTCGACCCGGTCTCGGCCGCGTTGATCCGCGACATCCTCCAGCGGTACGTGACCGGCGGCGGCACGGTGGTCTTCTCCAGTCACGTGATGGAGGTCGTGCAGCGGCTCTGCACGCATGTGGCGATCCTCGCCGAGGGCACCATCAAGCGGGTCGGCACGCTGGAGCAGGTACGCGGCGAGCGCTCGCTGGAGGAGGTCTTCGTCGAGGTGGTCGGCGGGCGTACCGCCACCGGTGAGGAGCTGGCGTGGCTGTCTCAGTGACCGCCCCGGCGAAGCCGGTACGGGCCGTCTCGGCCCGGCACTTCGTCCGGCTCAAGCTGCGGGTGATGGCCAACAACTTCCGTGGTCAGGGCTGGCGGGTCGCGCTGTTCCTGATCGGGTCGCTGTTCGGGCTCTGGATCGCGGTGGGCGCCTTCTTCGGCCTGGCCGCCCCCGGGCTGGCGGGCAACGACACGTACGCGCTGCTGATCGCCGCGCTCGCCGGCAGCCTCACCGTGCTCGGCTGGATGCTGCTGCCGCTGGTCTTCTTCGGGGTCGACGAGACGCTCGACCCGGCCCGCTTCGCGCTGCTGCCGCTACCCCGCCGCACCCTGGTCAAGGGGCTGTTCGCGGCGGCGCTGGTGAGCGTACCGGCGATCGCCGCCCTGGTGGCGTTCTCCGGCCTGGTCGTCACCGCCGGCGTCTTCGGCGGCTGGTCCGCCGCCGTGGTGGCCGCGATCGGGGTCGTCCTGGGTCTGCTCGTCTGCGTCGCCGGTGCGCGGGCGGTGACCAGCGCGTTCGCCACCATGCTCCGCTCCCGGCGGGTCCGTGACCTGGCCGCCGTCCTGCTGGCGGTGCTGGCCGCGATGCTGGGGCCGTTGCAGATCGCGGGTGTGGCCGCGCTCGGCGAGGTCGACTGGGACCGGTTCGTCCCGGTGGCGACCGTGCTCGGCTGGACCCCGCTGGGCGCACCCTTCACGGCCGGCATCGACCTGGCTCAGGGCCGGGTCTGGGCCGCACCGCTGAAGCTGGCGATCGCCGTGCTCACCATCCTCGCGCTGTTGGCGTGGTGGTCGCGGTCGCTGGAGTCGGCGATGGTGGGTGCGGCGAGCAGCGGACCGGCCCGGGTCCAGGCGGGACCGGCCGGTGGCGCGGTCGCCCAACTGTTCCCCCGTGCGGCCGGCTGGCTGCGCCGGGACCAGTTCGGCGCGCTGGTCGCCCGGGAGGCCCGCTACTGGTGGCGGGACGCCCGGAGGCGGGCCAACCTGATCACCATCGCGGTGGTCGGTCTCTTCGTGCCGGTCATGGTCAACTTCGGCGCGCAGGGCTTCGCCTTCGACAGTGATCAGGGCTTCAGCGTCGGCGACTCGTCACCGGTGCTGGTCAGCGTCTCCATGCTCTTCGTCGGGCTGCTCGCCGCCGTCACCCTGGCCAACCAGTTCGGCTTCGACGGCAGCGCGTACGCCGCGAACGTGGTGGCCGGCGTACCCGGTCGGCAGGAACTACTCGCCCGGATGGCCGCCTTCTCGCTCTACGTACTGCCGATGCTGGCCGTGGTCGCGGTGGTGATCGCACTGGTCATCGGGGAGCCCGCGTGGATCGGGTTCATGGCGGGCGCACTGGTCGCCACGTACGGCGTCGGGCTGGCCGTCAACTCGTTCATCTCGGTGCTCGGCGCGTACTCGCTGCCGGAGACGAGCAACCCGTTCGCGATGAACAGTGGTGCCGGCGTGGTCAAGAGTCTGCTGACGCTGCTGTCGATGGTCGTCACCGCCGTGCTCGGCGTACCGATGGTGGTGGCCGCCGCGCTGCTCGGCGACACCTGGCTCTGGCTGGGCCTGCCGCTCGGCGTGGCGTACGGCGTGGGTGCGGCGCTGCTCGGCGCGTACCTGGCCGGCGACACCCTGGACCGCCGCCAGCCCGAACTGCTGGCCACGGTCACCCCGCGCCGCTGAACGACGGTGAGACGTGGCCCCGGGAGCGAAGGGCGGCCTGGACCTCGGCGACGAAGCCCGCGAAGTCCGCACGGAGGCGCTTCGCGGTGACGTGCAGGATGATCCAGTCGCGGCTGACCAGTCGGTTGAGCCGTCTGCGGTCCGAGTGGAACTGCTCCGGGTCGGCGTGCCAGAGCCCGTCGTACTCCACCGCCACCCGATAGTCCGGCCAGGCAAGATCGAGACGAGCGACGAAACGGCCTTGGTCCGACACGACCCACTGGGTACGAGGCCGGGGCAGCCCGGCCAGCACCAGCCGCACCCGGGTCCGTGATTCCTGGGGCGACTCGGCGCCAGCGTCCGCGAGGTCGACCGCCCCGAGCATCGCCCGCCAGCCACGGCGACCCGCCCTCGCGAGCGCGTACCCGCGTAGCGCAGACACGTCGGTGAGTCTGCGTGCCAACAACGCGTCGATGACCACCACCGCCTCCACCAGGTCGAGCCAGAGTGCCAGGTCCCAGCAGGTACGCACGGGGGACGTGACAGCCGTGCCCGCGCGATCGAGGACGTCCCCCGGGTCGATCGGTCCGCGATGGATGCGCAGACCAGCGATGACACCGACGCGTACGTCACGCGGCACGATGACGTCCACCGGCTCGTCGGGGGCGACCTGGGCGCACCCGTAGAGTGCCGCAGCGGATCGACCGGCGATCGCCCCGGCTGGCGGGATCAGCCACCGGCCGGCAGCAGTGCACCTGGTCCGGTGGGTGACGGGCACCTTGGCGTCCGCGTACACATCTCGAAAGAGCGGACGCCAGGCGGAACTGCGGAGATCGTTGCGGGTGAGCAGGCCACTTGTGATCGCGTGAGACCCGCGGAAGATGCGCCCCCGCAACTGCGGAGGCCGACGAGGCGATCTGGACATGCCATCGACGATTGCAGTCACCAGGCCCCGCGCGCTGCCCCTGTGGATAACGCGGCCACCCGTGCCGCCGCCTGTCGGCGGCCCCACCCGATCACGGGCGGGCCGCATGATCATGGACGGCCCACACGAACACGGGCGGCGCACGAACACGGGCGGCGCACGAACACGGGCGGCGCACGAACACGGGCGGGCCGCATGATCACGGGCGGGCCGCATGATCACGCTCGATCCTGGATCGAGCGTGATCTTCCGAGCATTGGGCACGCCGCACACGCCGCCAGTGAGGAGATCAGCCGGGTTGCGGGGCCCGATGCCTCTCGGGCCAGGTCGAGGGAGGCTCGCTCACGGCCCGCAAGACCCGGGGCGGCCCGCACAATCACGAGCAGCCCGCACAAACCCGATCGGCTCGCACGATCCCGGGAGGCCCACAGGGCCCGGGGAGGCCCACAGGGCCCGGGGAGGCCCACAGGGCCCGGGGAGGCCCACAGGGCCCGGGGAGGCCCACACGACCCGGGGAGGCCCACACGACCCGGGAGGCCCACACGATCACTGGCTCCCACATGATCACGGACTCCCCGCACGATCAAGGGAGGCCCGCACAATCAGAACTCCCCACATGACCATGGGCGACTCGGATCACGGGCGGCCCGCACGATCACGGGCGGCGCACGATCACCGACGGCTCGCACGATCGTGCTCGATGCAGGATCGAGTGGTTACCGCGCTACAACGAGGCCACTCGATCCTGGATCGAGCGTGATCTTCCGAGTGGGTCGCACGTTGCGCGACCGGTGCGCCGGGGAGTGTCGCACGTACGCCCCGGCAGGGGGTCGGTCAGCAGGCAGCGGGGGTCGATGCCTCTCGGGCCAGGTCGAGGAAGGATCGCCACGCGGTTGGCGCGAAGGTGAGCGACGGGCCGGAACGATCCTTACTGTCCCGCACCAGCACCACCCCGGGCAGGTTGTCCGCCACCTCGACACAGTTGCCGCCGGTGTCACCGGAGCGGGTCGACGTGCGCCAACGGGGTTCGGCAGCGGTCATGGCGTCACCTTGAGCTTTCGGATCAGATCCAGCGAGGCGCTCGTGGACAGTGCTTCGCCGAGCAGGCTATCCCACTTCCGGTCGATCAGGCGGACCGTCTCGGGGTCGTTGACCACGTGCCCGCGAGCGGCGTTTTCCAGGTAGATCGCCTGCTCGCCGTCCGACAGCTCGGCCAGCACGAAGCCGCCGATCAGGCCGACATGCTCGCCGACGCTGACCGGGACGATGTGCAACCGAACGTGCGGCAGTTGCGCCTCCTCCAACAGTCGGCCGAGCTGCGCATCGAGCACCGCCGGACCGCCGACGGGCCGCCGCACCACATTCTCGTCGAGCAGGAAGACGCACTGCGGTGGATCATCCCGGCGCAGCAGTTCCTGCCGCTCCATTCGGACGGCCACCAACTCGTCCACCATCGCTGGCGGCTGTAGACCTCCGGCCGAGATGACGGCTCGGGCGTACTCCTCGGTCTGGAGCAGGCCCGGCACCAGACAGGGCTCGAAGGCGCGCAGCCTGGTCGCCTCCTGCTCGTAGCCGCGCCACGCCGCGAACCAGGAGGGACCGCGTTCCCGGTCGGCCTCCTTGAGGAGTTCGGCGAGTAGGCCACCGGTTTGCAGCGCCTCGTCGGAGGCCACGGCGAATTCCATCGTCGGTCGGCGGCGGCCGGTCTCGATGGCGGCGATCAGCGACGGGCTCCATTTGATCAGAGTGGCAAGACCCTCCTGGGAGACGCCGGCGGCGGCACGGGCGGCCTTCAACGCCCTGATCCACATCTCGAAGTTCATCACTCACCCATCTGGTAAGTACGCGAACGCGCCGAGTAGTAACCGCTGGCATCCTCCCCTGCGACGAGTGCGGAGTCCAGGGTGGAATCGCGCGGCCCGGCCGGTGGAGGCGACGACCCGACGGCCGGTCCTGCGTCGGGTCGCCCCGGTCATTCCCCCGGCCGGGGCGACCCTTCGAAGCGAAGGAGGCCACCCCATGTACAACGTGTTCCGCAGGTGTCGGAACGTCGTGCTGCGGGCAAACCGCCGCGCGTCGCCATCGAGAGCGAACCCGGAAGTCGTCCCGTCGCGCCGTACCCCGTCGGGATGGCGGTGCTGGCGGCCAGTCGGCTGGTTCGCCCGCAGTACCCCGGTGCAACCGGCCGTGACCCGCACCGCCGACCCGAGAAGGCCGGCCCGCCTACCCGCGCCCATCCGGGCCGAGGGCCCGGTCGCGACGGGGACATCGTCGCCTTCGATGCCCGGGGCCAGCCCGCACACCGACCGCTCGACACCCGAGGCACACACGGGTGCCAGCCGACGGCGACCCGAGCCATGCCCGTACGTCAGCCCTTCGGCGCGCGAACGTTCGGCGTATCCGCTTCCGAACTGGGCTGCCTGGCCGACGATCGCCGAGCCCCGGCCCGGCCGAGGCGGCTGGCTCACTCTCGGGCAGGGGTGGCGGGCGAACGGGGGCCGCTGGTGACCCTGGCATCTGCCGCGCCGAAAGGATCAGCCTGGCACGGACGGTCGGCTCGATCGTGAGCCGCTTCGTGCCGCACCTGCCGATGCGACCCCTCTGGCGCTGTCGAGCGTGCGGGGCGCACTGGCCCTGCCAGCCCGCCCGCCTCTCGCTGCTGGTCGAGTACCGCGAGGATCGGATCGCGCTCCTGGTGTATCTCGGACTGCTGATGACGGAAGCCCACGCCCAGCTCAGCCAGCTCAACGGGCAGCTTCACCACACCGACCTGCACGACCGGTTCCTGACCTGGGCACGGGCCCGTGAACCGGCCGGGCGGGTCACAATGTTTCACGTGAATCATCAGCCGGGTGCCCAGATCCACCACACCGACCCGTTCGCCGTGCCGGCGGGCGACCGTTCGCCCGTACGCCGTCTCCGGGGTCGGCTCGCCGCACCGGTGACGCTCTGGACCGCACCCGGGCCGGCCGGGCTGACCGTCTCCTCCACGCTGGTGGCCGAGGGCGAGCCGGACCGACTGCTCGGCCTGATCGACGCCGAGTCCGACCTGTGGGCGGCGGTCGAGGAGGCCGGTCGGTTCGCGGTCGCGCCGCTCGGCCCGCCGCACCGGCAGCTCGCCGACCGGTTCGCCGGCCTCTTCCCGTCGCCGGGTGGCCTGTTCGCCACCGGCGACTGGACCGAGACGCCCTACGGGCCGGTGCCCGCCGACGCCGGCGGGTGGGCGGGGTGCCGGCTCGACAGCGCAAGGGAGTACGGCTGGAGCCTGCTCGTCGAGGCGACGGTCGAGCAGGTGGAGCTCGGCGACGACATCGCGCCGCTGCTGCACCATCGGGGTCGCTACCGCGAACTGGGCTGACCGCCCTGCCACCCGGAACCCGGCCCACCGTGGGGCGCCACCCGGCCATGCCCCGGCGGACGAACCTGGACGGACTTCACCTACCGCTCAACGGAGTGAGCTGGGTCACTCGGCGCAGCGATGCTGCCGTTCGGCGCAGCCGTCGACCGACACCGATCTCAGCCTTTTCCGGCGGGGAGTGCGCTTCTTACCGTGCGCGAAACTCCTGACGCCTGTGAAGGTGGTGATCCACAAGATGTCCACGGACACACCCGCGACCGCGCCGACCGATTCGACGCCGCAGCGGTACCTCGCGGTCCAACGGTCGGACGAATTCGCCGGACTGCGCCGCGCGCTGCGCGGATTCGTCTTCCCGATGACCATCGCGTTCTTCCTGTGGTACTCGCTCTACGTGATCCTCTCGGCGTACGCGCGAGACTTCATGGGCACGCGCCTGTTCGGCAGCAACATCAACGTGGCGCTGGTCTTCGGCCTGCTCCAGTTCGTCTCCACCTTCCTCATCGCCTGGCTCTACAGCCGGTACGCCGACCGGAAGATCGACCCGGTGGCCGACAAGATCCGTGAAGAGCTGACCGGAGGTGAGTCGTGACCACGACGATCCTCGCGGTCGAGGCGGGCAACACGACGGCCCGGAACCTAACCATCGTGCTCTTCCTGGCCTTCGTGGCCGCCACCCTGGGCATCACCATCTGGGCCAGCCGGCAGACCAAGACCGCCACCGACTTCTACGCGGGCGGCCGGTCGTTCTCCGGCTTCCAGAACGGCATGGCGATCGGTGGCGACTACATGTCCGCCGCGTCCTTCCTGGGCATCGCCGGCATCATCGCCCTCTACGGCTACGACGGTTTCCTCTATTCGATCGGCTTCCTGGTGGCCTGGCTGGTGGCCCTGCTGCTGGTCGCGGAGCTGCTGCGGAACTCCGGCCGGTACACGATGGCCGACGTACTGGCCTTCCGGATGCGGCAGCGTCCGGTGCGTACCGCGGCGGCGGTTTCCACCATCACCGTGTCGATCTTCTATCTGCTGGCCCAGATGGTCGGTGCGGGCGCCCTCGTGGCCCTGCTGCTCGGCATCCGCCCCGGCACCACCTTCCTGGGCATGGACGCCAGCACCGCCAAGGTGGCGACCATCATCCTGGTCGGCGCCCTCATGATCATCTACGTCACCGTGGGTGGCATGAAGGGCACCACCTACGTACAGATCGTCAAGGCGTTCCTGCTGATGGGCGGCGCGCTGTTGATGACCCTGCTGGTGCTGGCGAAGTACAAGTTCAACCTGTCGTCCCTGCTGGGTGACGCGGCGGCGAGCTCCGGCCACGGCAGCGCGTTCCTGGAACCCGGGCTGCGGTACGGCGTCGAGGTAGCCGGCAACGCGACACAGACCTTCTACAACAAGGTCGACCTGCTCTCCCTCGGCATCGCCCTGGTGCTCGGCACAGCCGGCCTGCCGCACATCCTGATCCGCTTCTACACCGTGCCGACGGCGAAGGCGGCCCGCAAGAGCGTGCTCTGGGCGATCGGCATCATCGGCTCGTTCTACCTGCTCACCCTAGCCCTCGGCTTCGGTGCGGCGGCGCTGGTGGGTGGTGACGCCATCCGGGAACAGGACGCGGCCGGCAACACCGCCGCACCACAGCTCGCCGAGGCGCTCGGGATCGACTTCTTCGGCGGCGATCTGGGCGGGGCGGCGATGCTGGCGATCATCGCGGCGGTCGCCTTCGCCACCATCCTCGCGGTGGTCGCCGGGTTGACCCTGGCGTCGTCGTCCAGCCTGGCGCACGACTTCTACGCCAACGTCATCAAGCGGGGCAACACCTCAGAGCGCCAGGAGGTACGCGTCGCCCGGATCTCCGCGTTGGTGATCGGTGCGGCCGCCATCGCCCTGTCGATCTTCGCGCAGAACCTGAACGTGGCGTTCCTGGTGGCACTGGCCTTCGCCGTCGCCGCCTCCGGCAACCTGCCGGCGATCCTCTACAGCCTGTTCTGGAAGCGGTTCAACACCTCGGGCGCGGTGTGGGCGATCTACGGCGGTCTGCTGGCGGCCGTACTGCTGGTCTTCTTCTCGCCGGTGGTCTCCGGAGCACCGACGGCGATGTTCCCGGACCACGACTGGCAGTGGTTCCCGCTGTCCAACCCGGGCATCCTGTCGATCCCGTTCGGCTTCCTCTGCGGGTGGATCGGCACCCTCGTCTCCAAGGAGAGCGACGAGGACAAGTACGCCGAACTGGAGGTGCGTTCGCTGACCGGCGCCGGCGCGCACTGACGATCGAGTGTTAGTGGGGTCCCCTGTACTACGCGAGGCGTTAGCAGGGGACCCCTCCTTTACTCTGGTCGGCGTGAAGGTTGAGCAGCGTTTTGGTCCCGGTCACCGCATCCTGGTCACCGGCGGTGCCGGTTTCGTCCCGTCGCACCTTGTGGATTCCCTGATCGGTCGCGGGTGCACGGTGGTCGCACTGGACAACTTCGTCACCGGGTCGAAGGAGAACGTCGCCCATCTGCTCGACGAACCGTCGTTCACTCTGGTGGAGGCGGACATCTCCGACGGGCTGCCGGATCATCCCGCGCTGGCCGAGCGGTTCGACGCGATCCTGCACATGGCGTCCCCGGCGAGCCCGACGGACTTCGAGAAGCTGCCGGTGGAGATCCTGCGGGTGGGCTCGGTGGCCACCCTGCACCTGCTGGAGCGTGCCGCCGCCGACGGTGCCCGGTTCCTGCTGGCCTCGACCTCCGAGGCGTACGGCGACCCGAAGGAGCACCCGCAGCGGGAGACGTACTGGGGCAACGTCAACCCGATCGGCATCCGCAGCGTGTACGACGAGGCCAAGCGCTTCTCCGAGGCCGCGACGATGGCGTACCGGCGCAGTCGGGGCGTGGACACCGCGATCGTGCGGATCTTCAACACGTACGGTCCGAGGATGCGGCCGGACGACGGGCGGGCCATCCCGACCTTCATCTCCCAGGCGCTGCGCGGTGAGTCGATCACCGTGCACGGCACCGGCAACCAGACCCGCTCGATCTGCTACGTGGCGGACCTCGTCCGGGGCATCCTGCTGCTGCTCGACTCGACCGAGAGCGGACCGGTCAACTGCGGCACCGAGCACGAGATGAGCATGCGGCAACTGGCCGAGACCATCGTGTCGCTCTGCGAGAGCAAGTCCGAGGTGACCTACGTCACGCGCAGTGCCGACGATCCGGAGATGCGCCGTCCCGATCTGACCCTCGCCCGCGAGGTCCTCGGGTACGAGCCCTCCGTCGCGCCCGAAGTCGGCCTGCGACGCACGATCGACTACTTCCGCGAGCGGATCGGGTAGCACCGGGGCCGGCACCGGCCGGGTTTCACGACGGGCGACAGTGGCGGGGCCTGCGTACCCTGAGTTACATGTCAGCCACCAACTCCGCCGCACTGCCGGCCCTCCACCTGCACCGCAGCGCCGGGCGCGCGGCGGTACCGGCCGGCTCGGGCCGGGGCGGACGCGCTGCCCGAGCGAACGAGACCAGCCGGTTCCCGGCGTACGACGAGGCACCCGGTGGGCCGGGCGGTCCGCGTGGCCCGGTGGGGCCGGGCGGCCCCGGCGGTCCGCCGCCGCCTCGTGGCCGCCGCCCGCGGTGGGGCCGGATCGCCCTGCTGACCGGCGTCGTGGTGTTGGTGCTGGCGCTGCTCGGCGGCGTCGGCGCCTGGTTCTACGCCCGCAGCCTGGACAACAACCTGGCCCGCACCGACCCGTTCTCGGAGATCACCGGCGGACGGCCGGCGAAGGCGGTGGACGGTGCGCTCAACATCCTGATGGTGGGCACCGACTCGCGGGATCCGGACGCGCCGATGGACCAGGCCGGTGAGTGGCGCGCCGACACGATCATCGTCATGCACATCCCCGCCGACCACCAGGAGGCGTACCTCGTCTCCATCCCCCGCGACCTGTACGTGCCGATCCCGGAGAGCGCCGCCTCCGACTGTGACTCCGGCCAGCGTCGCAAGATCAATGCGGCGTTCGCGTTCGGCGGCCTGCCGCTGGCGGTACGCACCGTCGAGTGCTTCACCGACGTGCACATCGACCACGTCATGGCGATCGACTTCGGGGGCTTCAAGCAGGTCACCGACGCGCTCGGCGGCGTCGAACTGGAGGTCGAGCGGACCATCACCTCGATCCACAAGCCGTACCGGAAGTTCACCAAGGGCACCAACCAGATGAACGGCACCGAGGCGCTGGACTGGATCCGGCAGCGGAAGCAGTTCCCGGACGGCGACTTCGCCCGGATGCGCCACCAGCAGGAGTTCCTGCGGGCGCTGATGGACAAGGCGGCGAGCAGCGGCACGCTGACCAACCCGAAGAAGCTCAACGCGTTCCTCCGGTCGGTCACCGACGCGGTCACGGTCGACCAGGGCTTCTCACTGACCGACATGGCGGTGCAGTTCCGCAACCTGCGAGGCGAGAACCTGACGTTCGTCACCAGCCCGCACCTGGGCAGCCAGACCATCAACGGCGAGTCGGTGGTCGTCTCCGACCGGGAGAACGCCCTGGCCATGTACCGCGCGATGTCCGGCGACACGATGACCGACTGGGTCAAGGCGAACAAGGAGTCACGGGCCGGTAACGGCTAATCACGCCACCGGCCGGCAGTCGGGCTTCTCGCTCACCGCGCGTGACCGAGAAGCCCGATTTCTGCTGTGAAAATCCTGGGAGCCAATAGTCGATCGTCCATTTTGTTCTGCCCGTTTGTCCATTTCCCCAGGATGACGTGGCGGAGAACGGTAACTGAGCGTCAGACGAACTCGCCACGGCGGGATTGCGTCCGTAAAGTGTTCCCGCCCCCCACATTCACGAGCTGGAGCACGCATGCCGGTTCAGAGCCCCTCCTTGCTCGATCCGCCTGGCGCATCGAACCCCTCGCCCTCCTCAGCCGGCAAGAAGTCCGGCAAGAGCGGCAAGAAGGGGCACACCCGGCGGAAGGACCCTCTCTGGGCCCGGATCACCCTGGTCTTCGGCGCCGTGCTGATGATGACCAGCGGCCTCGCCATCGTCGGCAGCAAGGCCGTGATCGGTCAGGCCACCGGCAACATCGCGCAGCGCAACCTGCTCGGCGAGGCGGGCAAGACGGTGGACGAGGGCGGAAACAACCTGGAAGGCCCGATCGACATGCTGCTGCTGGGCGTGGACGCCCGGGAGCGGTGGGCCGCCGACGACGTACGCGCGGACAGCATCATCGTGCTGCACATCCCGGCCACCCACGACCAGGCGTACCTGATCTCGATCCCCCGGGACACCGAGGCCCGCATCCCGGCCTTCCCCAAGACCGACTTCCCGGGCGGCACCGACAAGATCAACGCAGCGTTCCAGGCCGGTGCCCGCAACGGCGGCGGCTGGGAGGGCGGCGCCCAGTTGATGGCCCAGACCATCAAGGGCATGACCGGCGTCGGCTTCGACGGTGCGGCGATCATCAACTTCGGTGGCTTCAAGAACGTCATCGACGCTCTCGGCTCGGTGCGGATCTGCCCGAAGCAGGAGGTCAAGTCGGCCCACATGTCGTACGTGGACGGCAAGGTGATGTGGAACGCGGACGCCAAGAAGACCGGCAAGCAGCGGACCCCGGTGGTGCACAAGAAGGGCTGCCAGGAGATGGAGGGCTGGGCCGCGCTGGACTTTTCCCGGCAGCGGTACGGCCTGGCCAACAGCGACTACGACCGCCAGCAGAACCAGCAGCAGCTGATCAAGGCGATGGCGAAGAAGGCCAGCCAGAACGGCACGCTGACCAACCCGCTCAAGCTCAACGAGCTGATCAAGGCGGCCGGCAAGGCGTTCATCCTGGACACCGGCGGCGTCTCGGTGGAGGACTTCGTCTTCACCATGCGCGGGGTCACCGGCAACGAGCTGATCATGCTGAAGACCAACGGCGGCACGTTCAACGGCACGGACAGCGGCCGGGAAGCGCTGAGCGAGCAGACCCTGGACATGTTCCACGCGGTCAAGCAGGACAAGCTGGCCGAGTTCGTGTTCTACAACCCCGAGGTGATCTCCAGCCGGAAGTGACCGGCGGGAGTACCCGGAAACCGCCGTCACGCCGCCATCACCGTCCGTAGTCTGACATGAAGAAGATTCATGTCAGACGGGCGGGGAGGACGTCACGGCCAGGAGGGCACGCGACGGCGGACCACGGGCAGCGGGCGGCAAGTCCGGGCACCCGCGTTGGCCACGCGCACTGCTGGGGATCGGGCTGGCGGTGGTGCTGCTGGCCACGGTCGCCGTGGTCGGCCTCCGGGTGCTCGCCGACCGGTACGAGCGCACCATGACCCGGGCCGAACTGCTCGACCCGAGCGCCCGCGCCGACCGCACCGACCGGCACGGCCCGCTCAACTACCTGCTCGTCGGCTCGGACCGCCGCCCCGACGACACCGGCCCGGAACAGCGCACCGACACCATCCTGATGGTGCACGTACCGGCCGGGCTGCGCGAGGGCTACCTGGTCTCCGTACCGCGTGACCTGCTGGTCGACATCCCGCCCGGGTCCGGCTACCCGGGCGGGGAGGACAAGGTCAACGCCGCGTACGAGTACGGCGGCGGCGGTGAGGCCGGCGCTCGGCTGCTCTCGGCCACCCTGACCCGACTCACCGGCATCCGCTTCGACGGCGCCGCCCTGGTCGACTTCGCCGGTCTGCGCAGCGTCATCGACCTGCTCGGCGGGGTGACCATGTGCGTACGCACCGAGGTGCGCTCGATCCACACCGACCGGGTCTTCTCGCCCGGCTGCCAGCGGATGGACGGTGCCCAGGCGCTGGACTACGTCCGTCAGCGCTACGACCTGCCCGGCGGCGACTACGACCGGCAGACCCACCAGCAGCAACTGCTGGGGGCGATGCTGCAACGGGCGGGGGAGACCCGGCTCCGCGAGAATCCGGTCCAGTTGCACCGGCTCGTCCAGGCCGTCGGCGGCTCGCTGACCGTGGACACCAACGGCGTACCCGTGGAGGACCTGTTGCTGGCGCTGCGCGGCCTCTCCACCGACGCGCTGCGCGGCGTCCAGGTGCCGTCCTACCCGCAGACCATCGACCAGGTCTCCTACGTCGTGCTCGACAACGGCGGAGAGGGACTGTTCGAGGCGGTCCGGGGCACCCGGATGCCGCAGTGGGCGGGTGCCCATCCGCACTGGGTCACCCGGCTCTGACCCGCCGGCCTACGCGATCGCCCCGACGGCCCTCTAGGCTTGGTAGCCGTGTTCGGATCCCACGTACCCACCATGACGGTGCCCGAGATCAACGACGAGACCTACCTGCTCGACGTCCGGGAGGACGACGAGTGGGAGGCGGGTCACGCACCCACCGCACACCACCTGCCGATGATGGAACTGCCGGCGCGCATCGCCGAGGTGCCCGACGACCGGGACGTCGCGGTCATCTGCCGCTCCGGCGGACGGTCCGCCCAGGTGGTCGCCTACCTCATGCACAACGGCTGGGACCAGGTGCGCAACGTGGAGGGCGGGATGGGCGACTGGGAGGCGGCCGGACGACCGGTGGTCGACTCGAACGGCCAACCGGGCCGGGTCCTGTAACGGCCGTGCACACCCCGCTCGTCTTCGCGCACCGTGGCGCGTCGTACGACCTGCCGGAGCACACCCTCGCCGCCTACCTGCGCGCGCTCGACGAGGGCGTCGACGGGCTGGAGTGCGACGTCCGGCTGACCCGCGACGGCCACCTCGTCTGCGTGCACGACCGCCGACTGAACCGCACCAGCAACGGTCGCGGCCTGGTCAGCGCCCGTACCCTGGCCGAGCTGGAGGAGCTGGACTTCGGCTCCTGGCACCCGGGCTGCGTACCGGCCGACGGGGACGAGGTGCTCGACGACTCGCGGACCCGGCTGCTGACCCTTGAACGGCTGCTGGAGGCGGTCCTCGCCGCCGGGCGGCCGGTGCGGCTGCTGGTGGAGACCAAACACCCGTCCCGCTACGGCGGCGACGTGGAACGCCGGCTGGTCGCCCTGCTGCGCCGGTACGGCCTGACCGAACCGCGCCCCGACGACCCGGTACGCGTGACGGTGATGTCCTTCTCCCCGCTGGCCGTACGCCGGATGCGGGCGTTGGCCCCGGCGCTGCCGACCGTACTGCTGCTGGAGGTGCTGCCCCGCTGGCTGCGCCTGGGCCGGCTGCCGTTCGGTGTCGGCATCGCCGGTCCCGGGATCGGCCTGGTCCGGGCACGTCCGGCGCTGGTGCCGTCGCTGCGGGCCGCCGGCAACCAGGTCTACGTCTGGACCGTCAACGAGCCGGCGGACCTGGATCTCGTGCTGGCCGCCGAGGTGGACGGCGTGATCACCGACCGCCCGGCGCAGACGCTGGCCCGGTTGAGGGGATAACCGACCGTCGGGGGTGCCGAAGAAGGTGAACGGAGGTGCACACTCGGGGACATGACGGACCGTACCGATTACTCGGCTCTCATCGCCGGGCACACCGTCGTCATCGAGATGATCAACTCGGGGGACGCGGGCCTTCCGGTACTGACCCAGCTACTGCGGGTGGCGCAACCGGCACTCGGTGCCGCCGGCATGGCCTTCGTCGAGTTCGCTCCCAGCGGCGGACGGGTGATCGCCGCCACCGGTGCCGCCGAGTGGACCATCGGACGTCCACTGCCACCCAGCGACCCGATCACCGCCTGCCTGCTCGCCGGCCCCCGGGTGCAGTGCGTACGCACCGACCGGCTCGGCAGCCAGCTCGCCGACGAGCTGACCGATCGCGGCCTGCGCCGGATGGTCGCCTCCCGGGCGGAGATCGGCGGGCACGCCGTCGGCAGCCTCCAGGCCCTGTACCGGGCCGGGGACGACGAGCCCGGCCCGGAGCAGCGGGGCGTGGTCGGATTCCTGGGCGCCTGCATCGCGCACATGTACGGCGACCAGAGCGGCCTGCCGGTGCACGGCGACGGCCCGGTGGTGGCGGCTCTCGCCGACGGGCTGGCGGTCGTCGACCGGGACGCCCACGTACGCCTCTGGAACCCGGCCGCCGCCGACGTCACCGGCCGGTCCGCAGCCGAGGCGATCAACAAGCCGCTGCCCTTCCCGGTGCCCCCGTCCGGGCAGGTCCTCGACCACCGCCTGCCGGACGGACGCTGGCTGCGGGTCACCTCGGGTGAGCTGCCCGGTCCGGGCGCGCTGCGGGTGGTCACCTTCCGGGACATCACCGACCAGCAACGGCACGACCACGAGCGGGACCTCTTCGTCGCGGTGACCAGTCACGAGCTGCGCACGCCGGTGACCGTGATCAAGGGGTACGCCGACACGCTCAACGACCACTGGGAGTCGCTCAGCGACGCCGACCGACGCCAGGCCGCGCAGGTCATCGGCCAGCGCGCCAACGAGCTGGCCCGGTTGCTCGACCGGCTGCTCTCCTCCGCCGCCGAGGCCTGGCCGGACGACGGGCCGGCGGTGCCGTTCGACCTCGGCGAGACGCTGCGCGGGGCGGTCGCCAACCTGCCCGGTGAGCTGCGTCGTCGGGCGACCCTCCAGTTCCCGGCCGACCTGCCCCGGGCGATCGGGCGTCGGCAGAGCCTGGTCACCGTGCTGACCGAGCTGGTCACCAACGCCGGCAAGTACTCCCCACCCGGCTCGCCGATCGAGGTGAGCGCGGCCTCGGACGGGCCGACCGTCTGCGTCCGGGTCAGCGACCGGGGCATCGGCGTACGCCCTGAGCACGTCGAACGGGCCTTCGACCGGTTCTGGCAGGGCGACTCGGGTGACAATCGTCGCTATCCGGGCACCGGACTCGGCCTCTATCTCGTCCGCCGGATCGTTGAACAGCAGAATGGATGGGTATTCCTCCGACCGAGAACTGGTGGAGGTACGGTCGCAGAGGTGCGGCTGCCCCGTAGGTGATCGTGGGGGTCACCGGGGCGGAAGAGGGGCGGGACGTGTCGACGGGAGCGGTCGAACGAGCGTGGTGTGTGGTCGTACCGCACCACGCCAGCGGTGCGCGCGCCGCCCGGCACCGCCTCGCCGCCGAACTGGCCGAGGTCGTGTCCCCGGTGGTGCTCGCGGATCTCGTCGCGGTCCTGGCCGAGCTGGTCGGCAACGCCGTCCGGCACGCGGACCCGCTGCCGGGTGGAGTGGTCCGGGTGGCCTGGCGGTTGATGACGACCGACGACGGGGCGCACGTCCGGCTGCGGGTCACCGACGGCGGCGCGACCGGTACGCCCCGGATCCGTCCGGCGGACATCGACGCAGCCGACGGCCGGGGCCTGCACATCGTCTCCGGCCTGGCGAGCCGCTGGGGGGTCGAACGGGACGGTCTGGGGCAGAGCGTCTGGGCCGATTTCGACCCGGTCCCCGAACGACCGGACCTGGTCGTCGCCGGCTGAGCCCGCGCAGGGCGGGTCCGGCCCCCGGCATCGCGCCCGGGCCTCTAGGCTGTGTCGCCGTGAGCAAGCGTCGAAAGAACCAGCGGGCCGCCGCGCCGACGACCCCGAAGCGGGAGAAGGTGCGGGACGTCTTCGTCCCCCGGCCCTTCGAGGGGCTGACCGACGAGCCGGAGTGGATCGCGCTGCGGGAACTCGTGCCCGCCGCCTCCGCACCGCTGCGGCTCACCCCCGAGCTGGTCGAGGAGTACGGCGACCGGCCGGTGGCGCTGGCCACCGTGCTGCCGATGGCCGCCCCCGCGATGAGCCGCGCCGACGGGCAGGTGTTCGTCGGGCTCCAGCGACACCAGCAGTCCGGTGACGTGTCCCGGGACCTGGCCGAGTCGCTGCTCTGCGCGCTGCGTACCGAGCCGGGCGCCCCGGTCCAGGTGCCGCCGCTGCCCGGTCCCGGGCCACGGCTCCAGGACATCCTGGTCGACGGTCCGTTGACGGTCACCCTGCACGAGGGCTTCGAGTTCTGGCTGGTCCCCGAGGCCGTCGACGACCCGACCGTGCAGGCGTCCCTCGAACGGGCCAACGCGGCGATCTACCCGACCGTACGCCTGGCGGCGGCGCGGTCGGCGTATTGGTGCCAGGTGCCGGAGAAGGCGCACGTGCGCTGGGTCCTGCCCGAGGCCGAGGAGGCCGCGCTGGACGCGTTGGCCCGGCTGGGTGCGGCCGGCTCGCTGACTCTCGGCGAGGGGACGAAGTTCGCCGGCATGTTCCGTGCCCACGGTCGGCTGGTGCCGGTCTGGGATCTGCCCGAGGAGACCCCGGCCGCCGAGTGGGAGGCGCCGGTCGCCGACTTCGCCAAGCGGTACGCCGAGGCGTTGGCGGAGACCGAACCGCTCGACGCCGCCGCCCGCCGGTCCCGTCAGGGCCTGCTGGGTCGCCAGCTCACCCTGCGCTGAGCGCGCGCTTCTGGTGTTAGGAAGGGACCCCTGCTCTACCGGAGACGTTAGAAAGGGGCCCTTCCTTACTCCCGGGCCTGCCCGCGTCGTCACTCGCGCAGCAGTGGGCAGGACATGCAGCGCGGGCCGCCCCGACCCGACCCCAGCTCGGAGCCGGCGATCGGGATGAGTTCGATCCCGGCCCGTTCGAGCTGGGCGTTGGTCTCCACGTTGCGTTCGTAGCCGACGCAGAGCCGGGGCGCGAGCGCCAGCGTGTTGTTGCCGTCGTCCCACTGCTCCCGCTCGGCGGTCACCGGGTCGAGCCCGGTGTCGATCACCCGGAGCTGGTCGAGGTCCATCGCGTCGGCGGCGGCCCGCAGGAACGGCGCCGGGCCGTCCACCCGTGGGTCGTCGCCGTCCGTCCCGGCGATCACCGTGTACGCCGACAGCGAGTGCGCGACGTTGGGATACATCAGCACCGCGTCGACGTCGACCATGGTGCAGACCGTGTCGAGGTGCATGGTGGCCCGCTCCTGGGCGATCGGCACCACCAGGATGGTGTGCGCCAGCCCGGCCGCGAAGACCTGCCGGGCCAGCCGCTCGGCACCGGCCGGGGTGGTCCGCTCGCCGACCCCGACGGCGAGCACCCCGGGGGCGAGCAGCAGCACGTCGCCGCCTTCGAGGTGCTCCAGGTCGGGCCGGTAGACGTACTCGGTGCCGGCGAAGCGCGGATGGTGCCGGTAGATCGCGTCGGTCAGCGTGGTCTCCCGCCGCCGGGCGGGCATCGCCAGGCTGGTCACGCCGACCCGCCCGCCGATCCACAGTGACGAGTCGCGGGTGAACAACAGGTTCGGCAGGGGCGCGATGACGAAGTCGTGCCGGTCCATCAGCGTGTAGACCAGGCCACCGCGCCGGTCACCGCCGAGCCGTAGCTCCTCGTGGGCGAGGCCGGCGACGAGGACGCCGGCGAGCGCGGCCGGGTCGAGGTAGGTCAGGTGCGCGGCGACCCGGGCGCGCAGGGTGTCGCCGAGCCGGGGCGAGGCGAGGACCTGTTCGGTCAGTTCGGCGCGGGCCTCCGCCACGGCCAGGGTCTCGGTGAGCAGATCGGTGAGATAGAGCACCTCGACATCGCGCTCGCGCAGCGCGGCGGCGAAGGCGTCGTGCTCCTCCTGCGCGCGCCCCACCCAGGGGATGGCGTCGAACAGCAGGGAGTCGTTGTTGCGCGGGGTCAGGCGGGCGAGTTCCGGCCCCGGCCGGTGCAGCAGCACGGTGCCGAGCCGACCGACCTCACTGTCCACGTAGTGGGTCACACCCGAAGCCTAGGGCAGGGTTTGGCGGCATCCGATAAAACAGCTGTGGGTGAATATGGCATTCATCCACAGTCATTCCGGCGTTCCGGCTTGCCGACTACCGGGACCCGCAACGTAGGGTAGTGAGAAAGTAACTTCGAGGGACCTTTTGCCGGAGGTCGCGATGACTGTCTTCCCCGCTCGTCGAGCCGTACCGTCCGCCCGGGCGCTGCCGCAAGCGGCGGTGCCACACCCTCGGGTCGAGGCGCCGGGGGTGGTCGCGGCCCCGCGTCCGTCGCCCTTGGAGTGGGCCCGCCGACGTCGCGCCGAGCGGGGCGCTCGTCGGCTGGAGGCCGCCGGTGCCCGCGCGCTCGGTCAACTCGACCATCTCGGGCCCGCGTGGCACGTGATCGACTGGCCGCGCACGGACGCCGCGGACGCCCTGCTCGACGAGAGCGACGACAACCGGGCCGGGTTCCTCGCCATCGGCCCGAGCGGACTCTTCGCCGTCACCATCGCCGACCACGGCCGGGCCCGCGTCCTGGTCGCCGGTGACGTGGTGCAGATCAACGGCAAGCGCCCGCCGTACGTGGCCGAGGCCCGCCGCGACGCCCGACGCGCCAGCAAGGCACTGACCAGCGCGGTCGGCCATCCGATCCCGGTGACGCCGGTGCTCACCTTCGTGGGCTCCGGCGTCATCAGCGTCTACGGCCTGCCCAAGGACTGTCTGATGGCCACCCACCGGGAGCTCGACCGGATGCTCGTCGCCGGTGGCAACCGGATCAGCCCGGCCACCGCCGAGAAGCTCTCCCGGGTCGCGCAGCACCCCGGGACGTGGATGAGCGGCGGCTATCCGCCAGCAGCCGACTACCGGTGGTATGAGGACGGCCGAATGGCCGCTGACAAGCCGGCCACCCGGCGGTAACGTCTGCGGCGACGCCACGCGGCCGGGCCCCTGCACTCCGCACCGGCCGGCCGCGCCGTCGCAGACCGGCAGCGATCAGCACCGATGGCGTGGATACCAGCGCGGTCAGCGGTGGCCGAGACGACCGGCTAGCGTGGACGTTCCGTCGGTGTGCATAGGAGGCGCGGTGGCCCACGTCGAACTCTCGCTCTCGGAAGTGTTCGTGCCCGACCCGGGAACACCGACAGAGCTGGGGTACGACAACATCGGCCGGTGGGCGGCCACTGTGTCCAGTGCCGACGAGCCCTGCCTGCTGATCGACGCCGAGAGCCGCGTGGTGGCCGTCTCCGCCGCCGGTTGTGATCTGCTCGGCCTCGGCACCCCCGAGGACGTCATCGGGCTGCCGCTGCTCGACGGCGGCCTGCGGCTGCTCGACTTCACCGCGTACCGGGGCGAGTTGGCCGAGCCGGACATCGACAAGATCCCGCCGCTGCTGGCGCTCGCCTCCGGCCGGATGGCCCGTGGCCTGTTACGGATCATGGCAACCACCGAGGGTGTCTCTGACGCGACCGTCGACGCCATCTCCACTCCGGTGCTCGCCGACGGGGCCGTCGCCGGCTCGCTCACCTTCTTCTCCGAGCTCTGACCCGGGCACCGCGTACCCGGCGGACCTTCACGTCGGCGGCGGATCCTCCTACCATGGGCTCGGCTCCGGCCGCTCCCGACGCTCGCCCCCCATCGAGGATCATCCCCGTGTCGCCCACCCCGATCCGTCGTGCCGCCCCCGGCCGCCGGCCCGCCCGACCGGGCGCCCGCCGGGGCCGTACCCGGCTGCCCGCAGTCGCTGGGCTGGCCATACTCCTGCTGGCCGGCTGCGGCGAACCGCCGGACCCGCGCGACGGGTCGACCCTGCCGACGCCGCCGCCCACCACGGCCGCGGCCGGGTCGGCCACCCCGACACCACCGCCCTTCGGTGAACCGCCCAGCGCCGCACCGACCGTCACGTCGACCGACGCCGGCCTGGTCGCGGTCGCCTGCCCCGGCCAGCCGTCCCGGCAACGGATCGTCGACCTGGTCCGGGGCCGCGACGGACTGCTCCCCCGCAACGCGCGGGTGCAGGTCACCAGGGGGCCGCTCTGCGCCGCCGGCTGGCACTTCACCGGCATCGACGTCACCGGCTACGAGCCGCTCCAGGTGGTCACCCGGGACCAGGCCGGCACCCTGCGGCTGGTCACCGCCGGCACCGACGTCTGCTCGGTCGAGGTACGCGTGGCCGCGCCCGTCGGGATCAGGACGCTGGCCTGCGGCGACGAGGGGTCGGTGCCGGTACCGGTGGCGCCCGTGCCCTCTCCGCCACCGGTGCCCACGCCGACGCCGTCCGGGCAGTCACCGACGCCATCGGCGTCCACACCCTCGGCGGGTGCGTAGGCTGTTCGCCATGCCGGGAACGCCGCCGACCCGTTTCGTCTACCTCGGGCCCGAGGGCACCTTCGCCGAGCAGGCGTTGCGTACCCTGCCCGCCGCGGAGCGGGGCAGCCGTACACCGGCCCGCAGCGTCGGCGAGGCCATGGAGGCGGTACGCACCGCCGACGCCGACGCCGCGCTGGTGCCGTTGGAGAACTCGATCGGCGGCGCGGTCGGGGTCACGTTGGACGAACTGGCCGAGGGCGAACCTCTGGTGATCACCCGCGAGGTGATCCTGCCGGTGCAGTTCGTGCTCGGCGCGCGCACGGGCACCCTGCTGCCGACCATCCGCAGCGTCGCCGCCCACCCGCAGGCGTCCACCCAGTGCCGGGGGTGGCTGCGGGCACACCTGCCCGACGCGGTCGTGGTCGACGTGCTCTCCAACGGGGCGGCGGCTGCCGGCGCCGCCACCGGTGAGTACGACGCGGCGATCTGCGCACCCATCGGCGCGGCCCGGCACCGGCTCGCCGTGTTGGCCGACAAGATCGCCGACCATCCGGATGCGGTCACCCGGTTCGCGCTGCTCTCCCGCCCCGGACCGCCTCCGCCGCCCACCGGCGACGACGTGACCTCGCTGGCGGTCTACATCGCCCACGACGAGGTGGGCGCGCTGCTGTCCGTGCTGATGGAACTCGCCGTACGCGGGGTCAACCTGACCCGGATCGAGTCCCGGCCGACCGGTGAGGCGCTGGGCCGGTACGTCTTCTTCCTCGACTGCACCGGCCACGTCGCCGACAACCGGCTCGGCGAGACCCTCCAGGGACTCCGGCGGGTCTGCGCCGACGTCCGCTTCCTCGGTTCGTACCCCCGACACCGGTGGGACGGCACGGCCGGCGAACGGCCGGTGCCGGCCCCGGCGGGACTCTCCGACGCCGACTACACCGACGCGGCAGCCTGGCTCGCCCGGCTCCGTGCGGGCGAGCTGGGCTGACCGACCGGGCTCAGCGGAACAGGCCGCCGAGCACCCCGCCCTGCTCCTGCTGGCCGCTGCCCATGACCGGCGGCTCCTCGGACGGCTGGACGACGACGAAGCCGCGCCCGGCGAAACTCATCGTGTACGCCTCACCGGTGGTCCGCCCCAGCAGCGTGCCGAGCCCGAGCTGGTCGGCCCGGTGGTAGCCGGTCTGCAACCCCGCCGACCAGCAGACGGCGGCCTGCGGGTCCACGTAGGTGGGTGCGTCGACGCTGAGCACGACCGGGGTGCCCCGGGTGGTGACCGCGATCCGGCCGTGACCGGAGAAGACGCAGTTGAACAGGCCGGTCGAGGCCATGCCCGCGCCGCCGACCATCTTGATGTCGTAGCTCAACGTCGAGTCGAAGGCCAGCACGCTGGACCCGTTGATGGACAGGGCGTCGCCCGGCTCCAGGTCGATGACGTGCACGTCCTTGGCGAAGTCGGCGAGGAAGACGTCGCCGTGACCGGTCAGCTTCATCAACGGCACACCCTCGCCGGTGAGCTTCTGCTTGAGGAAGTTGCCGATACCACCGGAGCCGAGCGCCTGGAACTGCACCTGCCCCTGGTACGCGACCATCGAGCCGACGCGGGCCATCGCCTCGCCGTTCAGCTCGATCTTCAACATCTTGGCGTTCTGCAGCCGCATACCGGGCTGCGCGGACTCCTTCTCCAGGTTCGCCGCTGAGAACAGCTCGCTACGCATGGGTTCCTCCCGTACTCGCCGTGTCTGGCCGAGACGGTAGGGCAGCACCGCAAGAGGGTCGGTGGGTCAGCCCCAGCCGAGGTCGTGCAGGCGCGCGTCGTCGATGCCGAAGTGGTGGGCGATCTCGTGCACCACGGTCACCGCCACCTCGTCGATGACGTCGTCGTCGGTGTCACAGATCCGCAGGATCGGGTTGCGGTAGATCAGGATGCGGTCCGGTAGGACTCCGGCGTAGTCCCAGCCCCGGTCGGTCAACGCGTGTCCCTCGTAGAGGCCGAGCAGGTCCTCACCGGGGGGCGGGTCGTCCTCGACCAGGATCACCACGTTGCTCATCAGCGCCAGCAGTTCCTCCGGAACCTCGTCCAGCGCTTCCCCCACCAACTCCTCGAACCGCTCGCGCTCCATCTCGACCGCCACGCCCTCATTGTTCCTCACCCGACGCGCGATCTCGCGCCTCCGAGGCCCCGGACGGTGTGCCGGGGTGCCGGAGGCGCGAGATCAGCGCGGGGTGGTCAGGAGGTGAGGCGGGCGGTGAGGGTGATCTCCGCGCCGGGCGACAGCAGTCGCGAGATCGGGCAGTTCTGCTTCGCGGTCTCGGCCAGCTTGGCGAACTGCGCCTCGTCGATGCCGGGGACGTCACCGACGGTGTCCAGCTCGATGCGGGTCACCGTCATTCCGGCGTCGGTCTTGTCCAGGTGCACCGTGGCGGTGGTCTCCACCGACGTGGCGGTGGTCCCGGCGTCGGCGAGCGCCTTGGAGAAGGCCATCGAGAAGCAGCCGGCGTGCGCGGCGCCGATCAACTCCTCGGGGTTGGTGCCCTCTCCCTCTTCGAAACGAGACTTGAAGGAGTAGTTCCCCTGCAACCCGCCCTTGCCGGTACGGATCGTGCCGGAGCCCTCGGGAAGGTTGCCCTGCCAGCGTGCGGAAGCGGTACGGATAGGCATGCACCTGACGCTAGTCGACCCGACGCCGACAGGCGACCGACCAGCGAGGCTCGCCGCCGGGAACCCGACGTCACCGGCCGGCTGTGGAATGATTCACGCGGACCCGCCGACCTGGTCAGCGCCTTCCGGGGCGGCCAGGCTCCGAGGAGAGGGCGAACGATGACCAACGACCTCCCCATCCCTCGTCAGGACGAACGCGCCGACGGTGCCAGCGTCCTCGAATGGGGTACGGCGGACGAGTCGGAGGGCGGAAGCCGCCTCCGGCGGGCCGTCACCGGCCTCGGCCGGGACCACCGGGTACCGATGCTGCTGGCCGGACTGGGTGCGGCCGCCGCCGTCGCCTCGCTGCTCGGCGAGTGGGTGACCATGAACATCCCCACCGGCCCGGACCCCGCCAGTCCGCTGGAGGTGACCAACGGGGTCGCCGAGATCGGCGGAATGGGTACCGGCTACCTGGTCGGTCTCCTGGTGCTCGGTTGCGCGGTGGCGCTCGCGCTACGCGGCACCAGGTCGGCGCAGGTCAACGCCCGGATCGCCGGCCTGGCGCTCGCGGCCGGCATGATCGCGCTGCTCGCCGCCGCCACGTCGTCGCTCGGCGACGCGACCCGTCGGAGCCTGTTGTACTACTCCGGCGAGGAGAGCCTCCGCATCGAGCACGGGCGTGGTCTGTTCATGGCCTTCGCGGCCGTGCTGCTGTTCGCCGCCGCGCTCGTCCGGACCATCCCCGCCGGGGCCGAGACGCCGTCGAGCGGTGAGCCGGTCGGCCCCGACGACGCTTCCCCGGAGTCGACGTCCCGGCGTTCCCGGCGACGGTCCGAGCAGGTGGATCCGGACGAGGGACGTCCGCCGGCCGACATCACCGTCAGCCCGACGGTGCCCTTCGCCCGTGAGGCCCCGCCCGACTGAGGTGTAAGGAGGGGTCCCCTGCTAACGCCTGGTGTATAGGAAGGGTCCCTTCCTAACATCTCAACGCCGAGCCGCGCCGCGCCGAGCGCCGGATGAGCGCCGAGCCGCGCCGAACGAGCGCCGGATGCGCGCCGCGCCGCGCGTCGACAGTGCGGCGGGGGGCCTGGCCGAACGTCATCTTCGGTGCGCCGTCCGTTGGCATCCGATTCGCCGGGAAGCCATGGTTGCGACCTGTTTCCCGAGGTACGGTTGCTGCCCGCCGTCACGCCGGGTCGCCTACCGGCGACCGGCTGGCTGCGACGGCGGCGGGCGAAGGAGGAACCATGACCCGCCCGGGCCTGCCCAAGCTGATCGCCACTGACCTGGACGGGACGCTCGTCCGCAGCGACGACACCGTCTCGGCGTACACCCACGAGGTTCTCGACCGGGTGCGTGCCGCCGGCATCCCGGTGGTCGGCGCCACCGGGCGCGGCCCCCGGCTGACCGAACTGACCCGCAACGACATCCGTGCCGCGGACTTCCTGGTGCTGGCCGGCGGCGGCCGGGTGGTGGACCAGAGCGACCCGGCCGGGCCGGTGGTGCTGCGCGACGAGCGCCTCGGGAGCGAGGTGCTGGCCGCCCTGCTGGCCGATCTGGAGGTCGCGGTCGGCCCCCTGACGGTGATGGTCGAGGCCTCCGACGAGCACGACGCCCCGCTCTGGGGCGACTACCACCCGGACTGGCCCTACCAGGACCGGTTCGAAGTCCGTACCCGGGACGAGTGCCTCGCCGGTGACGTGATCAAGGCGTTCGCGCGTACCGCCGACCACCACGTCGACGAGTTGCTGGCGGTCGCTCGGGAGATCGTGCCGCCGCACCTGGCCACGGTCACCCAGGCCGGGCTCGGCTTCATCGAGATCTGCCCGCCCGGGGTGGACAAGGCCTCCGGCCTCACCGTGGTCGCGCAGTCCCTCGGCGTGGACCCGGCCGAGGTGCTGGTCTTCGGCGACATGCCGAACGACCTGCCGATGTTCGAGTGGGCCGGGTGGGCCCGGGTCGCCGTCGCCAACGCGCACCCGAGCGTGCGGGCCGCCGCCGATGACATCACTCTCCGTAACGACGACGACGGGGTGGCGGTCTACCTCGACCGGCTACTGTCCAGGTGATGGACGCGACGCCCGGCCTGATCGCCACCGACATCGACGGCACGCTGCTCCGCGACGACCGCACGCTCAGTGCGCACACCGCCGCGGTGCTGGCGCGGATCTCCGACCAGGGCACGCCGGTCGTGCTGGTCACCGGCCGTCCGATCCGCTGGCTCCGGCTCGTGTACGACCAGCTCGCCGAACCGCTGCCGGCGGTCTGCGCCAACGGCGCGGTGGTCTACGACCCGGTCGACGACCAGGTGCTGCGCGCCGATCCGCTGGCTCCCGATCTGCTCGCCGAGGTGGCCCAGCGCCTGCGGGCGGAGGTGCCGGACGTGAGTCTCGCGGTGGAGATCGTGGACAGCCGGGAGATGCGGCACGAGGCGCACTATCCCGTGCGCTGGGAGGCCGGTGACGCGGCCATCCGGGTCGTGGACAAACCGGAGGAGTTGCTGTCGGTGCCGGCGGTGAAGCTGCTGGTCCGAGCCGGCGACCAGGATCCGGACCGGTTCACCGAGCTGATCTCGGCCGCGTTGGCGGGGCTGGCGGAGGCCACCCACTCGTCGAACTCCGGGCTGGTGGAGATCTCGGCAGCCGGGGTGACGAAGGCGGCCGGGCTGGCCTGGTACTGCCACCGGATCGGCGTCGACCCGGCCGACGTGTTGGCCTTCGGCGACATGCCGAACGACGTACCGATGCTGACCTGGGCCGGGCGGGCGGTGGCGGTGGCAAACGCGCACCCCACCGTGCTGGCGATCGCCGACGACGTCACCTCGACGAACTCCACCGACGGTGTGGCCGCGTACCTGGAGAAGGTCTTCGGGGCCGACTGAGCGCGACGCGGCGTGCGACCCGGCGGGGTCGCACGCCGCGTGCGGTGTCAGAGGTACTGACCGGTGCTGTGTCCTTCGCCACCGCCCGGCTGGCCCATGCCCGGCATCCCGGGCAGCACGGCCCCGCCGCCGGGACCGCTGGGCAGCGCCTGCCGGCCGGAACGCATCTGTTCGAGCTGCACCCGGGCGGCCATCTGCTGGGCCACCAGGGCGGCCTGGATGCCGTGGAACAGCCCTTCCAGCCAGCCGACGAGCTGGGCGTGGGCGATCCGCAACTCGCCCTCGCTGGGCGCCTGGTCCTCGGCGAACGGCAGCGAGAGCCGTTCGAGTTCCTCGCGCAGCTCGGGGGCCAGCCCCTCCTTGAGCTCGACGATCGAGCGCTCGTGGATCTCCCGCATCCGGTGCCGGCTGGCGTCGTCGAGCGGAGCCGCCTTCACCTCCTCCAGGAGCTGCTTGATCATGCTGCCGATCCGCATCACCTTGGCCGGCTGCTCGACCAGGCGCGTCGGGTCCTCGCCGGGGCCGTCGTCGGTCTGCACGGTGCCGACCGGCCGGCCGTCCGGCCCGACCACCACCACCGTGCCGGAGTGCCCGGCCCCGTCCAGGCCAGGCTCGTCGTTCTGTCCAGCTGAGTGTGCTTCGGTCATGGCACCCATCTTTACCCAGTGGCCGCCGTCGCCGCCCGTCGGCCCGGCGCACCGGTCACCGTGTGTTCCGCCCGTCCGCCGACCTGGTCACCGTGCGTCGCACCCGACGGCGCATGCGGCACGTTCCGCGCTACGGTCGGCCGATGACCTCCGACCCGCGAGCCGTGCTGACCCGGCCCGCTCCCGCCCCGGACGTCACCGTCGCCTACGGCGAGCACCCCGACCAGGTCGCCGACCTGCGCCGGCCGTCCGGCACCGGGCCGCCCCGACGGCTGGTGGTCGTGGTGCACGGGGGCTTCTGGCGCCACGAGTACGACCGACGGCACACCGACTCGATGGCCGCCGCGCTTGCCGCGCTCGGTCACCCGGTGGCGCAGGTGGAGTACCGGCGGACCGGGCAACCCGGTGGCGGATGGCCCGGTACGCCGGAGGACGTCCTGGCCGCGGTGACCGCGCTGCCCCGGCTGGCGGACGAGGCGCTGCCCGGTCTGGTGACGCCGACGCCAGCGGTCCTGGTCGGTCATTCCGCCGGTGGCCACCTCGCCCTGCACGCGGCGCGACACGTGCCGGAGGCGGTGGCCGGGGTGCTCGCTCTCGCGCCGGTCGCCGACCTCGCCGAGGCGTACCGGCTCGACCTGGACGGGGGTGCGGTGGCGGCGCTGCTCGGCGGTGGTCCGGGGGACGTACCCGACCGTTACGCGGCTGCCGACCCGCGATCCGTGGTACCGCTCCCGACACGCACCGTAGTGATGCACGGCACTCTCGACGAACAGGTTCCGGTCGCCATGAGCAGGGCTTACGTGGCCGCAAACCAGGCAGCAGGGGCCGATATGCGCCTTGTAGAGCTTTCGGGATGTGAGCATTTCGGGCTCATCGACCCCGAGGCGACGGTCTGGCCCAAGGTAACCAGCGCGTTGCGGTCTCTTGGCGAAGATCATTAATCATTGACGCAGCGTCGCGAAGCAGGTAGAACGCCGATGGGGCGCACCCGCCTAGGCAACGCGTGTTGAAGGGAACCCGGTGTCGCACATGAACCGCAGGCGAGCACTACAGTTGCTGGCCGCGCTCGGAACAGGGAGCCTCGTCGCCGCGTGTGGCACGGACGGCGACGAGGGGACCACCACCGCCACCGGCGGCAGTCCGATCAAAATCGGTCTGATCGCGCCGCAGGCCGGCCCGAACAAGGCCATCGGCGACGAACTCACCAACGGCTTCCAGCTCTACCTCGACCTGAACGACCGGAGTCTCGGCGGTCACCCCGTCAATCTGGTCTCGGCAGACGAGGGAGACACCGTGAAGTCCGGTCAGGCCGCCGTGAGCAGCCTGCTCGAACAGAACGTGCTCGCGATGACCGGCGTCGCCAGCTCCGCCGTCATGTTCGGCATCCGGGACGCGGTCGAGCAGGCCCGGGTACCGCTGATCGGCTCCAACGCCTCGCCACCGAGCCTGCAGAGCGTCGTCTACATCTGGCGTACGTCGTACGTGCTGGACGAGGCGGGCCGGGCGCTCGGCCGCTACCTCAAGGACGAGCTGGGTACGGCCGACCGGGTGGCCATCATCCTGCCCGAGGGCGGTGGCGGTGGCGAGGACGTGCTGCGCGGCTTCCGCCAGGAGTTCGGCGAGTCCGACCCGAGGATCTCCGACCCGGTGATCTGGACCACCGGCAACCCGAACCCCGGCAAGACGGCCTACGTCAGCGACATCAACCAGGCATTGAACCGCAGCCCGTCGACGGTCTTCTGCTTCTACTCCGGCGCTGCGGCCGTGGAGTTCGTCATGCAGTTGCGCGACGCCGGGTTCCGGGGCCGGATCTACGCGCCCGGGTTCCTCACCGAGGGCACGGTGCTGGAGAGCATCCGGCCGGCCAACGACGCGCTCGGCATCCGGACCGCCCTGAACTACTCCGCCGACCTGAACAACGCGGCGAACCGTCGCTTCGCGTCGGCGTACCGCAAGAAGCACAACGCCTCGCCCACCACGTACGCGATGGCCTCCTACGACGCGGCCAAGGTGCTCGACCAGGCGATCCGCCTCGCCGGTGAGACGCCGACGGCGCAGGAGGTGAACCTGGCGCTCGGCCGGATCGGGCAGATCGACAGCCCGCGCGGCGCGTGGCAGTTCAACCAGCCGCGTACCCCGCAGCAGAAGTGGTACCTGCGCGAGGTGCAGCGCGACGGCCAACTGCTGTCCAACGTGCTGGTCAACGAGCTGGCCACGCTCGGCTGAGTCTCGACACGATGCCCAGGGCCGGACCGGTGCGATGGCCGGCCCTGGAGCGTCGGATCAGGGCCGCAGCTCGGCGACGCAGCACTTCACGCTGCCACCGCCCTTCTTGAGTTCGGCCAGTTCCACGGGCACCGGCGTGTAGCCGGCCGCCTTGAGCCGGCCGGTGAGCCGGGTCGCCTCGCTGTTGAGCACCACGTTGGCGCCGTCGCTGACCAGGTTCAGCCCGAACGACAGCGCATCGTCGTCGTCCGCCACCACCGCGTCGGGGAAGAGTTGGGCGAGCACCCGCTGGCTGGCGGCGGAGAAGGCGCCCGGGTAGTAGACGACGTTGCCGTCGTCGATCGAGGCGAGCGCCACGTCCAGGTGATAGAAGCGCGGGTCGACCAGGTGCAACGACACCACCGGACGGCCGAGCGCCTCCTGTGCCTCGGCGTGCGCCGGCAGCTCGGTGCGGAAGCCGTACCCGGCCAGGACCAGGCCGCCGTGCGCCTCCGGCAGGTACGCGAAGTCACCCTCGCCCTCGTTGGTCTCGTTCGGCGCGATGAACCGCCAGCCCTGCGACTCGTAGAACGCCCGGTGCGCGGCGGCCTCGGCGGCCCGCTGCGGGTGCTTGAACCGCGCTCCGTAGGCCGTGCCGTCCACCGTGAACGCGCCGTTGGCGGCGTAGACCATGTCGGGCAGGCCCGCCTCGGGAGCCAGCAGGTGCACCTCGTGGCCGAGGCCCACCAGGGTCTCCCGCAAGCGGTCCCACTGCTTGACCGCCAGTTCCGGGTCGACCGAGGCGGTCACGTCCATCCACGGGTTGATCGCGTACTCGACCGCGAAATACTCGGGCGAGCACATGAGATATGTCCGCTTTCGCGGTACTCGCTGCTGGTTCACGGTGACCAAGGGTAGGTAGGCTGCCACTTTAGTAACAGCCGCAAACATTGCTTCTCAGGAGCAGAACATTGCAGATCGACGCCGTCGACCAACGAATCATTGCGCTGCTCGTCGCGGACGCCCGCGCGTCGTACGCGGACATCGGCACCCGGGTGTCACTCTCCGCTCCGGCGGTCAAGCGACGGGTCGACCGGCTGCGGTCGGCCGGGGTGATCCGCGGATTCACCGCCATCGTCGACCCGGCCGCCGTCGGGTGGACCACCGAGGCGTTCGTCGAGCTGTTCTGCGCCGGTCGCACCACCCCGGCCCAACTCGGTGCGGCGGTACGCCGTCACCCCGAGGTCGTCGGGGCGTACACGGTCTCCGGCGAGGCCGACGCGCTCGTCCATCTGCGGGCCGCCGACATCGCCCACCTCGAAGAGGCGCTGGAACGACTGCGGGCCGAGTCGTTCGTCACCTCCAGCCGCAGCACCATCGTGCTCTCCCGGCTGGTGGAGTCCCCCGGCGTCGGACCCTCCACGAGCTGAACCAGCGTCTCGCCTGGCTGCCGTCCACTTAGCTCACCGTCCACCTCCGGTTCCCCGGCCGATGCCAGCGGTCGGGGAACCGGAGCGCCGGACGCCGCGTCGAACCGCGCATGACACGGGGAACCAAGGCCACCGCGGCCGGTGGCACGCTGATCGCACTGGCGCTGCTCGCCGGCAGTGTGTCGGCGCCACCGGTCGTGACACTGCCCATCGGCACCGACGGGCCGCGGATGGTGCCGGTCGGCCTGGTCTCCTTCGACTCCTGCGCGGACGCCCTCACCGAGCTGCGCGCGGCGGCCACCGCCTCGGTCGGCCCCTACGGCTTCGGCGGCGGCTGGCGTACGTTCAGCGACCGGGCCGCCCTCGGGGCCGGCGACGTGGCGAAGGGTGCCGAAGCCCTTCCCGCGCCGACGGGAGCCGCGCCGGAGCACTCGACGACCAACAACCACGAAGTCGGCGTCGACGAGCCGGACCTGGTCAAGACCGACGGACGGCGGATCGTCACGACCACCGGCGGCGTCCTGCGGGTGGTCGACCCGGCCAGCCGGCGGATCACCGGCGAACTCGACCTCACCGACGGCCACGAGCGCCTGCGCTGGAGGGATCAGCGACTGCTGCTGCTCGGTGACCGGGCGCTGGTCCTGACCGAGGCCACCCCGCGCGCGACGCCCACCGGCGTCGCGGGTCGCATCCGGGGCCCGGTCGACGACACCCGGCTGGTCCTGGTCGACCTCTCCGGTGCACCCCGGGTGCTCGGCACGTACCGGATCCAGGGCCGCACCATCGACGCCCGGCTGGCCGGCACGACCGCCCGGGTGGTGGTGAACTCGGCACCCCGCCTGGAGTTCCCGTTCGAGCGGACCGGCAGCGACCGGGAGCGGACCGCACGCAACCGTGCCGTCATCGCGCGGGCGGGCATCGAGGCCTGGCTGCCCGAGTACGAGTGGACGGCGGGCGCCGAACGGCACAGCGGGCGGATCGGCTGCGACCGGCTGAGCCGCCCGGAACGGATGACCGGCACGTCGACGCTGACCGTGCTCAGCTTCGACCTGGCCACCGACCGTCTCGGCGACGGCGACCCGGTCGGCGTGGTGGCCGACGCGAGCACCGTCTACGGCACCGCGACCAGTCTCTACCTCGCCGGTCGCCGTCCGATGGTCGAGCCGGCCCGCTCGCGTCCAGCGGCGTTCGACGAGGTCACCGAGATCCACCAGTTCGACACCGCAGCCCCGGGGCGTCCCCGCTTCGTCGCCTCGGGCACCGTGCCCGGCTGGCTGATCAACCAGTACGCGCTGTCGGAGTGGGACGGGCACCTGCGGGTGGCCACCACCACCGGTGACGTCTGGGGCGGCAGGGCAGAGGGCCGGACCTCCGAGTCCGCGGTGCGGGTGCTGCGCCGCGAGGGCGGATCACTGGTGCCCGCCGGAATGGTCGGCGGGCTCGGCCGGGGTGAACGGATCTACTCGGTGCGCTACCTCGGCCCGGTGGCGTACGTGGTGACCTTCCGGCAGACCGACCCGCTCTACTCGCTCGACCTGACCGACCCCGGCGCGCCCCGGGTCACCGGCGAACTCAAGATCACCGGGTACTCGGGTTACCTGCACCCGCTGCCCGAGGGCCGGTTGCTCGGGGTCGGCCAGGAGGCCGACACGCGGGGTCGGACCCAGGGCGTACAGGTGTCCCTCTTCGACGTACGCGATCCGGGCCGCCCGTACCGGCTGGACCAGTGGCACCTGCCCCGGGGACGGTCCGGTGCCGAGTACGACCCGCACGCCTTCCTGTACCGACCGGACAGCGGTCTGGTGGCCCTGCCGGTGGACGCCGGCATCCGGCTGCTGCGCGTCGGCGGCGACAGCATCCGCGAGATCGGCGAGGTGACCCATCCGGCGACAGACCGCGAGAGCCGAGGGATGTGGTCCCCGGTGCGCCGGTCGCTGGTGATCGGTGACGTGCTCTGGACCGTCTCCGACACCGGCCTGCGCGCCACCGACCCGACCACCGCACGCAGCGTCGGCTGGATCGCGACGACCTGAACCTTCCTCCCACGCGGGTGGGGCCCGGTTTCTCGGGGTTTCCGGGTCCCACCCGCCCCTACCGCCCGGCGACTCGGAACGGCCGACGGTCAGAGGTACATGCCGGTGCGGTGCTCACCCCGCCCCGGCTTGTCCCCCTCGCCGAAGAAGCGCTTGCCACCGAACTCACCGTGCAGGCGGTCGTCCAACTCGTCCGCCAGGCCGGTCATCACCTGCACGGCCAGCATCAGATGGGTGGGCTGGAAGTTCCGGCCGAAGACCGGGATCGAGGCCCACACGGTGTCGTCGGCACAGTAGAGCCGCCCGATCGGCATCCGGTTGGTCAGCTCGGAGAGCTTGACGTACAACCGCTCGGTGGGCTCGACCTCGGTCAGGACCGGGGAGAAGACGTCGACCAGCGGCGGATTGTCCCGGACCCGGACGAAGACCATCGCCGAGCCCGCGCGGATGTTGATGTCGCCGTCGGAGTCGACCTGGACCCGGTCCGAGTCCGACTTGAGCATGGTGGAGACGACCGTGCGTACCCGCTCGGCCAGGTCCAGCACCTCGGTCTCCGGGCTGTCCCCACCGGCGGCGGCCAGCGCCTCCGCCAGCTCGGTGCCGATCTCCCGCACCAGGCCGAACTCGCTGCGCGCCGTGCCCAGCGGGACACCCGCGAGCGGCTCACCCTCGGCGTCCTCGATCTGATAGACCAGGAACGCGGGATGCGGCGCGCCATAGATGTCGCGCAGCGTACGAGAGAGCACCGCAGCCAGCCGGGTGGCCTCGTCGACCCCGCAGTGCAGGCCGAACTGGTCACCGGAGCCCTCCACCACGCCCGGCGGCGACCAACCCAGCGCGACCATGTCGGCGACGGCCGCACGGTCCAGCCGGTACCCCTGCGGCAGGGTGGCGTTGCCGACCGCGCGCGCGTTGAGTCGGCCGTCCGTGCCGACATCGGCCCCGACGGCGTAGACCGCGTCGTCCGTGCCCGAGGCGGTCGGGTCGAGCGTCAGCTCCACACGCGCCCCCGCCGGCAGGTCGACCAGCCGGTCGGCCAGCGCCCTCGCGAACTCCCGCCACGCCTGGGTCACCTTCGCCCGCAGGTCGGCCGTGGTCGGCTCGTCGAGCAGGATCGACTCGTGGTGATGCGCCGGCGTGCCGGGCGGCGCCGAGGGGTGGTCTGCCGTCATGATCGCCTCCGTCCGTTCCGGTCACCCTACCCAGCCGCCGTATCGGTCGGCGCGGCCCGGACCGTGATCGGACAGCCCCCTCGGCTGCGGTCAGTCGGCCGGCCGGCCGCCGCCCAACTCCACCGGCCAGGTGCCGGCCAGGTCGGCGAGCCGGGCCGCCGCCGCGACCGGATCGGCGCCACGCCCCACGGCCAGCCCGAGCAGGTACGCGGTGACCGGGGCACCCGGACGCACCACCTGGTGGGCCACGTCCCGGGCCAGGTCGAGCACGGTCGGCACCGGCACCTGGGCGGGTTCCAGCCCCAGTTCCGCGCAGACCGCCGTGACCCAGTCGTCCAGCACCGTCATCGCGCCCACTCCTCCGCCCGGCGTACGTCACCGTCAGTGTCGCAGTCGAACCACGGCGGTGGGCCGCCACCGGACCACGTCACCTCGCGCACGGTGAGCCCGGCGAGCAACTCCCGCAGCGGCGCTCCGGAGTGCCGTCCGGCGAGCCGGTCCAGCGCCGCACGCAGGGCGTCGGTACGCCACACCCCGCACAACGTCTGCCGCCGTCCCGAGGCGTCCACGAAACACACCCCGTCCACCTGCGGCGGCATCTCCAGCGGCGTGCACGGCGGGGCGTTCGGTGGTGTGCCCGGTGGGGTGTTCGGTGGGGTGTTCGGTGGCGTGTCCAACTGGCGCAGCAGGTCACCGACGGCGGGCCGGGTCAACAGCGGCAGGTCGGCGGCGAGCAGCGCGACGACCGGTACCCCCGGTTCGAGCAGGGCCAGTCCGGCTGCGGTGGCGGCGACCGGCCCGCCACCGGGCGGCGACTCCCGTGCCGGGAGCACCCCCGCCGGGGCCGGCCCGGGACCGACCAGGATGCGGGGCGTCGCGTCGGCGACCGCCGCGAGCACCCGCTCGCGCATCGGTACGCCACCGACGGGCAGCGCCGGCTTGTCCCGCCCACCCATCCGGCGCGCCGCCCCACCCGCGAGCACGATCGCCGCGTACGTCGTCACCGGATGACGGTAACCCGCACGGCTCGGCCGTCTCCGGCGCTGCCGCCGGGCGGGGTGGCCGGGCGGGGTGGCTGTTTCCGGCGCTGCCACCGGCCAGCTTTGTGGCCGGGTGGCCGGGTGGAGCGGTCGGATGCGGTGGGGTGTGCGGGCGGGGCAGGATGGCGGGGTGGGACGGGCCAGTGACCGACGTGGGGTGCTCCGCGTCGACCTCGACGCGACGGACACCGGACGGATCCGGGTACGTCGACCGGACACTCTCGCCGCCGAGGAACCGCTGGAGATCCGGGTCGGGCCGGCCGGTCCGGACCGACGCCGCCCGCTCTCGGTCACCATGCGGACCCCCGGCGCCGACCTGGATCTGGCGCTCGGCTTCCTGTTCACCGAGGGGCTCATCCGCTCGGCCGACGACGTGTCCACCGCGCAACTCTGTGCCGGCACCGAGACGCCGAACACCTACAACGTGGTCGACGTGACGCTGGCTCCGGGCGTGCCGTCGCCCGGAGCCGAGACGACCCGGCACTTCCAGACCACCAGCGCCTGCGGGGTCTGCGGCAAGGCGAGCATCGACGCGGTCCGTACCCGGTCCCGGTTCGACGTGGCCGCCGACCCGCTCGCCGTCCCCGCCGAGATTCTGGCCGGACTCCCGGAGCGGCTACGGGCCGGTCAGCGGGGCTTCGACCGTACCGGCGGGTCGCACGCGGCGGGACTGTTCTCCGCCGACGGCGAGTTGCTGGTGCTGCGCGAGGACGTCGGCCGACACAATGCGGTGGACAAGGTGATCGGCTGGGCGCTCCGCGAGCGTCGGCTGCCGCTGGCCGGGCACCTGTTGCTGGTCTCCGGCCGGGCCAGTTTCGAGCTGACCCAGAAGGCGTGGATGGCCGGGTTGCCGCTGCTCGCGGCGGTGTCGGCGCCGAGCACGCTCGCGGTCGACCTGGCTGCCGAAGCCGGGCTCACCCTGGTCGGCTTCCTGCGCGGACGGACGATGAACATCTACACCGGCACCCACCGGGTGACCGGCTGACCGCCGCTTCGGGCGAGACCGCCCACCCGGTTGCTCAGCGGTTGGCCAGCAGCTCGAACAGTTCCAGCCGGACGGCGGCGTCCCGGGCGATGAGGAAACCCGCGATGCCCAGGATCCAGCCCAGCATGCTGCCCGACGACCGCACGATCCACGCGTTGAGGCGGGCGAGCAGTGGCTCGATCCGCCTCGGCCACGCCACCCGCGCGCCCAGCAACACCAGCGCCGGCAGGATCATGACCAGGCAGTACCCCGCCAACAACGCGATCACCTGCGGCACGCCCAGACCCGAGGTGGTGAGCAGACCCAGGGCACCGAGGTACGGCAGCATGGTCGCCACCTCGGCCAGCGCGGCGAACACCGCCAACCCGACCAGCCAACGGGCCGAGGAGTCACCGGACGTCGCCCGGTCCCGCCAGCGCAACACCCGACCGCCGCCACCGCCGCGTTTGCCGTCGTAGCGGAAGCTCAGCACGAACAACCCGACACCGAGCGCGAGCTGCCCCCACAGCACCGGCCGGTTGTCCAGCGCGCCGCCCAGCATCTCGGCCAGCCCGCTGCCGCCGAAGTAGAGCAACAAGCCGACCAGGAAGTAGAAGCAGGCGATGGTGCCCAGGTAGGTCGACACCCGCCCGAGGCGAACCGGGCCCGGGGCGAGCAGCAGCCAGACCGGGATGAACAGGGTGCCGATGCTGGTGCTGTCGACGAGCGCCAGACCCGCGAGGGACAGCAGTAGCGCGGCGCTCATGCCGGGCCTAGGGGACGCACGCTCATGCGGTGATTATCCGGGTGTCCCGGTCCGACGGCTGCCCTGGCACCGTGGCCTGTCGAGCCTTCGGGACGGTCTCCTGAGGTGGGTTCGGGGGACGGTTCATGGTGCGCCACGGGCCACCGAGGAGCGGGGTGAGGACCACCAGGAGGTAGCCGGCGCCGGCCACGACGAGGGTGGCCGTGGTGCCGGCATGTTCGCTGGCGAAACCCGCTGCGAGCGCGCCGAGCGGGATGGCGGCCCAGGCCACCGCGCCGATCACGCCGTACGCCCGGGCCCGCATCCGGGCCGGTACGCGTTCGAGCTTGATCGCGCCGATCATGGGGTTGATCGCCCCGGCGGCGAAACCGGCGCTGGCGAACACGACGAGCAGGACGGGCAACGGCAGCCCGGCGGCCATCGCCCAGAACGGCGGGGGACCGGCCACCGCGAAGGCCACCACGAAGGTGACCCGGCGGGGCAGCCGGTGACCGACGGCGCTGAACACCAACGAGCCCGCCAGCGCGCCACCGCCCATGGCACCGACGAGCAGCCCGAGGGCCGCCGCTCCGCCGAGGTCCCGGTGCGCGACGACGGGCAGCAGCACGTTGGTGTTGGTCGCGTCGAAGAAGTTGGTCACCAACACCAGCAGGACCAGGACCCGCAACAGGGGCTCGGCGAGCAGGAACCGTACGCCGGCGGCGAACTGACGCCAGTAGCCGGTGTCGTGGCTGGTCGCTGGCCCGTCGACGGTCGCGGCCTCGTCGGCACCGGGCTGGAGGTTCGCCGGCACCAGCACGGCGACGACCACTGCGGACAGCACGAACGTGGCCGCGTCGAGGACCAGCACGGGCAGCGCCCCCAGGGTGGCGACCAGCAGGCCGGCCACCGGTGCACCGAGCAGTCGGGCACCCCGCTCGGTCGCCTCGAACCAGCCGATCGCCCGCTCGGTCGGCAGGCCGGCGGCGGTGGCCGCCTCGGGCAGCAGGGCGACCCGGGCGGTCTGGCCCGGCGTGTCGAGCAGACCGCTGAGGAAGACCAGCGCGAGCAGCGCCCAGAACGGCAGACCGACCGTGGCGTGCAGGAGGGGGATCGCGGCGACCGTCAGGCAGGAGACCAGATCGGCGAGCACGCTCGCGCGACGGTAGCCGATCCGGTCGACCAGGACTCCGCCCAGTGCGCCACCGAGCACGATCGGCGCGGTCGCGACGGCAGCGGTGAGGCCGGTGGCGGCCGGCGAGCCGGTCTCGGCGAGTACGTAGAGCGGCAGCGCGATGATCGTGAGCATGTTGCCGGTCAGCGAGACCGTGTGCCCGACCAGCAGACCGATCAGCGGCGTGCGGGACGGGCGGCTCATTCGGGCCGCCGGAACGCGTGATAGATCATCGTGACCGGGCGGGCGTCGGCGCGGTCCGGGTCGCTGCGCTCCTGCCAGCGCGCGGCCAGCGCCTCCAGGTCGGCCCGCAGTTCCCGCAGTTCGGCCGCGGTGAGGTGATAGGCGTTGTCGCTGCTGGCGGTGCCGCGTACCCACTCCGGCTCGAAGGTCGCCTCGGCGGCGAGGTAACCGTTCAGGGCCGCCTGGTACCGCTCCAGCACGGCACGCCGCAACAGGTCCGAGGCGACCTTCCGCTCCGGGTCGTCGAGTGCCTCCAGTGGCTCCCAGGAGGTGGTGGCGTGCGCGGCTCGCCACCACCGTTCCCGACGGTTGCGCGCGCACTCCGGAGCCTCCCGCACGAAGCCGTGCTCGGCGAGCTTGCTCAGGTGGTAACTGACCGAGCCCACCGCCTCGTCGACGACCTCGCTGAGCATCCCGACGCTCTGCGGCCCCCGCAGCCGCAGTTCGCCGAGCAGCCGAAGCCGGGTGGGGTGGGCGAGTGCCCGCATGGCGCGGGGGTCGGTCAGGTGCAGCACGGTCTCGTCGTTCGTCATGTCGCCACCGTAGACGTACAAGAAATGACGTACAAGACTTCTTGTTTATCATCGCGGGCGACGCCCGGATCGACGCCTGCCCCGCCGCAGCGCCTTCGGCGATCTCGGCCAACCGTCCAGGCGTGACGGCGGCACTCCCCGGCGGAGCAGGTCGTCCAGCAGCAGGCCGAGCGAGTAGTCCGGGTGCTCGGCCAGCACCCGCTCCAATGCCACCGCCGCCAGCGCGCCCTGCCCCGCGCGCCAGGCGGCGAAGGCGAGCAGGGCACCGGGCGCGGCGGACAGGTCCGGCTCGGTCCGGCGCATCATCTCGGTCCAGAACGCCACGTCCTCGTCCCGGCCGTCGGTGCGTTCCCAGGCGTGGTCCCGCACCGGCAGATGGGTCAGCAGCAGGCAGAGCCACGCCACCTCATCGTCGGTCAACGGCTCGCCGTCGCGGTGACGTCGTCGGGTGGCCCGCAGCGCTGCCACCCCGGCCGTCCGCAGCGCCCGACCGCCGAGCAGGTCGGCCGGGGGTGCCTCCGCCAGCAGGTCGGCGAGTCGCCGGTCGGCCCGTTCGGCGGCGCGCCGCATCTCCGGCCCGTCGACCGGGGCCACCGCCGCGGCGAGAGCGGCCCGGTCAGGCAGCGCGACCTGGCCGGCGAAGACCGCCGCGGCCGGCACCGCACTGGCCCTCGGGTCGTACCGGGTGCCCTCGGGCGGGCAGCACTCCGGCTCCTGACAGACGTACGACCACCACCGGTCACCGGTGACCCGTAACGCGTCCAGGACAGTGAGCCCCGCGTCGGCAAGCGCGCCCCGGACCGCGTCCACGGCCGGAGTGACCCGGGCCGCCGGGCCGTACCCGATCGCCGTGGCCGAATCGGCGCCCTGCCGCGCGGTCACCCTGGCGATGTGCTCTGCCGACTCACGCGGATCACCCTCGCCGGGCAGGTCCGTCCGGGCGGCGAAGACGATCCGCGAGCCGGCCAGCGCCACCACCACGACGCTGTCGGTGGGGTGGAAGCCGAGCAGGTACGGCACGGCCGCGATGAGGTCGGCGGGCGATCTGACGGTGAGCCGGGGCAGGTCAGTGGAGTTCATGAGGGCAGCTTGCGAGCCGTCCGGTTCCCACCGCTGCCCCTGTGGACGACACGCGGGTTATCCACAGTCACCCTGCGTATCCGCCCAGCTCAACGCGATCCGACTACTCCCCCGCACCAGGGCACGGACGTTAGGAAGGGACCCTTCCTATACACGAGGCGTTAGTAGGGGACCCCTCCTTACACCCGAAGGGATACCTTGCGGGGATGGATCTGGCGTACCTGCGGGCGCATCCGGAGCAGTTGCCGACCTTCCTGACCCATCAGCGGATCCGGGAGACGCCGGTGAGCGGCGGCGACATCTGCGCCGCCAGCCGGCTGACGCTGGACGACGGGCACTCGGTGTTCGCCAAGACCTGGCCGGAGCACGCCGACCGGCAGGTGCCGGACGACTTCTTCGCCACCGAGGCGGCCGGGCTGCGCTGGTTACGGGAGGCCGGTGCCGTCGCCGTACCGGAGGTGCTGGTGGCGCTGCCCGACCTGCTCGCGTTGGAGTGGGTGCAGCCGGGTGAGCCCCAGCGGGCGGCGGCCGACCGCTTCGGGCGTGAGCTGGCCGAGATGCACCGGGCCGGAGCGTCCGCCTTCGGGGCACGCTGGCCGGGCTTCATCGGCGCGCTGCCGGCGGACAACACCCCGCACGACGGTCCCTGGCCGGTCTGGTTCGCACAGGCCCGGATCGTGCCCTACCTGCGTCGCTCGGTCGACGGAAGCGCCCTGGACGCCACCGCCGCCGCGCTCGTCGAGCAGGTCGTGACCCGGATCGACGAGTTCGGCGGTGACGAGCCGCCCGCCCGCATCCACGGCGACCTCTGGCCCGGCAACCTGCTCTGGGGCGCCGACGACCGGGTCTGGCTGGTCGACCCGGCCGCGCACGGTGGGCACCGGGAGACCGACCTCGCGCAGCTAGCGCTCTTCGGCGGGGCACCGTACGCGGACCGGATCCTGGCCGCGTACGACGAGACCTGGCCGTTGGCCGACGGCTGGCGGCACCGGGTGCCGCTGCACCAGTTACACCTGTTGCTGGTGCACACCGCCCTGTTCGGCAGCGGGTACCGGGATTCGGTCGTGCACGCCGCCCGGGCGGCCCTGAGCGGGGCCGAGCGCGCTACGGTCGACGGGTGACCGTCGCCCCGCCGACCGCCGGCGCCCTTGTCGACCGGTACGGCCGCGTCGCCCGGGACCTTCGGGTCTCGCTGACCGACAAGTGCAACCTGCGCTGTACGTACTGCATGCCCGCCGAGGGACTGCCCTGGCTGGCCGGGCCGCAGCTGCTCACCGACGACGAGGTGGTCCGGCTGATCCGGGTGGCGGTGTGCCGGCTCGGCGTGACCGAGGTCCGGTTCACCGGCGGCGAACCGCTGATCCGCCCGGGTCTCGTGGGCATCGTCTCGGCCGCCGCCGCACTCGACCCGCGTCCCCGGCTCTCGCTGACCACGAACGGCATCGGGCTGCACCGGCTGGCTCCGGCGTTGCGCGAGGCCGGGCTGGACCGGGTGAACGTCTCGCTGGACACGCTGGACCGTGAGCGCTTCACCCGGCTGACCCGACGCGACCGGCTCTCCGACGTGCTGGCCGGTCTGGCCGGTGCCGCCGACGCCGGGCTGACCCCGGTCAAGGTCAACGCGGTGCTGATGCGGGGCGTCAACGACGACGAGGCACCGGCACTGCTCCGCTTCGCCCTCGACCACGGCTACGAGCTGCGGTTCATCGAGCAGATGCCGCTGGACGCCCAGCACGGTTGGGACCGCGCCGCCATGGTCACCGCCGAGGAGATCCTGACGACGCTGCGGTCGGCGTACGCGCTGAGCCCGGACCCGACCGCGCGCGGCACCGCGCCCGCCGAGACCTGGCTGGTCGACGGCGGTCCGGCGCGGGTCGGCGTGATCGGCACGGTGACCCGGCCCTTCTGCGGCGACTGCGACCGGACCCGGCTCACCGCCGACGGTCAGATCCGCAACTGCCTGTTCGCCACCGAGGAGTCGAACCTGCGCGACGCGTTGCGGGCCGGGGCCGACGACGACGAGGTGGCCCGCCGCTGGACGGCGGCGACCTGGGGCAAGCGGGCCGGGCACGGCATCGACGACCCGACCTTCCTGCAACCGACCCGGCCGATGTCGGCCATCGGAGGGTGACCGTGGCGACCGTCACCGTGCGCTACTTCGCCGGGGCCCGCGCCGCCGCCGGTCGCGCCGAGGAGACCACCACCGCCGGGCGGTCGCTGGACGAGGTGCTGGCGGAGCTCTCCGAGCGGCACGGCGCGCGGCTGGTGCCGGTGCTCAAGGTGGCGAGTTTTCTGGTCGACGGCGTCACCTGTCATGATCGGAAGCAGCCGCTGCCGGCCGGAGCGACGATCGACGTCCTGCCTCCCTTCGCCGGTGGCTGAGGGGATCACACGTGTTCGCGGTACTCGGCTTCGTGGCCACGCTTGCCCTGATCACCGGGCTGATCCACCTCTACCTCTGGAAGCGGCTGGTCAAGGACACCACCACCGCCGGACGCTGGCGGCGGATCGGCACGGTCACCGCGGTGGTGCTGGCGCTGCTCGTACCGGCGACCATGATCGGCACCCGGTCCGGGATGTACTGGCTCGCCTGGCCGGGCTACCTCTGGCTCGCGGTGATGTTCTACCTGCTGGTGATCCTCGTCGCGCTGGAAGTGCCGATGCTGGTGACGCGGCTGGTGCTGCGCCGCCGGGCGGCGGCCGTCGCACCGGAGCCGGCCCTGGTCGGCAGCGCCACCCCGGCGGACCCGCCGGGCATCGACGACGCCGAGGCGAGCACTCCGGCAGCCGACCAGGCGGGTGACTCACCGGCCGCCGGAGCGGTCGGCCCGGACCACGACCCGTCCCGCCGGCTGCTGCTCGCCCGTGGCGCGGCGATCTTCGCCGGGCTCACCGCCACCGGCCTGGTCGGGTACGGGGTGCGGACCGCGATGGGTCCGCCCCGACTGGACCGGGTGCAGATCCCGCTGGCGAAGCTGCCGCGCAGCATGGACGGCCTGCGCATCGCCACCGTCTCCGACATCCACATCGGGCCGCTGACCGGGCGGGCGCACACCGAGCGGATCGTCGCCGCGATCAACCGCCTGGACGCCGACATCGTCGCCGTGGTCGGTGACCTGGTCGACGGCACGGTGGCCGAACTGGGCGACGACGCGGCCCCGCTGCGCGACCTGCGGGCCCGGCACGGCAGCTACTTCGTCACCGGCAACCACGAGTACTACTCCGGCGTCGAGGAGTGGGTGGCCGAGGTCGACCGGCTCGGGCTGCGGGTGCTGCAGAACCAGCGGTTGGAGATCGCCGCCCGGGGTGGCGTGCTCGACCTGGCCGGCGTCAACGACGTCAGCGCCGTGGGCACCGGTGTCTCCGCCCCGCCCGACTACGCGGCCACGCTCGCCGACCGGGACCCGTCCCGGCCGGTGGTGCTCCTCGCCCACCAGCCGGTGGCCGCGATGGAGGCCGCGAAGTACGGCGTCGACCTGCAACTGTCCGGTCACACCCACGGTGGTCAGATCGTGCCGTTCAACCTGCTGGTCAAGCTGGAGCAGCCGGTGGTCTCCGGCCTGGGCGAGGTGGACGGGACCAAGGTCTACGTGACCAACGGGGCCGGCTTCTGGGGCCCGCCGGTGCGGGTGGGCGCGGAGCCTCAGGTCACTCTCGTGGAACTGCGTTCGGCATAGCGAACCTCACGCCCGAGCGTGGCGGCGCGCACGGGCATGGCCGGTCGTGGCAGGATGCGGCGTGCCTCCGTTCAACGCCGTACCCCCCGGTGGCCGCCCGCCCTTCGTCGCGGATCTGCACATCCACTCGAAATACTCGCGGGCCTGCAGCCGTGACCTGACCCTGCCGAACCTCGGCTGGTGGGCGAAACGCAAGGGCATCGCGGTGCTCGGCACCGGTGATTTCACCCACCCCGCCTGGTACGACCACCTCCGGGAGACCCTGCGTCCCGCCGAGCCCGGTCTGTACCGATTGTCCGACGAGACCGAGCGGGACATCGCCCGCCGGTTGCCGCCCCGGCTCTCCAGTCACGCCGAGAGCGACCCGGTCCGGTTCATGCTCAGCGTGGAGATCTCGACGATCTACAAGCGGGACGACCGGACCCGCAAGGTCCACCACCTGATCTATCTGCCGGACCTGGACGCGGTGGGCCGCTTCAACACCGCGTTGGGCCGGATCGGCAATCTCGGGTCCGACGGTCGCCCGATCCTCGGCCTGGACTCCCGCGACCTGCTGGAGATCACGCTGGAGGCGAGCCCGGACGGCTACCTGGTGCCGGCGCACATCTGGACGCCGTGGTTCTCCGCGCTGGGCTCGAAGTCCGGCTTCGACGCGATCGCCGACTGCTACGCCGACCTGGCCGAACACATCTTCGCGGTGGAGACCGGCCTCTCCTCGGACCCGGCGATGAACTGGCGGGTCGGCAGCCTGGACGCCTACCGGCTGGTGTCCAACTCGGACGCCCACTCGCCGCCCGCGTTGGCCCGGGAGGCGACCGTCTTCGCCTCGGAACGGGACTACTTCGGCATGCGGGAGGCGCTGCGGACCGGCGACGGGCTCGCCGGCACGATCGAGTTCTTCCCCGAAGAGGGCAAGTACCACGCGGACGGCCACCGGCTGTGCGGGGTGAACTGGGCGCCGGAGCGGACCAGGGCGGCCGGCGGACGCTGCCCGGAGTGCGGCAAGTCGCTCACGGTGGGCGTGCTGAGCCGGGTCGAGGACCTGGCCGACCGACCTGAGGGATACCGGCCGGAGCACGCGCCCGAGGTGACCCACCTGATCCAGCTCGCCGAGATCCTCGGCGAGATCAACAAGGTCGGCCCGCGTTCCAAGAAGGTCGAGGGCAAGCTCACCGACCTGGTCGCCGCGCTCGGCTCCGAACTGGACATCCTGACGCGTACCCCGTTGGACGACATCGGGCGGGTCGGCGGTGAACTGCTCGCGGAGGGCATCGGCCGACTGCGCCGCGACGAGGTCCGCCGGGTGCCCGGCTACGACGGCGAGTACGGCGTCATCACCCTCTTCGACCCGACCGAACTGGGTGCCGGCGCGGCCTCGGGCGGGCAGGAGACGCTGTTCGACGTACCGGTGCAGGTGCCCACGCAGCGGCGACCGGCCGAGTCGAGCGGCTCGGAGACGAAGGCGAAGCGACCGACGGCCAAGGCGGAACCGAAGCGCAAGGCGGCCCCCGTGCCGGCACCGGCACCGCCGATCGCGCCGGCACCCTCCCCACACGAACCGTTCGAGCCGATGCTCGCCGGCATGGAGGAGGTGGGCAGCGGGCTGCTCGACCGGCTCGACGCCATGCAGCGGGTGGCCGCCTCGGCACCCGGCGGTCCGCTGCTGATCGTCGCCGGACCGGGCACCGGCAAGACCCGTACGCTGACCCACCGGATCGCGTACCTCTGCGCGGAGCTGAACGTCTTCCCCGAGCGGTGCCTGGCGATCACCTTCACCCGACGCGCTGCCGAGGAACTGCGGCACCGACTCGACGGGCTGCTCGGACCGGTCGCCGAGGACGTCACCGTGGGCACGTTCCACTCGCTCGGACTGACCATCCTGCGGGAGAACGCGGCCACCGCTGGTCTGCCGGACGACTTCCGGATCGCCGACGACGCCGACCGGACAGCCGCCCGCGCGGAGGCCGGGGACGATCCGGCGCGGTACACGTCGCTGCTGCGCAAGCAGGGCATGGTCGACCTGGACGGTCTGCTCACCCTGCCGGTGGCGCTGCTGCGCGACGACCGCAGGCTGGTCGAGCGCTACCGGGACCGCTGGCAGTGGATCTTCGTCGACGAGTACCAGGACGTCGACGCCGTGCAGTACGACCTGCTGCGTCTGCTCAGCCCCGCCGACGGCAACCTCTGCGCGATCGGTGACCCGGACCAGGCGATCTACTCGTTCCGGGGGGCCGACGTCGGATACTTCCTGCGCTTCTCGCAGGACTTCACCGACGCCCGCCTGGTCCGGCTGAACCGCAACTACCGGTCCTCCGCGCCGATCCTGGCCGCCGCCGTGCAGGCCATCGCGCCGTCGTCGCTGGTCCGGGGACGCCGACTGGACCCGGCCCGACTCGACCCGGAGGCCCCGCTGGTCGGACGGTACGCCGCGGCGTCCGTCGCCGACGAGGCCGACTTCGTGGTACGCACCGTCGACGAGCTGGTCGGCGGGCTGTCCCACCGGTCGCTGGACTCCGGGCGCATCGACGGTCGGTCGAGCACGCTGTCCTTCTCCGACATCGCGGTGCTCTACCGCACCGACTCGCAGGCCGCGCCGATCGTGGACGCCCTGGCCCGGGCCAACGTCCCGGTGCAGAAGCGATCGCACGACCGGTTGCGGGACCGGCCCGGCGTGATGGCCATCGCCCGCGAGCTGCGGCACGTCACCGGTGTCGACGGCGCACTGCCCGCCCGGGTACGCCTCGCTGGCCAGTCGCTCGCGGAACGGTTCGCGACCCCCACCCTCGACGGCTCGCACGGGGTCCGGCCGGAGGACGTGCGTACCGCGGTCGACCTGCTGACCCCGCTGGCCCGCCGCTGCGGTGACGACCTGGAGATGTTCCTGTCCCAGCTCGCCACCGGGGCGGAGGTGGACGCGCTCGACCCCCGTGCCGAGGCGGTCACCCTGCTGACCCTGCACGCCGCCAAGGGCCTGGAATTCCCGGTGGTCTTCCTGGTCGGGGCCGAGGACGGACTGCTGCCGTTGCGCTGGCCGGGCAGCACGCCGGACGACGAGGCGATCGCCGAGGAGCGACGGTTGTTCTTCGTCGGGCTGACCCGGGCACAGGACCGGCTCTACGTCAGCCACGCGGCACGTCGGGTCCGGCACGGGTCGGAACGCGACTGCCGACCGTCTCCGTTCCTCGACGTGATCGACGCCGGCCTCTTCGAACGACTCGGCGACGCCGCCGGACCTCGTCGACCGAAGGACCATCAGCTCCGGCTCATCTGAGCGTCCGCCGACCCGCCCCGCCCTCCGCAGGGCGGGGCGGGCGGGGGCCGCAGTGACCGGTCCGTGATCGCGTACGGACGATCAGTGAGACGGTCACACGCTACGGTGACGTGGGCGACGACCGGCTGCGGCCCACCGATTCCACCCACGGCTTCAGGAGTGCGTGCATGGCGAACTACGGACCACCGGCGGGCGGCGGTCCTTCGCCGTGGCACGAGCCGGGCCATGATGAGGGGTACGGCTCCGATCGCCGACCGCCCGACCGCCACCGCCCCTATGACGCGGCGCCACCACCCGACGACGGCCGGCCTCCCTACGGCGACGGACAGGGCCACGGCGGCCAGCCCTACGGCGGCCAGCCCTACGGCGGTCAGGGCCACGGCGGTCCGGGCTACGGCGATGGGCGGTCCCACGGCGGGCAGCCCTACGGCAGCAGCGGGCAGGGCCATGGCGGTGGCCAGCCCTACGGTGGCGGCTACGGTCCGGGGACGAGCGGGCCGCAGTACCCGGGCAGTGGACACGAGGCGGGCCACGGATCCGACTCGCAGGACACCGCGACGTACCCGGCCTATCAGGACGGCGCTGCGGAGACCGCGTACGCCGGACAGCCGCCGCCGGAACGCGGGCGCGGTCGGGGTCGGATCTTCGCGGTACTGGCGACGGTGTTGGTGCTCGTGCTCGGCGGCGCGACCGCGTTCTACCTGATCGGGCAGAACGACGAGACGCCGACGCCGGTGGCCGCTCCCACGCCCGAGGAGGCACCGGTGACCCCGGCCGGGCCGGACGACGAGGACGAGGAGCCGGCCAGCTCGCCGTCGGACGCCTCGTCCACCGATCCTCGGTTCGTCGAGCCGGGCCAGTGCGTACGCAACGAGGGCCCCGCCGGTGGCAAACCCAAGCTGGTGATCAGCGAGTGCGCGCCGAAGTCGTACGAGGTGCTGCGCCGCTTCGACGGCAAGACCAGCGGGGAGCGGGACGCCGAGGCGAAGTGTGCGCCGGTCGACGGCTACACCAACTGGTACTTCTACGACAGCGAGCTGGACTCGCTGGACTTCGTGCTCTGCCTCAAGCAGCGCGGCTGACCTCAAGCAGCGCGGCTGACCTCAGGTCCGGCGTCGACGATCGGTAAAACTAGTGCTGTCTAGCGTGGACGCTAGACAGCACTAGTTTTGGCTCGACCGGCAACACACCGGTAGCCCCGTCTATCCATGTCTAGCCTCCCACCTAGACGGCCCGATACTGTGCGATTCGTGGATCCGGTCCGCAACCCGTACGCCCCGGGCGCTGGTCAGCGCCCGCCCGAACTGGCCGGGCGGGGGCGGGAGCTGGACGTCTTCGACATCGTGCTGGAACGCATCGCCCGGGGACGTCCGGAGCGGAGTCTGATGCTCACCGGGTTGCGGGGCGTCGGCAAGACCGTGCTGCTGAACACGCTGCGCTCGCAGGCGATCAACAGCCTCTGGGGCAGCGGCAAGATCGAGGCCCGCCCAGATCAGTCGCTACGCCGACCGATCGCCGCCGCCCTGCACATGGCCGTCCGGGAACTGGCCCCACGGCATCGCGCACCGGACCGGATCGACGCGTTCCTCGGGGTACTCAAAGCCTTCGCCCAACGGGGTGCCCCGACCGGTCGCGCCGGTGCCGCCAAGCTGCGCGACCGGTGGCAGCCCGGCATCGACGTACCGGCGGCCACCGGCCGGGCCGACTCCGGCGACATCGAGATCGACCTGGTCGAGCTGCTCACCGACGCCGCCTCGGTGGCCAGCGACGTCGGCACCGGCGTCGCCGTCTTCATCGACGAGATGCAGGACCTCGGGCCGGAGGACGTCTCCGCACTCTGCGCGGCCTGCCACGAACTCTCCCAACTCGGCGCACCGCTGATCGTGGTCGGTGCCGGTCTGCCGCACCTGCCGGCGGTGCTGAGCGCCGCCAAGTCGTACTCCGAGCGGCTGTTCCGCTACCAACGCATCGACCGGCTCGACCGCATCGCCGCCGACCAGGCACTCTGCGCACCGGCCGAGCGGGAGGACGTGGAGTACGAGCCGAAGGCGCTCGACCTGCTCTACGAAAAGTCCGGCGGGTACCCGTACTTCGTCCAGGCGTACGGGAAGGCGACCTGGGACCACGCCCCCCGGTCACCGATCACCGCCGCCGACGTACGGGTGGCCGCCCCGGAGGCCGAGGCCGAGCTGGCGGTGGGCTTCTTCGGTTCGCGTTTCGAGCGGGCCACTCCCGCCGAACGCGAGTACATGCGGGCGATGGCGACGCTCTCCCTGGTCGAGGGGGCAGCCGACGGAGGCGGCCGGGACGACATGGACGCCGCGGTGCCGACCGCCGAGATCGCCCGTGCCCTCGGCCGCAAGCCCGCCAGCCTCTCGCCGGCCCGGGACGCCCTGATCAAGAAGGGTTTGATCTACTCCGGGGAACGCGGCACGGTCGCCTTCACCGTCCCGCACTTCGGCCGCTACCTGCGCACCCAACCCGCCTGACCCGACCTGCCGACCTCGCCGCGAGATCACGCTCGATCCGGGATCGAGTGGTCTCGGGGCGAGGGTGACAGCACTCGATCCTGCATCGAGCACGACCACAACTCCATGATCGCGGAGGCAGGTGAGGTGGGGCGGGTCAGACCTTGGACCACGGGGGCGGGAAGACGACCTCACCCCGTGGGGCGGCCGGCTCGCCCGAGGTCGTCGGAGGGAGGACCAGGGCCTGCCATGGTTCGCCCAGACCGGACCAGGGACTGGTCAGGCCCATCCGGTCGGCTCGGCTGAAGCCGAAGCGCCGGTAGTACGCGGGGTCGCCGAGCACCACGACCAGCCGCTCGCCGAGTTCCGTGGCCGCCTCCAGGGCGGCCTGCACCACCGCGCCACCGAGCCCGATCCGTTGCCGGTGCGGTGCCACCGCCACCGGCCCGAGCACCAGCGCCGGGGCGTTGACCCCGTCCGCGCAGACCCGAACCCGGGTCAGCAGGGCGTAGCCGACGATCTCACCGCCGTACTCGGCGACCATCGCCAGGTTCGGGAGCCACGCGTCGCCGGCCCGCAGTTCGTCGACGAGGCGTACCTCCGGCGGGGTGGTCACGTCGGGGCGGGCGAAGGCGGCGGCCAGTACCCGGCGGACCGCGCCGGTGTCTGCCGGGTCCTCGGGTCGGAGCCGCAGCGTCGTCACGCGGGGAGGTTACCGCGCGTGACGCATCCATCAGTGACGGTCGCTGGAATCGGCGTGGCGTGTCGCCACTCGGGCCACCCGGCCCACCCGATCGATCGAGATGGGCCGTTGCGGGGCATGTCGAGGTCACGGACGGGGTATGACTGTTCCATGACGCCCGTACGATCCCTCGCCCGCGCCATGTTGAGCGGCATCTTCGTGGTCAGCGGCGCCCGCAACTTCACCAGCCCCGAACGTCTGGTGCCGGCGGCGCAGCCGGTCACCGACCGGGTGGCGCCGCTGCTGCAACGGGCGGACGCCCGCATCCCCACCGACACGGTGAGCCTGATCCGAGCCAACGCAGCCGTCCAGTTCGGCGCGGGGCTGATGCTGGCCACCGGGAGGTTCACCCGGCCGGCGGCGCTGGTGTTGGCCGGCACGTTGGTGCCGGTCACCCTCGCCGGGCATCCCTTCTGGCGTAACGACGACCCGGCGGCGCGGAACAACAACCAAATTCACTTCCTGAAGAACCTCGGTCTCCTCGGTGGGCTGTTGCTCGCCGCGGCGGACACCGAAGGGAAGCCGGGACTGCGGTGGCGGGCCGGTCACCGGATCGGCCACTCCCGACGGTCGGTACGCCGTGCCGTCCGGACCGCACGTCGCGAAGCCCGGATCGCCGTCCGATCGGCGGCAACCGCGCGCCGGATCCCCGGCTGAGTCTCGTCACCCCTCGCTGACCTGCGTTTATCCCACCCCCAGTCTGGCTAAGGCCGCGAATCACCTGAACCGCCCGGTAGGCGTTAACGCGGTGGAAATGTCAAAAGATGGTGTGGGATCGGACACGGTCGCATAACGCGGGAGGCACTGACGTGAGGCGCCGTTCTAGGCTCCCTACCGGACCTGGACGGGTAGGACGACCTTGGTACGGGGGTGGCCGAGCCATGCCGACGAGCGTCGGTAGAAGGCTGGACCGCCTCGCCGCAGTCCGTCGCGTAACGCGTGGGATCGATCGTAGGACAGTCGTACGGGCTGGCATCGTCGCCGCCGTCGCCTATGCCGCATGGCTTGCCATCGGCGCTTTCGGGCGTCCGTACAACTTCTTCGACATGAAGATCTATCACGGCGCGGTGGTCTGGTGGGCGAGCGGTCACGAGCTGTACGAGTTCGTCGCGCCCGACACCACACTGGGTTTCACCTACCCACCCTTCGCCGGGCTGGCGATGCTGCCCATGGCGCACCTGCCGGTGGCCGTGGCGGGGCTGGTGAACGCGCTGGTCAGCATCGCCGCGCTGGCCGTGGTGCTGGCCGCCCTGCTGCGGCCGATCGTGGACCGGCTGGGCTGGCCACTGTGGTACACGGTGGCCATCGCCACGCCGGTCGCGCTCGCCATCGAGCCGACCCGCGAGACCCTCGGCTACGGGCAGGTCAACCTGCTGCTGTTCGCCCTGATCATGGCCGATCTGGTGGCGCTGCGCTGGCGGTCCCGGCGCGGCACGCACCAGGCGGACAGCGACGGGCCCCTGCTGCGATTCGTCTACGGTGGCGCCTGGGCCGGCGTGGGCATCGGTCTGGCCACAGCCGTGAAGCTCACCCCGGCGTTGTTCATCTTCTACCTGATGATCACTCGCCAGTGGCGGGTGGCCGCGACCGCGATCGGCACCACCGTCGCCGTGACCATCGGCAGCTTTGGCATCGTGGGCGCCGAGTCCCGGGCCTACTTCGGCAACGTGCTGTGGCAGACCGAGCGGGTCGGCGCCGCCGACATGACGCCCAACCAGTCGCTGGCCGGTCTGCTGGCGCGGCTGTACGACTCGATCGAGACCCCCACGCTGCTCTGGCTCGCCTTCGCGGTGCTGGTGCTGGCGCTGGGCCTGTCCCGGGCCTCGCAGTCGCACGCCGACGGTGACGAGCTGACCGCCTTCACCCTGGTCGGCCTGACCGCCAACGTGATCAGCCCGATCTCCTGGACGCACCACCTCGTCTGGGTGATCCCGGCGATCATCGTGCTGGCCGACGCGGCGATCCGCCGCCACGACGCCAGCCGAGGTCCGGCCCTGCGGGCCACCTCCGGCGCGTACGGCGGTCCACCGGGTGTCTCCGCGCTCCGCCCGCCGATCTGGTACCCGACGTTGACCGGGCTCCGGCACGGCATCGCCGCGCTCGGGCTCTATCTGCTCTTCCTGATCTCGCCGATCTGGCCGTACGAGCACCAACTCCCCGAGGTCTCGCACTACGAGAACGGGCTGTTCGGGGTGCTGATGGAGAACTCGCTGGCGCTGGCGCTGATCGTGCTGGTCGCCGCTCTGCCGTGGCGTCCCGGTGCGGAACCCGCCTTCTACACCGACCGGATGGCCCGCATCGCGCTGCTGCACAGCCGGCGCTGACCGGGGCGTCGACGGTGCCGGGTCGACGTGACCCGGCACCTGCGGATCACGGGCAGTTGACCCACTCCTCGGTGCCGTCGGCGAAGACCTGCCGCTTCCAGATCGGCAGCCGGGCCTTCACCTCGTCCACCAGCTTGGCGCAGGCGGCGAACGCGGCCGCCCGGTGCGCGGTGCTGACCGCCGCGACCAGCGCCGCGTCGCCGATGGCGAGCGGGCCGATCCGGTGCGACACGGCCACCGCGTAGACGTCGGGATCGGCGGCGATCTCGGCGGCCACCTCCCGCAGGATGGCGGCGGCGCTCGGGTGGCCCTCGTACTCCAGGCTCACCACTGCGCGGCCGTGGTCGTGGTCGCGTACCATCCCGGCGAAGGAGACCACCGCGCCGGCCCGCCGGTCGGCGACGGCCGCCTCGTGGGCCGCCAGGTCCAGCGGTTGCTCGGTGACGTCCCCGACCACGATCACCACGCCCGCTCCCCGGGCAGCAGCGGCAGCGGCACCAGCGGCACCCGGTCACCGGCGGCACCGGTGCTGCCCGGCCGGATCACGGCGAACCCGTCCGCGCCGGAGAGGCCGCGCAGCATCGCCGACCCGACGTGCCGGACCGGGCGGGCCGTCCCGGCGGCCCGGTCGAGCCGGACCAGGGCGAGGTGGGTGTGGTCGCCGCGTCCCGGCACCGGCTCGGCCAGCGTGACGTGCGGCAGCACCGGCGCCACCCGGCCGGCTAGGCCTGCCAGCAGCGGCGCGACCAGCGAGACCAGCGCGACGACGGCGGACTGCGGGTTGCCGGGCAGCCCGGCGACGAACCGGACCCGACCGTCGTTGCCGACCACCCGGGCCAGCAACATCGGGAAACCGGGGCGTACCGCGACGGTGTTGACCACGTAGTCCGCGCCCAGTTCGGCCAGCGCCGGATGCAGGTGGTCGACCGGCCCGTGCATCGTCCCGCCGGTGGTGCAGACCAGGTCGGCGTGGGCCAACGCGGACCGCAGCGCGGCCACGTGGTCGGGCAGCGTGTCGGCCACCGGTCCGACCACGTCGGCCGGACGGATCTGACAGCCGTACCGCCGCAGCCAACTCGGCACGGTCGGGCCCAGCGCGTCCCGGACCCGCCCGGCGGCAGGCGGACCGGCGGTGAGTAGTTCGTCCCCGAAGACCAGCAGCGCGGCCCGGGGCTGGCGGCGTACCCGCAGCGTGTCGTGGCCGCAGGAGGCGGCCAGGCCGATCACGGCCGGGTCGACCGGGGTACCGGCCGGGAGCAGTTCCTCACCGGCCGCGGCCTCCTCGCCCGGATCCCGCCACTCCGGCGTCCCGCGCGGCACGCCGTCGACCGACCCGTCGGCGGTACGCGTCGACTCCTCCACCCGCAGCACGGCGGAGGTGCCCGACGGCACCATCGCGCCGGTGGCGATCTCGACGGTCGTCCCGTCCTCGGTCAACGGGGCCGGTTTGCCGCCGGCCAGCACCCGCCCGACCACCCGCCACGGACCGGCGCCCCGGACCGCCCAGCCGTCCACACTCGACGTGGGGAACGCCGGCAGGTCCGTCCGGGTGGTGAGCGGTTCGGCGAGGGTGTACCCGTCGACGTCGGCGAGTGGGCGCTCGACTGCGGGAAGTGCGGCGGCCAGGCCCACCGCGTACACCCGGGAGCGCGCTTCCTCCCAACCGGCCGGCGGCGGCGCGGCGGCGCCCTCGGTGGCGGATGCGGTTTCCGTTCTCACCCGGCCGAGCCTATCGGTTCGCCTAGTGGTCGCCACCGCGCAACTGGTCGACGGTGTGCACGAGGATCGGCCCCAGCACGGCGAGACCGTCCCGCGCGCCACCGGTGGAGCCCGGCAGGTTCACCACCAGAGTGCGACCGGCCACCCCGGCCACCCCTCGGGACAGCACCGAGGTGGGCACCCGGTCACGGCTGTACGCGCGCAGCGCCTCGGCGATGCCGGGGATCTCGTAGTCGAGCAGGGCCCGGGTCACGTCGGGCGTGCGGTCGGTCGGCGTGACCCCGGTCCCGCCGCTGGTGACCAGCACGTCGACACCGTCGGCCAGTGCGGCTCGGATGGCCTGACCGACCGGGTCGCCGTCCGGCACCACCACCGGCTCGTCCACCTCGCAGCCCAGTTCACGCAGGCCTTCGACGAGCAGCGGACCGCTGGTGTCGGCGTAGACGCCGGCGGCGGCGCGATTGGAGGCCACCACCACCCGGGCGCGGATCACGGCCGGTCCGCCGGACGCTCCCACAGGCCGGTCTTGCCGCCCTCCTTGCGCACCACCCGGATCGCCTCGACGCTCGCCGCCGGGTCGACCGCCTTGACCATGTCCACCAGGGCCAATCCGGCGACGGCCACGGCGGTCAGCGCCTCCATCTCGACGCCGGTCCGGTCGGCCGTGCGGGCGGTGGCGGTGATCTCGACGCTGTCCGTGGTGGGTACCAGGTCGACGGTGACACCGTGCAGCGCGATCGGGTGGCACAGCGGGATCAGGTCGGGGGTGCGCTTGGCGCCCATGATCCCGGCCAGTCGGCCGACCGCGAGCGCGTCGCCCTTGGGCAACCCGTCCCGGCGGAGCAGCTCGATCACCTCGGACGTGGTGCGCAGCCGACCGGCCGCGACTGCCACCCGGCCGGAGACCTGCTTGGCGGAGACGTCGACCATGCGCGCCGCACCGGTCGCGTCGACGTGGGTGAGCTGGGCGGGTTCCGTCACGCTGGCGAGCCTATCCCTCCGCACCGACGTGCCCGGTGTGCGGTGTGCGGTGCTTCGCGGAAGGAGTGGCGCTCGCGCGCCGCCCCCTTCCGCACCCTGCCGTGGTAGTCGAGACGTACCGATGGCAGGTGTCGCGACGAGATCCGTCGGTGGCGGATCTCCCCCCGTCGGCGAACGTCGAGACGCTACCGAGCCGGTCGATAAGAAATCGATAAGCGACGGCAGCCGGGACCGAGGCTCAGGAGTACTCCGTGACGTGGCGGTGCCCGGTCTCGGTGACGTCCGCCAGCCGGCGTTCCATCTCGAACCGCTCCGGCACCCCCATCCGACGGAAGATCGCCAGCGCACGCTCCCAGTGCCGACGCGCAGCGACCGGATCGTCGGCCCACAACTGGTCGGCCAGTCCCGCGAGTGCCCTTCCCTGCTCGTACGGATGACCGATCCGCGTCGCCACCTGCAACGCCTCACGGTGCAGGCCGATCAACCGGTCGACATCGCCGGACTCGGCGAGGGTCAGCGCCAGGTCGTTCAGAGCGGCGGCTTCGACGTGGCGCTCACCTGAGTCGATCGCCAGTCTCCGGGCGGTCTCGTGCTGGTCCACCGCCTCCTCGATCCGACCAAGACACCGGAGCACTATGCCCATCTCGTTGCGTGCCTCCGGCTCGGCGTACCGGTGACCGGTGCGTTTGCGAAGGATCAGCACGGTCCTCAGGGCTCGGAGCGCCTCCTCGTACCGTCCCATCCGGCACTTCACCCCACCGATGTGACTCAGCGCGTTGAGGATGTGGAAGGTGCTGCCCGCCTGACGCCCGGAGAACAGGTGCAGGCGATGGAGGTGCAGCGCCTCGTCGTACCTGCCCAACAGCATCAGGGCGAGCCCGATGTTCGGCAGGAAGCTGGGCACCTCGTCGGCTCCGTACCCGTTGGCGCCGCGGAGGCACCGCGCACCCACCCGTACCGCTTCCTGGAGTTCACCACGCATCCAGTGCACTGCGACGAGATTCGTCCGGTACCGGCCGAGGTTCGGCAGGTCGTCGCGCCGCTCGGAGATCCGTACCGCCTCGGTGACGTGGGCGAGCGCGTCCCGATAGTTGCCGGTGCGCAGGTAGGCGGAGGCGACATAGTTGTGCATGGCGGCCACGGCATCATCCGCCCCGGCCGCCTGGGCCGCCAGGAGCCCCTGTCGGTGGGTGAAGACGATGTCGTCGAAATAGGCGCGCACGTAGAGAAATCGCCAGAGCAGCCTGGCCAGTCGCCATGCCTGTTCGTGGTGTCCCTCCTCGTACGCCCGGGCGACGAGTGCCACCAGGTTGACCCGCTCCGCCGCCATCCATTCCTCGGTGGGTTCACCCGCAGCGCTTCGCAGGTCGGGACGGCGGGGTGAATCAAGGGTCACATGCCGGCGGACGAATCTGGACTCGAGACGGTCGGCGACCGGAAAGCTCAGATGAAGCATGATGTCGATCAGATTGCCGAAGGCCTCGTCGCGAACGGCCGCCACATCGTGTCGTAACGACAGTTCGTGCGAGTACTGCCGGATGAGGTCGTGCATCCGGTAACGGCCGATCCCGACCTCCTCGACCAGATGACAATCCAGGAGGTCATCGAGTGCGTGGGCGGTGTCCGCAGCTTCGAGTCCGGACAACGCACTCGCGATCGTCATATCGAATTCGTCACCCGGATGAACGCTGAGCAGCCGGAACAGTCGCCTGGCGGCATCAGGCAACGACTCGTAGGAGGCAGCGAAGGCACCCGCGACGGTTCGGTCGCGCGACGTGAGGTGATCCAGCCGCCGGACGTTGTCCCCGAGCAGGGTCGCGAGGTCGGCCAGCCGCCAGGTTGGGCGATGTGCCAGCCGCGAGCCGGCGAGCCGGATCGCCAGCGGCAGCCGTCCGCAGTGCTCCACCACGGCCGCTGCCGCCTCCGGTTCCGCCGCCACCCGGTCCGTGCCGACGGCCGAGGCGAGCAGGGCCACACCTTCCGCTCGGTCCATCACCGGCAGGGACAACGGCGGGCTGACGTCCAGGCCGGTGATCCGTCGCCGTGACGTCACGATCACCACGCATCCCGGTGACGTGGGCAGCAACGCGGCGACCTGCTCGGCGTCCGCCGCGTTGTCGAGCACGATGATCAACTTGTGGGCGGCCAACTCCTCGCGCCAGAGGGCGAGACGGTCCTGGAGTTCAGGAGGTATGCGGTCACCGGGAATGCCGAGCTGCCGCAGCAACGTGGCGAGTGCTGCGGACGTGTCCACCTTCTCCGCACGGTCGTGCCCCTTGAGATCGATGAACAGTCCGCCGTCCGGATAGTGCTCCCGTAACCGTCCGCCCACGTGGACGGCCAGCGAGGTCTTGCCGCTGCCGGCCATACCGTCGACGAGGTGCACGACTGGGGCGCGTCCTCCGACCCGGTGCGTCTCGGTCAGCAGATGTTCGACGGCGGCATCCCGGCCCACGAAGTCCGGGACTGCGCGTGGCAGCCAGACCACCCCCCGCCGCGGCGCCGACCCGAGGCGCGGCTGCTCCCGTGGCTCGGACGTGCTGGTGGAGGAAGCCGGTGCGAGGCCAGGGCTCCCGAGAGGCGCACGTTCCTGCTCGACTATCTGCTGGTGGAGCTTCCGGAGTTCGGCCCCGGGTTCGATGCCGAGGTGTTCCCGCAGCAGACGGCGAGCCCCGGCGTACGCGGCGATGGCACCGGCGTGGTCGTTCCTGAGGTACAGGGCGCGCATCAGAAGCAGATGGGCCCGCTCCCGCAGCGGTTCCCTGGCAAGCAGTTCCCGCAGCAGCGGCAGGACGGGTTCGTAGCGACCGAGCCGGATCTGCAACTCGGCCAGAAGTTCGGTCGCCAGCATCCGGTCCTCGGTCGCCGAGGCCACGTGCGCCAGCAGGGCCGGCCCGAGGGCCACGCCGGTGAGCATGGGTCCCTGCCACCGAGCCAGAGCCTGGCCGAGCAGCCTCGCCGCCTCCTCCTCGTCCGTGCCGACGAGTGCACGTGCCGCCTCGGCCTCCGACTGGAAGGCGTAGACGTCCACCTCGGCCCGCTTCACCATGAGTCGGTAGCCGTCCCCGGCCCGGACCAGGACCTCACGCCCGGGAAGCATCGACTCGATGCCGCGACGCAGATTGGCGGCGTACGTCCGGACGTTCGGCACGGCGGAGAGAGGCGGATCGTCCGGCCACAGTTCGTCGACGAGCTGATCGACCGAGACCAGATGCCCGGGATTGCACGCGAGTACCGCGAGCACGGTCTGTTGTTTCGGCGTGCCGAGGGTGAGCGTGACCGAGCCGAGACGGACGGCGAGCCCACCGAGGACCTGAACCTGCACTTGTCCCTCTACCGCATCCACCTGATCACCGTGTGCAGTTTAGCGACCACCAACCGGACAGATACCCCGCCCCGATGTGGGCATGCTGGCCGAAGCGGCGATGATATGGACAGACACTTCGGCCACCCTTGTCGAAAGGGAAAGCCCGGCCATCACGCGCGCGAGAGAGCCACAACTCCACCAGCTACGACCTTTAGACCCTCCGTTAGGGCAGTGGGACAGACCGTCACATAACACCATCATGTTGGCCCATTCTGCGCAATACGACATTTATTATAGCTAAATTGAGCAATCGCCCCCTAGTGTTCGGTCATCGAACAGGCCGGAACAACCAGGGGGTCGAGATGAACTCGCACGAGTGGAAGTAATCCGTCTTCTGCGCCAGCGACGACAGAAGTACGATTGCGGAGCGCAGTCCCTCGGTGACGAGTGAGGACGGGGTGTGGCTCCACAGCAACGACAGACCGGGACCGATCGGCGGCTACGCCCGCTAGTCGGTCTCGTCGTCGTTTCAGCCGGGCTGGCAGGCGCCGTGGCAATCGCCCACCTGCCAAGCTACGGCGGACGAGAGGCCACCATCGTCTGGGCCACGTTGATCTCACTGATCGCCGTCGCCTTCACCGTCACGGTCAGAATTCGAATTCGCTCCACGCATCACGAGATCGCCTGGACCGAAACCGCCATCGTGATCGGCCTCGCCGTGGCACCGGCACCGGTGGTGATTCTGGCCACCGGTCTAGGCGTCGCCATCGCCACGACTCCGACCCGACTGACGCCGGTCAAACGAGCCTTCGGCATCGGCAAGAACATGCTCGTGGCAGCCGGCGCGGGGCTCGTCCTACAGAGCTTTGAATGGTCACCGAACAACCCGGGCGTAGCCCAGACGGTCATTCCGCTGGCGGCCGCCTATCTGACCGCTGTATTGCTCGACGAAATCATCACCCTGCCGGTGATCGCAATGGCGACCGGCACCTCGCTACGAAAGCTTTTCCGCGACGACTGGGATCTCCGGCTGACCGCGGCGCTGACCCGCCTCCTCGTCATCGTCGGCACCGTTCTCACGATCAAGATCGACATTCGGCTGCTGCTCGCCGTACCACCTCTGGTACTCAGCCTCCACCTGCTCTACTCGAGCAGGGTGCGCACCCGCACCGAACAACAAGCCTGGCAACGCCTCGCCCAGACCACCGACGCGCTCAACGTCGTCGCACTCGACGACGTACTCACCACGGCGGTCACCCGCGCCGCCGAACTCTTCTCCGCCGACGAAGTCGAGATCGAACTCCGCGAGGACGGCCGCGTGGTACGCGGCTCCACCGAGACCATCACGTACGACGGACCCATCGGCGAACCCACCGAGGTACACGGCGCCACCGTCCCCGTACGCCTCGAAGGCCACGACAAGACCGTCGACGTCGGCATGCTGCGCCTACGCTTCCGCGGCCCGGTACGACTCTCCGAACGAGAGCGGTACACCCTGCACACCTTCGCCTCCGCACTGTGCACGGCCGTCCGCAACGCCCAGGCGTACGCCGAACTCGCCCGGGTGGCCCAGGCCCACGCCCACGCCGCCGCACACGACGCGCTGACCGGCCTGGCCAACCGACGCCACCTGCTCGAAGAAGGCAACGAGCAGTTGCACCACCGGCACGCCGACGGCATCACCGCCCTGGTCCTCATCGACCTCAACCACTTCAAAGAGGTCAACGACACCCTCGGCCACGCCGCCGGCGACCAGATGCTGATGCAGGTCGCCGAACGACTCCGCACCGCCGCCCGCGCCGACGATCTGGTCGCCCGCCTCGGCGGCGACGAGTTCGCCGTACTCCTGCGCGCGCTGCCAGCCCCCGCGGTCGCCGCGCACCGCGCCGACACCCTCCTCGCCGCCCTGCACGAACCGTTCGACGTCGACGGCATGCGGATCAGCGTCGAAGCCAGCGGCGGCATCGCCGTCGCCCCCGCCACCGGCGGCATGGTCGAACTGCTCCGACGCGCCGACGTCGCCATGTACCAGGCCAAACGAAGCGGAAACCGGATCGCCACCTACGCACCCGCACGCGACACCGCCGACATCGGCCGACTCACACTCGGCGGCGAGCTACCCCGCGCCGTCGCCGACCAGGAATTCACGGTCAACTTCCAGCCCATCGTCGACCTCGGCACCGGCGAAGTCATCGCCGCCGAGGCACTCGCCCGCTGGCACCACCCCACCCACGGCATGATCGACCCACTGCGCTTCCTGGAAGCCGTCGAACGCTCCGGACTGCTGCCCGCGTTCGCCGAAGCCATCCTCGACCAGGCCCTGATCGCCGCCGGCACCTGGCGCGACGCCGGCTTCGACGTCCCGGTGGCGGTCAACGTCTCCCCCCGCAGCCTGCTCGACGCCCGCTTCCCCGGATCCGTACTCGCCCGCCTACGCGCCCACGACCTACCCCCCGACCGGCTGGTCCTCGAACTCACCGAGACCCTCACCCTCAGCCAACTCGACGTCGTCGACCAGGGACTCACCCGACTGCGCGACGCCGGCATCCGCCTCGCCCTCGACGACTTCGGCACCGGCTACTCCTCGCTCTCCCTGCTCTCCCGGATCCCGGTCCACGAGCTCAAGATCGACCGAAGCTTCGTGACCGCCATGGAATCCGCCACCGAAGCCGCCGCCATCATCCGCTCCACCCTCGACCTCGGCCGCAGCCTCAACCTGGCCGTCGTCGCCGAGGGAGTCGAACGCGACGCCCAACGCCGCGCCCTCTGGGAACTCGGCTGCACCGCCGGACAGGGCCACCTCTTCGCCCGCCCCCTCGCCGCCGGCACACTCCTCGCCGCCCTCCAACGCGGAGCCGGCGGCCGACCGGGACACCTCGCCGCACCCCTGCACGACGCCGGATCCGTCGTCCGACTACCCAAGGGACGACGGCAGGGGGGCCGGGGCCACCACCAGCCCGCCTGACACACTGGCCGACGTGAGCGCCGCCACCTCGACCCCACACCGCCCCGGCAGGTGGCACCGCCTCGACACCGCCGCCGACGGCCTCGCCCTCGACCTCGGCCTGTACGCCGCCGCAGCCGGCTTCGCCGCGATCACCGCCGCCACCAGCACCCTCGTACCCCACCGGGCTTGGGGCACCATCGCCGCACTCGGCTACCTCGCCGCCGCGCTCGCCGCCACCGGACAACTCCTCCTGCGCCGCCACCGACCACACTCGAAGCTGGTCACCCTGCCCGGACGCGCCCTCGTCACCGCACTCGCCTGGGCCGGCACCGCCCTGCTGCCCCTGATCTGGCAGAGCGTGCAACGCACGGCCGGACGCACCGACCGCGCCCAGGAAGAGGTCCTGGTCGTCGAGGACTCCGGCACCCGCCTCGTCGACACCGGAACGCCCTACCTGGGGCCCGACGCCATCGCCGCCCTGCCCCCCGACGAACAACTCCTCGGCTACACCCCCTACCAGCCGGGCATGGCCCTGTTCGGAATACCCCGGGCGTTCGCCGACACCTGGTGGACCGACGCCCGGGTCTGGTTCGCCGTCGGCACCGCCGTGGCGCTGCTGCTCGCCATCCGCATCCTGCGACCACCCATCGCCCGCACCGACACGACCCGGCACGACGCCCTCCTGCTGCGCGGCGTACAGGCCGCCACCGTCCTGCCCGTCTGCGCACTCACGCTCGCCACCGGCGGCGACGACCTACCCGTACTCGCGCTCTGCCTGCTGGCACTCGCCCTCGCCGCCACCGACCGACCCGGCTGGGCCGGCGTCGCCGTCGGGCTCGCCGGAGCCCTGAAACTCTTCGCCTGGCCGGTCGCCGCAGTACTCATCATCTGGGGCCTCACCCGCCGCGCCGGCCTCCGCGTCGCCGCCGGGGCCCTCGGCCTCCCCGCCGCCGCGCTGCTCCCCACCCTCCTGGTCGACCGCAACGCGCTGGTGGAGAACGTCCTGCGCTTCCCCCTCGGGCACGGCCTGGTCTCCAGCCCCGCCGCCAGCCCGTTCCCCGGCTACCTGATCGCGAACGCCCTGCCCGCCGGCCGGGTGATCGCCGCCGCGCTGCTGGTCGCCGCCGGCATCGCCATCGCCGTCCTGCTCGCCCGCCGCCCGCCGCGCACCGCCCGCAGCGTCGCCCTGATCTGCGGGTACGGCCTGCTCGTCGCCATCCTGCTGATGCCCGCCACCCGATTCGGCTACCTGCTGTACCCGATCGCGTTCCTGCTCTGGGCACCCGCACTCGACCTTCTCGGGATCCGGCAACCGCCGAGCGCGGACGACCGACAGGGCGTAGACCTGAGGACATGACCACCTACCGCGACCGCACCGAGGCAGGCCAGGCACTCGCCGACCGACTCACCGGCCTGATCGGCGAACCGGACCTCGTCGTGCTCGGCCTGGTACGCGGCGGCGTACCGGTGGCCCAGGTCGTCGCCGAACGTCTCGGCGCACCCCTCGACGTCCTGGTGGTCCGCAAACTCGGCGTGCCCTGGGCACCTGAGGTCGCCTTCGGCGCACTCGGCCCCGGTGGCGAACGCGTCCTCAACGAGGTCGTCGCCGACCGGCTCAGCCCCGACGACATCGCCGCGGTACAGGCACGCGAACAGGCCGAACTGGACCGACGGGAACAGCTCTACCGGGCCGGCCGTCCACCCCTGGACCTCACCGGCCGTACCGCCCTGATCGTCGACGACGGCCTGGCCACCGGCGCGACCGCCCGCGCCGCCGTCCAGGTCGCCCGCCACCTCGGCGCCCGCCGCGTGGTGGTCGCCATACCCGTCAGCGCGCCGCAGGCCCACGAGATGCTGGCCGCCGAGGCCGACGACGTGGTCAGCGCCCTGCGCCCCGCCGACTTCGGCGCGGTCGGCGCCTACTACGACGACTTCCACGAGGTCTCCGACCGCGAGGTGACAGCGGCGCTTACCACTATCGGGTGACCCGACCAGGTACCTTCGGGTCATGAGCCTGACCTGTCCCAAGTGTCGCGGTGAGATGCGCCAGTACGAGCGCAGTGGGGTCGTCATCGACCAGTGCGGCGAGTGCCGTGGGATCTTCCTCGACCGTGGCGAACTGGAGAAGCTGTTCGAGGCGGAGGCCAACTGGAGCGCCGCCCAGCAGCCCCCGCCCGCTCCCCAGGGTGGCTACCAGCCCCCACCGCCGCCGCCCCCGGCGCCCGCCCCGCACCAGCCCGGCTACGGTGCCGTCCCGCCGCCTCCGCCCCCGCCGCACGGCTACCCGGCACCGGCGCCCGCCTACGGCCACTCCCAGCAGCACTACGGCTACCACGGCCACTACCGGCGTAAGAAGCGCAAGAGCTTCCTGGACGACATGTTCGGCTGAGCAACATCGCGACCGGGCCGCCACCTCGGCCGGCCCGGTCGCCCGCCCGCTCGAAGCGGTCTCGGACGGCTCAGACGATGGCCATGTCGACGAATCTCGACAGGTGCAACTGAGCTGCAACGGTCACCGTGTCGGTCGGACCATTTCGATGCTTGGCAACTATGAAATCCGCTTCTCCGGCCCGAGGCGATTCCTTGTCGTAGTAGTCGTCGCGATGCAGAAGTATGACAACGTCGGCATCTTGTTCAATCGAATTGTGAGCGGCGATTCCGTTCGCGACAAAGTTGTGCGTCCCGAGCACGGTCGCGTCGAAGACATCCTGCTCACCGACTGACTCGATGGAAACGACCTCGTCCCAGAAGACGTCGTTCGTGGCATGCAGGTCCAAGTCAGCGGCGTCCAGGACCCGAGCGATGTTCGCCAGTCGGGAACGACTCGGTGCACGCTTCCACAACGCACTTCCGCAGAACTGGGTGCCGATGGCCTTGGCGAAGTCACGATGACTCATGCCATTTTCGACAAGAATCTCGCGTACCCGATCCCAGACCTCGCGCGGCACGGTGTCGACGTTGGTGTTGGCCGTGGTCTCCGCCAGGATGGCGAGCAGGGCGTTGCACTTCGCCGACCTGGCCCCGTGCACGCCGATCTCGCGCAGGAACCGCAGTTGGTCGTCCCGCCCGGAGATGTCGAGGGTGTACTGCGGGCGATGCCGGGCCACCGGCACCGTCTTCAGCCGGGCAGTGATGCCGTATCTGAGCAGGAGACGAGAGATGTCCTCCAACATCCGCCGGCTGGTCGAAGCGAAGTAGATCCGTCCACCCCGACCGGACTTGTTGACGTGCACTGACCCGTCAGTCGCCCAGATGTGCCGAAGAAAGAGGGTGACCTGCTCCTTAGGCAAGCTGAACAGGCGTTGCGGTACGAACTTCTCGTGTGACCTGAGCCCGAAGAGGCCGAACCCGTCCAACCACTCGGCGATCGGGTTCCGTCGCCCACGAGCGAGTGGGTACGGAGCGGGAAGACGAAGAGTCGTGACCCGGGCCGCCGGATAGTCGTCGCGCACCGCCGTGATGCCGAAGTACTTTGCAGCTTCCGACACCGCCTGCAGGTTCGCCTCGTCGACGCTGGCGTAGCGAATGGGTTGACGCCGTACAAAAGAACCGTCGCCCAAGAGGTGCGCCAAGAGCACCACCTCTTCCTCGGCCATGGGTCGGACAGCCAAGGGCGGGGGCAGATGCCGCGGCGTCGCGAGACGCGTCCCAGGAGTCAACTCGCCGAGCGGGACCCAGCCCGCGAACGTGAGGAACGGATGGTTCGCCGTGGCATCGACCTGCTTGCCCGACGTCAGCGTCAACCGGAACACCTCGCGATGGCCGCTCGGGAAGACGTGCGTCATCGTCCGAGGCGTGTACCGCAGGCTCTCGTCGAGTGCCCAGACCGGTACATCCTTTACACCGCCGGCCAGGAGCTGACCGAGCGTGACCTCTGAATTGTCGTCGGCTCGGATGAGCCTCGTCTCGGCGGTCAGGCAGCCACTCTCCCGCAGGTCGGACAACTGCGGGCGTTTGTCGGTGCGCTGTTCGGGGCCACGGTTCAGCTGGCTGACCGCGATGACCGGGCACTCGACCTCCTTGGCCAGCAGCTTCAGGCCTCGGGACAGGTCCGCGACCTCCTGCTGCCGGCTCTCGGTGCGCTTCGGTGAGGTCATCAGCTGGAGATAGTCGACCACGATCAGCTTGAGGTCGTGCCGCTGCTTGAGCCGGCGGGCCTTGGCCCGAATCTCCATCAGGTTCATGCTCGGCGTGTCGTCCACGAAGAGTGGCGCCTCACTGATCTCACCCATGCACCGGGCGAGCTTCGTCCAGTCGTCGTCGGAGAGCTGCCCGCTGCGCAGCACGTGCAGCGGCACCCGCGCCTCGGCCGAGAGCAACCGCATGACGATCTCGACCTTGCTCATTTCCAGCGAGAAGATGGCCGCCGCATGGTTCGCCCGAATCGCTGCATTTCGGGCAAAATCCATACTTGCCGTAGATTTTCCCAAACCCGGGCGGCCCGCCACAATGATCAATTGGCCGGCGTGCAGGCCGTTGAGCAGGCGGTCCAGGTCGGTGAAGCCGGTCGGTACGCCGGTCATCACGCCGCCCTGCGCGCCGACGGCCTCGATCTCGTCCAGGGTCGGTTGGAGCATGTCCGCCAGGACCGCGAAGTCCTCGCTGACCCGGCGTTCGGTCACGTCGTAGACGGCCTGCTGGGCCAGGTCGACGACGTCGTCGACGTCGCGAGTGCCGCCGCCTCCGGTGCCGTATCCGAGTTGGACGATCCTGGTGCCGGCCTCGACCAGCCGTCGGAGTACCGCCCGCTCACTGACGATGCGCGCGTAGTACGCGGCGTTCGCCGCGGTCGGCACGCTCGCGATCAGCGTGTGCAGGTACGGTGCGCCACCGATCCGGGCCAGGTCACCGGAGTCGGCCAGCGCCGCGGCGACGGTGATCGCGTCGGCCGGTTCACCTCGACCGTAGATCTCCAGGATGATGTCGAAGATGGTGGCGTGCACCGGCCGGTAGAAGTCGTTGGTCTTGAGGATCTCGACGACGTCGGCGATGGCGTCCTTGGACAGCAGCATCCCGCCCAGGACGCACTGCTCGGCCGCGACGTCCTGCGGTGGCGTCTTGTCGAACTGGCCGTCGCGCGGTGGCGGGCCGGACGGCTGCCCTCCGTTGGGAAACGACTCTGTCCGCATGTCATCTGTGACCGACACCGAGCCCCCCTCCACTGCGTCGGATCGCTCCTGGGCCTGCACAACCCGGGTGCGAGAGTCGACCGGCCGTCGATCGGGGGCATCTGGCGGCGGGTCGGGGGCTAACGATACGGAACCCGAGGTCAGCCACTCAACCAGACCGGTGGATGAGCCTCGGGACAACCTGTGGATGGCGGTGGACGAGCATGTGCGCAGCGTGTGCACAGCATGTGGATAACTCCTGGGGAACAGTGAGGCGCACGCCGCTGAGCTGGACAGGTAATGTCCACAGCCTGTGGACCGGAATTTCCGGGTAGGGCTTTGTCCTGAACGTCCCGTAGGATCGGTGCCCTACGGCTACACCTGGACAGCGGATTGCGCTTTCGGTTGAGAAGGGTCACGCTCCGGCCGTGAGTTACCGGGACTGGGTACGCGGGGAGGACGGCCCGCGTGAGCGGCCGACCGCTTCGTGGGCCGAGCCCGTGGAACGGGACCCGGACGAGCGGTACGACTCTGCGGTCGAGCGGTACCGCACCCCGAGTCGGCGCCGGGCCGCCGAGCGTGGACAGGAGGAGCCGGCCGAGCCGTACCTGCCGCGGTGGGCGCTGGAGTCCGGCGTGCGCAGTGTCGACGGTGGCGGGCGGCACGCTGCTCCCGATGAGGATGACGAGGTCGAGCGGCCACGGTACGCGGGTGGTCGGCGTTCGGCCGAGCGCGGCGGAAGTCGCCGGGCTGGTGAGTCGAGTTGGCGCGAGCCCACGACACGGGCTGCCCTGCCGGCGTCCGATCACACCCGGGAGTGGACGTTCGACCGTCCACAGGAAGAGGGGTACGTCGGTAGTCGTCGCGCCGAGGACGACGACCCGGTCTCCGGTGTGACGCCGCAGAGCCGGCCGCGTCGGGCTCAGTCGCGGCGTCGCCAGGTGACCTGGTCGGGGCTTGCGCAGGAGGACGCCGAGTCCGACGCGTCCGAGCCGGCTGCCGAGCCACCGACCCGGCGTCGGCGGCGTGCGGCGGAGCCCTCGACGCCGGCGGTCGACCCGTGGCAGCGGGGCACGGAGCGGGCCGCCGAGCCGGAGTACCAGCAGCCGGCGGTGGATCCGTGGGACGCGTCCGGCCTGCACGCGTGGGACCGCTCGGCGGGTGATGGTCGCCGCGTCGACCCCGCGTCGGCCGATCCCTGGGACGCGGACAGTACGAGCCAGTGGCTTCAGGCGGCGGGCACGGATCCGTGGATCGAGCCGGACAGCACCGGCCAGTGGGATCGCTTCTCGGAGCCGGAGCCGAAGTCCGCGCCTGTGCCGGAGCCACGGGAGCCACGGGAGCGGGATCGGCCCCCGGAGCGGTGGGCCGGTTCCCCCGAGCCGGACCGGTGGGACCGGACGGAGCCGCCTCGTTCGGGGGCTGCTCCGGCGACCTCGGGTGCCGGACAGCGGTCCTGGGCGGAGCGGGCGGAGCCGGAGCCGGCGCGGGAGCCCTTCTGGCCGGGTACGCGTCTGGCAGGCGACGATCCGCGGTGGGTGGACGCGCCGGAGTCGGCGCCTCGGTCGCCGGTGGTCGGGTACACCGCGCCTCGGCCACGGGCGGCGCCTCGGCGGCGCTCGTCGCCCGCTCCGGCTCCGCCTCGGCCGGTCGGTATGGCGGCCGTACGGCGGCGGATCGAGGCGGTCGGTTCCGGGGGCTGGAACCGTCGGCTCGAGGACGACCTGCTCGATCCGGATCCGGGTGGTCCGTGGTTGCCATTGCTGTACACCGCGGCCTGTTACGTGCTGCCGGCGGTGGTGATCTTCGTCTGGCTGTTGACGCTCGACGGGGCGCCGCCGGCCGGCTGTGTGACGGATATCAGTGGCGGCGGCTGTGATTCGCCGCGGGCTCGGGCGTTCGGCGCGATGGTGGGTGGGTTGCCCCGCTTCGGGCTGGCGTTGATGAGCAGTTTGGCGGTGGCGATGTTGCTGCGCCGGGTGGGTACGACGTGGCGGTCGACCACGGTGGCGCTGGCGGCCGCAGTGGTCGGTGGTGGTCTCTCCACGGTGATGATCAGTGCGGTGACGGGCCAGCCCATCGGCTGACGGGTCGGTCGCCGCGTCCCGTCGTTCGTCGGTCGGATACGCGTAGGCGACAGGGCCCGCACCGGTGATCGGTGCGGGCCCTGTCGGGTACGTCCAGCGGGGCTCAGCCCTGCACGACGTTGAGGTTGAACGTGGCGGTCACCTCGGGGTGCAGCTTGACCCGCACCGCGTGCGACCCGATCGCCTTGATGTGACCGGGAAGCTCCAGCCGACGTCGGTCGAGCGCCGGGCCGCCGGCCGCCTTGACGGCGTCGACGATCTCGGCGGAGGTGACCGAGCCGAAGAGCCGGCCACCGTCGCCGGCGCGGGCCTTCAGGTTGACCTTGAGACCCTCGAGCTGGCCCTTCACCTCGTTGGCGTGGCCCAGATCGCGGATCTCCCGTGCCGAGCGGGCCCGCTTGATCAGCGTGACCTGCTTCTCCGCGCCCTTGGTCCAGGCGATCGCGAAGCCCTGCGGGAGCAGGTAGTTACGGCCGTAGCCGTTCTTGACCTCGACGATGTCGCCGGGGGTGCCGAGCCCGGACACCTCCTGAGTCAGAATGATCTTCATGGCGGTGCCTCCTCTCAGCGGGCCGTAGCGGTGTACGGCAGGAGCGCCATCTCACGGGCGTTCTTGACCGCACGGGCGATCTGCCGCTGCTGCTGCGAGGTCACGCCGGTCACCCGCCGAGCGCGGATCTTGCCGCGGTCGGAGATGAACTTGCGCAGCAGCGCGGTGTCCTTGTAATCGATGTAGGTGATCCCGTCCTTGTCTAGCGGGTTCACCTTCTTCTTCGGCTTGCGCAGTGCCGCAGCCTTCGCCATTGCTCTTGCTCCTGGTTTACGATCACGGGCGCTCGGCGCCATTAGAACGGAGGCTCCTCGTCGAAGTTGCCGCCACCCGAACGGGAGGGGGCTGGTGCGGCCGAAGCCCAGGGGTCGTCGAAGTTGCCTCCGCCGCCGCCCTGGCCACCACCACCGCTGTTGCCGCCGCCGCCGAAGCCGCCGCCGCTACCGCCGGAGCGGGACATCTTCTGCACCTTCGCCGTGGCGTAGCGCAGAGACGGGCCGATCTCGTCGACCTCCAGCTCGATGACGGTGCGCTTCTCGCCCTCGCGGGTCTCGTAGGACCGCTGGCGTAGCCGGCCCGACACGATCACGCGGGCACCGCGCTGCAACGACTCCGCCACGTGCTCCGCGGCCTGACGCCAGACGGTGCACGCGAGGAACAAGGGCTCGCCGTCCTTCCACTCGTTGGACTGCCGGTCCATGTACCGGGGCGTCGAGGCGACCCGGAACTTGGCGACGGCTGCCCCCGAGGGGGTGAACCGCAACTCGGGGTCATCGGTCAGGTTGCCGATGACCGTGATGGTGGTGTCTCCTGCCATGACCAACTCCTCGCGCACTCAACCGTTCCGCCGTACAGGTTCTCAGAACCCTCTGACAGCGCGGCTGAGGCTGTTCCGGGTGGGGCTAGGTGGATGGATTAGCGCATTTCCGGGCGGATGACCTTGGTGCGCAGCACGGACTCGTTGAGTCGCAGCTGGCGGTCCAGCTCGGCCACCGCCTCAGGCGACGCCTGAAGGTCGACGACGGCGTAGATGCCCTCGGCCTTCTTGTTGATCTCGTACGCGAGGCGCCGGCGGCCCCACACGTCGGTCTTCTCCACCGAGCCACCCGCGGTCCTGATCACGTTCAGGTACGTGTCGAGCGACGGGGCGACGGTGCGCTCCTCGAGGCTGGGGTCGAGGATCACCATGATCTCGTAATGACGCAAGACGTGCTCACCTCCTGTGGGCTAAGCGGCCACGGTCCTTCCGTGGCAGGAGGTCGTGCGTCGCTGCCCGTCCCGCACCGGGGGAACCCGACCGGGAGCGGACAACCGGACCAGGATACCCGGCCCGGACGATCACCAGCACCGAGGTGACCGGCACAGCGAACCGGGGGTCCGCGTCGACGTCGCTGTCGACCCGGACCCCCGGTCACGGGACCGCGGGACGTCCCGTCCGCATTCCTTGGGTGGGACCTGGGGAGGAACGACCACACCGATGAGGTTGGACCGAAGACGCCCCGCGGAGCTTTATCACGTTGTTATCTGACGATATCCCGGAAGTCAGCGCTTCATGGGGCAAATCCCAGAATTACCGACATTCTTCTTCTGTTGACCTCTGTCGACGTCCCACCGATGCCGCTGCGCCGACCGGGTCCGGTCGGGCATCGACAGGCGACCGGTCCGTCGACACCGGGATCAGGAACGTCCGAAGCGCCGGATCCATCGGTATCAACGAGTTCCGGCGGCCACGGTGACGCCATCGGGCCGGTGGGCGTCACCCCGACCGTCGGTCGCGCGACGTAGGCTCCCCTGCATGCGTATCGGAGCCCACGTCGATCCGACCGACCCGCTGGCGGAGGCGACCGCCCGAACGGCCGACGCCGTGCAGTTCTTCCTCTCCGACCCGCAGGGTTGGAAGGCCCCACAACCCCGTGCGGACGCGGAACTGCTGCGCGCCGCCGAGGTCGACGTCTACGTGCACGCGCCGTACGTCGTCAACGTCGCCACCGGCAACAACCGCATCCGCATCCCGAGCCGGAAACTGCTGCTCGCACACGCACAGGCCGCCACGGCGATCGGTGCCAAGGGGCTGGTGGTGCACGGTGGCCACGTGAACGCCGGTGACGATCCGGCCAGCGGCATCGAGAACTGGCGCAAGGCTCTGGCGTACGCGGCGGACTCCGGCGGTTTCGGGCTGCCGGTGCTGATCGAGAACACGGCCGGCGGCGAGAACGCCTGCGCCCGTCGACTCGACGCGCTCGCCCGGCTCTGGGACGTCATCGGCGAGTACGACGTGGGGTTCTGTCTCGACACCTGCCACGCGCACGCGGGCGGCGAGGAACTCCTCGGCCTGGTCGACCGCGTGAAGGCGATCACCGGACGGATCGACCTGGTGCACGCCAACAACTCGAAGGACGCGTTCGACTCGGGCCGGGACCGCCACGACAATCTGCGCGGCGGCACCATCGAGCCGGACCTCCTGGTGGCCGTGGTCCGGGCGGCCGACGCCCCGATCATCGTGGAGACCCCCGGCGGGGCCGACGGGCAGAGCGGCGACATCGCCTTCCTGCGTGGCCAACTCGGCCCGGGGACGTCGGCGGCATGACCACGGACCAGTCCGCCACCGGCGGCGCACAGTCGACCCCCCAGGACAGCAGGACTGCGGCCGAGCCGTCGCCCCCGGGTGCGTCGACCGACGTCCCTCCGGCGGCGACGAGCGCAGGGACCGACGCCGACACGCGTGCCACCGTCCCGGACACCACCGCCGCCGACAGCAAGGAAGCTGCGGCCGTCGGCGACCGGGCGGGTTCCACCTCGGACCGGGGCACCGAGGCCGAGCCGACCGGCACGGCCGACCCACCGGCCATCGCCACCGGCACGGACGCCGGCAGCGGTGACACCGGAAACGGCAAGACCGCCAGGGACCACAAGAGCAGCGGGGACGACAAGACCGCCGGGAACGACAAGAGCAGCGGCAAGGACACCGCGAGCCAGAGTTCCACGAGCAAGGACGCCACGAGCAAGGACGCCACGAGCAAGGACGCCACGAGCAAGGACGCCTCCGGCAAGGGCGACGACAAGGACGCCGGCGACTCGGACAAGGAGAAGGCCGGCCAGGGCGCCACGGGCGACGCGAAGCCGGACCCCTGGGCCGCCTTCGGGCCTGCTCCCGTCCCGGTACCCACCTGGTACGGGCGGCTCGGTCGCCGCATCGGCCGGTTCGCCATCCACGAGTGGACGCTGGCCGCTCTCGGTTCTCTGGCGCTGGCCGTCCTGATGACCTGGCCGACGCTGCGCTATCCACGGCACACCCTGCCGCAGGACTACTGGGACCCGAGCCTGCAGGCATGGCAGATGGCCTGGTCGGGACACATCCTGAAGACCGACCCGGCGCAGCTCTGGCACGCCAACACGTTCTTCCCGGAGCGGTGGAGCTTCGCGTTCTCCGACACGCTGCTCGGGTACGCCCCGGCAGGCATGATCGGGACCGGCCCCGAGCACGCGCTCCTGCGCTACAACATCATCTTCGTGCTGGCCCACGCGCTCGCGACGTTCGGCGCGTACGTGCTGGCGCGGCAGCTCGGGGCCAGCCGGATCGGGTCGGCGGTGGCCGGGGTCAGCTACACCTACGCGCCGTGGTTGCTGGCGCAGGCCGGTCACCTGCACGTGATCTCCAACGGCGGTATCCCGCTGGCGCTGGCCATGCTCGCGCGGGGGCACGGTTGGTCGCTGCGGCACGGCTACCGGCCCGAACGCCGCAACCCCGGTTGGGTGTACGCCGGCTGGCTGGTCGCCGCCTGGCAGTTGAGTCTCGGCTTCGGCATCGGCCTGCCGTTCGCGTACGTCCTCGCCGGCACGGTCGTGGTGGCCGCCGTCATCTGGTACGCCAAGCGCATCTTCTGGCGGGTGAAGCGGCCCTTCGGTCAGCGGTTGCTGACCGCCGACCTGATCGGCGGACTCATCTTCGCCGGAGTCGGCATCCTGCTGGCCATCCCGTACTTCACGGTGACCCAGCTCCACCCGCACGCGGAACGCTCCATCGCCGACATCGCCGTCTTCTCCCCTCCGGCGACCGGCTTCGTCACCGCTCCCGGTGAGTCCCGCGTCTGGGGCGAGCTGCACGAGGGTGCCCGGGCGATCCTGTCCTGGCACCCGGAGATGACGCTGCTGCCCGGCTTCGTGCTGTACGCGTTGGCGGCCGGCGGCCTGTTCTTCTCGATCTGGACGGCCCGCCAGCGCCTGCTGCTCTTCCTCGGCGTGCTGGTCACGATGGTGTTGGCGATGGGCACCGAGTTCTTCGGCGGCACCTACACCTTCGTCCCGCTCTTCGAGCACCTGCCCGGCTGGAACGGCATCCGTACGCCGGGACGGCTGATGCTCTGGACCACTCTGCTGTTGGGGCTGCTCGCGGCGGGCGCGGTCAGCGCGTTCGCCGAGCGGGTACGGGAGATCTCGGCCGAGCGGATCCCGTCCTGGCCCAGCCCGTGGCTGCGCCTGGCCACGTTGGTCCCGCTGGTGCTGGTACTCGCCGAGGGAACGAACACCACTCCGCAGCCGGTGGTGCCGACGCAGCCGGCCGCCATGCGTGAGGTCGACGGTCCGATGCTGGTGCTGCCCAGCGGGCAGAGCCACGACCAGCCGGTGATGCTCTGGTCGACCTCGCGGTTCCAGCAGGTCGTCAACGGCGGCAGCGGCTTCGTGCCCCGGCAACTGGACGACGTCCGCCGCGTGACGATGGCCTTTCCGGACCAGACCAGCGTCGACTACCTGCGCACCCTGGGCGTGCAGAACGTCCTGATCCTGCGGGACCTGGTCGTCGGCACGCCCTGGGAGATCAGCATCGACGCGCCGGTCGACGGGCTCGGCATCACCCGTGAGGAGATCGGCTCGGTCGTCGTCTTCCGTCTCTGAGCGGGCCGGTGGCCGTCAGGTGGCGGTGGGTACGGGAGCCGGGGCGGGATCGGTGGTGGTGCGGCGACTTCGCCATCGGTCCAGCCAGGGCGCGTCGGGGGCACCGTCGATGACGCCGCCGTCCGGGTCGTCCGGGTAGGTGCTGCGGACCGCGTCCCGCTCGGGGTGCAGGATCTCGCGGATCACCAGCACGCACAGGACCACCACCGTGGTCAGTCGCAGGCTGGCGGCCAGCACGAAGACGCCCTCGGGGAAGACCGCCCGGCCGGTGGAGGCACCAAGCAGTTGGCCGTAGAACGCGACGAAGTAGCAGACCTCGGCGGCCTGCCAGACGAGGAACGCTCCCCACTTGGGCCGGGCCAGCACCACCAGCGGCAGCAGCCAGAGGACGAACTGCTGCGACCAGACCTTGCTGAAGATCAGGAAGGCGGCGACCACCAGGAAGGCGAGTTGACCGAGCCGGGGCCGGCGCGGCGCCAGCAGCCCGAGCGCGCCGATGCCGAGGCAGGCCAGTCCGAAGAGTACGTACGACAGGTTGTTGAGCACGGGGATGTTCGCGTCGAGCCACTGGAAGGGACCCATGCTCGCCGGATCGCCGACCTTGCCGTCCAGGTAGCGACCGATGTACCACAGCGTGCCCCAGTCGATCGGGCGCTCGGTGTTGAGTTCGAAGAAGCGTTTCCAGCCGTCGCGGGTGGCTTCCGGAATAGCCACCGGCAGGTTCACCGCCAGCACCGTGACCACTGCCGCGCCGATCGCCGTGAACGCGGCGCGTAGTCGGGCGGTGCGGAACGCGAGCACCAGGATCGGGCCGAGTATGAACAGTGGCCACATCTTCGCCGCCCCGGCCAGCCCGAGCAGGATCCCGGCCAGCACGGGTCGGCTGCGTGCCCAGGCCAGCAGCCCGAAGGCGCCCAGTCCGATGGCGAGCAGGTCCCAGTTGACCGTTGCGGTGATCAGCAGTGCGGGGGCCAGGGCGAAGAGCGCGGCGTCCCAGGGTCGTCGTTTGCGTAGCGACAGCAGCACCGCCACGGTGGCCACCGCCAGCGCCCCGAGCACGAGCACGTTCAGGTTGTAGAACCACTGCCCCTGGTTGATCTGCGGGTTGCCCTCGCCCACGGCGTGCACGGGCAGTCCCAGCGCCCCCATGAAGTACCCGGTCAGCACCGGGTACTCCACCGGGTGGTCCCGGTAGGGCACGGCACCCTCGTGGAGTCGCTCCGCGTAGTAGAGCGCCAGCACGTCGGTGTAGCAGAAGCGGGTGTACTGCTTGTTGTCCACCCAGGCGCCGTCCTGGCAGGGCGATTTCTGCACCCAGTGCAGGGCCAGGGTCAGGCAGGTCAGCGCCAGGACGATGCGTACCGCCGTCCAGAACCGGCGTTCCGCGCCGCTCTGGCGGTCGCGCGCGGTGGCGTGGTCACCGAGCGGGCCGCCGATCAGCCCGGAGAGCCCCCGCACGAAGCCGTCGGAGCGGGACGGGTGGTCGGGGACACCGGGTTCATCGATGCCTGGCGTCGACTGGGTGCTCATGACCGTGCATCCTGCCGTATCAGTTGACCGCACAGAAGTCGAACCACGGCAACGCCTACCGATCGACGGTCGACGAATGCCTATTTGTCAGCGGCTATGAACGCCGCGTGGGCGGTCCGAACCAGGTTCGGACCGCCCACCACGTGGACCGGAGATCAGTCCCGAGTGCTTCTCGGTGGCAGCAGACCACCGCCGCCACCACCCGGTCCTTCATTGTTGTCTGGTGGATCGAAGGGGTTGCCACCGCCCGGGCCGTTGTTGCCACCGCCCGGACCACCGTTGCCAGGGCCGTTGTTGCCACCGTTGTTGTTGCCGCCGCCCAGCAGGCAGCGCAGGTCCGTCGGATCGCAGCCGCCCGGGTTCGACGGCCCCGCAGGCGGCGGAGGCGGCGGCGGTTCCTCGCCGTTGCCCAACTTGTCGTCGCCGACGCCGGTCACGTTCGGCAGGTCGGACGGGTCGGAGCCCTTGAGCGCGTCGTCCATGTATTTCTTCCAGACCGCAGCCGGCAAGCCGTTACCGCCGACGTTGTCGCCGTTCTTGTCGACGATGGCCGGCCTCTTCGGGTCCTTGCTACCGACCCAGACGGCGGTGGCCACGTTCTTGTCGTAGCCCACCATCCAGGCGTGCGCGTTCTTGTCGGTGTTGTTGTGCTCCCAGGTACCGGTCTTGCCGGCCGCCTGCCGGCCGTTGCTCAGTCCGGCGTTGCTGCGGCCCGGGATCTCCTTGAGCACGGCGGTCACCTCGTCGGCGACCTCCGACCTGATCACCTGCGTGCCGCCGCCCTTCGTCAGCTTCTCACCGGCGATCTTGTCCCACTTGCCGGTCGCCTTGTTCTGCCTCTCCACCACCCGGACGAAGTGGGCCTTGTTGTACTTGCCGCTGTTGGCGAGCGTGGCCAGGCCGTTGGCGTGGTCGAAGACGGTGATCGGGTACTGCCCGAAGCCGATGACCCGGTCGAACGTCTTCTTGCCGAGCTCCTCGGGCTTGTTCTTGGTCAGGTCGAACGGCTTCGGCGGGTCGACCGACCAGATGGTCCGGATGCCGGCCCGGCGGGCGATGTCGATGACCTTGTCCTCACCGACCTGCTCGGCGATGTAGAAGAACGGCACGTTGTACGACCGCACGGTCGACTCCTGCAGCGTGCAGGACTTGTTGCAACTCTGCCGGACATCCCGGCCGGCGTTGACGATCTCGTTCGCGTAGCCCTCGGGCTTGAACGGGGTCGCGTCCCAGCGCGACTTGACCGAGATCCCGGCGTCGATCGCCGCCGCCAGGGTGTAGACCTTGAACGACGAGCCCGGCGGGTGACCGCCGACGATGTCGCCGTTGCTGTTGGTGTTCATCCCGGCGTAGTCGAAGTCCGCGCCGCTGTTACCGCCGTAGTAGGCCAGCACCCGCCCGGTCTTCGGGTCGATGGAGACCGCCGCGGCCATCAGGTTCTTGGGCTGCCCGTTGAGCACCGAACCCTTGCGGTCCGGCCGGGCCGCTGCTTCCAGGGCCTTCTGCATCTTCGGGTCGATGGTGGTGGTGATCCGGTAGCCGTTCTCACGCAGCTCCGTCACGCAGTTCGGCAACTCCGGCGCGCCGGAGTTGGAGCAGATGCCCCATTCCTCCATCTCCTTGCGCACGTAGTTGATCACGTTGCCGACCGGGGTGGCGACGCCGAACCCGTTGTCCTTCTTGATCTTCTCGACCTTCGGGTACTCGGTCGGCCGCTCGGGCTTACCGGGCGCGCCCAGCCAACCCTCCGCGACCATGCCGTTGATGACGTACTCCCACCGGGACTTGGCATCGACCTCGTTGACCGCCGGGTCGAATCCTTGGTGGGTCGCACTGGCGACCGGCTGCTTGATCAGCGCGGCGAGCACCGCCGCCTGCGCTGGGGTCAGCTTCTCGGCGGTGGTCTTGAAGAACGTCTGTGCCGCCGCCTCGATGCCGTACGCACCTCGGCCGAAGTAGATCACGTTGAGGTAGTTCTCCATGATCTGGTCTTTGGTGAAGTTGTCGTTCAGCTTGGAGGCGAGGATCGCCTCCTTCACCTTCCGGCCGTAGCTGTCGTCCTGAAGGTTCTCGTAGGCGTTGCGGGCGTACTGCTGGGTGATGGTCGAGGCGCCCTGCCGGTCACCGCCGGAGAGGTTGTTCCAGGCGGCCCGGGCGATGCCCTTGTAGTCGACGCCGGAGTGTCGGTAGAAGTTGCGGTCCTCGGCGGCGGCGACGGCGTTGCGCACGTGCTCCGGGATCTTGTCGATGGTGACGAAGGTGCGGTTCTCGTTGCCGAGCTTGGCCACGACGGTCTTGTTGTCCTTGGCGTAGACCGTGGTGGAGAGCGGCAGCGGGATCTCCTTGGGCAGCACCACGTTCGTCGAGTAGTAGGTGAATCCGACGACGCCGATACCGGCCAGCATGATGAACACCGCGAAGCTGGCGATCAGCATGTTCATCCGCTTGCGCTTACGGGCGCGGGACACCGCGTTCGGGTCGCGACCACCACGACCGGGACCGGCCGGACCGCCCGGCCCACCCGGGCCGCCGGGTCCACCCGGGCCACCGGGGCCGCCGACACTGGCCCGGGCCACCGCGGCCCGGCCACCGGCACCGCCCACGGACGCCGCACCGACACTCGCCCGGCCGGCCGACGCGGCGCCGACGGACGCCGCACCGACGGAGGCACGGCCGGCGGGCCCACCCGGTGCCGGGCTGACCGGCACCGACGCCCGACCGGACCGACCGGGGGCGGGAGAGACGGGCACCGAGGCGCGGCCGGGCGCGGCCGGCGAGACCGGCACCGAGGCCCGACCGGGGCCGGCACGACCGACGGAGGCGGAACCGGCGACGGAACCGCCATGCGGGGGTACGCTCGCCGACCCGCCGACCGAGGCCCGACCACCGACCGAGGCGCGGGCCGACGGGCCGGACGACTCCGGGCCGCTCGACCAGTTTCCGCCGCGCGGTTCACCACCCGGGTAGCGGTACGCGTCGTCCGCCTGCCCCGGGTCGTCCTGGCCCGGAATCCGGGCCCGTCCGCGCGAGGAGCTGGGATCGCCGTACGAATTCATTCCTCACACCCTGCCGTCGCGGTGGGGCACACTCGCACCGCCACCGGTTTGCCGTGAGTTGGGACACCTGAGCGCGGGGCACGGGGGTGCCGCCACAGTGGTGTCACATCCGAATCAATCGGACTATTCAGACCTACAAGCCGTCGGGCGCCCCGGTCGCGTGCAGTACGGCCGGGGCCGGCCGATCGAGCTCGAATCACCGTTGCGCCTCTCGCCTTCGCCGGGCACCTGCTCCACTGGCGGCAGCCACTCCACCCGGCGTCTCCTGCTCCGACTCGCCACCGGTCAACCCGTCCCGCCCGAGCAGGTACTGCTCGACGAGATGGTTCCAGTCACAGCCGAGACACACCTCCACCACGAAGACCTGGAACTCACGCAGCGTCATCGCCAGCACGGACAACTCCGCCACCGTACGGGCCTGGCCGGCAGACTGCTTGAGCTCGTCGCCATAAATGTAATGGACGTGCGTGAGGTTCTCGCTCCGGCAAATCGGGCAACGCTGCTCAGTGGGCTCGCCGTGGAACCGAGCCGCGTTCTTGAGGTAGGGAGACGCGTCGCACAGGTCATAGGTGCCGACGCGACCGGCGAGGAGTTCACGCAGCAGCGCTCGCTTCCGGAGCGAGTAGTCGACGACCTGGCGCTGCGTACGCATGCGGCAAAGGGTACGCGGTCTCGTCTGGTGGGGCGACCACCGTGACGATCCGTGATGAGGGGACCTCGGAGCGAGGAGTTTGCCCGCCGAGGTGTGAGACGCTACGGTGCGATGTATCGGCCCGATACATCGCGGCGGTTAGCGCTCCACGCACAGGGTAAGGGAAGGGTGGCTGTGCTCGAACTCGCCATCCTCGGCCTGTTGCAGGAGGCCCCGATGCACGGCTACGAGCTCCGTAAGGAGCTCACCGCCAAGCTCGGGGCGATCCGAGCTGCGATCAGCTACGGCTCGCTCTACCCGACCCTGCGCCGGTTGCAGGCGGCGGGATGGATCGCCGAGGCCGCCGAGACACCCGCCACCGCCGAGGAGGTTCCCGCGCTGACCAGCCGACGAGGTCGGGTGGTCTACACCATCACCGCGGAAGGAAAAGAACGCTTCGCTCAGCTCATCGCACAAACCGGGCCGGAGACCTACGGCGACACCGGTTTCGGTGTGCACTTCGCGTTCTTCTCCCGAACCGACCGAGCGACCCGACTCCGAATCCTGGAAGGTCGGCGCCGCACGATCGAGGAACGTCGCGAGGGCCTTCGCGACATGCTGGGCCGGGCGGCCGAGCGCCTCGATGCGTACACCCTGGAACTACAACGCCACGGCCTGGATGCCTGTGAGCGTGAGGTCCGGTGGCTGGAGGAGCTCATCGCCAACGAGCGCTCCGGCCGTGCCCCGACGGTCCCGCACGACGGGACGGCCGGCGGCCGACGAGATGACAACAGCCCGCCTCCGCCTGGAGAGACCAGGACAGAGCGGCCGTGACCAAGAAGAAGGAGGCACACGCGATGGGCTCCGTCCGCGTCGCCATCGTCGGTGTGGGTAACTGCGCCTCGTCCCTGGTACAGGGCGTCGAGTACTACCGGAACGCCGACCCGAACGACCGCGTCCCGGGTCTCATGCACGTCACCTTCGGCGACTACCACGTCTCTGACGTGCAGTTCGTCGCGGCGTTCGATGTCGACGCCAAGAAGGTGGGCATGGACCTCGCGGAGGCGATCGTCGCCAGCGAGAACAACACCATCAAGCTCTGCGACGTGCCGCCGACCGGCGTCACCGTGCAGCGCGGCCCGACCTTCGACGGCCTCGGGCAGTACTACCGCGAGATCATCAAGGAGTCGGACGTCGAGCCGGTCGACGTGGCCAAGGCGCTGCGCGACGCGCAGGTCGACGTGGTCGTCTCCTACCTGCCGGTGGGCTCGGAGCAGGCCGACAAGTTCTACGCACAGGCCGCCATCGACGCGGGCTGCGGGTTCGTCAACGCCCTGCCGGTCTTCATCGCCTCGGACCCGGAGTGGGCGCAGAAGTTCACCGACGCCGGTCTGCCGATCGTCGGTGACGACATCAAGAGCCAGGTCGGCGCCACCATCGTGCACCGGGCCCTCGCGAAGCTCTTCGAGGACCGGGGCGTCGAGCTGCTGCGCACGTACCAGCTCAACTTCGGCGGCAACATGGACTTCATGAACATGCTGGAGCGCAACCGCCTGGTCTCGAAGAAGATCTCGAAGACCCAGTCGGTGACCTCCCAGGTGCCGCACGAGATGGCCAAGAGCGACGTGCACATCGGCCCGTCGGACCACGTGCCGTGGCTCGACGACCGCAAGTGGGCGTACATCCGCCTGGAGGGTCGCTCGTTCGGCGACACCCCGCTCAACGCGGAGCTCAAGCTCGAGGTGTGGGACTCGCCGAACTCGGCCGGCGTCATCATCGACGCCGTCCGGGCCGCGAAGATCGCCCTGGACCGCAAGATCGGTGGCCCGATCCTGTCGGCCTCGTCGTACTTCATGAAGTCCCCGCCGGTGCAGTACGCCGACCACGAGGCGCACGCCGCCGTCGAGGGGTTCATCACCGGTGAGGTCGAGCGCTGACGCGCTGACCACCAGCAGCACCATGAAGGGCCGGGTCCATGAGGACCCGGCCCTTCATGTCGTCCGTCGTCCAAGGCGACACTCGGATCGTGGCACTGTGGCTGCTCTCGGCCCGGCGTGTCGACTTCCCACAGTGCCACGATCGAGGCGGGTACAGGACGCTCAGGACCAGGCGCGTTGCAGGGCGACCCGGGCCTCCAACTCCAGCAGCTTGATCTTGCGATCCAGACCGCCGCCGAAGCCGACCAGTTTGCCGCCGGCCCCGATGATCCGGTGACACGGCACGATGACCGGGATCGGGTTGCGGTTGCACGCCACCCCGACCGCGCGGGCGGCACCGGGATCCCCCAGCCGCCGGGCCACCTCGCCGTAGGTCAGCGTCTCGCCGTACGGGATGAGGGTCATCTCCCGCCACACCGCCCGTTCGAACTCAGACCCCCTCGGCGCCCGCACCGGCACACCGAACTCGGTCGACTCGCCGGCGAAGTATGCGCGCAGCTCCGCCACCGCCCGCCGGGACACCTCGTCGACCGGTTCCCTCGGCGCGCCCGCCGCCGCCGCGAACTGCGTCCCGCACACGCTGTCGCCCTCGATACCCACGGAGAAGTCCCCGATCGGCGAGTCCAGCACGGTCCAACGCATCCCGCCATTGTCCCCCACCCCCGACAAGCAGACGCCCACCGCCCCGAGCAGTGCCACACCCTCACCCAACCAGCGCCACGCCCCCGGCCGGTCACCCGAGCCGAGCCTGCACCCACCCGGGCGCACGACACCCACCACGCACCGCCCCCACAACCCGTGCGACGCACCCCGACCTCCGCAATCGCACCCATGATCGCGCTCGATCCAGGATCGAGTGGTGCCCCACGACGTCCGATGCCCCCTCGATCCCGGATCGAGGGGGCATCGGACGGTCCTGTGCACAGCGCAACGGCCGGCGCCCGCCGGAGCGTCCCCGTTCGGGGTGCTCCGGCGGGCGCCGGGGGTGGTACGAGAGGTCAGGCGATGGCGAAGAAGAACTTCTCGCCGTTGCCGAGACCCAGGTCTTCCCTGTTCCAGTTGATGTTCTTGCTCGAGATCAACTGCTTGTTGCCGGCCTTACCGGCGGTGACCGCCTGGCCGTCCCGGGCACCGAGATAGACCGTGCCGTCCGCGTTGTAGTCCAGGAAGTCGAACGTCTGGTAAGTGCCGGTCGACTTGCTGTTGGCGATCAGCGGCTTGGTGCCCTTGCTCGCCGCGATCACGTACCGGTTGTTGGCCAGGGCCTTCAGGTAGAAGAAGCCGTTGCCCCGGTTGACCATCTGGAACTTGGTCGACTTGGTGACCGACTTGCTGGTGGCGATCAGCGGCTTGCTGCCCGCGACCACGTACCTGTTGCTCGCCTTGGCCTTGATGGTGACCACCGGTGCCGGCGCGTCGAAGGTGAACTTCTCCGAGGAGCCGACGCTGGTCTTGCTCGCCTTCAGCGACGACTTGCCGGACTTCGCCGCGGTGACGAACTTGCCGTTCGCCTTGGCCTTGAGGCTGACCGTGCCGTCGGTGTGGTGCACGATCGTGAACTTGCCCGCGTTGACGATCGTCTTGTGGCTGGCGATCAGCGGCTTGGTGCCCTTGCTCGGCGCGACCACGTACCGGCCGGTGTTCTTGGAGCGCAGCGCGACCAGCCCGCTGCCGGCGTTGACGACGTCGTACCGCTGCGCGGTGCCCAGGCTCGAACCGTTGTTGACCAGCGCCTTCTTGGTGCTGGCCGCAGTGACGAACTTGCCGTTGGAGCTGGCCTTCAGGCCGTACCCGTTGCGGGCCTGGGTGACCGAGCCGACGGTGAGCAGCCGGTCCATCGAACCCTTCGGGTCGTACACCGCACCGGCGAGGCCGGTGGTGACGATCCGGTCGCGGACCTGCTTCGGCTTCCACGTCGGGTTGCTGTGCAGCAGCAGGGCAGCCGCGCCGGCCACGTGCGGAGCGGCCATCGAGGTGCCGCTCATCCCGACGGTACCGGTGTTGTTGTCGTGCCGGGCCGAGACGATGCTGACGCCGGGGGCGAACACGTCGAGGCACTTGCCGTAGTTCGAGAACCACGCGCGCATGTCGATCCGGTCGGTGGCACCCACCGTGATGGCGTCCGGCACCCGAGCCGGGGAGACGTTGCAGGCGTTCTGCGACTCGTTACCGGCCGCGATCGCGAAGGTGACGCCCGAGTCGATGGACTTCCGCACGGCTGCGTCGATCGCCGACGACACGCCGCCACCGAGGCTCACGTTGGCCACGGCACGCCTCGGCGCGTTCTTCTTCGCATCCTCGGTGACGAAGTTGATGCCGGCGATGACGCTGTCGGTGGTGCCCCAGCCGTCGCAGTCCAGCACCCGTACGCCGACGAGCTTGACCTGCTTCGCCACGCCGTACTTGGCGCCGCCGACGGTGCCGGCCACGTGCGTGCCGTGACCGTCGCAGTCCTCCTCCGACGCCGGCACTGGCGTGGTCGGGTCCGGGGTGGTGGGTTCCGGCTCCGGGTCGACGGGCGGCTCGGCAAAGTAGTCGAAACCGATGCTGGCCCGACCGCCGAAGTCCTGGTGCTTGGTGTTGATGCCGGTGTCCACGATGTACGCGGTGACGTTGCTGCCCGTGTTCGGGTACTTGAAGCTCTTGTTCAGCTTCGCGGACGCCTGGTCGAGCCGGTCGAGACCCCAGGACGGCGGGTTGCTCTGAGTGCCGCTGGCCGACACCCGACGGACCTGCTCCACGTAGGCGACGGCCGGATTCGCCGCCACCTTCTCGGCCTGCTGGGTGCTCATCGAGGCCGAGAAACCGCTCAGCGCCGTACCGAACACCTGCCGGACGTTGCCGCCGTTGGCTCGCGTGAGCGTGGCGGCGAGGGCCCGGACCGAGGTGTAGGTGGCCCGCTGGTCCTTCAGCACGACGATGTAGCGACCCGGTACGACGTCGGCGCGCTCGGTGCCGCGCACCGCGGCCCGCGCGGGCTCTTCAGGGGTGGTCGCCGACGCGGCTTGGCCGGTGGCGACGGTGATGATGGAGGAGGCGGTCGCGAGGGCGAGCCCGGCCGCCGCCGAGCGGCGCAGTACGCCACGGCGTTTCACTAAATGATCTCCCCGTTGTGTCGACCGTGCCGGTGGGCAGGTCGGACGGACAGTGGATCGTCTCGCTTCGGCAGTGAATCTGCGAGCTGAAGAGACGTGCCAACATCATGTACGACCGACGCAACGACCCGTCTCAACCTTTCGGTCGAAACGTCGGCGTTTCGTCGTAGCGTCCGTCCCGACGGGACGAGCCACGATGGACGTCGGGACAGCGCGGTGTCCAGATTCCGCGACGACTGCGGTCAGCGGTCGGCGATCAGCCGACGACGCCCTCCTCGCGCGCCCAGCGCAGCAGCTCGGCCTCGGCGGTGTCGCGGTCCAGCGGTCCGTGTTCCAGGCGCAGGTCCTTGAGGTGCTTCCAGGCGCGGCCCACGATCGGCCCCGGCGGGACGCCGAGCAGCTCCATGATCGCGTTGCCGTCCAGATCGGGCCGCACCCGGGCCAGGTCCTCGTCGGCCGCGATCCGGGCGATCCGCTCCTCCAGCGCGTCGTAGTCGGCGGCGAGCTGGGCGGCCTTTCGTCGGTTGCGGGTGGTGCAGTCGGACCGGGTCAGCTTGTGCAGGCGGGACAGCAGGTCACCGGCGTCTGTCACATAACGCCGTACCGCCGAGTCGGTCCACTCGCCCCGGCCGTAGCCGTAGAACCGCAGGTGCAACGCGACCAGCGCGGTGACCTTGGCGGTGACGTCCTTCGGGTAGCGCAGCGCCTTCATCCGCGCCTTGGTCAGCCGGGCGCCGACCACCTCGTGGTGGTGGAAGCTGACCCGCCCGTCCGTACCGACCGACTTGGTGGCCGGCTTGCCGACGTCGTGCATCAACGCGGCCATCCGCAGGACGAAGTCCGGTCCGTCCTGCTCGTACGAGATGGCGTTGCGGACCACCGTGAGGGTGTGCTCGTAGACGTCCTTGTGCTGGGCGTGCTCGTCGATCTCCAGCTTGAGGCCGGTCAACTCCGGCAGGAAGCGCTCGGCCAGCCCGGTGTCCACCAGCAGCCGCAGCCCGGTGATCGGGTCGGCCCCGGTGAGCAGCTTGGTGAACTCGTCCCGGATCCGCTCGGCGGTGATCCGGTCCAGGTCGGCCGCCATCCGGCTCATCGCCGCGTGCACGTCCGGGTGTACCGCGAAGCGGAGCTGGGCGGCGAACCGGGCGGCCCGCAGCATCCGCAGCGGGTCGTCACCGAACGACTCGGCGGGCGTGCCCGGGGTACGCACCACCTTCGCGGCCAGATCGGCCAGTCCGCCGTACGGGTCGGTGAACCGGTGCTCGGGCAGGCTCACCGCCATCGCGTTGACGGTGAAGTCCCGCCGCCGCAGGTCCTCGCTCAGGCTGCTGCCGTACTGGACCACCGGGTTCCGGGTGACCTGGTCGTAGGACTCGGCACGGAAGGTGGTGATCTCCAGCCGCAGGCCGTCGCGCTGACAGCCGATGGTGCCGAACTCCCGGCCGGTCTCCCAGATCGCCTCGGCCCAGCCGCGCACGACGGCGAGTGTCTGGTCCGGGTGGGCGTCGGTGCAGAAGTCGAGGTCCTCACCGAGTCGGCCGAGCAGGGCGTCGCGGACCGAACCGCCCACGAGGTGCAGTTCGTGGCCGGCAGCGGCGAACCGGCGACCCAACTCGTCGGCGACCGGCGAGACCCGGAGGAGTTCGGCGACGGCGTTGCGCTGCGCGGCGGTGAGTTCGCGGCGGTCGGTGGTGTGGGATGCGGCGGCTTCGGACATCGGACCAGCAGCCTATCGGTCCAGATCGGCATCTCATCCGCCGGGCGCGGGTAACGGGCCGGGGTTGACTAAGGTCTGTGGCGTGTGGGCCGGTACGGCTCCGGCGTACCCCTGGGAGGCACAGCATGAGCGGCGGGCTCTACCGCAGCGCGAACGCCGCACAGGGCGGCGCGCCCGGCGGCCGGCCGGACGACGGTGCCACGTTCATCTCCGCCGACCCACTGAACCAGCCGGCCGTCGAGTCGGTCGCGCCACCTCAAGAGCAGGTCGCCGAGGCCAGCGCCGCGACCAACAGCGCGGTCATGGCGATCGGCAGCCTGGTCAGCCGAGGTACGGGCTTCCTGCGCAACCTGGTGATCGGCGCGGCGCTGGGCGGGGCGTTGGTGGGCGACGCCTACACCACCGCGCAGATCCTGCCGGGAATGGTCTACGAGTTCCTGCTCGGCGGCATCCTGACCAGCGTGCTGATCCCGGTGTTGGTACGCCGACGCAAGGCGGACAGCGACGGCGGCCAGGCGTACACCCAGCGGCTGTTGACCCTGGCGCTGCTGGCCCTCGGTGCTGCCGCCCTGCTCGCGGTCGCCCTCGCCGTACCGCTGACCTGGCTCTACGGTGCCAGCGAGTCCGCAGACGGCTACTCCGATCTGGTCACCATGCTGGCCCGGCTCATGTTGCCGATGATCTTCTTCTCCGGCCTGAGCGCACTGATCAGTGCCGTGCTCAACACCCGGGGCCACTTCGCCGCACCGATGTGGGCGCCGATCCTCAACAACCTGGTGGTCATCGGCACCGCCGGCCTCTACATCGGGATCTTCGGTGCCGAGATCGTCGGGCCGGACGACATGACCACCGGGCGGGTCCTGCTGATCGGTGGCGGCACACTGCTCGGCGTCGCCGTCCAGGTCGCCGGCCTGATGCCGGCGCTGCGCAAGGTCGGCTTCACGTGGAAGCTGCGGTTCGACTTCCGCAAGCTCGGGCTGGCCGAGCTGGGCCGACTCGGCGCATGGATGATCTGCTACGTCGCGGTCAGCCAGATCGGCCTGATCGTGCTGTTCAACCTGTTGAACCGCGCCGGCAAGGAGAACTCCGCCGGTCCGCTGATCTACAACAACGTGTTCCTGCTGTTGATGACCGCGCACGGCATCATCGCCGTATCGATCATCACGGCGTTGATGCCCCGGATGAGCGCCGCCGCAGCCGACGGCCGGTACGCCGACCTCGCCGCAGACCTGTCCCGGGGCACTCGTACCGTCTCGGCGGTGCTCGCGCCGATCGCGGTCTGCTACGCCGTGCTCGCCACCCCGATCGCGTTCACGCTGTTCCGCTGGGGTGCCTTCGACCAGAACAACGCCAGCGCGACGTCCCTGGTGCTGCTCGCCGCCGCACTGGCCCTGGTGCCGTTCGCGATCAGCCAGCTCTTCACCTTCGCCTTCTACGCGCTGCCGGACACGCGTACCCCGGCCCTGATCAACATTCCGGTGGTGGCGCTGCGGATCGGCGTGCAGATCGCACTGTTCCTGGCCTTCTCGGCGAGCTTCGCGGGGGCCGGAATGATGATCGGCAACACGGTCTCGTACCTGGCCGCCGCCATCATCTCCGCCTGGCTGCTGCGGCCCCGGGTGGGCCGGATCGGACTGGGCGCGATCCTGCGGACCCTCGGCCGGGTGGCGCTCGCCGCGATGGGGGCCGCAGTGGCCGGCGCGCTGGTGGTCGCTCTGCTGCCCGGGGACGACACGCCGACCCGGCTGGAGGCGATCGTGCAGCTCGTGGTGGGTGGCGCGGTGATCGGCGGTACCTACCTCGGGCTGGCCATGGTCCTACGGATCTCCGAGATCACCGAGGTGATCGGGATGGTCCGCAGCCGTCTCGGGCGCTGATCGCCCGATGCCGGACACCGGTGCACTGAGCGTGACCGGGGATCACCAGCCTGGGGATGCGCCTGTGGATAACTCCGCGAGTCGCCGCTCAACTGCCGGATCGGCCTGTGGATAACCAACCGGAAGGCCGAGTGTGGTCAGCCGTTCGACGGGAACCCGCTGACGTCGTACTCGCCGTCGCTTTCGGTACCGCCCCTGCGGCAGCCGATTGTGGACGACCTCTAGATTGGTAACTACATGTACCGGCAACGTGGCTGACATCGGTCGCAACGGGACGAGTACGCCTGACTGCGAACTCCCCGGCCGGCGACGGCGGGAAGATGACATGTCGGGGAGCGGGCCAACCCAGGTAAGGTCGCTCTCGACGGGTACGGCAGGAACGGCGCGCGTCACATCGCGGGACCGGTCCGTCCGGTGCCACACGAATGCGGAGCGGGAAGTCAGATGCCCAGCAGCGCGGGTCCATCGATCGACACGATCACCGAGGGAGGACGGGTGACCCAGGTCGGCGAGGGTCAGGACGCGGACGAGACCACTCCGCCGGTCATGACCTTCGGTGCTCCCGCAGTCGGTGAGATCCTCGCCGAGCGGTACGAACTGGTCGAGCACATCAACAACGACAGTGCGGGCCGACTGGTCTGGCGCGGCGTCGACGTCGTGCTCCGCCGACCCGTCGCGGTCGTGATGCGCTACCCGGGTGGTGACTCCGCCACCGAGATGCTCCAGGCCGCGGTCGCCGCGAGCCGGGTCATCCACCCCAACCTGACCGGTGTCTACGACGCCATCGACGAGGCCGATCGGGCCTACGTCGTACGCGAGTGGGTCGACGGGCGCTCCCTGCGGGAACTGGTCGCGGACGGGCCGCTGGACGGAGCCCGGGCCACCGCCGTCGGCAGCGCCGTCGCCAGCGCGCTGGCCGCCGTGCACGCCACCGGCATGGTGCACGGCAACGTGCACCCCGGCACGGTGATGATCAGCGACGACGGCCGCGTGGTGCTGGCCGACGCGCGGACCGACGGTGACGACAGCCAGGAGAGCGACGTCCGGGCGGTCGGCGGTGTCCTCTACTACGCGCTGACCGGCTACTGGCCGCACACCGAGGCACCGCTGCGGGGCGCCACCGCCGGGCACGGTCGGGCGGCCATCCCCGACGCGGTACGCGACGCCAACGGCGTGGTGGCGGCTCCCCGTCAGGTCCGGGCCGGAGTGCCGGCCTACCTCGACGACCTCACCACGGACCTGCTCGACGGCGGGATCGCCCCGCCCTCGTCGGACGTGCTCGCCGCCGAACTGGCCCGACTCGACGTACCCGCCGACGACGACTACCTCGACAACAGCGGTCCGCTGCGCTTCGCCGCCGAGCCCGGTGACGAGCCCTCGCCGCTGGCTGCCGCAGGCGGCCGGAAGGTGGCCCTGGGCATCGCCGGTGTGCTGGTGGTGGCCCTGGTCGGCCTGCTCGTCGGGATCAGCGCCCTCGGTGGCGACGACGACAGCCCGCAGACCGACCCGGTCGCCGCGCCCACGTCCAGCGCCCCGGTGAGCGAGGAGCCGCCGCCGCCGGCCGCCGTACGGGACCTCCAGATCAGTGCCGCCCGCATCATCGACCCGGACAGCAACGATCGCAGCGAGGTCCGCGACGCCGAGAAGGTCTTCGACGGCAACCGGGACGAGGGTTGGTCCACGGAGACCTACAACCGGAGCAACTTCGGCAACCTCAAGGAAGGCATGGGGGTCTGGGTCGACCTCGGCACCGAGCGGACGGTCAAGTCGGTGCAGGTCCACCTCTCCAGCACCGGGGCCTCCGCGTCACTGCTCACCGGCACCGTCGACGCCCCCTCGACCAGCGCCGGTGACCGCCAGGTCGTGGACGCGTTCAAGAACAGCGTCATCGGGCAGCCCTTCGAGGAGCACGACGGCACCACGATGACCTTCAACGGCTTCGACGCCGACCAGAAGTACCGCTACCTCATGTTCTGGATCACCGAGTTGCCGTCGAACAACGGTGGCTTCAAGCTCGGCGTCCAGGAGATCACGGTCCAGGGGTCATGATCTGGTCGCCACCGGAGCGGCACACCCAGCGGACCCGGTGATGGAGGTACGCGGCCGGGACGCTGCCGGCGTACCGCCGGACGGGGTGGTCAGCGACATCGACCTGCTCCGCGCGCACGCCGACGGTGACCGGGACGCGTTCGCCACGCTGTTCCTGCGGCACCGGGACCGGCTCTGGGCGGTCGCCCTGCGTACCCTCGGCGACCGCGAGGAGGCCGCGGACGCGCTCCAGGACGCGATGCTGTCGGCTCACCGTGCCGCCGCGCGGTTCCGCGGCGACGCCGCCGTCACCACCTGGTTGCACCGGATCGTGGTGAACGCCTGCCTCGACCGCATCCGCCGTCGGCAGGCCCATCCCACGGTGCCGTTGCCCGACGGTACGCACGACTCTGAGGCCGGGGGCGGCACCGGTGGCACCGAGCCGACCGCGCCGGTACGCGACCACGACACCGCGATGGTGGTCCGGGAGGCGCTGGCCACCCTGCCGACCGAGCAGCGGGCCGCCCTGGTCCTGGTGGACGTGCAGGGCTATCCGGTCGCCGAGGTCGCGCGGATCCTCGGTGTCGCCGAGGGCACCGTGAAGAGTCGGTGTGCCCGAGGTCGCGCCCGGTTGGCACTTCTGCTCGGGCACCTGCGTACCGGCAGCGAACCAGCCCCCGCCGGTGCCGCTGAGGTGCCGCGGGTCACCCGGGGGAACCCCGGAGCCCCGCACGGCGTCCGATCGAGGTCGGGAAGCCATCGCCCGGATGCCAACCAGGAGGATTCGTGAGTACCGGGGAGTTCAGCGGGGTCGACCTCGACCTGCTCGCCGATTACCTCGGCGGCGCGCTGGACGGCACCCCGCAGCAGGCCGAGGTCGCCCGCCTCGTGGATCAGGACCCGGACTGGGCGCGGGCACATGCCCGACTCGCGCCGGCGGTGGACGAGGTCCGGGACGAGTTGGTCGACTGGGGCGCGCCACCGGTCGAGATGCCGCCTGCGGTCAGCGATCGGATCCTCGCCGCGCTGCGCGACGCCGATCTCCCGACGGCCGTGCCCTCGGTCGGCGCACCCGAGGAGGACGTCGACACCGACGACGTGACGACCACGAATGCCGACGACCACGCTTCGACGAAGCCCTCGCCGGTGCCGGCCCAGCCGCTCGGCGGTACCCGACGGCCCGGCGGCAGCCCACGCCCGGGCCAGGAGCGCGGTACCCCGAGCCACCCGGGTCGGCGTCGGCGCCGCTGGGCCCGCCTGGCCGGACCCGTCGCGCTGGCCGCCGCGGCGGTAGTCGGTCTCGGTGCCCTGCAACTGTCCCGTCCCCAACAGGGAGGTGACTCGACTGCCGGCACGGCCCTGAGCGATCGGGGCACCAGCCCGGTCATGCCGCACGCCTACCCGGAGGGATCCGCCGAGCAGGCACCGCAGGCGGCCTCGCCGGACCGTGCCGCCGCCTCGGCCCCCACCCCGTTCCGGATCGCCAGTCCGCCGCTGCGCACCGGGTCCGACTACACGCCGGAGAGCCTCACCGGGCCGACGGTGATGAACGCCCCCGGGAGCGGCGCGGAGCCCACGGACAGCACCGAGAGCGACAACCGGCCCGCCGTGCCCGGCGAACTCAGCCGGCTCGGCGACCAGGCGGCGTTGAGCGCCTGCCTGGCCGAGATCGGTGTCGAGCACGGCGATCAGCCGCTGGTCTTCGACGTCGTCGACTACGCCCGCTTCGGCGGGCTCCCGGCTCTGGTGGTGCGCTTCACCGACGGCTCCGGCGAACAGTGGGCCTGGGTCAGCGGGCCCGAGTGCGGAATCCCCCGATCCGGCTCGGACACCCGCTATCGGTCGCGGGTAGGGTGAATCGCGGCCACCGCACGTTTGGCCGACCAAGTGACGTGACCCACCGGATGACCGGCTCGGGAATCTCCGCTTCGTACGATGACGTTCTGCAGGTCAGAATGCCGCCGCGTCGGCACTCGGTTCGGCATCGGCGGATGACGCCGGTGGCGACGCTCAACACGATTGGGAGATGGCAGTGGACGAGGTCCGCAACCTGATCATCATCGGCTCCGGGCCGGCGGGTTACACCGCAGCGGTCTACGCGGCGCGGGCGAACCTCAAGCCGCTGGTCATCGAGGGCGTACAGTCCGGTGGCGCGTTGATGACCACCACCGAGGTGGAGAACTTCCCCGGCTTCGCGGACGGCATCCTCGGTCCCGAGCTGATGGACAACATGCGCAAGCAGGCCGAGCGGTTCGGTGCCGAGTTCCTGACCGACGACGTCACCCGGGTCGAGCTGGCCGACACCGGCCACCCGGGCGCGGTGAGCACCGTCTGGGTCGGTGAGAGCGCCTACCGCGCCTCGGCCGTCATCCTCGCCACCGGTTCCGCCTGGCGGCCGCTCGGCGTACCGGGTGAGCAGGAGTACCTGGGCCACGGCGTCTCGTCCTGCGCCACCTGTGACGGCTTCTTCTTCCGCAACCAGCACATCGTGGTGGTCGGCGGTGGCGACTCCGCGATGGAGGAGGCCAGCTTCCTGACCCGCTTCGCCGAGTCGGTGACCATCATCCACCGCCGCGACTCGTTCCGGGCCAGCAAGATCATGGCGGAGCGTGCGCTGGGCAACGACAAGATCAAGGTCGAGTGGAACACCGTGGTCGAGGAGGTCCTCGGCGCGGACGGCAAGGTCACCGGAGTGCGGGTACGCAACGTGCACACCGGCGAGGCCAAGGTTCTCGACGTCACCGGCGTGTTCGTGGCGATCGGGCACGACCCGCGCAGCGAGCTGTTCCGGGGCCAGGTGGAGATGGACGACGAGGGCTACGTCAAGGTCCAGGCCCCCAGCACCCGGACCAGCATCCCGGGCGTCTTCGCCGCCGGTGACCTGGTCGACCACACGTACCGGCAGGCCATCACCGCAGCCGGCACCGGCTGCGCCGCCGCACTCGACGCGGAACGTTTCATCGCCACGCTGCCCAAGGGCTGAACGAGACACATCCCGGAGGAGGGGTCACACAGTGGGAGCAACCAAGTCGGTTACCGACGCTAGTTTCGCCGCAGACGTACTCAAGTCTGACAAGCCGGTCCTGGTGGATTTCTGGGCCGAGTGGTGCGCGCCGTGCCGCAAGGTGTCGCCCTTGCTGGAGGAGATCGCCGGCGAGATGGGCGACCAGGTCAGCATCGTCAAGCTCAACATCGACGAGAACCCGGAGACCGCCCGCGCCTACCGGGTGATGTCGGTGCCGACGCTCACCGTCTTCAAGAACGGCGAGCCGGTGCAGTCGATCGCGGGTGCCAAGCCCAAGGGCGAGCTGGTCAAGCTGATCGAATCGGCGCTCTGACCCCAGCAGCATGATCGCCGACCCCGCCCCGGGACAGCCGGGGCGGGGTCGGCGCGTTTTTCCCCGCCCGCACCCGCACCCAACGCCCAACGCCTAACCTCGAACTCGGGGGCCGCCGGACGCCGGTGAGCACCTGGGTCCCCGTCGCACTGCCACGCGTGCCGACACAGGACCCGGTTAGCCACCGATCGTGCAGAGGGGGCCGAACGTGCGTCCGATCCGTCCCGGGGACCGGGGACCCGCCGTGATCGAGATCCGAGCGGTGCTGACCAGCCTCGACCTTCTCTCCAAGGCGACCGGTCCGTTCAGCGACGTGTTCGACGCCGCCACCGAGCGGGCGGTACGAGCGTTCCAACAGTCCCGTGGGCTCAGCGTCGACGGTCGGGTCGGTGCCGAGACCTGGCGGGCGCTCGACGCGGCCCGCTGGCGCCTCGGCGCCCGCACCCTCTATCACGCCGTCCCGGTGCCGCTCACCGGCGAAGACGTCCGGTCGTTGCAGGAACGCCTGCTGGAGATGGGGTACGACACCGGCCGCGCCGACGCCATCTACGGCATCCGCACCTCGCGGGCGGTGGCCCAGTTCCAGCGCGAGATGGGGCTGGCACCGGACGGGACCTGCGGCCCGCAGACCATGGACGCGCTGCGGCGACTCGGCCGCAAGGTGGTCGGCGGCCGCCCGCAGTGGCTCCGCGAGTCCGACGCGATCCGGCAGTCCGGGCCGACCCTGGTCGGTCGCACCGTGGTCATCGACCCGGGCCACGGCGGCACCGACCCGGGCGTCGTGGTTCCGGACGGCCCACTGCGCTGGACCGAGGCGGACCTGGTGCACGACCTGGCAAGCCGGCTCGAAGGGCGACTCGCCGCATCCGGCGTACGGGTGCAGCTCACCCGGGGCCCGGCGTCGGAGACCTGCCTGCCCGACATCGACCGGGCGCAACTGGCCAACTCGCTCGGCGCGGACGTGTTCATCTCGCTGCACGTCGACGGGCACGCCAACCCGGAGGCCGAGGGCGTCGCCACGTACCACTACGGCACCGACAACGGGGTGACGTCGGCGACCGGGGAACGGCTGGCCGGGCTGGTCCAGCGGGAGATCGTCGCGCGTACCGGGCTGCGGGACTGCCGTACCCACGCGAAGGCGTGGGACCTGCTGCGGATCACCCGGATGCCGGCGGTACGCGTCGAGGTCTGCTACCTCACCTCACCGGCCGACCGGGCACGGCTGATCGATCCCCGGTTCCGGGACCGGCTGGTCGAGGCGATCGTGGCGGCGGTGCAACGGATGTACCTGCCGATCGAGCGGGACGTGCCGACCGGCTCGATCGACGTGAGCGAACTGCGGGCGGCGGTCGCCGCAGGCACCGTCGTCGACTGACCGCCCGCTGCTGCCTCAGCCCGCCGTGGAGCGGGTGGCCGGTGCGGGTCGGACCGGACGCAGCAGCGACTCCGGGCTCATCGAGCCGAGCAGCTTCTCCAACGCGTACTCGACGTCCGACTTCCAGCTCAACGCCGTCCGCAACTCCAGCCGCAGACGCGGGTAGCGGGGGTGCGGTCGGACGGTCTTGAAGCCCACCGAGAGGAAGAAGTCGGCGGGTGCGACGCAGGCCCCGGCGGGATCGGCGGCGTCACCGAACTTGGCGTCGCCGAACGCCTCGATCGCCTTGATGCCCCGCTTGGTCAGGTCGCGGGCGACCCCCTGCACCAGCATCCGACCCAACCCGCCACCAGCGAAGGCCGGCACCACGTTCGCGGTGGTCAGCAGCGCCGCGTCGGCCGACACCGGTGAGGTCGGGAAGGCCATCGAGCGCGGCACGTAGGCCGGTGGGGCGTACATGACGAAACCGGCGGGCATGCCGTCGACGTAGATCAGCTTGCCGCAGGAACCCCACTCCAGCAGCGTCTGGGAGACCCACGCCTCCTTCTCCAGCCCCGGGTCACCCGCCGCGCAGGCGCGATCGGCGGAAACCGGATCAAGCTCCCAGTAGACGCACTGCCGGCACGGACGGGGCAGGTCCTCCAGCGTGTCCAGGGTCAGACTGACCAGACGTCGCGACATTGGCGCTTCCCCACACTAGGCTCGGACTCGGGACCGACCCGGACGGCTCCGCCGCATCCCCGCCCCCGACGAGCGATCGTACGCCGCCGATCGGCGACGCGGGAGGGGACGCGCAAATGCCCTCCTCAGGCACGGTCGACACCGGTCCGGCATGTGGACGCGCGGTAATCGAGGGCGCTCCTGACGGTGTATGGCGGCTACCATCGACACTCGGCGCGCCGTGTCGCCATGGTCGCCGGTGTCCTGGGTATCCCGGGACGGGAGCTGTCCGAGCAGCATCGAGGTGATGTCATGACCGGCACGACACTCGACGACTACACCGACCGGTACGCGCGCCGGGTGCGGGGCATGACCGCCTCGGAGATCCGCGCACTGTTCGCGGTCGCCAGCCGTCCGGAGGTGGTCTCGCTCGCCGGCGGCGCCCCGTACATCGCCGCGCTCCCGTTGGACGCCGTCGGCGAGATGCTCGGCCGGCTCGCCGCCGAGCACGGCACCACCAGCCTCCAGTACGGCATCGGCCAGGGCACGCTGGAGCTGCGCGAACGGATCTGCGAGGTGATGGCCCTCTCCGGGATCGACGCGGCCTGTGGCGCGTCGCCGGAGGACGTGGTGGTGACGGTCGGCGGCCAGCAGGCGCTCGACCTGGTGGCCCGGCTCTTCCTCGACCCGGGTGACGTGGTGCTCGCCGAGGGGCCGACCTACGTCGGCGCGCTCGGAGTGTTCCAGGCCGCCCAGGCACAGGTCGTGCACGTACCGATGGACGACGACGGCCTGATCCCCGAGGCGTTGGAGATCGCCATCGCCGAGCAGGCCCGGGCCGGGCGGCGGGTGAAGTTCCTCTACACCATCCCCACCTACCAGAACCCGGCCGGCGTGACGCTGAGTGAGGAGCGCCGGGAGCGGGTCCTCGACATCTGCGAGCGCGCGGGCCTGCTCGTGATCGAGGACGACCCGTACGGCCAGTTGGGTTTCGAGAGCGAGGCGCCGGCACCGCTGCGCGCACGCCGCCGGGACGGGGTCTTCTACCTCAGCACGTTCTCCAAGACGTTCGCCCCGGGGTTGCGGGTCGGTTGGATCCTCGCCCCGCACGCCGTGCGCGACAAGCTGGTCATCGCCAGCGAGGCGCAGATCCTCTGCCCCAGCGCGTACGCACAGGCCGCCGTGAGCACCTACCTGAGCACCATGCCGTGGCGCGAGCAGTTGAAGGTCTACCGGGAGGTCTACCGGGAGCGGCGGGACGCGATGCTGGCCTCCCTGGCGGACCTGATGCCGGCCGGGACGAGTTGGACCGTCCCCGGTGGCGGTCTCTTCGTCTGGGCGACGCTGCCCGAGGGCCTGGACTCGAAGGCGATGATGCCCCGGGCGATCGCCGCCCGGGTGGCGTACGTGCCGGGCACCGGCTTCTACGCCGACGGCACCGGCAACGGCCACATGCGGCTCAACTTCTCGTTCCCGCCCCCGGAGCGGATCCGCGAGGGGGTCCGTCGGCTGGCCAGCGTGATGGAGCAGGACATCGCCATGCGGCGGGTGTTCGGGGCGGTCGGCGCGCCGGACGCGCGGCGCGGTCGGGCCGGCTCCGACACCCCGGGTCCCGACTTGGCATGATGCCCGGCATGGGTGCCACCGCTGCCAGAGAATCCGCCGTGTCCGGTCCCGCCACCACCGACCTCCGCGTCCTCGTGCTCGCCGGTGGCCTGTCGTACGAACGGGACGTGTCGCTGCGTTCCGGCCGCCGGGTGCTCGACGCGCTGCGGTCCGTCGGGATGGAGGCCGAGCTGCGGGACGCGGACGTGGCCCTGCTGCCCGCGTTGGACTCCGACCCACCGGACGCCGTGGTGATCGCCTTGCACGGCGCCACCGGCGAGGACGGCTCACTGCGCGGCGTCCTCGACCTCTGCGGTGTGCCGTACGTCGGGTGTGACTCCCGCGCCTCCCGACTCGCCTGGGACAAGCCGTCGGCCAAGACGGTGCTGCGCGAGGCCGGAATCGCCACTCCGGACTGGGTGGCGCTGCCGCACGACCGGTTCAGCGAGTTGGGCGCGGTGGCCGTGCTGGACCGTATCGTCGCCCGGCTCGGACTGCCGCTGATGGTGAAGCCCGCGCAGGGCGGCTCCGGCCTGGGCGCCGCCGTGGTGCGGGACGCCGCGTCCCTGCCGGCCGCCATGGTCGGTTGTTTCGCGTACGACTCGACCGCGCTCGTCGAGCGGTACGTGGCCGGCATGGACGTCGCGGTCTCCGTCATCGACCTGGGCGACGGCCCGCAGGCCCTGCCACCGGTCGAGATCGTGCCCCGCAACGGGGTCTACGACTACGCCGCCCGCTACACCGCCGGCCGGACCACCTGGCACACACCGGCTCGGCTGGACGCGTCGGTGGCCGACGCGGTGGCGGAGGTGGCGCTGGCCGCCCACACCGCACTCGGTCTGCGGGACCTCAGCCGCGTCGACCTGATCGTCGACCTGGCCGGGCAGCCGCACGTACTGGAGGTCAACGTCTCCCCGGGGATGACCGAGACGTCGCTGCTGCCGCTCGCGGTGCAGGCCGCCGGACTGGACTTCGGCCAGGTGATCGCCGACCTCGTCGCCCGAGCCGCCACCCGCTGAGCGCCTCCTGGCGGCTCCGGCGACTCCGTCGGCACCCTCACCCCCCTGCTGATCAGCCGTACGGCCGTTCACCGCCCGCTGGACGCTGTTGCCGGGCGAGGGGTCACTGTGCCGGGCGGGTGCCTTCCCCACCGGGGCCCGCTGCTGCCGTCCCCGTGGCGGTGGACGACTCCACCGAGGTCGCCTCGGCACCCGTCTCGCGGGGCTCCTGCTTCGCCACCGGGCGCTCCGCGGCCGGATCGTCGGCCGCAGCCGACGGCTCAGCTTCCTGGTCGTCAGCGTCCTTGTCCTCGGCGGGTTCGTCCGCGACGCCCGTCGCCTCCCCGTCCGAATCCTCGACGGCCTGCTCCGGGAGCGTGGTGCCGGGCGGACCGCTCGGCCGTTCGGCCGGAGACTCGTCGTCGGCGAGCGGAACGTCCGGCGGTTCGGCCGTCTCGCCGATGGCGTCCAGGAGCGACCCGCCCTCGCTCGGCTGGGTCTTCTCGGGGGGTGCCGCCTGAGCGGCGAGGCTGGACGGTGCCTGCCACTGGATCCGGGGTGGCTCGGCCAACGGCCGACCCCCGAACTCCGCGAGCCAGGCGGCGACCAGCGCCAGGTTCTCCCGCCACTTGTCCTCGGAGATGGGCGGCAGGATCGAGTCCCAGAGAGAAAGGAACGTGCCGCGCAGTTGGAGCCGCCCGTACGGTCGGGCGAGGAACCAGAGGTGCAGGTGCGCCGACCCGTCGCCCCAGCGGTTGACGTGCACCCGGGCCACCCCATCGAGCGAGCGGATGGCGCGCTCCAGGCGCACCGTCATCACCCCCAGCTCGGCCGCGAGCAGGTTGGGCAGGTCGCCGAGATCGAGGTGCGAGCGGGACTCCAGGATGAGGACCATCGGCAGGCCCGTAGGACGGTCCATCGCCCGTACGCGCCACCTCTCACCCACCCAGATGTACGCCTCGTCGGGTGCCTGGCATGCGGTGCATTCACGATGCGCCTCGCCCTTACGGGGCGGCTCCACCGCGACCGGTTCGTCGAGTCGCTTGACTTGCAGGTCACCTTCGAAGGGGAATGACGGCCACTGGGTGAAATCCGGGACTGAGGGAGGGGTGTCGTGCACGAGGCTGACCCTAACCGAGTACGGCACCAGTGTCCCTACCCGAAGCATGTTCGATTCCGCAGCGGCTCGGATCGCGGGACAGCAGCCCACCCTCCCACTTTCCCCAGAGTTATCCACAGGCTTGCACCTCGACGTGTGGCCATCGTCATCCCCAGTTCGACAAGGGTTTTCGGCCTCTGTTTCACGTGAAACAGAGGCCGACCTGTGGAAAACCGGTGTGGATAACTTTCTGGCCGCTGGCGACCTCTGCCGCTGCCGCTCGTTTCACGTGAAACGGCGGTGTCAGCGGGCCGGTTCGATCGGCTCGGCTCCGAGTCGGACGGCACTCTCCGGGCCCGAATCCGCCACGTGAGCGGATCCCTCCGACCTTGAACCCGCCGCCCTACCCCGTCTCACAGCGGCCCTTCCTCCAGGGCGGCAACGGGGTAGTCGTCGTTGATGCCGCTTTCGCGGTAGGTGGCAACGCCCGGCTGCGGCCGACCTACCGACAGTCGGCGGCCGGTTCCCACGCTCCCTACCGCACCGAGTTCGCTCCCCATGGCGGATTCTGTGCCGGAGCGCATAGCCGCTTGGCGCGCCCGCTTTGCGATCAGGCCGGGCTCGCCCGCAGTGCCTAGGCACCGGGCGGTGGGGCATGCGGTCGAAGCCCCTCGCTCTTCAGGTTCGCGGCCCAACTGAACGCCGTCGGCCTGATTCGCGGATGCCAGACATGCCGTCGACGCGCTGCGGGCGGGATCCACTGGCGACGGGCTTTACCCCGGACCCAGTCGAGGCCGCCGGATCGCCATGCCGCGACGGAGTCGCCACTTCCCGTCCTTGGCCGCAATCAGCGTGTGAGCCGCAGATGGAAACGGCGACACCCACGCGGTGCCCAGACTGACGAAGTCGGATTGCACCGGCCCGTTTCACGTGAAATGGGCCGGTCGAGCGGAGCGTTGCCGGACATCACCGGGTCGACTGTGGCGGATACCGGAGGGGCAGGAGTGTTTCGTGGAAGAGTCGCATCGCCACCCGCACCTGGCGTACTCGCGCTCGACTCGGGCGGCAGCAGCACCTTCAGTAGGCGGCAGGAGGAGCCTCGTACCCTCCGCCGCCCGTACCCCCGGTTTCGAACTTCTCAGGTCGTCCAGGCGCCGGACGGGTCCGCGCTGGCGGCAAGTGCCTCCGCACCTCCGCCGCGAGCCCTACCACCCGCGAGCCTTCCCGTCCGCGTACCTCCCTGCCGCGAACGGGAGGCCGTCCGCCTCGGCCCGAGGCCCCACCCACGACGCGGCCCCTCCGCTCCCGCCTCCTCCTGCCACGAACCTTCCGCTCGCGCAAACCCCCGCCGCGAGCCCTTCCGCTCGCGCTCCACCGGCCTCGGACTATTGCGGTCGCCGAGTTTGCGCCGCGTCGAACGCCGCCAGCCCGGGAGGCCGCTCCTCCAGAGCGCTGAGCGGCCCGTGAGCGCCTCATGCGACGCAGTGCGTCGACAGGCTAGGGGACACCGATCTCGCGACCTCAGGCGGCTCTCAGGCGGCGTTATCGAGTGGGCCGTGCCGGTCGTCTGGGCAACGACAACGGCCGCGCCCTCTCGGGACACGGCCGTTGGTCGGAACGAGGATGGCTCAGTCCTGTGCTTCCTCGGCCTCGACCCCGATGATGCCGACGATCCGCTCCAGGTCGTCGACCGTGGCGAACTCGATCGTGATCTTGCCCTTGCTCCGCCCGATGTCGACCTTCACTCGGGTGTCGAACCGATCCGAGAGACGGTCCGCGAGGTCGTTCAGAGCAGGTGCGACGGGCTTCGGCCGGCGCTTGGCCGCCTCCTTCGTGCTGGGGCCTTCGCTGAGCGCCAGCGCGACGATCTCTTCGGTGGCGCGGACCGACAGCCCTTCGGCGACGATCCGCAGCGCGAGCTGTTCCTGCGTCTCCGCGTCCTCCAGGCTCAGCAGCGCCCGGGCGTGACCAGCGGAGAGCACTCCGGCAGCCACTCGCCGCTGCACCTGGGCCGGAAGGTTGAGCAGGCGGATGGTGTTCGAGATCTGCGGCCGGCTGCGCCCGATACGGCGAGCCAGTTCCTCGTGCGTGGCCCCGAACTCCTCCAGAAGCTGCTGATAGGCGGCCGCCTCTTCCAACGGGTTGAGGTTGGCGCGGTGGATGTTCTCCAGCAGGGCGTCGCGCAGCATCGCGTCGTCGCGGGTGTCCCGGACGATCGCCGGGATGCTCTCCCGACCGACGGCCTGGGCGGCTCGCCACCGCCGCTCGCCCATGACGAGTTCGAACTTCTCGTCGTCGAGCTGCCGCACCACGATCGGCTGGAGGAAGCCCACCTCCTGGATCGAGGTCTTCAGCTCCTCCAGCGCCTCCTCGTCGAAGACCTGCCGAGGTTGCTTCGGGTTGGGCACGATCGAGTCGACCGAGATCTCGGCGAACCGGGCGCCGGGCACCGGGCTGAGGACCGGGTCGGGAGTGACCGCGGGAAGCGGCGCTTCCGGTACGAGCGGCGCGGGTGCCTCCGGCGCTCCGACGGCGGCTCCATTCGTGATGACGCCGGCACCGGCACCATCCGGCTCCTGTACCGGACCGGTCGGGATGAGTGCCCCAAGGCCCCGCCCCAGACCGCCCCGAGGACGGTTCTTCATGCCACGCCTCCCAGCGCCTCTTCCGCACTACGCATTCCGGCTCACCGGCTCCTTGACGCCACGCTCGGCGATCTCCTGGGCGGCCTCGAAGTAACTCGTCGCCCCCCGCGATCCGGGATCGTAAGTCACCACCGACTGGCCGTAGCTGGGTGCCTCGGAGACACGTACGTTGCGCGGGATCACCGCCTGGAGCACCTTGTCGCCGAAGTGGTTCCGGACGTCCTGCTCGACCGCGTCAGCCAGGCGGGTACGCCGGTCGTACATGGTGAGCAGAATCGTGGAGACCTCGAGCTGCGGGTTGAGGTGCTGACGGACCAGGTTGATGTTGTTGATGAGCTGGTTCAGCCCTTCGAGCGCGTAGTACTCGCACTGGATCGGGATGAGCACCTCCTGAGCCGCGACCAACGCGTTCACGGTCAACAGGCCGAGCGAGGGCGGGCAGTCGATGAAGACGTAGTCGAAGTGGCCGGGGTAGGCGGTGATCGCACGGGCGAGCCGCGACTCACGGGCCACCACCGAAACCAACTCGATCTCCGCACCGGCCAGGTCGATGGTGGCCGGTACGCACCAGAGGTTGGGGATGCCCTCGACCGCCTGGGCCACGTCCTCCAGGGGGACGGAGTTGATCAGACAGTCGTAGACGTCCGGCACGCCGGTGTGGTGCGGCACGTTCAGCCCCGTGGAGGCGTTGCCCTGCGGATCGAGATCGACCACGAGCACCCGGTTGCCGTGCAGGGCCAGGGCCACTGCAAGGTTCACCGTCGTCGTGGTCTTACCTACGCCGCCCTTCTGGTTCGCGACGCACATGACCCGGGTCCGGTCCGGCCGAGGCATGGTCACCTCGCCACTGGGGTTCAGGATCTGCACGGCGCGCATCGCCTCCATTGCCAACGGTGGATCATCCTCTTCGCGCGTCGGGGTTTCACGTGAAACGTACGCGGCCCCGGTGTCGGCCGGCTCGTAGGGCCCGGCCGAAGGGCCAGGCGTGTCGGGGGCCGGACGGGGATCGGGCACCACTCCAGGGGCCGCTTGATATGTCGCCGCCTCGAACCGCGTGGCGGCCGAGGTGTTGCGGCGGATCGGGATCACACGTGCGTCAGGGGTGGCGTTCACGGGTCGACCGGTCCCGTCCGACGCGTCCCGGCCGGACGAGAACTCCGGACTCGGTGACCACGGTACGCCAGACGTCGGCCTGTCCCGCATGGACTCCGGCGGGTCCTGCGCGCTCCCCTGGGAGCGCCAGCTCGGGTAGTCGGTTTCACGTGAAACAGGGTCGCCCGCTGACCCGGTCACGCGCGGATCGTCGTACCTGCCGTCGTCATGCACCTGTCATCCCTGCCCGCTTCGGATGGTCGGTCTGCACCCGTCATCCGGGCCTCTCGCGCTGTCCTCGCAGAGGTACCGCCCGGCGGGAGCGGCCGGCCTTCGGGGAGACCCATCGCCGCCCGCTCCACACTATCGACGCGCGGTCAGCCTACGGCGCATGGGCGTGGCGGGTCCACGTCGGGTTCGCAACCCGCCGGTCAGGATGACGCGATCCGGGACAGGTAGCGGCCTCACGGAGGTGTTCGATCAGCGCTGTCCGGCCGGAGGGTTAGGAAGGGACCCTTCCTATGCACGAGGCGTTAGAAAGGGGCCCTTCCTTACATCCGGCGGCGGGATTTCTTGGAGGTGCGCTTGGCCGGCGGGGCGATCACCCGTTCACGGACGACCTCGACCACAGTGGTCGGTGGCGTGATGACGTCCTCGCCACAGCGGCGCAGCACCGGCTCCCCGCCGCCGAGGCGGTGGACCGCCCGGGCGTGCTCGGCGATCTCGTCGGCGGCCGAGGCGCCCTTGAGTGCGATCAGGCGTCCGCCCGGCGCGGCCAGCGGCAGGCACCAACCGGCGAGCCGGTCCAGCGGCGCGACCGCCCGGGCGGTGACCACGTCACTGGGAAGCAGTTCCGGTTCGGCGACCGCCTCGTCGGCCCGTCCCCGGAACACCCGCACCGAGGCGGTCAGACCCAGCGACTCCACGGCCTCGTCGAGGAAGACGGTGCGCCGGGCCAGTGGCTCGACAAGCGTCACGGTGAGGTCGGGGCGGGCGATGGCGAGCACCAGACCGGGCAGACCGGCCCCCGATCCGACGTCGACCACCGTCGCACCCTGCGGGATCAGTTCGCCGACGACGGCGCAGTTCAGCAGGTGACGGTCCCAGATCCTGGGTGTCTCGCGCGGGCCGATCAGTCCTCTTACCACGCCGTCGGTGGCCAGTAGTTCGGCGTAGGCGGCGGCGAGGTCGAGCCGGTCACCGAACAGGCGCCGGGCCGCCTCGGCCAGTTCGGGCGGCAGCACCGCCACCGCAGGGTCGGTACCGTCGGCTGCGGCCGGGGACGGGTGGGGCCGGGGCGGAACAGCCGCCGGCCCGGGCGGCGTACCACCCGGGCCGGACGGGGAAACGCCCCTGGCGTCGTCTGCGGTCACCCGTCAGCCTGCGGGCTGAACGACGATACGACGGTTCGGCTCGACGCCCTCGGACTCGCTCTCCACGCCGTCGATCGCGTTCACCACGTCGTGGACGCACTTGCGCTCGAAGGCCGACATGGGCTCCAGGCGTACCGCTTCGCCGTGCTCCTTGACCTTCTCGACCGCGTTGCGCGCCACTGCGGCGAGTTCCTTGCGCCGGTTGGCCCGGTAGCCGCCCACGTCGAGCAGCAGTCGGCTCGGCGAGCCGGTCTGCCGGAAGACGGCGAGCCGGGCCAGTTCCTGGAGTGCCTCCAGGGTGGCGCCGCGCTGGCCGACCAGGTTCTGCAGCCGGCCGCCGACGACCTCCACCACCGGACGGCCGCCCGACACCAGCTCGTCGATGTCGCCGTCGTAGTCGAGGATGTCGAGCAGCCCTTCGACGTAGTCGGCTGCGATTTCGCTCTGCCGGAAGAGGTCGCCCTCACCGGCGGCCTTGCTCGGCGCCTTCTCGGCGTCGGTCTCCTCCGGCTCGCCGTCGACCGGAGCCGCCGCCGTCGGCTCCTCGTCGTCCAGGGGCTGGTCGGCGCGGGGGATGCTGGTGTCGGTCACGGTGTCATCTCCGTACTCACTCGGCCGGACCTCGGGTCCGCTGGTTCCCCGCGGCCGGCGGGACGTCGCCGGTGCCCACGGGCACGTCTGTAGGGCAGTGTCGCCCGTTCGCCGCGTCGTTCGCGGCGCTTCCGCGCTCCGGCGCCGGCCTCTCGGCGGCAGCACGTCGCGCAACGGGCCGCCGTCGGTCTCCCGACGGCGGCCCGGACGATTCAGCCCTGCCGTTTGGCGGGGCGGCCCTTCTTCGGGTTGGCCGGCTTGGCGCCCGGCTTCGGGCCGGCGACCTTCGGCGCGGCCGGCGCGGGCGGCGCCTCGGCCGGCTTGCTGCGGCCGAACAGGCCACGGTTCTTGGCCGGCTGCGCGCCGTTCCGCGCGGCGGCGGTGGTGGCCGGCTTGCTGGTGGCGGTCACCGGCGGGGGGAACTTCCGAAGCACCCACTGCTGCTGGCCGAGGGTGAACAGGTTGTTGGTGACCCAGTAGATGATGACGCCGATCGGGAAGATGGCGCCGGAGATGAGCAGCGAGAGCGGGATACCGTAGAGCATCAGGCGCTGGATCATGCGCTGCTGCGGGTCCTCGGCCCAGCCGGTCTTGAGGATCATCTGGCGGCTGGTGAGGTAGGTGGTGCCCATCATCACCAGCACCAGGACACCGGCCATGATCTTCACGACGGTGCCGTTGGCACCGAGCTGTGCCAGCTCCGCGGCGGTGGAGCCGAACTTGCTGGCGATCGGCGCGGTGAAGAGGGTCGCGTCCGAGGCGCTGTTGAACTGGTCGACCGTCCAGCCGTAGATGTCCTTGTTGTTCTTCGCCGGGTCCGGGTTGAGGCGACGCAGGACGTGGAACAGGCCGAGGAAGACCGGGATCTGGAGGAACATCGGAAGGCAGCCCATCAACGGGTTGGCCTTTTCCTTCCGATAGAGCTCCATCATCTCCTTCTGGAGCGTCTCCCGGTCACCCTTGTGCTTCTCCTGCAGCGCCTTCACCTGCGGCTGGAGCGCCTGCATGGCCCGCTGGGACTTGATCTGCTTGACGAAGACCGGGAACAGGATCACCCGGACGGTGACCACCAGGAAGACGATGGCGAGAATCCAGGCCCAGTTCGTGCCGAGGACCGTGGCGTCGGGAATCCCGATGGCCTCCCAGGCCGAATGCCAGGCCAGCAGGATCCACGAGATCGCGTAGTAGATCCAGTCGAGACTCAATTCTCGGCTCCAGTCACGTCGGCAGGTCGGCGGCTGCCCGGCTCCGGTACCGGGTCGTATCCACCAGGATGGAATGGGTGGCAGCGCGACAGTCGCCGGACCGTCAGACCGGCTCCCCGCAGCGCGCCGTGCCGGGCAATCGCCTCCAGGGCGTACGCACTGCACGACGGGTAGAACCGACAGCGGGCCGGCAACGCCGGACTTATCCACCGACGGTACGCGATGACGGGCAGGGTCAGCACTCGGGCACCGGTGGTAGCCGGGCGCGGCGACGTGGGCTCTGAGCTCACCGTGGCCGCCGTTCCCGGCCGGCCCGGGCGGCGGCGAGCGCCGCGTCCAGGTCCGCACCGAGTCGCTGGTACGTCGCGTCGGCGGCGGCCGGCAGCGCGCGTACGACGAGGGTGCTCCCGGCCGGCAGCGCGGCGAGCCGTTCCCGGGTCAGATGCCGCAACCGGCGACGGACCCGATTACGGACCACCGCGGGCCCGACCGCCTTGGAAACCACGAAGCCGGCGCGGGACACCGGTGCGGAGTCTTCCTCCGCACCGCCCCGCGCCGGCTTCGGCGCTACGTCTGCGGCTCCGGGTGTGACCGGCAGTGTCAGGTGCACGACGAGCGTGCCCCGACCGGCTCGTCGGCCACCGCGAACCGCTGCGGCGAAGTCGATGCTGCGCCGCAGTCGTTGTGCGGCCGCCAGCACGACTGCCGTCCCCGGAGCGGACCCTGTCGGCCTCAGGCCGACAGGCGGGTGCGGCCCTTGGCGCGGCGGGTCGAAAGGATGGCGCGGCCGGCCCGGGTGCGCATGCGCAGCCGGAAGCCGTGGGTCTTCGCGCGCCGGCGGTTGTTCGGCTGGTAGGTGCGCTTGCTCACGTCAGGCTCTCCGTTGTCGGACGCCCGGACACGTGGATCGTCCGGGTCGTGGTGGTCCAGGCCGCCGCTGCGGTGGCCCCGATCGGCGCTGCCCGGATGGCTTGTCACCCCGGCGTTACGGGGCGCGACCGTGGGCAGCAAGCACCCATCACCCTAGCAGAGGGCGTGAGAGCAGCCCCTCCAGCCTAGGCCGGGGGGCAATCACCGTCAAACCGCCGCAGTCGGGCCGTCACCTGCGGCGACAACCGCCCGAAAGCGGGGGATTTCGCTGATGCCGACAACGTGCCAGGCGCGTCGACGGTTGATGATGCGGCGACATCGCTGTTACCGTGCCCGATTGCGGTCAGCGTCTCCAGTTCCGGGATGTCGCCGCCAGGCAAGACCGGACACGGTAGTGAATCGTTCGGCACGGTGAACCCGCTTCAGCGCCCGGCCACGGCAGGGGGCAGGTCCGACCCGCGCCCGGCGGGCGGCCACAATCGGTCGGTACACAGGCTGTGGATAACTTGTGGAGGACGACCGGTGCGGCGTCCGGGTGGGTGAGAAGTCACACCGCTCGGTACCAGGCATCCGGACAGCCGGGAAACGGCGGCGTCCGGGGGAGCAGAGGCGAGGGGGTGGCACGACGGTGGCCGGTACGACCGACCTTGCCGCGGTGTGGACGGCGACGACGGACGAGCTCGCCGACGAGATCATCTCCGCGCAGCAGCGGGCGTACCTGCGGCTGACCCGGCTACGGGCCATCGTCGAGGACACCGCGCTGCTCTCGGTGCCGGACGCGTTCACCCGGGACGTGATCGAGTCTCGGCTGCGCCCGGCCATCACCGAGGCGCTCACCCGTCGGCTGGGTCGGCCGATCCAGGTCGCGGTCACCGTCCGCGTACCCGAGGACGGGCACTCCACCGGCACCGTCTACCGCAGCTCGCCGGAGCCCGGCATCGGCCCCCAGGACGGCCCGGTCGACTTCGACGCTCGCGGGTCGGACGTCGGCCCCGCCGGTGACCCCGGTCGGCAACAGCTCCCGCTGATCCCGGAACAGCCGCAGCCGGGCCGGTTCGACCGGCCCGTGGCGGAGGTGCCACCGGCCGACGGCGGTGGGCGTACCGGTCACGGTCCTCCCTTGGTCGACGGCCAGGAGACGCTCTTCGGCCACGCCTTCGGCGAACCGTCCCGACCGCACGACCGGCCGACCGAGGTGCCCCGGCGGCCCGCCGACCGACTCGGCTTCACCGAGCAGGGCGGCCGGATGGACCCGCCGCCGAACGGTCCGCGCGGTTTCGCCGGACGGTACGGCGACGACCACGGGGTCTCTCCGCGCGACCAGCACGTGATCCGGGCGATGCCGAACGACGGCGGCACCGACAGCGGGCCCGGTCGGGGCAGCGCCGACCACCGCCCGGTCGGACGGGACGACCGTCGGCTGCCGACCGGCGCGGACAGCGGTGGCAACCGGCTCAACCCGAAGTACATGTTCGAGACGTTCGTCATCGGTTCCTCGAACCGGTTCGCGCACGCGGCGAGCGTGGCGGTGGCCGAGTCACCCGCGAAGGCGTACAACCCGCTGTTCATCTACGGCAGTTCGGGGCTGGGCAAGACCCACCTGCTGCACGCCATCGGGCACTACGCCACCACGCTGGGCAACGCCCGCTCGGTTCGGTACGTCTCGACCGAGGAGTTCACCAACGACTTCATCAATTCGCTACGGGACGACAAGACCAGTGCGTTCCAGCGCCGCTACCGCGACGTCGACATCCTCCTGATCGACGACATCCAGTTCCTGGAGAACCGCGAGCGCACCCAGGAGGAGTTCTTCCACACCTTCAACACGCTGCACAACGCCAACAAGCAGATCGTGATCACCTCCGACCGCTCGCCGAAGCAGTTGGCGACGCTGGAGGACCGGCTGCGGACCCGGTTCGAGTGGGGCCTGCTCGCCGACATCCAGCCGCCGGACCTGGAGACCCGGATCGCGATCCTGCAGAAGAAGGCGGCCCAGGAGCGGCTGTACGCGCCGCCGGACGTGCTGGAGTTCATCGCGTCCCGGGTGTCGAACTCGATCCGGGAACTGGAGGGCGCCCTGATCCGGGTCACCGCCTTCGCCAGCCTGACCCGGTCGAGCGTGGAGCTGTCGCTGGCCGAGGAGGTGCTGCGGGACTTCATCCCGGACGGCGCCGGCCCGGAGATCACCGCCGACCAGATCATGGTCGCCACCGCCGACTACTTCGGCGTCAGCCTGGAGGACCTGCGCGGGCACTCCCGCTCCCGGGTGCTGGTCAACGCCCGCCAGGTGGCCATGTACCTGTGCCGGGAGCTGACCGACCTGTCGCTGCCCCGGATCGGGCAGGCGTTCGGTGGACGGGACCACACCACCGTGATGCACGCCGACCGCAAGATCCGTCAGCAGATGGCCGAACGGCGTTCGCTCTACAACCAGATCGCCGAGCTGACCAACCGGATCAAGCAGAACACCTGAGGCGTACGCCCGCTGAAGCGGTGCCCACGACCCGGCCGGAACCCTCCGGCCGGGTCTCTTTTCGGTCTCGAACGTGGACTCTCGACGAGGTGTAGACCACACCATCGCAGGCGTGTCCGCTCCGGCCCGCGCTCGTTGTCCACAGCTCGTTGTCCACCGTCGGTGGATAACCACAGACCGTCGGCACCCGGTTACCCACAGGCTGTGGAGAAACCCTGGGGACAACCCTGTGGACGCCTGTGGGCGACTGGGGACAACGCGTCGCTCTGTCCACCGACGACGACCCACCTGTGGACGCCCTGTTGAAGGTTCTGGGGATGACGGGGTCCGAGACCGTCTCGGCTATCCACAGGACTGGGGAGAAAGTCGGTGGATTACCGGTGGACAACCGGTGGACGACGGTGGACAACGCGGTGCACGACGAGGGCCTGTGGACCACCAGGCGAGTTTTACCCCGGGTTCTCCACAGCAAAACCACACGTGGATAACGTCCTGACCTGCGTCGACGCGAGTTCTCCACAGTTTGCACAGGTGCGATGAAGACGATGGGTTATCTCTTCTAAGAGAACGAAAACCAATCATCACCGTTGGACTTCCTGTGGATCGGGCCGAAGCTGTCGGAGGCACCCGTCAGCATCGACTCGATCGCCAGGGGTCGGGCGCACAGCCGATACCCTCGCGCCCTAAGGTGCGATGGGTACCCGCACGCCAGGTGGGTCGGTGGGTAGCGGCCGGCATGAGAGAGTTGACGACGTCGACGTCGACGCGGAGGCATTGATGAAGTTCCGAGTGGAGCGCGACGCGCTCGCTGAGGCCGTGGCCTGGACCGCGAAGAGCCTGCCCAACCGGCCGTCCGTACCGGTGCTGGCCGGAGTGCTGCTCCGGGTGACCGAGGGCAGCCTGCAGGTCTCCGGCTTCGACTACGAGGTCTCCAGCCAGGTGACCGTGGAGGTGCAGGGCGACGCCGACGGCGCCGCGCTGGTCTCCGGTCGACTGCTCGCCGAGATCACCAAGGCACTGCCGGCCAAGCCGGTGGACATCGCCGCCGTCGGCGCGCACCTCGAACTGGTCTGCGGCAGCGCCCGGTTCACCCTGCCCACCATGCCGGTGGAGGACTACCCGACCCTGCCGGAGATGCCGGAGAGCGCCGGCACCGTCGACGCCGCCGCGTTCGCCTCCGCGGTTGCCCAGGTGGCGGTCGCCGCCAGCCGGGACGAGACGCTGCCGATGATGACCGGCGTACGCGTCGAGCTCTCCGGCGGCACGCTGGCCATGCTCGCCACCGACCGCTACCGGCTGGCGCTGCGCGAGATGGAGTGGAACCCGGACGACCCGGAGACCAGCATCAACGCGCTCGTGCCGGCGCGGACCCTCAACGACACCGCCAAGACCCTCGGGCCGCTCGGTGGGCACGTCGTCCTCGCCCTCTCCCAGGGCGCGGCCGGCGAGGGCATGATCGGTTTCTCCGGTGGCACCCGGCGGACCACGAGCCGCCTGCTGGACGGCGCGAACTATCCGCCGGTGCGATCCCTCTTCCCTGCCACCCACAACGCCGACGCCCGGGTGGCCGTCAGCACGCTCATCGAGGTCGTCAAGCGCGTCGCGCTGGTCGCCGAGCGGACCACCCCGGTGCTGCTCAGCTTCAGCGCCGACGGCCTGGTCGTCGAGGCCGGCGGCACCGAGGAGGCCCGGGCCAGCGAGGCCATGGAGGCCACCTTCACCGGCGAGCCGCTCACCATCGGCTTCAACCCGCAGTACCTGATCGACGGACTGGCCAACCTCGGGTCCCAGTTCGCCGTGTTGCAGTTCGTCGACGCCTTCAAGCCTGCGGTGATTTCCCCCGCCGGCGAGGATGGCGAGCTCATCCCTGGGTACCGGTACCTCATCATGCCGATCCGCGTGTCCCGCTGATCGGCAGAGCACACCCGAAACCCACCGAAAGGTAAGAACCGATGCAGCTCGGCCTGGTAGGACTCGGCCGGATGGGCGGCAACATGCGCGAGCGGTTGCGCGCTGCCGGTCACGAGGTGGTCGGCCTCGACCACAACTTGGAGCTGAGTGACGTCACCAGCCTGGCCGAGCTGGCGGAGAAGTTGGACGCGCCCCGGGCGGTCTGGGTGATGGTGCCCGCCGCCGTCACCGATGCCACGATCGACGAGCTGGCCGACGTGCTCGGCGCGGGCGACCTCATCATCGACGGCGGCAACTCGCGGTTCAGTGACGACGCCCTGCGCGCGGAGCGACTCAACGAGCGCGGCATCGGCTACGTGGACGTCGGAGTCTCCGGCGGCGTGTGGGGCCGTCAGAACGGCTACGGCCTGATGGTCGGCGGTGCCGAGGAGCACGTCGAGCGGCTGAAGCCGATCTTCGAGTCGCTCAAGCCCGAGGGCGAGTTCGGGTTCGTGCACGCCGGCCCGGTCGGCGCCGGCCACTACGCCAAGATGGTGCACAACGGCATCGAGTACGGCCTGATGCACGCCTACGCCGAGGGCTTCGAGCTGATGGCCGCCTCGGAGCTGGTCACCGACGTACCAGGCGTGATCAAGTCCTGGCGCGAGGGCACCGTGGTCCGCTCCTGGCTGCTGGACCTGCTCGACCGGGCGCTGGACGAGGACCCGGAGCTGAACCAGCTCAGCGACTACACCGAGGACACCGGCGAGGGCCGCTGGACAGTCGACGAGGCGGTCCGGCTCGCCGTACCGCTCCACGTCATCACCGCGTCGCTCTACGCCCGGTTCGCCTCCCGGCAGGACGAGTCACCGGCGCTGAAGGCCGTCTCCGCGCTGCGTCAGCAGTTCGGCGGGCACGCCGTCCGTAAGCGCTGACCGGCGCCCGGCCCCGTGTACGTCCGCCGGATCGAACTGGTCGACTTCCGCTCGTACGAGCGGGTCGGCGTCGACCTCGAACCGGGGCCGAACGTGCTGATCGGCGCCAACGGCGTCGGCAAGACCAACCTGGTCGAGGCGCTCGGTTACGTGGCGACGCTCGACTCGCACCGGGTCGCCACCGACGCGCCCCTGGTACGCGCCGGGGCCAGCGCCGCGGTGATCCGCTGCGCGGTGGTGCACGAGGGCCGGGAACTGCTGGTCGAGTTGGAGATCGTGCCGGGCAAGGCCAACCGGGCCCGACTCGGACGCTCCCCGGCCCGCCGCGCCCGGGACGTGCTCGGTGCGCTGCGGCTGGTGCTGTTCGCGCCAGAGGACCTGGAACTCGTCCGGGGCGACCCGGCGGAACGCCGCCGCTACCTCGACGACCTGCTGGTGTCGCGTCAGCCCCGCTACGCGGGGGTCCGCGCCGACTACGAGCGGGTGGTCAAGCAACGCAACGCCCTGCTGAGGACCGCGTACCTGGCCCGCAAGACCGGTGGCTCCCGGGGCGGTGACCTCTCCACCCTCGCCGTCTGGGACACCCACCTGACCCGGCACGGCGCCGAACTCCTCGCCGGTCGACTGGAACTGGTCGCCGCACTGGCACCGCACGTGGCCAAGGCGTACGACGCGGTGGCGGCCGGACGCGGCGCGGCGGGAATCGCGTACCGGCCGTCGGTGGAACTCGTCGAGCCGACCACCGACCGGGAGGCCCTGGCCGAGATCCTGGCCACCGCGCTCGCGGAGTCCCGGTCCGCCGAGATCGAGCGGGGCACCACCCTGGTCGGTCCGCACCGGGACGAACTCGCCCTTACCCTCGGCCCGCTGCCGGTGAAGGGGTACGCCAGCCATGGCGAGTCGTGGTCGTTCGCGCTCGCGCTCCGGCTGGCCGGCTACGACCTGCTGCGCGGCGACGGCATCGAACCGGTCCTGGTGCTCGACGACGTCTTCGCCGAGTTGGACGCCGGACGGCGGGAGCGGCTGGCCGACCTGGTCGGCGGCGCCAGCCAACTGCTGGTGACCTGTGCGGTCGCCGACGACGTACCGGCGGCCCTGCGCGGCGCCCGCTTCGAGGTGGCCGAGGGGACGGTGCGCCGTGTCGGATGAGCCGGACCGGCCGCGCACCGACGCGGCACCTGCCCGCGCCCAGCGGGCCGACGACAGCGCCGCAGCGCCCCGACGAGCGCCCCGGGGCCGGGGTACGCGTGGCGCGGGCCAGACCGCCCCGACGGGCGGCGTGGAGGCGGGTGCCGGCGGGAAGCCGGCCGATGGACGGGACGCCGGTCCGGCCGGCGTGAGCGCCGACGCGGGAAGCCCGGTAGCAGGCGCGGACGGCGCGTCCGGGCCGCAGCTCGCGCGGGCGGTGCTGGACGCGGCGAAGGCCCGCCGGGAGACCGCCGCCAAACCGCGCCGACGCGGCGTCACCGGAGCGGGTACGGGAGAGCGGCGGCTACGCGGCTACTCCGGCCCGGGACCGGATCCGCGTGATCCGCAACTGCTCGGCACGGTGCTGGCACGGCTGGTCAAGTCGCGCGGATGGCAGCAGCCGGCCGCCGAGGCGACCGTCTTCGGCGCGTGGGAGCGGGTCGTCGGGCCGGAGGTGGCCCAGCACAGCCGTCCGGTGAAGCTGGAGAACGGCGAGTTGACCGTGGAGGCCAGGTCCACCGCCTGGGCGACCCAGCTCCGCCTGCTCGCCGGATCGCTGCTGCAACAGATCGCCCGGGAGGTCGGTCACAACGTGGTGCGCAAGCTGCACATCCACGGCCCGGCCGCGCCGTCCTGGTCGCGCGGCCCACGCCGGGTACGCGGCCGTGGCCCCCGCGACACGTACGGCTGAGGAATCCGCGTGACGTACGCCGCACCCCGCGAGGTGCGGCGTACGCCTGCGGTCAGGAGTGCGCGGCGCGACGCGGCGCGGCCGACTCGGCGTAGACGGCGAAGCCCCGTTCGGCGCAACGCCGGTAGAAGGCGGCCACCACACTCAGCTCGGCGCAGGTGAACGTCCACTGCGGCGGCGCACCGCTCTCGTCCAGCAGGGCGTCCAGCCGGCTGTCCAGCCACCGCAACTGCTGCTCGGCCAGGCGACCGTCGGCGAGCAGCGACCGCAGCACGGTGCCGACCGACTCGAAGGTGACCGCCTCACCGTGCGGACGGTGTGCGATGACGAAGCGCTCGATGCCGCCCGCGATCCAGGCGCAGCCGTCCGGGTCGATGACCGGGTCCTCGTCCTCGGCCGCCGCGTCTGTGGCGTAGAGCACACCGTCGAGTCCGAGGATCAGATCGACCACCTCTGTGTACGCGGTGGCCCGGACCGTACCTGTCTTCGCGATCAGCTCGGCGAGCGCGGCGGTCGGCGCCGAGATCCCCGGCACGTCGACGATCTCGCCGAAGTCGACGAAGTCGGCCGGCGCGACCGGATCGTAGAACTGGCCGGTCCGCGGCCACTGGACCGCGACGTTGTCCAGCCCCATCTTGGTGTCACCTCTCAACGGCACGGGTGGGTCAATCGGGTCGATCGTCCGGTTCCGGCCGTGAAAGATCAAGGCCGGCCCGCCAACGCGAACGGACGGCAAGACCATGGTGGGCGATACCCGCCAGTAGCGCTGTCGGCAGCGCCGCCCGGGTCGTGTCGCCGTCACGCGACGGATCCGGCGATCATGCCCTTGCGTGTAGGGGGAGTCGCAGACAGCGCGGTTCGGCCCGCTGCGTTAATCTCAGCCGCCGCGAAGGGGTGCCGAGTGGTGGTTCTATCGCCCGCGCACAGTAAGATTGGTGTGAGACGAAGACCCGGTGCGGAGCGACGGGTCACGGGTCCGACACGGGCCCGCGATCATTGTCCGACTCGGGTCGAGCCGATCGCGATCCGCGGGCAACCGCGGCGACCGGCGCGTTCGACCCGTACCCCGGATTCTGTCCCCGGTGCCGGTCTGCGTGCCGACGTCGCGTCTGTCCGCCGAACCCGCGCCGGACGTGCCTGACGGCGCGGACGGCGCGAGAAAGTGGCCGAGGGTGGCAGCGCAGGACAATCAGCAGTACGGCGCCGAGTCGATCACCGTCCTCGAAGGTCTGGAGGCGGTCCGTAAGCGGCCCGGTATGTACATCGGGTCCACCGGCGAGCGGGGCCTGCACCACCTCGTGTGGGAGGTCGTCGACAACGCGGTGGACGAGGCGCTGGCCGGTCACTGCGACACGATCGACGTGGTGCTGCTCGCCGACGGAGGCGTCCGGGTCACCGACAACGGGCGTGGCTTCCCGGTCGACCTGCACCCCAAACTGAAGAAGCCCGGCGTCGAGGTGGCACTGACCGTGCTGCACGCCGGTGGCAAGTTCGACGGCAAGGCGTACGCGGTCTCCGGTGGTCTGCACGGCGTCGGCGTCTCGGTCGTCAACGCCCTCTCCACCAAGATGGCCGTGGAGATCCACAAGGACGGCTTCGTCTGGCGGCAGCAGTACCACCACTCCAAGCCCACCACCCTGGAGAAGGGCGAGCCGACCGACACCACCGGCTCGGCGGTCTCCTTCTGGCCCGACCCCGACGTCTTCGAGACGATCGACTTCGACTTCCAGACGATCTACCGCCGCCTCCAGGAGATGGCCTTCCTGACCCGTGGCCTCAAGATCCACCTGCTCGACGAGCGGGTCGCCGAGGGCGAGGAGGGCAAGCTCCGCGAGGTGACCTTCCAGTACGAGGGCGGCATCGCCGACTTCGTCCGGCACCTCAACGCCTCCAAGAGCCCGATGCACAAGACGGTGATCGAGTTCGGTTCCGAGGAAGAGGGCATGTCGCTCGAGATCGCCATGCAGTGGAACGAGTCGTACGGCGAGTCGGTCTACACCTTCGCGAACAACATCAACACCCATGAGGGCGGCACCCACGAGGAGGGCTTCCGGGCTGCGCTGACCAGCGTGGTCAACCGCTATGGCGCGGACAAGAAGCTGCTCAAGGGCGACGAGAAGCTCTCCGGTGAGGACATCCGCGAGGGCCTCGCGGCGATCATCTCGGTCAAGCTGACCAACCCGCAGTTCGAGGGTCAGACCAAGACCAAGCTCGGCAACACCCCGGTGAAGAGCTTCGTCCAGCGGGTCTGCAACGACCGGCTGGTCGACTGGCTGGACCGCAACCCGGCCGAGGCGAAGATCATCATCACCAAGGCGTCCCAGGCCGCCCGCGCCCGGATCGCCGCGCAGCAGGCGCGCAAGCTGGCCCGACGCAAGTCACTGCTGGAGTCCGGCTCGATGCCGGGCAAGCTGGCCGACTGCCAGTCGACCGACCCGCGCGAGTCCGAGGTGTTCATCGTCGAGGGCGACTCGGCGGGTGGCTCGGCCAAGCAGGGCCGTGACCCGCGGACCCAGGCGATCCTGCCGATCCGCGGCAAGATCCTCAACGTGGAGAAGGCCCGGATCGACCGGGTGCTCAAGAACAACGAGGTGCAGGCGCTGATCACCGCGCTGGGCACCGGCATCCACGACGACTTCGACATGGAGAAGCTGCGCTACCACAAGGTGGTGCTGATGGCCGACGCCGACGTCGACGGCCAGCACATCCAGACGCTGCTGCTCACCCTGCTGTTCCGCTTCATGCGGCCGCTGGTCGAGCTCGGTCACGTCTACCTCGCCGCCCCTCCGCTTTACAAGATCAAGTGGAACAAGAAGGGCGACGACGCGCAGTACGCGTACTCCGACCGGGAGCGCGACGGGCTGATCGCGCTGCGTCAGCAGAAGAAGCCGAACGCCAAGCCGGACGACATCCAGCGGTTCAAGGGCCTCGGCGAGATGAACTACCCGGAGCTGTGGGAGACCACGATGAACCCGGCGACCCGGACGCTGCGTCAGGTCACCCTGGACGACGCCGCCACCGCCGACGAGCTGTTCAGCGTGCTGATGGGCGAGGACGTCGAGGCGCGCCGCTCGTTCATCCAGCGCAACGCCAAGGACGTCCGCTTCCTGGACATCTGACGGGCGCGCCTGCCGGGCCGGGACTCCGGCCCGGCAGGCCGGTCCACAGAGTTATCCACAACTTGGCCGCTATCCACAGCAGTTATCCACAGGCACAAAAACGACTCTCAGTCTGATAAGGGTTAACAGTGACCGATTCCCCCGAGTCCACACCGAACGAGCCCGAGGTCCCCGAGGCGCCGGCTGCCGTGGTCGCCCACGACCGCATCGAGCCGGTCGGGCTCGAGGTGGAGATGCAGCGCTCCTACCTCGACTACGCGATGAGCGTCATCGTCGGGCGGGCGTTGCCGGACGTCCGGGACGGGCTCAAGCCGGTCCACCGCAAGATCCTCTACGCCATGTTCGACTCGGGCTACCGGCCGGACCGTGGTTACGTCAAGTGTTCGCGCGTCGTCGGCGACGTGATGGGCCAGTTCCACCCGCACGGGGACTCGGCCATCTACGACGCCCTGGTCCGGATGGCCCAGCCCTGGTCGCTGCGCTACCCGCTGGTCGACGGCAACGGCAACTTCGGTTCGCCCGGAAACGATCCGGCTGCCGCCATGAGGTACTGTATCGCCGCAGATGTCCGTATTCGTACCGCTGGTGGCAGCGTGCGGATCGGCGACGTGGTGCCGGCCGCAGCGTCGAGCAGCGAGACCGACATCGACCTCAAGGTCCGCGACCGCAACGGTGACCTGGTCCGCGCCTCGGCGTTCTTCCACTCCGGCGAGCACCCGACGCTGCGGCTGCGCACCCGCGAGGGGTACGAGCTGACCGGCACCCACAACCACCCGGTGCTCTGCCTGGTGGACGTGGCCGGTGTGCCGACGCTGCTCTGGAAGCTTCTCGCTGAGATCTCCCCCGGTGACCGGGTGGTACTCCAGCGCAGCGTGCCGGACGAGATCGGCTACCCGATGCTGGAGCACGTCGAGGCGGCCGTCCTCGCGGGTGCCTTCGTCAGCGAGGGCTGGGTCTCCGAGACCCGTGCGGGCTTCAACAACGTCGACCGCGAGTTCTTCGTCCGCGTCCTGGCGGCGTACGACCTTGCCGTCGGTGGGCGCCGGTATGCCAGCGAGCGGGTGATCGCGTCCGGGAGTGTCCTGCACGAGCTCGACATTCAGGATCTCTCCGCGCTCCGGGCCAGCATCCTCGGTGAGATGGTCGGTGCGCGCCGCGCCGACAAGTTCGTGCCGGAGTTCGTCTGGCAGGGACCGGCCGCGATCAAGCGGGCCTTCCTCCAGGCCCTCTTCGAGGGGGACGGCTCCTCCTCGCTGCTGCCGCGCAACACCATCCAGATCTCGTACTCCACGCGCAGCGAGCGGCTCGCCCGCGAGGTGCAGCAGTTGCTGCTGGAGTTCGGCGTCGTCAGCCGCCAGTGCCGGTACGACGACGGCGAGATCAAGGTCGTGGTGACCAACCGCCGGGACGCGCGGATCTTCGCCGCCCAGGTCGGCTTCCTCGGCCGCAAGCAGGCCAAGCTGGAGTCGGAGCTGGCCTCGGTCCCGGCGAGCAGCACGGCGCTCTCCAGCGACCACGTACCGCTGGTCGGTGACTTCATCCGCGAGCACGGCGCCAGCCGCTGGACCGAGCGGGACTGGCTGCGCCGGCACAACGTGGACCGGATCGAGCGCTGGGAGCGCGATCGCGACGAGATCGCCGCCCGGATCACCGAATCCGAGGTGCTCGACGTGGTCGAGCCGTTGGTGGACGGTCGCTTCTACTACGCCGAGGTGGCCGGGGTCACCGACGCGGGTGTGCAACCGGTCTACAGCATCCGGGTGGACACCGACGACCACTCGTTCGTCTCCGACGGGTTCGTCAGCCACAACACCGAGTGCAAGCTCGACCCACTCGCCATGGAGATGCTGCGGGACATCGACGAGGACACCGTCGACCTGCAGGACAACTACGACGGCCGGGCCAAGGAGCCCACCATCCTGCCGTCGCGGATCCCGAACCTGCTGATCAACGGCTCCGAGGGCATCGCGGTCGGCATGGCGACCAAGATCCCGCCGCACAACCTGCGGGAGATCGGCGCGGCGGTGCAGTGGTGCCTGGAGAACCCGGAGGCGGACGAGGCCACCACGCTTGAGGCGCTGTTGGAGATCGTCAAGGGTCCGGACTTCCCCACCCACGGTCTGATCGTCGGCCAGTCCGCGATCCAGGACGCGTACCGCACCGGTCGGGGTTCGATCCGGATGCGCGCGGTGGTGGAGGTCGAGGAGGACAAGCGCGGTCGGCCGGCGCTGGTGGTCAGCGAGCTGCCGTACCAGGTGAACCCGGACAACCTGGCTGAGCGGATCGCCGAGCTGATCAAGGAGGGCAAGCTCGGCGGGATCGCCGACATCCGCGACGAGTCCTCCGGGCGTACCGGCATGCGGATCGTGCTGGTGCTCAAGCGCGACGCTGTCGCGAAGGTCGTGCTGAACAACCTCTACAAGCACACGCAGCTCCAGGAGACCTTCGGCGCGAACATGCTGGCGCTGGTCGACGGGGTGCCGCGCACGCTGAACCTGGCGCAGTTCATCCGCTACTACGTCGAGCACCAGATCGAGGTGATCCGGCGGCGGACGGCCTTCCGGCTGCGCAAGGCCGAGGAGCGGGCGCACATCCTGCGTGGTCTGGCCAAGGCGTTGGACGCCCTGGACGAGGTGATCGCCCTGATCCGGCGTTCGCCCACGGTCGAGGACGCCCGGCAGGGCCTGATCCGGCTGCTGGAGATCGACGAGATCCAGGCGACCGCCATCCTGGACATGCAGCTTCGCCGGCTCGCCGCGCTGGAGCGGCAGCGGATCCTCGACGACCTGGCCAAGCTGGAAGTCGAGATCGCCGACCTCAAGGACATCCTGGCCAAGCCGGAGCGGCAGCGGCGGATCGTCTCGGAGGAACTGGGCGAGATCGTCGCGAAGTGGGGCGACGACCGGCGTACCCAGATCATCCCGTTCGACGGCGAGGTCTCGATGGAGGACCTCATCGCCCGCGAGGACGTGGTGGTGACCATCACCCGCACCGGGTACGCCAAGCGGACGAAGGTGGATCTCTACCGCTCGCAGCGACGTGGCGGCAAGGGTGTCAGCGGTGCCACGCTGCGGCAGGACGACATCGTCAGCCACTTCTTCGTCTGCTCGACGCACGACTGGATGCTGTTCTTCACCAACAAGGGGCGGGTGTACCGGGCCAAGGCGTACGAGCTTCCGGAGGCCAGTAGGGTGGCCAAGGGCCAGCACGTGGCCAATCTGCTCGCGTTCCAACCGGACGAGCAGATCGCACAGATCATCGAGATCCCGAATTACCAGGTGGCGCCCTACCTGGTCCTGGCGACGAAGAACGGCCTGGTGAAGAAGACGCGGCTTGAGGAGTTCGACTCCAACCGGTCCGGCGGAATCATCGCGATCAACCTGCGCGATGAGGACGAGCTGGTCGGTGCTGCGCTGGTCGATCCCGGCGAGGACCTGCTGTTGGTCTCCAAGAACGCCCAGGCGATCCGCTTCAACGCGACCGACGAGGCCCTGCGGCCGATGGGTCGGGCCACGTCGGGTGTGATCGGCATGCGCTTCAGCGACGAGGACGAGTTGCTGGCCATGGAGGTCGTTCGCGAGGGGCTGGACGTGCTCGTCGCCACGAACGGGGGATACGCGAAACGTACCCCGATCGAGGAATACCCGGTCCAGGGCCGGGGAGGTAAGGGCGTACTGACTGCGAAGATCACCGAACGGCGCGGTGGTCTGGTCGGCGCTGTGGTGATCGACCCGGACGACGAGCTGTTTGCCATCACTAGCAACGGTGGCGTTATCCGGACTCCGGTGAAGCCTGTACGCCGTACACGCGACCGGAACACAATGGGGGTCAAGCTGATGGACCTCCCGGATGGCGTGACTATCGTGGCGATTGCTCGCAATGCCGACGAGCCTGACGAACAGGACTAGTTGAATGACGGAGACACAGGCGAAGTCGGGGAACGCGGGGACCTCGGCCAACCCGGTCGACGAGGACGCCGCGAAGACCGGCACGCCAGCAACCGGCCGCGCGGCCGTGGGCCGGGCGACCGTCCCGGCCGACGCGCCTGCCCCGAAGTTCACTCGGGCCCCCGGTATGGCTCCGCCGCCCGACAAGCCCACAGACGGCAAGGACGCCGAGGCGTCCGGCGACAAGCCGGGCACCGAGGCCGCCGGCTCCCCGGGCACACCGACAGCTGCCGCCAGCGCCGCCGGCAAGCCGTCGACCGCGTCGACGACCGGGCCTCGCCCGGGTCAGTCCTCGCCGGGCACCACCGGCGTGCTGCCGGCGGCGAGCACCGGGACGACAGGTACCCAGCCCCGGATCACCGGCCTCGGGGCGAGGCCGGACACCACTCGCCCGCTCGGCACGGGTCGCCCGACGAACGGGGGCGGTCTGCCTCCGGGAGTCGGCTCGTCGGCCGTCGGCGCCGCGCGGGTGGGCGAGGCGGTACGCGCCGCGCGTACCTCGGTCAGCTCGGCCGCGTCGCGCGGACCGCGCCGGGCCCGACTGAACCTCAAGCGGATCGACCCCTGGTCCGTGATGAAGTTCGCGTTCGCGGTGTCGGTGGTGCTGTTCATCGTCATCGTGGTCGCGACGTCGGTGCTCTACCTCGCGCTGGACGCGATGGGCGTCTTCGCCAGCGTGAACGACAGCCTGGCCGACCTGGTCAACGCGGGCGGTGGGCAGGGCACCAGCGGCTTCCAGATCACCGCACGCGGCGTGATCTTCAGTTCGGCGCTGATCGGCCTGGTCAACGTCGTCCTGTTCACCGCGCTGGCCACGCTCGGTGCGTTCGTCTACAACGTCTGCGCCGACCTGGTCGGCGGCATCGAGCTGACGCTCGCCGAGCGCGACTGACACCTCAGCACCATCGCCTCCGGGCCGGCCGCTCTTCGCGGCCGGCCCGGTCGCCGTTTCCGCCCCCGACCCGAGGCGTCCCGGTATCTCGGTGGGCTCGCCACCGGCTCTCGGGTAGGTTCGAGTACGACGGTGTCGGGCAGTCCCGAGGGCCTACCCCGATTTGGGGCGGCGTGAGCGGATGGGTTAACCTTGCTCGTCGCTACGCGGGGCTATAGCTCAGTCGGTTAGAGCGCAGAGCTGATAACTCTGAGGTCGCTGGTTCGATTCCAGCTAGCCCCACCGCAATGGTCCGACGGTACGTCGAGCGTAAGGGGCAGGCCCCATGTTCAAGAAGCTGTTGATCCTGGCCGGCGTCGTCGGTGTGGCCGCCGTGGTGGCCAAGAAGATCAAGGAAGCGAACGACGAGCGCGCGCTCTGGCACGAGGCCACCACCTCCCCGGACCTGCGCTGACCGTCAGCGTTCCGACCGGCGGGCGCCCCAGCCCGCGTACGGGGCCCTAGCTCAACTGGCAGAGCACTGCCTTTGCAAGGCAGGGGTTAGGGGTTCGAGTCCCCTGGGCTCCACTTACACCTCCGCTTCCGGGAGGGCTCTCGTGGATTTGCCGAGAGTCATAAGGCGTACTCTTCATCAGCTTCAGTGGTCTGTTTTGCCTCCGCGCAGTCAGTACGGACGGTAGTCGGGACTGCGGCGAAGTGCGACACCGTCGTATGTTGCCGGCATGGTGTTTGCCGATCGACTCCGCCTCGGCGCTACCCGGATCTTGACCGGAGCGCTTCTGCTAGCGCTGGCGGCCTGCGGATCTACCGGCTCATCCGTTCCGTCGAGCAGCTTGCCGCCAGAGGTGGGAGTGGCGACGAGCGCACCTCCACAAGCACCAGAGGACGCGCCTGCGGAGGAGGGAAGGGAGCGGCTGCCCCACGAGGTGCTCGCCACCAACATCCGCCTGGCTCGTACGGCCTGCAAGGGATGTGGCGCGGAGCTGAATCTCGACGCGGCCACGCAGCAGAAGTCGATCGTGAGCTTGATGCGGGAGCACGCTCAGCACAAGGATTTCGTGCTCAGTGAGGCAAACGCAGAGCGGGCACTCTACGGCCCCGAGGGGTCGACGCCGACGCTCGCCGGTGCGAACAAGCCGCCACCGGACGTCTCGTTTCTCGACAAGAGCGGGCAGGAAGTGTATCGGCGAGAGGTCAAGACGTTCAGTGGGGCGCCCACTACCTTCGCCCGGCAGTTCGAGGACTACGCCAAGAAGCTGACCTATCGGGGTGAGTTGTTCGTACAGGTGCCCCCAGGAACCGACGTGCGTCGGTTGATGGAGGCATTCTGGGCCAAGAACCGCGACGATCGCCGGCTCGCGCGGTACGCGGACGTGTACGTTGCTTTCCACACGCCGGACGGGCGCCCATTGGGGCTGTGGATGCTGGGAGCGCGGGGCATGGGCGTACCTGGTTAGGGGATGGCAATGGGGGCTTCCGCTTTTCTCTACTGCTCGTGCAACCGGATCTGTTGGGGTCTCGGCAAGCCGCTGAGTGAACAGCCCGGCGCTGCGCTGACCCGGTACGCCGGTAACCCGGACGAGCCGGTCTTCTCGCAGTGTCGCTCCGCGTCGAGCGCCTTGTGGAAGCTGCTCGCCGATCACGGTGGGCACCGGTTGCGGGTGGCCCATGACTGGGACCCGGAGTTGCACCGGCAGATGGAGACCGGTTGTCTTCCGGCGATGCTGGACGGCGACGGGGAGGATGACATCTCCTTCTCGGCGTATCTGGCGGGCTGGCCGGAGGGTGGTTTCGCGGATCTGCTGTCTGCTGGGTTCGACGCGTCCGACGAGGGGTTCCTGCGCTGTGCGGAGTGCTCGGAGCGTCTATCGCTGGGCCGCGTGTTGCGGGATCGGGCGGGCGCGCCGTTGCTGTTCCACGCGGGTGCGGTTGACGGGGTGCCCAACTCTCGGCAGCCGGACCTGAACCGGGCGGCCTGGCGCTTCCTGGCCGTGCACTTCACCCATCCGATGCGGGTCGTCACGACCGCCGTCGGGGAGGCGGGCGAGTACGCCGAGCAGGACCTCGGGGGCGATGCCACGGTCGGCGGTACGGGACCGGGGGCGGTGCCGATCACGGCGTACGTCGCCGACTTCTCCGGGTGAGTCGGGGCATGTCGGGTGAGGCGTCGGACGCAGGCTAGCGTCGAGGGTGTGAGCACTGGATCTCCGCGTGTCCTGCCCGCCGAGGGTGACCTGACCGAGGCCGCCTCGGTGCTGCGTACCGGCGGGTTGGTGGCCTTTCCCACCGAGACCGTCTACGGCCTGGGGGCGAACGCGTTGGACGCGCGGGCAGCGGCCCGGATCTTCGAGGCGAAGGCGCGGCCGAGTTTCGATCCGTTGATCACCCACCTTGCCGACGCCGCTGACCTGGAAGCGCTGGTGGGGGTGGTCTCCGCGGGCGTAGCGGCGTTGGCGGACCGGTTCTGGCCGGGTCCGTTGACGTTGATCGTGGACCGGCCGGACGTGATCCCGCCGATCGTCACCTCCGGGTTGGCGACGATGGCGGTACGGGTGCCGGACAACGAGTACGCGCGGCGGCTGATCGCCACGGCGGGGGTGCCGGTGGCTGCGCCGAGCGCCAACCGGTTCGGGCAGCTCAGTCCGACCCGGGCGGAGCACGTGGTACGCGGGCTGGGTGGCGCGGTGGACGTGGTGCTCGACGGCGGGCCGACCCGGTGCGGGATCGAGTCGACGATCGTGGACGCCCGGGGGGACCGTCCGGTGGTGCTGCGTCTGGGCGCGTTGCCGGTCGAGGAGTTGGAGAAGGTCACCGGCCCGGTGACGGTGCGCCAGGGCAGTTCGGGGCAGCCGGTCGCGCCGGGGACGTTGGCCGCGCACTACGCGCCCCGTACGCCGCTGCGTCTGCGGGACGCGGGGACGTTGCCTGTCGAGGACGGGGTTCGGCGCGGCTACCTGGCGTTCCGGGATCGGCCGGCGGAGGGTTGGGCGGCGGTGGAGGTGCTCTCGACCGCCGGTGACCTGACCGAGGCGGCGGCACGGCTCTTCGAGGCACTGCACCGGTTGGACGCCGCCGGGGTCACCGAGATCGTCGCCGAGCCGGTGCCGGAGAGCGGGGTGGGGCGGGCGGTCAACGACCGGCTGCGTCGCGCCGCCGCGACCTGGCATTCTGCGGGCTGACGCTCAGGATTCCTGCGGCCCGGGGCCGACTTGGGAAGCCCGACCGTCCGACCACGCCGCGCTCGATGACGCACCATCGGCCCGCGCACCGTCGGCCTGAGTGTCGTCCCCCGGGTGACCGTCACCCCGCGCACCGTCCACCTGGAGACCGTGGGCCCGAGCGTCCTCGACCAGGGCACCTTCGGCCCGGCGTCCGCCAGCCGACACGCCGTCGCCACCAGCGCCGTCGGCAGGAGAGCTGTCGGCATGAGCGCGGTCGGTCTGGGGTAGGCGGGCGACCAGTTTGGTGAGGGCGCCGTTGGCGAAGGTGGCGCCGAGCGCGGAGCCGGTCGCGATGGTCCAGCCGACCGGTCCGAGCGGGGTGCACCCGAAGAACTGACTCACGCCGGGGGTCTGCACCACGACGGCCAGCACGCCGACCGAGGCGGCGGTGGAGGCGAGTACGGACGGGCTGGTGCCGCCGGCCAGTACGGTCTGGCCGAGTTGGGTGCCGACCAGCGAGACCAGGGCGACGGTGCCGGCGCGTCGGCGGCTGCCGGTGTAGCGGGCGAGCGTCCAGCCGGCGGTGGCGCCGAGGGTGGTGGCGGCGGCGCGCAGCCCGATCTCTCGGGTCATGGTCTCGCCGAGGGAAGTGTCGGGGCCCTCACGGAGCAGGCCGTCGGTGTGGTCGCCGTCGCCGGGTGGACGGACGGCGATGGCCAGTGCGGGTGCCATGTCGGTGAGCAGGTTGACCAACAGCAGTTGGCGTCCGTTGAGGGCGGCCTGACCGGTGGCGGCGGCGGTCAGCACGCTGAACGCGATCTCGCCGAGGTTGCCGCCGACCAGGATGCTCAGCGCGTGGCGGACCGAGGACCACATCGCCCGGCCTTCGACCAGGGTGGCGATGATGGTCTCCAGCCGGTCGTCCGTGACCACCAGGTCGGCGGCGGCGCGGGCGGCCGGGGTGCCCCGTTGGCCGAGGGCGATGCCCACGTCGGCCAGCCGGATGGCGGGTGCGTCGTTGGCGCCGTCGCCGGTCATCGCGACGGTCCGGCCGCACTTCTGCAACGCCTGGATGATCCGGACCTTGTGTGCAGGGGTGCAGCGGGCGACCACGTCGGTGGCGGCGAGCCGGGCGGCGAGGGCGTCGTCGTCGAGGGTGTCGAGTTCGGTGGCGGTGACCACCCGCTGGGCGTCGCCCGCGCTGATGGTGGCGGCGATGGCCTCGGCGGTCGCCGGATGGTCGCCGGTGATCATGATGGTGTGCACGCCGGCCTGCCGGATCCGGCGGACGGCGGGGGCGGCGCTGTCGCGTACGCCGTCGGCGATCGCCAGGAATCCGGTGAAGACCAGGCCGCGTACGTCGTCGTCGGTGAGGTCGGGGTCGCTGACCACGCATTCGGCGACGGCCAGGATGCGGTGTCCGGCTCCGGCGCGCTCACCGAGCAGGCGGTGCAGGTCCGCCCGGCCCGCGTCGTCGAGCGGTTCGTCGCGGCCGTTGGTGCGGCGGGCGGCACAGCGCGGCAGTACGCGCTCCGGCGCGCCCTTCACGCTGAGCAGCATCCGCCCCTCGGTCTCGCCCACGGTGGCGTGGTAGCCCCGGGACGGCTCGAACGGCAGGCCGCCGATCGCGCGCCAGCCAGGGGCCGCGTACTGCTCGGGGATGTCGGCGGAGGTCGCACCGCGCAGCACCGCGCGGTCGGTCTGCATGGACAGTTCCTCGGGATCGTCGGCGGCGGGGGTGGCGCGTAGCGCGGTGGCGAGGATCCGCCGGAGCCGGTCGTCGAGTCGGTCGGCCGGGGCGTACCCGTCGGCGTCGCCGACGCCCGCCAGCAGCAGGTGTCCCTCGGTGAGGGTGCCGGTCTTGTCGAAGCAGAGAACGTCGACCCGGCCGAGCGCCTCGATGGTGCGTGGGTTGCGGACCAACGCGCCGTGTTCGGCGAGCCGTCGGGCGGCGGCCAGTTGGGCGGCGCTGACCAGGAACGGCAGACCCTCCGGTACGGAGGCGACGGCCAGGTTCGCGGCGGTGGCCGCGGTCTGCGCCAGGGGTACGCCGCGTAGCAGCCCGGCACCGACGACGGCCAGGGCCGACCCGGCTGCCAGCGGGATCGCGGCCCGGGTCAGTCGTCCGAGCCGGGCCTCGACGCCGCTGGCGGGCGGGGCCTGCCGGGCGAGGGCGAGGCTGCGTCCGGCCTCGGTGTCGGTGCCGGTGGCCACCACCACGGCGACGCCGCGTCCGGCGGCGATGGTGGTGCCCTCGTAGAGCATCGACCGGCGGTCGGCGACGGCGGCGGCCACCACCGGCTGGTCGGTTTTGGCGACCGGCAGCGACTCGCCGGTCAGGGAGGACTCGTCGGTCTCCAGACCGACACTCTCCAGCACTCGGCAGTCGGCGGGTACGGCGTCGCCGGATTCGAGCACGATCACGTCTCCGGGCACGAGGTCCTCGGCCGGGATCACCCGTTCCGTGCCGTCCCGGCAGACCCGGGCGGTGACCGCCGAGCGGGACAGCAACGCGGCCAGCGACTTCTCGGTGTTGCGCTGGTGCACCGCGCCGACCAGCGCGGACGCGCCGACCACGCCACCGACCAGGGCGGCGTCGACGAGTGAGCCGAAGCTTGCGGAGAGGACCGCTCCGGCGGCGAGCACCGGTGTGAGCGGGTTGGCCAGTTCGTCGACGAAGGCCCGTAGCAGCCCGCCGGGGCCGGAGGTCTCGCCCGGTCCGGCGGCGCGTCGACGTTCGGCCTCGGTCTCGGTCAGGCCGCCGCGCCCGGTGCCGAGCTGGTCGAGGACGGTCGGGATCGGCATCAGGTGCCAGGCGGTGATGGCCGGGGCCGCCGATTCGGTGCGGGCGGAGAGTCGGCCGGCGCGCCACATGCCGTGCGCGAAGGCCAGTGCCGCCGCGCCGTTGACCGAGGCGAGGGAACGGCCGGGTAGCAGCGCGGGGTCGGCGGTGAAGGCCGCGAGTGCGCCGAGGCCGCTGCCGGCCAGCCCGATGCGCATGTTCTGGGCGGTCATCCGGCGGGCCACCCCGGCCGCCTCGATGATCAGTGCGACCGACCGCAGGTCGGTGCCGACCAGCAGGTGCGCGCCCCAGGGCGGGGTGGCCTCCGGGTCGGCGACGCCCAGGCCGCAGTCCGCCGCGGCGAGTGCCGCGCGGTCGCCGGATACGACCATCACCACCGCTCCCTCGCGTTGCAGGGTGCGGACCGATTCGGCCAGCCGGCCGTCGCCGGGCAGCAGCGCGTCGGCGGAGGCGTACCGCTCGGTGTCGTCGCCGGCCACGACGAGCCGCAGGCCGGCCTGTCGGGCGACGGCGGGCAGGGTGTCGACGCCGGGCGCGGGTTCCGGTTCCACCCGCAGTACGGACGCCAGGGTGTCGCCCTGCACCAGGCCGAGCAGCGTGCCGCCGCGTTCGCGTAGCCGGCGGCTGTCGTCGGTGTCGCCGGGATCGTGGGCGTCGAGGTGGTCGAGGGGGCCGAGTCGCCACCCGTCGAGTCGGCGTACGTCGGTCGGGGCGGCCGGTTCGAACAGGGCGAACGCCCGTGCCGCCACCTGGGAGGTGTCGGCGCCGGGCAGCGGGGCCAGGTCGGCCAGGACGCCCCGGTCGGAGCCGAGCACCCGGGCGTCGAGGACCAGCGTGTCGATCCGGTCGAGTTCGCGCAGCACGCTCCGGTCCATTGCGATGACGCCCCGCCGGGCGAGGATGCGGCCGAGGTGGGCGGCGTACCCCTCACGGCCGCTGCCCGGTGCCTTGGGCAGCGTGGAGAGCCCCAGCGCGGCGGCGCGTTTCGGACCGACGACGGGTGTGGCGGCGGCGAAGGCCGCCGCGCCGGTGCCGAGCATCCGGGTGACGTACCGCTCCGGGGCGCCGTCCGGTTTCGGGCAGGGACGTTCGCCGACCGGCGAGCGGGCCACGGCCCGGTCCGGCTCTCCGGTGAGCCGGGGTTCGGCCTTCTCCCAGGCGTGCAGTTGGGCGAGCCCCTCGCCCCACTGCACGATGCGCTGGGCGCCGTCCAGCACGATGCCCGTCCAGCCGCCGGTGAGGCCCTGCACCACCGCTTCGGCGAGCGGGAAGATGACCTCGGCGCGGGGGTCGCGGCGCAGGCCGAAACCGGCGAGGGCGTGCAGCTTCGGGTGCAGGTCGATGGCGCTGAGCAGGCCGGAGACCTCGGCGGGTACCGGGGTCACGGGCAGGATCCGGGTGGCCGCGGAGATGGTCAGGCCGAGCGCGTCGGAGGCGAGCGCACCGAGGGTACGGGCGGTGCGCGGCCCCTCCTCGGGTGGATGCGGGGGCGGAATCTCCGGGTCGGGCTCGTGGGGGCAGGTGCGTTCGACCCGGGAGATGGTGGCGATCAGCTCGCGTACCTTCGGTCCCGGTGTGTCGACGGCGACGACCACCCGTCCGGAGGGGGCGTTGACCCGGGCCCAGAGCACGCCGGGCGTCCGTTCCAGGGCCGCCTCGACCTGCCGGGCCAGCGTGTCGCCGCCGTCCTGGCAGACGCCGTGCACCTCGATGTGGTGGCGTCCCGGCCGGGACCACACCCGGCGGCTGGACAGACCGATGGCCCGGGCCAGCCGGGTCGCGGCGGCGCCGACGCCGCGCGTGGCGTCGCCGACCAGCGGCGGTACGGATACGGGTCGCCGCATCTCGCCTCCTACCGTTCGGCCCGGCGGCCTGGCTTCCCGGCCGGGCGTCCCTTATGCCCGTCGGGACGGGGAAGTTTCTCGCCTCGGCGGGCATGGACCGCCTCGGCGGTGGAATCCGGGGTGGGCGTCGTCGTCCACGGGAGGCGTCGTCGTTCACGGGGAGGGCCGAGATGAGTGCGCTGACACGAGAACTCAGCGGGACGCAGGAGACGCTGCGGGCGTTCGCCCACCGGGTGGAGATCCCATGGCTCGGCATGGTGGCCGTACCGCCGCCGGACAAGCTCGCCTACTACGCGGGGATCGGGGTGCTCACCGCGCTCCAGGTGATCGAGTGGCCGTTGGCGCTGGTGATCACCGCTGGGCACCTGCTGGCCGATCAGCGCCTGTCGGGCCTGGCCAAAGGCATAGGGGAGGCGCTGGAGTCGGCCTGAGGGTAAGCCGCGTCACCCTTGACCTGAACATGGCTTGAGGTCGCACGATCTGGTCATGTCGATCGTCCCGTTCCGGCGTTCCGTCGAGGTCCCGTCCTGCGCTGCGGGTGTTCGGTGACCGCCACCGCCTCGGCTGCGGGCGTGCCGTCGGCGGAGACGATCTTCGCCGCTCGGCTGCGGGCGATGACGGTGGGCAGCGTCGCCCTGGTCTCGTTGCTGGCCTTCGAGGCGCTGGCGGTGGGCACCGCGATGCCGACCGTGGCCCGTGCCCTGGACGGTCTGGCCCTGTATGGGATCGCCTTCGGTGGCCCGTTCGCGGCAGGCGTGGTGGCCATGGTGATCTCCGGCATCTGGTGCGACGCCCGGGGACCTCGCTGGCCGATGTGGTCCGGTCTCGGTGGCTTCGTCGTCGGGCTGCTGCTCGCCGGGAGCGCGATCACGATGGGCACGCTGGTGGTGGGCCGGATCGTGCAGGGATTCGGCTCCGGTCTGCTGTCGGTCGCGTTGTACGTGATCGTCGCGAAGGCGTACCCGGAGCACCTGCACCGGCGGATCTTCGCCGCGTTCGCCGCCGCGTGGGTGGTGCCGTCACTGGTGGGGCCGCTGCTGGCGGGCCTGGTGGTGGAGCACGTCGGCTGGCGGTGGGTCTTCCTGGCGGTGCCGGTGGTGGCGGTGCCGGCGGTCCTGCTGGTCCATCCGGGCCTGCTGTCGATCGGCGCGGGCCGGGCTACCGGAGCGGGCCGTTCGCCGGACGGGCCGGAGCCCGGCGTCGACGGGTCGGTGCGTCCGAGGCGTGACCCGTCCGGTCCGCTGACGCGGATCGGCTGGGCGTGCGGGGCGGGGGTGAGCGCCGCACTGCTGCACATCGGGGGTCAGCAGCGCGGCGCCACCGCCGTGGCGTTGGTCGCGTCGGCCCTGGTCGGTCTGCTGGTCTGCGCTCCGCGCCTGCTGCCCGGCGGTTTCCTCCGCGCCGGACGGGGCCTGCCCACCGTGGTCGGGCTGCGCGGGCTGGCCTCCGGCGCGTTCGTCGGCGCGGAGGTGGTGATCCCGCTGATGCTCTCCCGGGAACGCGGATTCTCGCCCACCGCAGCCGGCCTGGTGCTGACCACTGGGGCGGTCGCCTGGTCGTTCGGCTCGTGGCTCCAGGGCCGGGTCCGCGCGCCACGCAGCCGTGCCACCCTGCCGCGAACCGGCCTGGCCTGCATCACCGTCGGTGTCGCGGTGGTGGGCCTCACGGTGCTGCCGGCCGTACCGGTCGGGGTGGGCGTGGTCGGCTGGGCGGTGGCCGGGACCGGTATGGGTCTGCTCTATCCGTCTCTGTCGGTGCTGACCCTGGAGTTGTCGGCCCCCGGCGAGCAGGGTCGCAACAGTTCGTCGTTGCAGTTGTGCGACTCGCTCGCCGCCGCCGCCGTGCTGGCGCTGACCGGTGCGGTGCTGGCGGCGGGTGCGGCACCTGGCCCGGGCAGCTACGGGGTGACCCTCGCGGCGGCGGCCGGGCTGGCGTTGGTCGGCGCGCTGCTCGCCGGTCGGGTGGTGCCCGGCGTACGGGCCGGGACGGCCTGAGTCCGACTGACGTAGCGCATCCGCCGAATCCGGAGTGCGGGCTGGAGGCAGCCGGGAGGATGGGCACGCGATGAACTTCCTGGCTCTCCTGCCGCTGGCCGTGGTCATGGTCGCCGGGACCCAGTTGGTGGCGGCGGTCTTCTTCGCCTCCTCCGACCGGCCCCGGGCCGCCTCGCTGGGCTACCTGGCCGGCGCGGCCATCGTGGTGTGCGGTGGCACGACACTGGCCTGGCTGGTCACCCACCTGTTCCGGATCAGCGTCGACGACCGTGACGGCCGGTTCGAACGGATCGTCGACTGGCTCGTCCTGGTGCTGCTGGCCGTCCTGGCGGTGGTGGTGTTCCTGCGGCGCCACTCCGGGCCACCCACCTGGATGGGTCGGCTCCAACACGCCACCGGCCGGTATGCGCTCCGAGTCGGCCTGTTGCTCTTTCTGGCCATGCCGGCGGACGACCTGACCATGCTCACGGTCGGTGCCAGTGCCGCCCGGCAGGGTCTGCCGTGGTGGCACCTGCTGCCGTTCATGCTGCTCACCCTGACCCTGCTGGCTCTGCCGCTGCTGGCGTTGCTGCTCCTGGGGCGGCGGGCGGCGGCGGTGCTGCCCCGGATCCGGGACTGGGCCAACAGTCACGCCTGGCTGGTCAGCGAGGCGGTGATCGCGTTCTTCGTCGTACTCACCGTGCTGGAACTGGCCCGGTGAGGTGGCCCACAACTGTCACGCCACACGGTCCTCGATCCGTCGTCCCTGCAGTCGAACCCAGTTCCCGCAGTTCCTCGACGAGCTGCTGCAGACGTCGAGCAAGCTCGGCCAGGTGATCGCCGACCGGGCGGTGGTGGCCCAGCCGGTCGATCCCGGTGAGGTGGCGGACAAGCTGATCGAGCTGCTGCGCGCCGGTCCGCGCGACGGCATCGTGGAGTACGGCGGCCCCGAGGTGCTGCGGTTCGACGACGCGGTACGCACCTGGCGGCAGGCGCGGAAGTCCCGCCGACCGATGCTGCCGGTGCGATTCCCCGGCCGCCTCGGTCGCGAGCTGCGCGACGGTGGACTGGTCACCGAGGCCCACCCGACGGGTCGGCGGACCTGGGCGGACTACCTGGCCGACACGTACGGGGGAACGGCGACAAGATGACGCTCGCTCTCGTTCACGTTCGCCCTACCGTCGGCTCATGCTCACGTTCGTCGTCACCTGCCTCCTGTACGTCTGCGGCTTCGTCTTCCTCTACGGGGTGATCCGGCTCGCGGTCCGACACGCCTTCGAGGACATCGAGGCGCGCCGCGTGCAGGCGGAGCGGGCGGAGGAGATGGCCGTCGCCCGGGACCGGGCGATGCTCCAGGAACACGGCTTCCTGACCAACGGCTGACCGGCGATGGGACTGGCGTGTCCTGTTGCCGGTCGCTCCACGGCTGGCCGCTGCCCTCGGTGACGAGCGCACCCGCCCCGGATGCGACGATCGCATCCGTGATGGGAACTTTGCACACCGAGCCCGCCCGTGGTCGCCCCGACCTGTTGGCCGCACCGGTCGCCGACGCGCTGGCGCAGTGGCCCGCCGACGCGCCGGTGGACGTCGACGCGGTAGTGGTCGCGGCGATCGACGCCGAACTCGCCGACACCGCCGCCTTCTGTGACGCGTACCAGGTGGGGCTGGACGAGTCGGCCAACTGCGTGGTGGTCGCGGGCAAGCGGGAGGGCGTCGTCCGGTACGCGGCCTGCGTGGTGCTGGCCACCACCCGGGCCGACGTGAACGGGGTGGCCCGGCGCGCGCTGGACGTACGCAAGGCGAGCTTCGCCCCGATGGCCGACGCCGTCGAGTCGACCGGCATGGAGTACGGCGGCATCACCCCGATCGGGTTGCCGCCGGAGTGGCCGATCCTGGTCGACGCCCGGGTGGTGGCCGCACCGTACGTGATCATCGGGTCGGGTGTGCGGCACAGCAAGATCGCCCTGCCGGGCCCGGCGTTGGCCGTGTTGCCCGGCGCGCGGGTGGTGGAGGGCCTGGCCAAGTCGGTCTGACTGTCGAACGACGTCGATGTGGTTGCACGTGAAACATCGCCGCCGTCGATGGGTCAGGAGTCGGCGGACTCGCGCTCCGCGACCTCGTTGAGTGCGGCGAGCAGGGTGGCCGGTTCCTGGGCCCCGGAGACTCCGTACTTCCCGGCGAACACGAAGGTCGGCACGCTGGTGATGCCGAGCTGCCGCGCCTCGGTCAGCTCCTCGTCGAGCGTGGCGACGCCCTCCTCGGAATCGAGGAAGCGGCGGGCCTCCGCGCCGTCCAGCCCGACACCGGCGGCGATCTCGGCGAGCGCCTTCTGGTCGCCGATGTCGACGCCGTCGGTGAAGTGGGCCTTGTGCAGGGCGTTCACCGTCTCGGTGCCACGACCCCGCTCGGATGCCCAGTCGATCAGCCGGTGCGCCTGGAACGTGTTGGCCGCGATCGCCTGCGAGAAGTTCAGCTCCAGCCCGACGCTCGCACCGATCTCGGTGACCTGCGCGGCCATCTGCTGGGCACGCTCCGGACCGCCGAACTTGGCGGCCAACGCGTCGAGCAGCGGCACCGGCTCGGCCACCGGGGACGGGTCGAGCTGGAAGGGGCGATGCCGGACGGTGACCTCACCGTCGTACGAGGCGAGGGCCTCCTCCAGGCGACGCAGGCCGATCCAGCACCAGGGGCAGACCACGTCGGCGTAGATGTCGATCTCCATGCCCGGAGACAACCCGCCGGTACGCCGATCTGTTCCCGTACCTGCCGGTGAGTGATCCGGCCCGCTTCCGCGCCTGCCACATCGAGACGGTCAGGCCGCTCCCGCGTCTGCCACGTGAAGACAGCCGGCCTGCTTCCGGACCTGCTGGTGGGGTCAGCCGACCTGTTCGCGGACCTGGCGCTTGAGTCGGGCGAGGATGGCATTGCCGCCGCGTACCCGCAGCGGGCTGATCGCCTGCGCCAGACCCATCCGCTGGTACAGGTCGTCCGGGACGGCGAGCACCTGCTCCGGGCTCGCGCCGGCCAGCCCTTCGGCGAGAATGCCGGCGAACGCACGGGTGGTGGGCGCCTCCGGTGGGCAGTCGAACAGGGTGCGGACGATGCCCTCGGGCGTCACCTCGGCGCGCAGGAAGAACGACGTCTGGCACTCCGGCACCTGTTCCATGCCCTCGTGCCCGGTCTGGTCGGCGGGCAGCGGTGGCACCGCGTCGGAGTACTCCAGCAGCATCTCCAGCACCACCTCACGGGGCGCGGAGGCGAACTCGTCGACGATCTCCGCCAGCTTGCTCGGCATCTCGGGCATTCCGCCAGGCTACCGGCGGCGTGCTCGGCCCTGCGGTCGCGGCCGGAGTACGGCCGCGACCACGGTCGCGGTGCGGTGCGGTCCGCGCGATTGTGCATGGTTGCCGTGCGCGTGTCGCGCTCGAAGCGCGGTGCGCGGTGCGCGGTGCGCGGATGCGCCGTGCGGCTCACGGTGCGCTCGGTGCGCGGGCGCGGGCGCGGTGCGTGGTCGCGCGGTGCGGCTCGCGGTGTGCGGTGGCTGTTAATAGGGGACCCCTTCTCTACCGTAGGCGTTAAGAAGGGGCCCTTCCTTACACCTGGCCCTACACCTGGGGGGCCTGCTCGCTGATCTCGCTGAGGGCGGAGGTGGGGTCGAGCTGCATCGCCAGGTCGCCGAGGGAGACGATGCCGACCAGCTTGCGTTCGTGGTCGCAGACGAGGATGCGGCGGATGCCGCGCTCGCGCATCAGGGCGGCGGCCTTCGCGGCGGTGCAGAACTGCTCGATCATCACGACTTCGCGGGTGAGGATCGAGCCGATGGTGGCGGTCGTCGCACTGGCGTTCTCGGCCACCGCCCGGACCACGATGTCGCGGTCGGTGAGGATGCCGGCCAGTTCGGCGCCGTCGGTCACCACCACGTCGCCGATGTCGGCGTCCCGCATCACCCGGGCGGCCTCGTCCAGTGTGGTCTCCGCCGACAGGTAGATCACCTGCTTGGTCATCACGTCGACGACCCGATACTCGGTCATGAGAGCCTCCAGAACACCATCTGCCGATCGGAATGCCGTACCCCGTTACGTGACCGCTACACCACGTTTCGCGCCAACTCCTCGACGAGATGGTCCGTCACGTTCTCCACCGGGATCTCGGCACGTTCTCCGGTGGACCGGTCACGCACCTCGACGTACCCGTCGGTCAGGCGGCGGCCGACCACGACGGTGCGCGGGATGCCGATGAGTTCGGCGTCGGTGAACTTCACCCCGGCGGAGACTCCGGCCCGGTCGTCCACCAATACCCGCAGGCCGGCGGCGGCGAGTCGGGCGCCCAGGTCGAGCGCCGCCTCGACCTGGGGACCCTTGCCGGCCGCCACCAGGTGTACGTCGCAGGGGGCGATCGCCGCCGGCCAGACCAGGCCCCGGTCGTCGTGGTGCTGCTCGGCGATCGCGGCCACCGCCCGGGACACCCCGATGCCGTAGCAGCCCATGGTGGGGCGTACCGGCTTGCCCTGCGGCCCGAGGACGTCGACCGCGAAGGCGTCGGTGTAGCGGCGGCCGAGCTGGAAGATGTGTCCGATCTCGATGCCCCGACGCATGGTCAGGCTCCCGCCGACGCAGGCGGGGCAGGGGTCGCCGGGTCGGACGTCGGCCGCCTCGACGGTGCCGTGCGGCGTGAAGTCGCGGCCACAGACCACGTTCGTGGCGTGCCGGCCAGGCTCGTTCGCCCCGGTCAGCCAGGCGGTGCCGGTCACCACCCGGGGGTCGACCAGATAGCGGATGCCGAGTTTGTCGAAGACCTGCGGCCCGATGTAGCCCCGGACCAGATCGGGGCGCTCGTTCCAGGCGTCGAAGATGTCCACGGTGGCTGGTGCCAGCACCGCGGCCAGCCGCTTGAGGTCGACCTCACGGTCACCGGGCACGCCGATGACGAGCAGTTCGGTCTCGTCGATGCCGGGTCGGCGTACGGTCAGCACGACGTTCTTGAGGGTGTCGGCGGCGGTCCAGTCGTCGCGTCCGGCGAGTCGACGCACGTTGGCCAGCGCGACCAGGCTGGCGATGGTGGGCGTCTCCGGGGTGTCGTGCACCTCGACGGGCGGCCGGGCCAGCGGGTCACCGGCTGCCGGGGCGGGCGTGGTCACCGCCTCGGTGTTGGCCGCGTAGTGGCAGTCCGTGCAGCCCACGAAGGTGTCCTCGCCGACCGGCGCGATGGCCAGGAACTCCTCCGAGGCGGAACCGCCCATCGCGCCCGACGTCGCGTGCACCACCGTGTACTCCAGGCTAAGCCGGTCGAAGACCCGCCGGTACGCGTCCCGGTGCCGGTCGTACGCCGCGCGCAGCCCCGCCTCGTCCAGGTCGAAGGAGTACGCGTCCTTCATCAGGAACTCGCGTCCGCGCAGCAGTCCGGCGCGCGGCCGGGCCTCGTCGCGGAACTTGGTCTGGACCTGGAACAACGTGACCGGGAAGTCGCGGTAGGAGGTGAACAGGTCCTTCACCAGCAGCGCGGCCAACTCCTCGTGGGTGGGGGCGAGCAGGTGCTCGGCGCCACGCCGGTCGGCCAGCGTGAAGATGTCGTCGCCGTATTCGGTCCAGCGTCCGCTGGTGCGGTACGGCTCGGCCGGCAGCAGCGCCGGGAAGTGCACCTCCTGGTCACCGATCGCGGCCATCTCGGCCCGGACGATCTCGGCGACCCGGTCCAGCACCAGCTTGCCCAGCGGCAGCCAGGTGTACCCGCCCGGGGCGGCGCGGCGCAGGTAACCGGCGCGCAGCAGCAGCCGGTGACTCGGCACCTCCGCGTCGGCCGGGTCCTCGCGCAGTGTCCGGATCAGCGTGGTCGACATGCGCAGCAGCATGGCCGCAGCGTACGACCCGGGGTACGGGACGGCGATCCGATTAGCCGTGGTCGGGGTCGGCGAGCCCGGCGCGGTGGGCGATGACGGCCAACGCGGTCCGGTCCCGGGCGTCCAGCTTGGCCAGCAGACGGCTCACGTACGTGCGGGCGGTGGCGGGGCTGATGAACAGCGCGCGGCCGATCTCGTCGTTGGTCTCGCCCAGACCGACGCGGGCCAGCACGGCCCGTTCCCGCTCGGTGAGCACGGCCAGCCGAGGGTCCGGCGGCGGTAACCGGGGAACGGCGGCGAGTCGTTCCATCACCCGGCGGGTGACGGTGGGCGAGAGTAGGTTCCCACCGGCCGCCGCGGTGTGCACCGCTCGCCGCAGGTCGTCCGAGCCGGTGTCCTTGAGCAGGTACCCGGCGGCACCGAGCCGGACCGCCTCGACGATGTCCTCGTCGTCGTCGAAGGTGGTGAGGATCAGCACGCGCGTCGCGGCCAGCGTCTCGTCGGCGCGGATCGCGGCGGTGGCGGCCAACCCGTCCAGGATCGGCATCCGGATGTCCATCAGCACCACGTCCGGCCGCAACCGGCGGGCCAGGTGCAGGCCGGTGCGGCCGTCGGCGGCCTCCCCGACGACGCTGATCTGCGCGTCGGACTCCAGCAGCGTGCGGATTCCGGCCCGGACCAGGTCCTGGTCGTCGACGACGAGCACGGTCGTCATGTCGTACCCGCCAACGGCAGTTCGGCGCGTACGGCGAAACCGGTGGCCTGGTGCTCGGCGGTGAGTGACCCGCCGAGGCTCTGGGCCCGCTCCCGCATCCCGGCGATGCCGTGCCCGCCGCCGGTGGCCCGGTCGGTGGTCGGCCGGTCCGCGCCGGAGTCGGTGACCGACACGGTCACCTGCCGGTCGTCCTGCGCGACGTGGATCTCCACCCGGCTGCCCGCCGAGTGCCGGACCACGTTGGTGACCGCCTCCTGCACGATCCGGTACGCGGCGGCCTCCACCGGTGCCGGCAGCGCGGCGCGCAGCCGGACCTGCACGTCGACGTCGAACCCGGCGGCGCCGGCCGCCCCGGTCACCGCGTCGAGGTGCGCCAGCGACACGACCGTCCGGGGCGGGTCGTCGTCCCGGCGCAGCAGCGTCACCGTCCGCCGCAGGTCGTCCATGCTCCGGCGGGCGGTGGTGCGGATCAGCTCCAGGGCCGACCGGGTGGCCTCCTCGTCGCGGCCCAACGCCTCCCGGGCCACGTCGGCGTGCAACGCGATCACCGAGGTGGTGTGGCCGAGCGAGTCGTGCAGGTCCCGGGCGATCGCGAGCCGCTCACCCTGCACCCGGGCGTCCGCCTCCTGCCGGTATCGCTCCTCGGTCAGCTCGGCGATCCGTCGCGCGTCGGCCTGCGCGGCCCGCCGGGACCGCAGGCTGTCGCCGAGCGCGATCGCCGCGCCCATCAGCAGGACGTGACCGGCCAGCTCGTAGCCGACGACGAAGGAGAAGTTCTGGCCCTCGGCGAGACGGACCACCACCGAGACCACGACCACCAGCACGGCGGCGCCGACCGAGGCGGCGAGGCGACCCTGCTCGGCGGCGGAGAAGAGAGCGGCGGCCACCGGCACGGCCAGACCGACCGCCGGATAGCCGGCGGCGTAGTAGGCGAACAGGCCGAGCACCGTGACGGCGAGCACCACCACCGGGTAGCGGCGGCGGGCCAGCATCAGCGCGCCGAGACCGACCGCCCACAGGTACGCGATCCGGTCCGGCTCCTGCCGACCACCCTCGTTGGCGGTGATCACCACCGAGACCACGGCGGTGACGCCCACGCCGAGGAGTACGTCGGTGAGCCAGGGCCGGACCCGGCGTACCGGAGGCTGGCTCGGCTGACCGCTCACCGGCCCAGCGTACGGCGCGGACGGGGGGCGCCGGAGTCGTCGGGAGGCGACGTCCGGGGTCGCCTCCCGACGTACCGCGATCGGGTCCGCGTGCGGATGGCGGGCGGCCCGGCCGTCCCTAGCGTTGCCGGCATGACCACTGTCTCGTCGCACCGCTCCGCGCTCGGCCTGCCGCTGCTCGCCCTGGTCGGGTTGGCGCTGCTCGGCCTGCCCCGGGTGGTGCTGCACGATCTGGGCCTCGTGCACGAGGGCACCTTCGTCAACCTGCTGCTGGTGGTCGTACCGCCGGTCGTCTGGATCACGGTGGCGCTGGTGCGGCGGGTACCCAACCCGTTCCTGACCCTGCTCGCGGTCGGCCTCTGCTACGGCGTCCTGTTGGCGGTCACCCACCAGCTCCTCTGGGACGTCGCCTTCGACGAGCCGCCGACGCTCGGCGGCAACCTCACCGACCTGGCCCCGGGTGCCCAGACGGTCGTCATCCGGTTCTTCGCCACCATCAGCAGCGTCTTCACCGGCGTCATCGTGGGCGTGGTGACCGGCCTCGTCGCCTGGGCGCTGAGCCGGGTACGCCCCTGACCGGTGCAGATCGGCGCATCTCCACACCGGGCCCGTCGCCGGTGACGCTCTGGGCGAGGATGGGGGCATGATGCGGGCGCCGGGCGGACTGTTGCTGGATTTCGGGGGCGTGCTGGCGGACGCACCGGGGAACGGGTGGGCGTCGCCGGAGGTCGTCCGGCGGATGTCCGAGGTGATCGACGGTGCCCTGCCGGACGAGCGGATCGCGGCCGACCTGACCTCGGGCGCGCGGGCGTACGGGCGGTGGCGGGACGAGACCGGCGTCTCGGCCGAACCGATGGAGCTGACGCACGACCGGGTGTGGGCGGACTTCGTCACCCACACCTGGCCCGAACCGGCCCGGGCCGCCGTCGCGCGACAGGCCACCCCGCTGGCGTACGCGTCGACGTGGCGCACCGAGTGGCAGGTGCGACCCGGAATCCCCGAGGCGCTGGCGGCCGCTGCCGAGGCAGGCGTGCCGATGGCCGTGGTCAGTAACGCGCTCTGCGGTGCCGCCCACCGCGACTTCCTGGCTGCCGCCGGACTGTCCGGCCGATTCGTCGCCGAGTTCTACAGCGACGAGACGGGGCTGCGGAAGCCGAACCCGCGCTTCGCCGCGTTGGCCGCCGACGCCATCGGCGTACCGGTGGATCGGTGTTGGTTCGTCGGCGACAGCCTGCACCGGGACATCGCCTGCGCGCGGCGGGCCGGTGTCGGGGCGGCGGTCCTGATGCGCTCGCCGCGCACCGACCGCGAGCCCGACGCGCCCGAGTTGGCGCCGGACGCCTGGATCGAGGACGGTCACGGGCTGCTCGACCTGCTGCGCGGCAGCGGCGACGCGGGATTCTAGCCAGCGCCGCAGCGGCTGCCGCCGTCCTTGCCGGAACCGTCGTCCCCGCCTTCCGTCGCGTCCTACCGTCCGGGGGAGCGGTCGGTGATCGAGGGCGAGGAGTGGGGCGTTGTTCGATGACGTGCGGCAGATCGACGCGGGTGTCCTGAACGTGGGCTACATCGACGCCGGACCGCCGGACGGGCCGGTCGTCCTGCTGCTGCACGGCTGGCCGTACGACATCCACAGCTTCGCCGACGTGGTGCCGCTGCTCACCGAGGCCGGTCACCGGGTGCTCGTGCCGCACCTGCGCGGCTACGGCACGACAAGCTTCCGCTCGCCCGACGCCGTCCGCAACGGCGAACCGGCGGCCATGGCCTGCGACGCGGTCGCGTTCCTGGACGCCCTCGACGTCCGGCAGGCGACGGTGGCCGGATTCGACTGGGGTGCCCGCACCGCCGACATCCTGGCCGCCCTCTGGCCGGACCGCTGCACCGGCCTGGTCGCGGTCAGCGGTTACCTGATCGACGGACAGGAGTCGGGCAAGGCACCCTTGCCCCCTGCGGCCGAGCACGCCTGGTGGTACCAGTTCTACTTCGCCACCGACCGGGGCCGTCAGGGGTACGCCCGCAACCTGCAGGACTTCGCCAAACTGATCTGGCGGACGGCGTCCCCGCAGTGGAGCTTCGACGACGCGACGTTCGACCGGAGCGCGGCCTCCCTCGACAACCCCGATCACGTCGACATCGTGATCCACAACTACCGCTGGCGGATGGGCCTGGCCGACGGCGAACCGCAGTACGCCGACCTGGAGGACCGACTGGCCGACAAGCCCGCCGTCACGGTGCCCACCATCAGCCTCGAAGGCGACGCCAACGGCGCACCCCACCTGGAACCCGAGGTGTACGCCAAGCAGTTCACCGGCCCGTACGAGCACCGCACGATCAGCGGCGGCATCGGGCACAACCTGCCGCAGGAAGCGCCGAGGGCCTTCGCCGACGCGATCATGCAGGTGACGTCGCTGACCTGACCCCTGCCGGTCCGGCTGTGCTGGCGTTGCCGATCTGCGGCCCTACGGTCGACGACGCTGACGGCCCTGGGGCGCGCTCGTTGCCGTCCTGGTCAGGGGCGCTCGGGTCAGGGGCGCTTGGCTTCGGTGATGAAGGCGTGCCAGGCGGACGGGGTGAAGACGAGCGCGGGGCCGGTCACGTCCTTGCTGTCGCGGACGCCGACGATGCCGGGCAGGTTGTCGGCGACCTCGACGCACTCGCCGCTCGCGCTGCGGGTGGACTTGCGCCAGGCTGCGCCGGTCAGATCGTGGACCATGACTCCATCACTTCCTTCATCAGGGCTTCGGACTGTCCTTTGGGGAGTGCGACGCTGCGGACACCCTCCCACCTCACCAGCAGGGTATCGATCTGCTCGTCACGGTCGATGGTCGTGCCGCCGACATGGTTCTCCAGATGCCCCAGCCACTCACCCTCGACCCCTCGGGCCAAGGTGATCGGTCCGGCGTGTCCAACATGGACGGTGGCCTCGGCAGGAATGAGGTGCACTAGCACGCCGCCGCGCTTGACGCATTCGAGCAGGTGGCTGATCTGCTGAGCCATGATGCTCCGGAAGCTCTCGTCAGCTCGGCGCAGGGTGGTCTCCTCGATCACCGCAATGAGGGCCGGTGGGTTCGGCTGGGCGAGGATCGCCTGACGATCCATCCGTACCGCCAACCGCCGTTCGACCTCTTCGTCGCTGAGCATGTCGTCGGACTGGATCACCGCGCGGGCGTAGTGCTCGGTCTGGAGCAGGCCGGGGATCAGCGTCGGGTGGTAACAGCGCAACTGCCGCGCGTTGCGCTCGGCGTCCAGCCAGGGGCGTAGCCAGTTCGGCTGGCCGTGCAGCTCGGCGATGCGCAGAAGCCCCGACAGTAGGCCGTCGCTTTTCAGCACCTCGTCGGCCCGCTTGAGGAAGAGCCGGTCGAACGGGCGTTGCCCCAGCTCGATCGCGGAGACCTGCGAGCCGGAGAAGTGCACCAACTTGCCGAAATCCTCCTGGGTCAGGTCGGCCGAGAGTCGCAGCCTGCGCAACTGTGCCCGGATCAGTTCGGCGGTCGGCTCGGATTCCACGCTGCCTCCACGAATTCTCGGCCGCTCGGATGGATGCCCGGCCCGGCGTCACCATCGCCACGGCCGGTGTCGATGCCTTCCGACAGTAGTCGCCCGGTCAGCAGACTGTCACCCGGCGGTCCTGCTCCCATCCACCGGGGACGGGGTGGGACTGCACCGGGGCCGTCCCGGCACCTCCCCCGTGCCGGGACGGCCCCACCCGGAGGCGGAGGTCGAGATGTCCCACCCGAAGTCGTACCCGGTGCCGCGTCGTGGCCCGGCGGCCGAGCGGCCCCGGCAGCACCCGATGTCCGGCCCGCAGCATCTGCCGCTGCGCCCGCTCTGGTTGTGTCGGGCCTGCGGGCACTCGTGGCCCTGCGCCGAGGCGCGGCTGCTGCTCCGTGTCGAGTACGACGACCGCTGGCTCGACCTGGCCGTCTACCTGTCCGGGCTGTACTTCGAGGCGACCCTCGACCTGTTCCGGCTCGACCCGGACGGCGGCCCGACACCGCCTGAGCTGTTTGCCCGGTTCGTCGCCTGGGGGCCGTACCGTCGCTCGGCGGTCGACCCGCCGCGCGCCTGCACCGGCCGCTGTCGCCTCCCCGCCGCGTCGCCGGAGGGATGACGGTTGCCCGCCGCGTCGCTGGGTGGATGACGTCTGCCACGTTCGGCGAACGCGGGGCAGACCGGTGAATGCGGCCGGTGCCAGACTCCCAGGTGTTAGGAGGGGACCCCTGCTATACCGCAGACGTTAATAAGGTGCCCTTCCTTACACACACAGCAGCCTTACCCGCAGCTTCGAGGAGTGAGCAGTGCGCTGGCGCAGTTACGTCGCGGTCGGGGACAGCTTCACCGAGGGCCTGGACGACGCGTACCCGGACGGCACCTTCCGGGGCTGGGCCGACCTGGTGGCCACCCGGCTGGCCGCCGAGGCCGGGCCCGAGTTCCGGTACGCCAACCTGGCCATCCGTGGTCGACTCTTCCCGCATGTGGTGGCCGAACAGGTGCCGTCCGCGCTGGCGATGAAGCCCGACCTGATCAGCTTCGCCGCCGGTGGCAACGACGTGCTGCGCCGCAACTTCGACCCGGCCGCGCTGGTCGGCCGCTTCGACGAGGTCGTCGGTGATCTGCGCTCGGGCGGTGCCGACGTGGTGCTGTTCCGGTTCGCCGACGTGATGGCCCGACTGCCGGGGCAGCGGCTGATCGCACCCCGGATCGAGCTGCTCAACCGTGCCGTCGGAGAGACCGCCGAGCGGTACGGCGCGATCCTGGTCGACCTGTACGCCGACGACACGTACCTCAACCCGCTGCTCTGGAGCACCGACCGGCTGCACCTGTCGCCGGTAGGTCACCGCCGGGTGGCCGCCCAGGTGCTCGACGCGCTGGGCGTCGGCTGTGACGAGGAGTGGCTGCTCGTGCCCCCGGCGCCGACGCCGAGCCCGTGGCTGGCCGCCCGTACCGCCGACCTGCGCTGGGCCGGTCAACACCTGGCGCCCTGGCTGAAGCGCCGCCTCACCGGCCGCTCCTCCGGCGACACCCGCACCGCCAAACGCCCCACCCTCACCCCCCTCCCCGACTGATCCCCCACCCCGCCCAGCCCCGCCCCGCTCAGCCCCGTCGATCATGGGGTTGTGGTCGACAGTATGGGCGGATATTAGTGGCTTTGGCCGCACCACAACTCCATGATCGACGGGCAAAGGCCGACTGGGTGCTCCAGGCGGTGCTGCCGCTCGCTGCATGTTGTTAGGAGGGGTCCCCTGCTATACCGGAGGCGTTAGCAGGGGACCCCTCCTTACATACAACCCCGCGCGGACGCGGTTGCTCGGCGTACCTTGGGGCTCATGTCTGTGCCCAGTGATCCCGATCCCCGACTCCAGTCGTACGCGGACCCGCAACGGCTGGTGACCACCGAATGGCTGGCGGAGCACCTCGGCGACGAGGGTCTCGTCGTGGTCGAGTCCGACGAGGACGTGCTGCTCTACGACACCGGCCACATTCCGGGTGCTGTGAAGGTCGACTGGCATCTGGAGCTGAACGACCAGGTGACCCGCGACTACCTGGATGCCGAGCGGTTCGCCGAGTTGTGTGCGGCCAAGGGCATCGGCCGGGACGACACGGTCGTCTTCTACGGTGACAACTTCAACTGGTGGGCCGCGTACGCCCTCTGGGTCTTCACCCTCTTCGGCCACCGCGACGTGCGGTTGCTCGACGGCGGTCGGCAGAAGTGGATCGCCGAGGGGCGGGAGCTGACCCGGGACAAGCCGGCCCGGCCGAGCGCGGAGTACCCGGTGCCGCAGCGCGACGACGCGCCGGTGCGGGCGTTCCGGGAGGACGTGTCGGCGCACGTCGCCGCCGACCGGCCGCTGGTGGACGTGCGGTCGCCGGGTGAGTACACCGGCGAGATGCTGCACATGCCGGACTACCCGCAGGAGGGTGCGCTGCGCGGCGGGCACATCCCGGGCGCGGTGAGCAAGCCGTGGAAGTCCGCCGCCAACGAGGACGGCACCTTCAAGTCGGCCGACGAGTTGCGCGCGATCTACGCCGACCAGCTCGGGTTGAGCCCGGACGACGACGTGATCGCGTACTGCCGGATCGGTGAGCGCTCCAGCCACACCTGGTTCGTGCTGCGGCATCTGCTGGGTTACCCGCGCGTGCGTAACTACGACGGCTCGTGGACCGAGTGGGGCAACCTGGTCCGGGCTCCCGTCGTCAAGGGTCCCGACCCGAAGTGAGCCGTCCCGCCAAGCCCCTTCCACGGGGATGATCAAGAGGTTTTGGGGCTTCCGCCGCCCGATTGTGACCAGAACTTCTTGATCGACTCAGGGCGTCCGGCAATGCCGGACGCCCTGACCGGCCCATTCATGACCGGACCGGCGTCGGGTCGCGCAGGTAGCGCTGGATGGTGGGGGCCAGCCAGGCGACCAGGGCGGGTGGGGAGAGGTCGACCATGGGGGGCAGGTGCAGGACGTAGCGCGTCAGGGCCACGCCGAGTAGTTGGCTGGCGACCAGGCCGGCCCGGTGTGGGGCTTCGGTCGGGTCGACGACCACCCGGGCCACGGCCGTGCCGAGCTGGGTGGCGAAGATGTCGCGTACCCGCTCGGCGCCGCTCGGGTTGGTGCTGGCCGTGCGCAGCAGCGCCGGCAGCGTGGTGTCCCCCTCCCAGCGGGTGAAGAAGTAGCCGACCAGCGTCTCGCCGAGGCGGTCGGCAGGTGTGCCACTCAGGTCCGGTAGTCGCAGGTCGAACTCGGCCGCCGCCGCGAACAGGCCCTCCTTGCTGCCGTAGTAGCGCATCACCATCGACGGGTCGATGCGTGCGTCGGCGGCGATGGCCCGGATCGTCGCGCGGTCGTAGCCGTCGGCCGCGAAACGCTCGCGGGCGGCCCGCAGGATGGCCGCGCGGGTCGCGCCCGCGTTGCGCGGGCGGCCACCGCCGGGTGCCGGCTCGTTCTGCGGTACGCCTTCCGTCATGTGCACGACGGTATGCCAACACGTGTTGACTTCTCCGATCGGGGGCGCCTAGCGTTGCCAACAAGTGTTTGCCAACAGCTGTTGGCAAGCGGATCGGGGGAGGTCGTCATGCTGCCCGGAACCACGGACGTCCTGATCGTCGGAGCCGGTCCGACCGGCCTGACCGCCGCGCTCACGTTGGCCCGCCGGGGGGTCGAGGTCACCCTGGTCGACCAGCGGGAGGCACCGGCGGTGACCTCACGGGCGGCGGTCGTGCACGCGTACACGCTGGAGATGCTGGACCGGGTCGGTGCCGGCGGGCCGCTGGTCGCACGCGGACTGCCGTCGGCCCGGTTCAGCGTCCGCGACCGGGACCGGGTGCTGATCACCGTGCCGTTCGACCGGCTGCCCAGCCGCCACCGGTACGCGCTGATGGTGTCCCAGTCGGTCACCGAGGAGGTGCTCACCGAGCGGCTGGCCGAGGCGGGCGGGCGGGTGCTGCGGCCGTACCGGCTGACCGGGCTGCGTCAGGACGCCGACGGCGTGGTGGCGCAGTTCGGTGACGCGATCGTCCGGGCGCGCTGGGTCATCGCCGCCGACGGCATCCACAGCACGGTCCGCGAGTCGGCCGGTATCCCCTTCACCGGCCCGGACGGGTCGGCGGAGTCGTTCGTCCTGGCCGACGTACGCCTGGACAGCGCGCTGCCCCGCGACGGCGCGTCGGTCTTCCTCGCCCGGGGCGGACCGCTGGTCTGGGCGCCGCTGCCCGACGACCGGGTGCGGCTGGTCGCCACCGTGACCGACCCGCCCGCCGAGCCGGACCTGCCCTACCTGCAACGACTGCTCGACGAGCGCGGCCTGCGGCGGCGGCCGGACCAGGTCCGGGAGGTCCTCTGGTCCTCGCGGTTCCGGCTGCACCGACGCGTCGCGGAGACCTTCCGCGCAGGTCGGGTGCTGCTCGCCGGGGACGCCGGGCACGTGCACAGCCCGGCCGGTGGGCAGGGCATGAACCTCGGCATCTGCGACGCCGTCGACCTCGGCGAGACCCTGGCGGCGGTGCTGGCCGGGGGCACCGAGACCCTGCTGGACGAGTACGCGGCCCGGCGTCGCCCCCTCGCCCACGAGGTGGCCGGCTTCGCCGACCGGTTGACCCGGCTCGCCACCGTGCCCGCCGCCGGACGGCCGGCCCGGGACGCGCTGCTGCGCCTGTTCTCGGCGCTGCCACCGGTCCGTCGACGGGTCGCCCTGCGGCTCTCCGGGCTCAGCCAACGCGCGTCCGATAAGGTGGCCCACCCGGCGAGGTCTCGCTGAGGAATCGGGCACGCGGATGTCGGCCCGCACCGGTACGGTGGGCGCCGACATCCGGGAGCGGGGAGCGGACAAGGCGTGGACCGTACCTTCCAGGTGGACCTGCGTGGCGTGGTCGACCTGCTCAGTCATCACCTCTACGGCAGCCCACGGGTTTACGTCCGCGAGCTGATGCAGAACGCGGTGGACGCGATCACCGCACGTCGGGCCGCCGAGCCGGACGCACCGGCCCTGGTTCGGATCGAGCCGCCCGAGCTGACCGGCGACGGCACCCTGCGGGTGCACGACACCGGCATCGGGCTGACCGAGGCACAGGTGCACGAGCTACTGGCCACCATCGGCCGCAGCTCCAAACGGGACGAGCTGGGTTTCTCCCGCCACGAGTTCCTCGGCCAGTTCGGCATCGGGCTGCTCTCCTGCTTCCTCGTCGCCGACGAGATCCGGGTGGTCACCCGCAACGGCGACCACCCCACCGTGCTCTGGACCGGCTACGCCGACGGCCGCTACGCGGTGCGCCTGGCCCCGCCGCAGGAGGCCCGCGCCGAGGTCGGCACCACGGTCACCCTGGTGCCCCGTCAGGACGCCGACCAGTGGTACGCCACCGCCACCGTCACCGAGCTGGCCCGCCTCTACGGCAGCCTGCTGCCGGTGACCGTCCGGGTCGGCAGCGTGGTGACCACCGCCGGGGAACCGCCCTGGCCGACCAGCCCGGGCGCGCCCGTCGACCGGGCCGCCCTGATCGCGTACGCCCGCGAGACGCTCGGCGTCGACCCGTTCGACGTGGTGCCGCTGCGGGTGCCGGAGGCCGGGCTGACCGGCGTGGCGTTCATCCTGCCCACCGCCGTGAACCCGGCCGCCCGCGCCGGCCACCGGGTCTACCTCAAGCGGATGCTGCTCACCGAGCACGCCGACGGCCTGTTGCCGGACTGGGCCTTCTTCGCGCACTGCGTGGTCGACACCAGCGAGCTGCGGCCCACCGCCAGCCGCGAGGCGCTCTACGAGGACTCCCTGCTCACCAGCACCCGCGAGTCGCTCGGCGCGCAGATCCGTGGCTGGCTGGTCCGGCTCGCCAAGCACCAGCCGCACCGGTTGGCCGAATTCCTCCAGGTGCACCACCTCGGCGTCAAGGCGCTCGCCCTGCACGACGACGAGATGCTCACCCTGGTCGACCAGTGGTGGCCGATGGACACCAACGTCGGCACGCTCACCCTGGCCGAGTTCCGGCAGCGCTACGGCCTGGTCCGGTACGCCGCCAGCCTGGACGAGTTCCGTCAGCTCGCGGCTGTCGCCGCCGCGCAGGACCTGGCCGTGGTCAACGGCGGCTACACGTACGACAGCGAGCTGATCGAGCGACTGCCCACGGTGGACCGTACCGTGCTCATCGAACGGCTCGAATCGAGCGACCTGACCACCCGGTTCCACGCCCTCGAACCGCACGTCGAGTTGGCGTTGCGGCCGTTCCTCACCGCCGCCGGTCGGGCCCTGGAACGACTCGGCTGCGAGGTGCTGATCCGGGCCTACGATCCGGCCTCCCTCCCGGCGTTGTACCTGCTCAGCCGCTCGGCCGCGTTCACCGACCAGCTCGCCGCCAGCCGGGACAAGGCCGACGAGCTGTGGGGCGGCGTACTCGACGCGTTGGCCGCCTCCGCCCCGGCGGACCGCCCGCAGCTCGTGCTCAACCACCGCAACCCGCTGGTACGCCGGGTCACCGCACTCGGTGACCCGGAGCTGGTCGGGCTCGCCGTCGAGGCGCTCTACGGGCAGGCGCTGCTGCTCGGGCACCATCCCATCCGTGCGGCGGACGCCGCCCTGCTCAACAGTTCCTTCCTCGGCCTGCTGGGCCGGGCCGTCCCTGGACAGGAGTGAGACGTCGTGGCCGACGAGGACCTGTGGCGGATGCTGCGCCAGACCGGCGAGATGCCGTACGGCGTCGGACAGATCGCCGCGCTGGAGCAGTTGCTGCGTCGGGCGGACGCCGCCGACGACCGGCACCTCGCCTTCGCGGTCCGCATCCAGGGCATCACCACCTACATCTACGGCGGTGAGCCGGCCAAGTCGTTCGTCGTCTTCGCCTGGTGCCTGGCCGAGTTCGACAAGGACCCGCAGCCCTACCACCAGCGGTACGCCCAGCACCTGCTCTGGCACTTCAAGCACATGGTCAACGGGATGCTGAGCTTCCCCGAGGTGCCGTTGGACCGCACCCACGCGGTGCTCGACGACATGGAGCGGCGCTACCGCGAGGGCGGGCACAGCCTCCAGGCCGTGTACAAGTACCGCTACCGGGTGGCCGACCACCTTGGCGACCGGGAGCAGGCCGAGGAGTGGTACCGCAAGTGGCTTACCACGCCCCGTGACCAGCTCTCCGACTGCGCGGGCTGTGACCCGACCACCCAGGTCAACCACCTGACCCGCACCGGCCGCCACGACGAGGCCGTGGCGCTGGCCGAGCCGGTGTTGAGCGGGCGGCTGAGCTGCACCGAGCAGCCGCAGGGCATCCTCACCGCGTTGCTGCCGGCATACCTGCACAGCGGTCGGCGCGACGAGGCGCGCAACGCGCACCGGGAGGCGTACCGCCGGCACCGGGGCAGCATCGCCGACCTGTGGGACGTCAGCGAGCACATCGAGTTCTGCACGTTGACCGGCAACGAGGCGCGGGCGCTGGAGATCGTCGAGCGGCACCTGGACTGGCTGGACCGGGCCCCCTCGCCGGGTGCCGCGATGCAGTTCGCCGCGTCGGCCGCCGCCGCGCTGCGCCAGGTGGACGACCAGACGCTGACCGTGCACCGCCGCGCCTTCGGGGAGCGACCGGCCGCCGAGGTGCCGCTGGGTGCGCTCGCCGCCGAGCTGGCCGAGACGGCGACCGGTATCGCCGCCCGGTTCGACACCCGCAACGGCAACAGCACTCAGTCCGAGGGCATCGCCCAGCGACTGGCCGTGACGCCGGTCGGCGACCACCTGCCCCTCTCGGCGAGCCTGCGGCGTCGACCGGTGCCCACCACCCGCACCGCCACCGCCGCCGAGACTGTCTCCGAGGCTGACGCGCCGCGCGAGGTCACGGTCCCCGAGCCGCGCCGGTCGGCGGAGTTCGTCGTACCCGCCGAGGCGGACGCGGGCGAGCTGCTGGCGCTGGCCGAGCAGCGGTGGTCGGCCCACGACCGCGTCGGCGTGCGTGCCGTCCTGACCGCCTTCGAGGAACGCTTCGGCGAGGCGGAGCTGTCGCCGCGCGAGCGTGCCCTCCGGGGTGAACTGCGCGCCGCCGAGCTGGTTGACGCCGGGGACATTGCCGGCGCGGTGTCGGCCAACCGAACGGCCATCGCGGCGTACGAGGAGTTGTCCGACCCGGCTCGCGCCCAGGTCGTCGCCAGCCGCCTCGGCGCGCTGCTGGCGCAGGGCGAGGAGCCGGACGAGGAGGCGTACGCGTTGGCGCACACCGCCGCCGACTTCCTCGACGAGCACGGTGACGCCCGGCAGCGGGCCGCCGCGCACGATCGGCTGGCGGTGGTGCTGGCGCAGCAGGCCCGCTGGCCGGAGGCGCTGGCCGCCTCGGAGCGGGCGGCCGACGGCGCGGGAGACCCGTTCCTGGCGGCCCGGATCGCGCTGCACCGGGCGCACATCCTCGAACAGCTCGACGACGAGGACGCCTTCCGGGCCGGCGCGGAGCAGGCCCATCGGCTCGCCCAGGAGGCGGGGGTCCCGGAGCTGATCGCCACCGCCGCCCTGGCGCACGCCCGTGTCGCGCAGGATCCGGCAGAGGCGGTCGCCGCGTGCGACGAGGCACTGGCCCACGCCGGGGACGCGCTGCTCCTGCCGGCGCGGGTGACCCGTGCCCGGGCGCTGATTGCGGCACAGCGTGCCGACGAGGCGGTGGAGGACTTCGCCGAGGCGGTGGCGCTCTGCGTCGAGCGGGGCGAGGCCGGTGACGCCTACCTGCGCTGGGAGTTGGCCACCGCGTACCGGGTGGCCGGGCGGCTCGGCGAGGCGGCCGAGGTGGCCGAGGAGGCGGTGACCGGTCTGGACCGGCTCGGTCACCAGGCCGACGCCGATGCGGCCCGACACATGTTGGCCGGCGTCTACCAGGGGCTGGGCGAGATCGACGCGGCGCTGGCTCTGTTGGACCGGCTCGCCGAGAACCTCGACGGACCGGACAATCTCCCGCATCGGGCGCAGGTGCTCGAAGACGCCGGGGACATCCTCTACCAGGCCGACCGGGACGCGGCGGCGGGACAGAAGTTCGCGGCGGCCGCCTCGGCGTACCAGCTCGCCGGTCTGCACCTGGACGAGCTGCGGGCCCGACGTCGGGAGGCGTCCGCGTACCTCTACGCGAATGAGACGGCCAGTGCGCTGCGCGCGGTCGAGGCGACCGACCGGCTCGCCGGTGAGCTGACCGCCGGAGCCGCCGACGAGCCGCCGGTGATCTACGAGGTGTCGTTGGCGGCCGAGACGGCGGCGCGGGTGCTGGCTGGGGACGAACGGGAGGGCGAGGCGCTGGACCGGCTGGCCGGGGTCGCGCACCGACTGCGATCCGTGGAGGCGTTCGGCGAGGCGGCCCAGGTGGAGATCCTCTCCGGCGAGCTGCTGCTGCGGCAGGGCCGACCGGCCGAGGCGGAGCCGGTGCTGCGTGAGGTCCTGGGTGGTCTGCCGCCCGAGTCGAGGCCGGCGTCCCAGGCCGCCTGGCTGCTCGCCCGGGCGTTGGACGAGCTGGGCCGCTCGGCGGAGGCAACCGACCTGCGCAAGCAGCACGGCCTGGACCACGACCACTGACGACCTGGGGCAACAGGGAGCGTTCCCGGCAATCGGACTGGCGGGTAACCGAGGACCCACGTCTTACCCCCGGTGGGTCTACGCTGGCCCGGTGACGGTGGAGCAGCAGGCCCGGGGCGGGAGCAGCGGGGCCACGGGATCGGGGCGGCGCCGGTCCCGCAAGGACGAGATTCTGGAGATCGCGGTGGGGCTCTTCGCCTCCCGCGGCTACCACGGCGTGTCGATGGACGACATCGGCGCGGCCGCCGGGGTGACCGGCCCGGCGCTTTACCACCACTTCGCCGGCAAGGAGGCGATGCTGGTCGCCGCGCTGGTGCCGGTGAGCGAGGGCCTGCTGGAGGGCGGTCGGCAGCGGTCCGTCGCGCATCCCGGCGACCCTCGGGCGGTCCTGGAGTCGCTGATCGACTTCCACGTCGACTTCGCGTTGGCCAACCCGGCCGTCATCGCGTTGCACCTGCACGAGCTGGACCGGCTGCCCGAGGAGCCTCGGCGGCGCATCCGGCGACTCCAGCGCCTCTATGTCGAGGAGTGGGTCATCGTGCTGACCGCGCTGCATCCCGGCCTGCCGGCCGGTGAGGCGCGGGTGTTGGCGCACGCCGCTTTCGGCCTGATGAACTCGACCCCGTTCCTCGGGGGCGAGGTCGACCGTCGCCGCCGAGCCGAGCTGTTGCGCGCCGCCACCCTGGCTGCCCTGCTCGCCCCGACCGACCCGGCCTGACCCGCGCCCGCGCGCACCACCCCGCATCCTTCTCCCGGCCTGGGTGTTAGGAGGGGACCCGTGCTATACCGCAGGCGTTAGCAGGGGACCCTTCCTTACATCCGGGCCGGCGTGGTTGGCTTGCCCGCGTCCCACAAAATGGAACGCGGAGGAAGCATGATCGAGTCGTTGCTGGTCGCCAACCGAGGTGAGATAGCCCGCCGGATCATCCGTACCGCCAAGCGGCTCGGGGTACGCGCGATCGCGGTGCACTCGGAGGCCGACACCGACCTGCCGTTCGTCACCGAAGCCGACCAGGCGATCTGTGTCGGACCGGCCAACCCGGCGCAGAGCTACCGCAACGCCGACGCCATCCTCGCCGCCGCTGAGTCGACCGGTGCGCAGGCGATCCACCCCGGCTACGGCTTCCTGTCGGAGAACGCCGACTTCGCCCGCGCGGTCGAGGCGGCCGGTCTGATCTGGGTCGGACCGGACGCGGACGCGATCAGCGCGATGGGCGACAAGATCAATGCGCGGAACCTGATGGCAGCGGCCGGCGTACCGGTGGCACCCGGCACCACCGAACCGGCGGCGGACCTGCCTGCGGCGCGCGCTGCGGCGGCCGAGATTGGCTATCCGGTGATGGTGAAGGCCGCCGCGGGTGGTGGTGGCATGGGCATGGGCGTGGCCGCCGACGAGGCCGCGCTGGACACCGAGTACGACAAGGTGCGCGCGTTCGCCGAGCGGATGTTCGGCGACGGCTCTGTGCTGATCGAGCGCTACTTCCCCCGGGTACGTCACGTCGAGGTGCAGATCCTCGGGCTGGCCGACGGCCGGGTGGTGGCGTTGGGCGAACGCGAGTGCTCGGTGCAGCGCCGCAACCAGAAGCTGGTCGAGGAGTCGCCGTCACCGGCGGTCTCACCGGAGCTGCGTACCCGCCTGCTGGCGGCGGCGGTCCGGGCCGGCGAGGCGGTGAAGTACCGCAACGCGGGCACGGTGGAATGCTTGTTGGTCCCGCGTCAGCGGGATCTCAGCGGGGATAGCCCTACCTCCGAAGAATTCTTCTTCCTGGAGATGAACACCCGGCTCCAGGTGGAGCACCCGGTCACCGAGTTGGTCTACGGCCTCGACCTGGTCGAGGAGCAACTCCGGGTGGCGGCCGGGTTGGCGCCGACCTTCGACCCGGACGCGTTGACGCCGCGCGGGCACGCCATCGAACTGCGGATCAACGCCGAGGACCCGAAGCGTTTCCTGCCCGGACCGGGCGTGGTCAGGACCTGGGTGGAGCCGACCGGCGCCGGGGTACGCGTCGACTCCGGCTACGTCGCCGGCAACACCGTGACCCCGTTCTACGACAGCCTGATGGCCAAGCTCGTGGTCGACGCGCCCACCCGGGCCGAGGCGATCGACCGGGCCCGCGCGGCGGTGGCCGGATTCGAGCTGGCCGGCCCCAAGAACAACCTGCCGTTCTTCGCCGAGTTGCTGGAGAACCCGGAGTTCGTCTCCGGTGACTACGACACCGGCATCGTCTCTCGGATGCGCTGACCCCGCCAGGGTCACGAGGTGCCGCCGGGACGTCTGGACGGGCACCTCGTGACCCTGGCGGTCACCGCCCGACGTGACATGCTTGGGTGGTCAGCGACAGATAAGTGTCACAGTGAGGTGATGTCGTGATGGCGGAGCTGCCGACGTCCGTGTCCATCCGCGAGGTCGGGCCGCGCGACGGGCTGCAGAACGAGGACCCGATCCCGACCGGGGCCAAGGTGCGCCTGCTCGACGCGCTCTCCCGCACCGGCGTACGGCGGATCGAAGCGGTGTCGTTCGTTCACCCCCGGGCGATCCCCCAGATGGCCGACGCCGACGAGGTGTGGCAGCGGGCGGCCAAGGTCGACGGGGTGCGCTACTCGGCGCTGGTGCCCAACTCGAAGGGTGCGCAGCGCGCCCTGGCCGCCGGCTTCACCGAGATCGAGGTGGTCGTCTCGGCCAGCGACACGCACAACCGCCGCAACGTCAACCGGGGCACCGACGAGTCGTTGGACGACATCGCCGAGCTGATCGACATGCTGCACCAGGCCGGAGCCACCGCAGAGGTGATCATCGCGACCAGCTTCGGCTGCCCCTACGAGGGGGACGTCGACCCGGCCCGCGTCGCCGCCATCGTCGACCGCGTGGTCCGCGACGGCGCCGACCGCGTCGCGTTCGGCGACACCACCGGCATGGGTACGCCCCGACGCGTCCGTGACCTGGTCACCGCCGTACGCGACCGCGACGCGGACGTGCCGGTGCTGCTGCACTTCCACAACACCCGGGGTACCGCGTTGGCCAACCTGCTGACCGCCCTGGAACTGGGTGTCACGGAGTTCGACGCCAGTGTGGGTGGCCTCGGCGGCTGCCCCTACGCGCCCGGTGCCAGCGGCAACCTGGCGACCGAGGAGGCGGTGCACATGCTGCACGACATGGGCGTCGACACCGGCATCGACCTGGACGCCCTGATCGAGGTGGCCGAACTGGCCGAGGAGCTGACCGGTCGACGCCTGCCCTCCGGGGTGCTGCGCGCCGGTCCGCGTACCCGGCTGACCCCCTCCCCGGCCTGACCCGGCCGACGGCGGCTCGGCTACTGGGACCACCAGGTCGGTTGGCGTGACCAGCGGTGCCCGCGCAGGGTCTCCAGCAGCGCCGGGTCGAGCGGCTGCCCGTCGCTGACCGCGAGGTTGCGGTCGACGTGGGCGACCCGGCGCATCCCGGGGATGACGGTGGCGACCCGGGGCTCGGCGAGGATGAACCGCAGCGCCGCCTCCGGCATCGGCATCCCGGTCGGCAGGTCCTTGCGCAGTTCCTCGGCCCGGGCGACGCTGGCGGCGAGGTTCTCCGGCACGAAGTACGAGTTGCGCCAGTCCTCCTCCGGCCAGGTCGTCTCCGTCGTCAACGTGCCGGTCAACGTGCCCTCGTCGAACGGCACCCGGGCGATGACCGCCACGTCGTGCTCCGCCGCCGCCGGGAAGAGGTCGTCCTCGGGAGCCTGGTCGAAGATGTTGTAGATCACCTGGACCGCGTCGACCAGCCCGGTGGCCAGCGCGCGTACGCCGTTCCAGGACTCCCAGCGGTTCACCGAGATGCCGACGCCGCCGATCAGGCCCTGCTCACGCAGCCCGGTGAGGGTCCGCTGCCAGCGCGGGTCGTCCGCCCAGGAGTCCTCCCAGACGTGCAACTGCAACAGGTCGATGGTGTCCAGGCCGAGGTTGCCGAGACTCGTGTGGACGTACTCCTCGATGTGCTCCGGTGGGAAGACGTCGTCCAGGGTGGACTCGCGGGTCGACGGCCAGCGCATGTCCTTCGGCGGCACCTTGGTGGCGACGTACAGCCGGGTGTCCGGGTTGGCGCGTACCAGCTCGCCCAGCACCCGCTCGCTGTGCCCGCGTCCGTACACCCAGGCGGTGTCGAAGAAGTTGCAGCCCAGGTCCACGGCCCGCTGGAGAGCGGCGATCTTCTCGTCGTCCTCGACGCCGGTCCAGCCGTGCAGACCACCGCCGACGCCCCACATGCCGTACGAGACCTCACTGACCTGCCAGCCCAGTCGGCCGAACCTGCGGTAGCGCATGTGTCACCTCTCCGGTGCACGAGGGGGTTGAGGGGGTGTGCCGTCGCCCCACACGCGTACCGCCTGTTGATGGTCCGAGCCGGGCGACGCGAAGGAACGCACGAGTTCGGCAGGAAGGCCGACCGGCGGTCGGACCAGACCGGCCGTCCAGCGCGGTTCGGCGCCTCGCGCGCGTTTGGCGCCGTACGTGCCGGCACCGAGGTGCACCAGGCCCAGGCCGCGTTCCGCCGCCAGCTCCCGTGGCCGGTACACGCTGAGGTTGAAGTACGAGTAGGGCGCGGCCCCCTCGGCGAACCCGGCGGCGCGGACGTACACCCCGTCGGGCCACAGGTAGTTGAGGCTGAACCCGACCACGGTGTCGCCCGCGTACTCCAGGAGCACGTGGCTGTACGCGTCGAGCGCAGGCACCTGCGAGGCGAAGTAGGCGTGCATGTCGGCGTCCGTGTCGGGGCCGCCGTACTTGCGCTGGGTCGCGCCGAGCAGCGGGGCGATCACGTCCACGCAGGCGGAGAGCGGCACCGTCTCGACCCGGTCCACGGTGGCCTCGTACCGGCGGCGTTCCCGTCGCCACTCGCGGCGTCCGGCCGCCCCGGCGGAGCCCTCGCCGACGTGCACCGGCAGCACCGCCTCGGCCGACAGTGGCGCGGCCACCGGCGGCGGACCGGCCGGGCCGACCGCCCGCGTCCACGCGGCCTGGTACGCGGCGACGTTCGCCACCGGGGTGTAGAGCAGCGCGACGCTGGCCGCGCCGAGCCGCGCGGCCAGCGCCTCCACCTCGGTGAAGAGGGCGGTCAGCACGGCGTCCCGCCGGTCGGCGGTGAGGTCGTCGGCGATCGCCACCGCGCCGTGGTAGCCGGCCCGTGAGCCCACCAGCAACACCGGCAGGAACGCCGCGTGCTCCTCGGGCGACAGCGACCGCCCGAGGTTCTCCTCGGCCATGTGACTCGGGCTGTAGGCCAGGTTCATCGACGGCACGCTCGCGCCGTGCCAGAGGTAGGTGGCGACCGCCGCCAGCGTGGTGCCGGCCGCGTCCTGCACGACCAGGTAGGTGGTGTCGAACGACCTGTCGGTCTCCGACCAGGCCACCCACGGGTAGCCGAGGTAGAAGCCGTCACCGGCGGCGAGGCCGTTCCACACGTCCTCGCCGATCTCGGTGACCGAACGTCGGGTGGTGACCGACAGGTCGTCCATCAACTCCCCTGGCTGTCGCCGTCGTCGAACAGTTCCAGTGCCACCAGGTCGTCGTAGGTCTCCCGGCGGCGGATCAACGTCACCTGGTCGCCGTGCACCAGCACCTCGGCGGGCCGCTGCTGACTGTTGTAGTTGCTGGTCATCGTCATGCCGTACGCCCCGGCGGTGAAGATCGCGAAGTGCGCGCCGGGCTCCAGCTCGGGCAGCGAACGACCCCGCGCCAGGTAGTCGCTGGACTCGCAGATCGGCCCCACCACGTCGTACGAGGTCAGCCCGGCCAGGCCGGACACGTCCCGGGAGACCGGCGTGGCGTCCGCCGGAGGCTGGACCGGCCACATGAAGTGGTAGCTGTCGTACATCGCGGCCCGGGCCAGGTGCGTCATGCCCGCGTCGAGCACCACGAGCTGCCGCTCGCCGGCCTGCTTGAGGTAACGGACGGTGCTGACCAGGACACCGGCGTTGGCGGCGATGGTCCGACCCGGCTCGAAGATCACCTGACCGCCGAGGCGGGCGAACCCGGTCAGCCGGGGAATGATCGCCTCGGCGAAGTCGTCCCAGCTCGGCGCGGTGCGGTCGACGTACTCGGCGGGGAAACCGCCGCCCAGGTTGAGCGTGGTGATGCGGTGCCCGGCCTGTTCGAGCTGGGCCACCAGGGCCATCAGCCGGTCGAGGGCGGTGGCGTACACCTGCGGGTCGAAGATCGGGCTGCCCAGGTGGACGTGGAAGCCCTCGATGCGCAGCGCCTCGTCGGCGGCGGCGTGCGCGAACAGCGCGGCGGCACGGTCGATGTCCACGCCGAACTTGCCGCCCCGCGTGCCGGTGGTCGTCCGTGCCGGGGTCCGCTCGTCCGGTGCCACGTCCGGGTTGACCCGGATCGCCAGCCGGGGACGTCGGCCCTCCTGCCGGGCGATGCGGGACAGCAGCTCCACCTCGGCCTCGGACTCGACGTTGATGCAGCGGATGTTGCGGACGACCGCCTCGCGCAGCTCGGCCTCCGACTTGCCGACCCCGGCGAGCACGGTGCGCTCCGGGTCGACGCCCGCCAGCATCGCCCGGTGCAGTTCGCCGCCGCTGACCGCGTCGACTCCGGCGCCCTCCCGACCGAGCAGCCGGAGCAGGTGCACGTTGCTCAGCGCCTTCGCCGAGAAACAGACCAGCGGGTTGACCGCGTCGAACGCCTTCGTGAAGCGACGGTAGTGATCGATCAGGGTGCTCGCCGAATAGACGTAGGTGGGTGTGCCGAAACGCTCGGCCACCGAGGTCAGCGGGACCCCTTCACAGTGCAGCGTGCCGTCGCGATAGGTGAACTCGTCCATCTGTTCCTCATTCAGGAGATCAGCGCACAGGATATCCGTCCACTCAACGAAGATCGGCCCCTACCTGTGCTTGTAGAGGCGGTCCTGTTCGAGGGCACGAATACGCTGGTAATCCTCCTCCAAACGGCTCGGATCGTCCGAGATCAGATAGAGATGGCCGGGCGAGGTGAACAGGTCGACGGTCCGGTGCACCGGCGTGTCCGGCCTCAGATTCAACGCCGACCCGCACAGCACCGAGGGGATCTCGGCGAGGCGGTCGGCGGCACCGTCGGCGATCAGACCGTCGTACGGGGCGACCAGGCAGACCACCATCAGGGCCCGGTGGCGGCGGTATCCGGCGCCGAGACGGCGGCGGAAGCGTTCCGGTGCGGCGTACCGCTCGACGGTCAGCGAGAGCTGGCTCTCCCCGGTCGCCTGCGCCGGCCCGTCCGGCGTGACGCCTCCTTCGAGGCGGGCACCGGACTCGATCAGCACCGGTCCCCGGTCGTCGACGAAGAGTTCGGTGTGTGCCGGGCCGTCGTGCACGCCGAGCGCGTCCAGCACCCGTTCGACGAAGACGCGGACCTGGTCCTGGATGTCACCCGTGCCGTCCAGCAGGACCTGCCGGTCGTACACCGGCCGCCCGTCGACGAAGATCCGGTCGTCGCGCCAGATCTCGTGGACGTGGTGCCAGCCGTCGAGGCTCACGCTGTTGACGAAGTACTGCTGGCCGACCAACTGCTCCTGCACCAGTAGCGAGTCGTTGACCTGGGCCATCGCGTTGGCCGAGCCGAGCAGCTTGCCCGCAGCCGACCGGGCCTCGGTGCCGTCCGCGCAGAAGTGCACCCCCTCGGAACCGGCGCTGGCGGCGGGCTTGACCACGACCGGGAGCACCCGTGTGGCGGCCAGCCAGTCGTCGAGTTCCTCGATGCTGCGGACCTGGGTGCCGAGCGGCACCCGCAGGCCGGCGCGGGCGGCGGCGGCCATCATCGCCGGCTTCTGCCGCCGGGGGCGGTCCTCGGTCCGGGAGTTGCCCGGCAGCCCCAGCTCGGCGGCGAGGTCGTCGGCCAGGTCGACGCCCCACTCGCAGCCGGGGATCACGTGGCCCGGTCGCATCGGGGCGAGCCGGTCGGCGAGCTGCCGGACTGCCGCCGCGTCGTCGCCGGACGCGGTCAGCACGTCGACGAACTGCTCCCGGCGCAGCCCGGCGGCGTAGCGCTCGTTGATTGTGCCGGTGAGGACGGCCACGCAGCGCCGACCGTGCCGGGCGAACTCGGGTGCCAGGAGCGCGCCGGTGGAGAACGGGTCGACGATCACGATGGTCTCGTCGGTGTCGGCGACGACCGTGTCGACGCCGTGGCCGGGGCCGCCGTGCGGGGGTGCCGCGACCACCTCGGTCACGAACGACGCCCGGTAGGGACGCAGGTCCAGCCCGTCGGCGGGGCTCAACACGTCCAGCCGCATCGGCAGCGGCTCCGCCCAGGTGGCCGCCCGGTCGGGCGGTCGGGCGTAGCAGAGGCTCAGCACCGGATCGGCGAGCCGGTCGGTACGCAGCACCAGCTCGGCCTCGTCGCAGCCGTCGTCGTCCGGGTCGAGGTGGTGCAGCGGGACCGGTACGAAACCGAGGCGGCTCTTGAAGCTGAACAGCCCCGCCTGCGCGATGTGGCCGTACAGGGTCGGGTCGGTGCCGAGCGAGATCCACGGGAGGCCGCGTCGGGCGCTCTCCTCGAACGCGGCCACGTACAGCGCGCGGCTGATCATCCCGCGTCGGGCCTGCGGCCGGGCGGCCGAGTAGGCGACCCGCAGCGCCTCGGGCGTGACGCGGCACATCACCGCGCCGACCAGCTCACCGGCGGACCGGGCGGTGACCAGCACGAAGTCGGCGAGCCCGGCCTCGGTGGCGGCGACCGCGTGCGCCGCCGGCAGACCGTACGGCATGGTGGCGATCTGCGCGTCGTAGACGGTGAGGAACTCGCCGAACAGGTCCGGGTCGATCCGGTCGTGCACCTGTACGTCGAGCCCCGCCGCCTCGACGTACCGCAGCGCGTGGCGGACGTTCTGCCGTTCCGCCTTCGGCAGGGCGGCCAGGAAGTCCGCCGTCCGCTCCGGCGTACGCCGTCCCCAGGTCACCCACCGTGGCTTGAGTCGGAAACCTGACGCCGTCAGATCCGCCCACCGGTCCCGGGCCGGATCGGTGACGATCACCAGGTCGACGTCGTCGACACCGCCCCAGGCCCGGTCGAGCGCGTCCTCGGTGGACATCTCCCACCTGCGGACGCCGTAGTAGTCGCTCCCCCCGAAACCAGACACGCGTCCCCCTCGCTGCTGCTGCGGATTCCGGCCCGGTGGTGCCCGGCGACTGGTGGCTCAGCCGGTCACGGTGCGCTGCCGACGCTGGCCGGGGCATCGACGCGACTCAGCGTATCCCGCACCCACAAGATGGCCGCGAGCGCGACGAGCGCGGCCACCGGCGACAGCAGACGCGCCTCGGCGGGGCCGAACCAACCCAGGACCGCACCGGCCACCAGGGTGCCCACCGCACTGCCGACCGCCATCATCGTCGCGGCCAACGCGAACGACTCGTTGATCACCGTCTTGGGCACCAGCGTGCCGAGCAACCCGAACTCCTCGGCGCTCAGCGCCGCCAACGGCAGGCCGGCGAGGAACAGGCAGACCGCGAGCACCGGGATCGAGGTGGCGAAGACCAGCGGGATCATGCAGGCCAGCGCCACCGCCAGCAGCACGAGGTAGCGGTGCACCGGTCGGCGGGTGTGCTGTCGGGCGCCGTAGACCAGCCCGCCGAGGACGCTGGCCGCCGGGGGTAGCGACAGCAGCGCCACGCCGGTGGCCGCCGTGCTGCCCAGCGCCGACACGGTGGCCGGCACCGCGACCTCCAGGACGGCGAAGGCCGCGGCGGCGGCACCGGCGGCGACCAGGATCGCCACCACGCCCGGGATCCGCCACGGCCGTCGGGTACGCCCGGGGTCCTCGCCGGTCGTCGCGTCGGACTCCGCCGACCCGTCCGGCTTGCGCAGCGTGGCGACGGCCGGGGCGCTGGCGTAGAGCAGCGAGCCGACCACCAGCATGCCGCCGGCCAGCAGGGTGGTGGCGAGCGCGCTGAAGACACCGGTGAACAGGCCGGTCGCCGCCGGCCCGATCACGAAGAACACCTCGATCAGCACCGCTTCCAGGGCGTTGGCGGTGTTCAGCTTCGGCCCGGGCGGCAGGATCAGGGCCCAGGCCGCCCGGACGGTCGAGCCGACCGGTGCCATGGTGAGCGCCACCGGCACCACCGACGAGATCAGCAGCCAGCCGGGCCCCTGGTTCGCGGCGACGAACCCGACCAGTGCCACCGCGTGCAGCAACGCCAGCACCGGCAGCACCCGGCGCAGCCCGTGACGGTCGATCAGCCGGCCGTGCACCGGCCAGGCGACCGCCAGGGCACCGGAGAACAGGGCGAGCGCGGTCGCGCCGGCCGAGTAGGACCCCGTCTTCTCACTGACGTGCAGGAAGATCGCGAGTGGCTCGATCGCCACCGGCAGCCGGGCGAGCATCGCGGGCAGCATCACCCTGGGTACGCCGGGGGTACGCCAGAGTTCGACGTACCGCCCGACGGCGTCAACCAGCGACACAGGCGTCCAATCAGGCCACCGGGGTGGCGTCGGCACCGGCCCGCGGCCGGTAGATCCCGTCGTACTGGTCGATCAGCGACCCGTTCAGCGCCTCGGTGAGCCGGAGCCGCTGCTCGAACAACTCGTAGTACGACAGGTGCTTGGACGGCATCGGCGAGAGGTAGACGCTGATCACCTCCGGGTTCTGTTCGATGTCGAAGGCGAGCCGGTCCGCCTTCTTACGGAAGTCGGCGGTGCCGGGCAGCAGCGTCCGGTTGAACACGTTGAAGTAGTTGGTCGCCTCGGGACTGGCCTCGACCAGCCGGTCCTTGAGTTCGAGGCACCGGTCCAGATACATGTCGATCATCGATTGGTCATCGTCGTCGTGCCCGATCAGCATGTTGAACGTCAGATATCGGACTCCCAGGTCCAGCATGGACGTGATGATCCGCATCTGCTCCTGGAACGGACGCAGCTTACGGAACTTCTGGGTGGGCTCGTCACCGAGGTATTCCAACGGGATCTGGACCCGATAACAACCGACCCACCGGTCGCCGCTGGTGTCGTTCCAGAACAGCGTCTCCATCAGTTCCCGGTCCACCTCGCCCAGGTCCAGGAACTTGCCGAATTCGAGCCCGTTGGCGAACTCCCAGGAGAACTCGTACTCCCGGGCGATCCGGAAGATCTCCAGCGTGTCCTCGCGGCCGGAGTCGTGCAGCAGCGTGCCCCGACCGGACCGCTGGATCCGGGAGAGCGTGTTGTCCTCCTGGAAGAGGATGTTCGAGATGCCGACCGACCGGAAGTGGTCGAAGTGCCGGCGCACCACGTCCGGCTTCATGTAGCGGTAGTGCCCGCGCATCGGGGTCGCGCAGAACGAGCAGGTCCGGTAACAACCGCGCGAGGTCTCGAAGCAGGTGAACGGCGCCCGTACGGTCATCGGCGGCTGGCCCTCGCCGGTGTCGTCATAGATGGACAGGTCGTCGATCAGGTCCAGTGCCATCGGCGGCAGTTCGGCCAGGTTGAGCTGGGGGCCGCCCATGATGACGATGCCGTCGCCGACCCGGCGGCTCAGCACCGACTTCTCGATCGGCTTGCCGGTGGCCCGGGCCTGGATCACCCGGGCGAAGGTCTGCTCGCCTTCGAGCTGGATCACCACGTCGAAGCCGTTGGCGAGGTACCACTCGGGCCGGGCGGTGACGTCCATCCCGCCGCCCACGATCAGCGCGTCCGGGTTGGCCTTCTTGAGGAACTTGGCGAAGTCGGTCACCACCCGGGCCGAGTTGGTGAAGTTGTTCGAGATGCCGATGACGTCGGCGGCCCGGGCGTCGTCGGCGTAGTTCTCGAAGGCGCCGCCGTAGCGGATGCAGTCGATGGTGCGGGGCCCGTACGCGAACGAGGCGTAGTGCTCGGGCTCACCGGCGTCGACCTGGGTGTCGACGATCCGGAACTCCGCGTCGACACCCCACTCCCGCAGGTAGGCCCGTGCTCCGGCGGCCAACGTGACGAGAGCGCTCTTGGGGTTGCGTACCCGCACCGGGCTGATCGTGGTCTCCTCGTCCCGGAACGACTGCCCCGGGTACGGGGCGTAGAAGAGGGTGACGCGCATGGCCGGACCTCCCGTCAACCCGCGTAGATGCCGTCGTAGAGACGGTGCATCTCGCGATCGTTGAGCATGTTCGTCATTTCGAGACGCTTCTGATAGATGTCCCAGTAGGTGAAGTGATCGGTGTTGATGGCCGACAGGAAGATCCCGATCACCTCGGGGTTCTCGTCGATGTCGAACTGGAGCAGCGAGCGCAGCGTGACCCAGTCGCGGGCACCCGGCAGCAGCGACAGGTTGAACACGTTGAAGTACGGCTTGTACTTGCCCTGTCCGACCGAGGTCAGCTCCTCCTTCAACCGCATGCAGTAGTCGGTGAAGATGTCGATGCCCTCGCGGTCGTGCTCCGGGTAACCGATGAACAGGTCGTACGTCTGGTGGCCGACGCCGTGGTCGGTGAGCATGGTGGCCAGCACGTTCACCTGCTCGTCGAAGCCGAGCAGCTTGGGGAACCGGCGCTTCTTGACGTTCATGTTGTCCAGCGGGATCTGCACCCGGTAGCAGCCGATCCACCGGCCGTCGACGGTCTCGCTGCCCAGCAGCGCGTCGGCGAGTTCGTGGTCGAAGCTGCCGTTCTGCATGAACTTGCCGAACTCGATGCCGTTGGCGAACTCCCAGGCGAAGCCGTACTCGCGGAACATCCGGAACATGGCGAGGACGTCCTCGCGCCCGGAGTCGTACAGGTAGCGGCCGGCGCCGTTCTGCTGGATCCGGGAGAGCGGGTTGTCCTCCTGCCAGACGATCGTCTTGATGCCGTACTCCTGGAAGACCCGGAGGTGCTTCTCCATCATCGGCAGGCTCATGTAGCGGTAGCCGCCCCGCGACGGCGCGGTGCAGAACGAGCACCGCCACGCGCATCCTCGGGACGTCTCCCAGCAGATGAAGTTGCCCTGCACGCCCTCGGGCGGCGGCCCCTCGGCGGTGTCGTCGTAGATGGACAGGTCGGGGATGAGGTCCAGCGCCATCGGCTCGATCGAGTCCATCGGCACGGTCTCGGACGAGTCGACCTTGTTGGGGATCAGTCGGCCCGGCAGCGAGATGTTCGGCACCGTGGACAGGTCCTGCTTGCGGTAGACCGCGTCCACCAGCCGCGCGAAGGTCAGCTCACCCTCCCCGCGCACCACCGCGTCGGCGCCCCGGGCCAGGTAGTACTGCGGGCGGGCGGTGCAGTCGACGCCGCCCACCACGACGATCGCCTTGGGATTGATCCGCTTGATGTGCAGCGCCAGGTCGGCCACGATCTGCGCGCTGTTGGTGAAGTTGCAGGTGATGCCGTGCACGTCCGCCGCGCGGATCTTCTCGTCGGCCTCCTCGAACGGGGTGCCGTACCGGTAGCAGTCCATGATCCGCGGGCCGTACGGGAGCGACTTGTACTTCACCCGCTGCCCGCCGAGCTGGAGATCGATGATCTCGATGTCGCAGGAGTAGCCGAAGTGCGGCGCGTACGCCCGCAGCCCGGCGGCGATCGTGGTCAGTGCGCTCTTCGGGTTGTGCGGCCGTTCGGTGTTGATCGGCTCGCTCTCGCCCTGGAAGATCTGCGAGGGGTAGGGAGCGTAGTAGAGATTGACCTTCATGGCGTCTCCTGGACCCGTTGGTCGCGGTTCACTGAGCTGTCCCGCTGGACAGATGAGGACGGCCCACCGCTGCGTGGTACGTCCGGTTGAGACGGTCGATCATCACGTCGATCTCCCTGTCCCGGCTGGTGCCCCAGTCGAGGCCGAGTCCCCGAGCCAGCCGGGTAGCCAGGGGTGTCTCGGTGCCGACCAGGGCGTCGTGGACCACCTCGGCCAGTGGCTCGGCCTCCGCTGCGGTGCGGGGACGCAGGACGGCGAGGCAGCGCGCCACCTCGTCGTCGCCGACCGCGTCGGCGGCCCGGTCGAGGAACTCGTCGTAGCGGATCTCCGGCAGTGGTCGGTCCTCGACGCGTAGCCGGGCCAACAGGTCGGCCACGGCCACGGAGGCGGGTGCCACCACGTTCAGCACGCCCTCGGCGGGCGTGGGGCGGTGCGGGTCGGCGAGCGCGGCCACCATCCGGGCCACCACGTCGACCGGCGTCCAGTCCACCCGCAGCCCGGTCGACGGGCGTACGCCGAGCCGCAGGCAGAGCCGCAGGATCATCGTCACCGACGAGCGCGGGTTGGCGTGGCCGGTGCGGGAGTGCGCCGCCACCTCCCCGAGTCGGACGACGGCGCCGGGTACGCCCTGCGCGGTGGCGCCCCGGACGAGCTGCTCGGCGACCCACTTGGACTGGCTGTAGCCGTCGACCGGCGGTGCCGAGGTGAGCGCGAGGAACGACTCGGCCAACGGCGTACCGGGGGTGCTCCGGACCGTGGTGGTGGAGAGCGTGACCAGCCGTTTGCGGAGCTGCGTGCCGGCGAGGTCGACGAGCGTCCGCAGCCCGTGCACGTTGGTGTCGCGCAGATCGAGGTAGTCGCGGAGGGTGTCCACCCGGCCCGCCGCGTCCACGATCGTGCCGACCTCCCGGCTCAGCCGTCGCCAGTCGTCACCGGAGAGACCGAGCTGCGGTCGGGCCAGGTCACCGGCGAGCGCGGACCAGCGGTGGACCGCAGCCGATCCGCCGGTCGCGGCCAGCGCGGCGGCCACCCGACGCGAGGCGGCCTGGTCGTCGGCGGCCCGGACCAGGCAGACCACCGGCCGGTCACCGTGGGCCAGCAGCGCCGCGAGCACCTGTGCGCCGACGAAGCCGGTCGCCCCGAGCAGGAGGATCGTGCCGGGGTCCTCGGCCGGTCGCGGCGGTGCGATGCCCAGGTCGCCGAGCCTGGCGTCCCGGGCCAACTCGGGCGGCACGGCGGTGGTCGCCGGCAGCGACCGGCCGCCCCGGACCAGCTCCGCCTGGGCCGCGACGGTGGAGGCCCGGACCAGGTCGCGGGCGGCGAGCCGCACCCCGAACGTCCGCTCCAGGTCGACCGCGAGTCGGGCGGCGCCGAGCGAGGTCCCACCGAGGCAGTAGAAGTCCTCGTCGTACGCGGCGAAGCCGAGCACCCGGGCCCAGATCTGGGCGATCCGCGCCTCGACGCTCCCCGCCGGGTAGGCCGGGCCGGGCTCGCCGGTGCCCACCGGACCGTCGGCGAGGTGCCCGCGCAGGCGCTGCTGGTCCACCTTGCCGTTGGTGAGCAGCGGCAGGCTGTCGAGACGCACGAACCGGCCCGGCACCAGCTCACCGGGCAGACCGGCGCGGGCGTGCTCGCGCAGCGTCTCCTCCCCGACCTCCCCGTCCGCGGAGTAGAAGCAGACCAGCGTGGCCGTGGCGCCGGTCTCGTCCACGAGCACCTTCACCTGCCGCAGGCCGGGCAGCGTGGCGATGGTGCACTCGATCTCGCCGAGGTCGACGCGTACCCCGGCGATCTGGACCTGGGCGTCCCGTCGCCCGGTGAACATCAGCAGTCCGTCGTGGCGTACCCAGCCGAAGTCGCCGGTCCGGTAGAGCAGGTCACCGGGGACCCCGGCGTACCGGTTCGGCACGAAGACCTGGCGGGTGCGGGCGGCGTCGCCGTGGTAGCCCGCGCCGAGACACACACCCGCGAGATGGATCTGGCCGACCTCGCCGCGCGGGGTGGGCGCGCCGTGTTCGTCCAGGAGCAGCACGGACGTGTTGGGCAGCGGCAGGCCGAGCGGGATGACCTGGCGGTCGTCGTCGCCGACGGCGTGGAAGACCGAGCCGATCGAGGCTTCGGTGGGTCCGTAGGTGTTGGTCACCCGCATGTCCGGGAACATCCGCCGGAACGCCTGCACGGCCGGCGGCTTGGCGGCCTCGCCGCCGATGAAGACCTGCCGCATCGACGAGAGCAGGTGCCGGTCCTGCGGCCGGCTCCGCAGGCGCTCGACGAGCAGGTCGAAGATGCTCGGCACGAAGTCGGTCATGGTGACCCGGTGCCGGTGGATCTGCGCCAGCGTGGCGTCGAAGTCGAGGATGCCGGTGCGGTCGGGGATGACGACGGTGGCGCCACGGGTCAGCGGCCACAGCAGTTGCCAGATCGACGAGTCGAAGGTGTGCGCGGAGTTCTGGAGCACCACGGCGCCGTCGGCGGCGAACCTCTCGGTCATCGACAGGAAGCGGTTCACCAGGCCCCGGTGCAGGTTGACCGCGCACTTGGGCAGGCCGGTGGAGCCGCTGGTGAAGAACGCGTAGATCGGGTCGTCGGGTCGCGGCCGGGAGGCGACGACGGGTCCGGCGACCGCGTCCGGCTCCGTCCGTACGCCGATCACCGGCCGGCCGGTGGACGGCGGTGGCGTGCCGACGACCGCCCGGGGAGCGAGGTCGTCGAGCATTCGTAGCTGCCGCTGGGACGGCCAGGCCCGGTCGAACGGCACGAAGGCGGCGCCCGACCGCATGGTGCCGAGCATCGCGACGAGTTGTTCGACGCGGTCGTCGAGCAGCAGGGCGACGAAGTCTCCCCGGCGTGCGCCGTGGGCGAGCAGGTCGGCGGCGACCGCGTCGGCCAGCCGGTCGACGTCGCGGTAGGTCAGCGTGCCGGTGGGATGGACGACCGCCTCGGCGTCCGGGTGACGCCGTACGGCCTCGTCGACGAGGTCGACCACGGTCCGGTGGATCTGACGTGGCCGGGTGGGTCCTGTGAGGAGAGCGCCGACCTCAGCGGGATCGCGGTGGACGCGCTCCATTCCGAGAATCGTCAAAGCGCAGCTGAGGATGCCATTGAGGGCACCTCCCCCGAGGTGTGCTTCCGCGCGGCCGGCGGTGTCCGCCGACGGCGCGAGTGGTAGGTCTCCATTGACCCGGGTCGGACCCTAACGGCGGCCTCGCACACCTGTCAACGCATTGACAGGCGTGCGTCTCGCCAGGGGTGGAAAGGGCAGGTGGGAGGCTTCGGGGAAATTGTCCGGCGGCGATGGGATGTCCCTTCTGTCCGTTGCGTCCTGCGAGACGGAAAACCGATCCTTCGACGTCTGTCAGCGGACATCTGGATCAGGTACCGTGCGCTTCCACGGCCGTGGCTTCCGGCCAGCGGGGACGAACCGAAGGGACACCGCGTTGACTGTGCAGAGCCCGGTCCGAAAGGTTTGCCTGGTAGTGGCGGTGGCCGCTCTCGTCGCGACGGCGGGATGCGCCAAGGAGGACAAGAGCGAGGTCCAGGCCAGCGGCGTCAAACTCATCGAAAAGGGCAAGCTGACCGTTTGCACACATCTGCCGTATCCGCCGTTCCAGTCCAAGGACGCGGCCGGCGAGGTGATCGGCTTCGACGTCGACATGATCGACCTGGTCGCCCAGGAACTCGGCGTGGAACAACGGATCGTCGACACGCCGTTCGAGGGGATCAAGTCCGGCCAGGACCTGAACACCGGCAAGTGCGACGTGGCCGCCGCCGGAATGACGATCACCGAAGAGCGGCAGAAGGTGATGGACTTCTCCGCGCCCTATTTCGACGCGACCCAGGCGATGCTGGTAAAGACCGGTAAGCCGTACAAGTCGCTGGACGACCTGCGCGGCAAGAAGGTCGCGGTCCAGGCCGCCACCACCGGTCGCGACTACGCCCGTGGGCTCGCGGCGGAGAAGGGTCTCGAACTCGTCGAGTTCGAGGACCTGGCCGCCGAGCAGCAGGCCCTCGCCAACGGGCAGGTCGAGGCGGCCATCAACGACCTGCCGGTCTGGACCGAGTACATCAAGGAGAACCCGGGCGGGTTCGAGGTGGCGGCCGAGTTCGACACCGGTGAGCAGTACGGCTTCTCGGTCCGCAAGGACAACAACCCCGAGCTGCTCAAGACCATCAACGAGGTGCTCGACCGGGCCAAGCAGGACGGCACCTACGAGCGGGTCTACGAGAAGTGGATCGGCCCACGGCCGTGAAGCTGCGTCGTCGCCAGCGCGAGCGACTGTCCCTCTGGCTCCAGTACCTGGCCTTCGTGGCGGTCGTCGCGCTGGTGATCGGCAGCGCCGACTGGGGCAGGCTCGCCGACGCCTTCTTCCGCGTCGACATCATCAAGTCGATGTTCCCGACGATCATCACGGTCGCGTTGCGGAACACGATTCTCTATACGTTGGGCGCGTTCGCCTTCGGTCTCGTGTTCGGCACGCTGCTGGCGTTGATGCGGTTGTCCCGGGTGGCGCCGTACCGCTGGGTCGCGACCGCGTACATCGAGTTGTTCCGGGGGTTGCCCGCGCTGTTGGTGCTCTTCCTGGTCGGGTACGGCATCCCGATCGCCTTTCCGGAGCGGGAGATTCCCGGCGGCGTGTTCGGCTCGATCGCGATCGGTCTCGGGTTGACCGCTGCGGCGTACATGGCCGAGACCATTCGCGCCGGTATCCAGGCGGTTCCCAAGGGGCAGATGGAGGCGGCCCGTACGCTCGGCATGTCGCACTTCACCGCGATGCGCGCCATCGTCATCCCGCAGGCGTTCCGGATCGTGATTCCACCGTTGACGAACGAACTCATCCTGCTCACCAAGGATTCGTCGCTCGCCTACGTGCTCGGCGTGACCGCGCAGACCATCGAGATCACGAAATTCGGCCGGGACGCGCTCAACGACCGGGTGAACGCCACTCCGTTGCTGGTCGCCGGCTTCACCTATCTGATCATCACGTTGCCGTTGTCCCAGCTCGTACGGCGTCTCGAACTCCGTTACGCGAAAGCCCGGTGATCCGGAATGTCGAATGATCAGGCCCGGCCCGCCGTACGGATCAGTGATCTGCACAAGTCGTTCGGCTCGCTGGAGGTGCTTCGCGGTATCGACGTCGAGGTCGGTCACGGCGAGGTCGTCTGTGTCATCGGCCCGTCCGGTTCCGGTAAGTCGACGCTGCTGCGGTGCGTGAATCTGCTGGAGGAACCGACCTCCGGCCGGATCTGGGTCGGCGACGTCGAGATGACCGACCCGGACGTCGAGATCGACACGGTTCGCCGGGGCATCGGCATGGTGTTCCAGTCGTTCAATCTCTTCCCGCATCTGACCGTGTTGGACAACCTCACCATCGCCCAGCGTCGGGTGCTGCGACGCGGTCGCGCGGAGGCCGAGCGGATCGCGCGGGGCAACCTCGCGCGGGTCGGTCTGACGGACAAGGCCGAGGCGTTCCCGGCGCAGCTCTCCGGTGGGCAGCAGCAGCGGGCGGCGATCGCCCGGTCGTTGTCCATGGACCCGGAGCTGATGCTCTTCGACGAACCGACCTCCGCCCTCGATCCGGAGTTGGTCGGCGACGTGCTCACCGTGATGCGGAAGCTGGCCGAGGACGGTATGACGATGATGGTGGTGACCCACGAGATGGCGTTCGCCCGGGAGGTCGCCGACCGGGTGGTGTTCATGGACGGTGGGGTGGTGGTCGAACAGGGCCCGCCGCAGGAGGTGCTCGGCGCCCCCCGACACGAGCGGACCCGGGCGTTCCTCGCCCGGGTGCTCGACCCGACCCACGTCGCGGAACTGGGCCGGCCCGACCGGGCACCGGAGCAGCCTTCGGCTGGTGACGACGGTCGGTGACGCTTCACCGCGTGCCGGTGGCCGCCAGGTCGCCGGTGCCCCCCTCGATGCGTTAGCCTAACGATCGTTCAGGCTGGTTGACCCGTGCCGGAGTGCCGGTGTCGGGTATGGCGGCGAGGGGGCGGCGTGACGCTCGACGGTGAGGCTCTGGAGCAGCTACGCAAGCGGGTCCGCGCCGGTGGCGCGGAGAAGTACCACGCGGCGAACGCGGCCAAGGGCAAGATGTTCGCCCGGGAACGGGTCGCACTGCTGGTGGACGAGGGGTCGTTCGTCGAGGACGGGCTCTACGCGAACGCGCTCGCCGACGGCCTGCCGGCCGACGGCGTGGTCACCGGCACCGCCACCATCGACGGCCGCCAGGTCTGTCTGATGGCCAACGACTCGACGGTCAAGGCCGGCAGTTGGGGCGCGCGGACCGTCGAGAAGATCATCCGGACCATCGAGCGGGCGTACGACACCGGCGTGCCGATGGTCTATCTGGTCGACTCGGCCGGCGCCCGGATCACCGACCAGGTCGACCTGTTCCCGGGCCGACGCGGCGCAGGCAAGATCTTCTGGAACCAGGTACGCGCCTCCGGCTCGATCCCGCAGGTCTGCGCGCTGTTCGGGCCGAGCGCGGCGGGCGGTGCCTACATCCCGGCGTTCTGCGACGTGGTGGCGATGGTGGACGGCAACGCCAGCATGTATCTCGGCTCCGACCGGATGGTCGAGATGGTCACCGGCGAGAAGACCACGCTGGAGGCGATGGGCGGAGCCAAGGTGCACTGTGCCGAGTCCGGTGTGGGGCACTTCCTCTGCAAGTCCGAGGCCGAGGCGCTCGACGTGGTCAAGCGCTACCTGTCCTATCTGCCGGCCAACTGGACGCAGCGTCCGCCGGCCGCCGAGGCCGCCGAGGCGCCCGAGAAGGCGGACCTGGCCGCGCTGGTGCCGGCGAGCGAGCGCCAGGCGTTCGACATGCGGCGGTACGTCAAGGGCCTGCTCGACGACGGTTCCTTCTTCGAGATCCAGGCGCTCTGGGCCAAGGAGCTGACCATCGGCTTCGGTCGGCTGAACGGCGAGGTCGTCGGCGTGGTCGGCAACAACTCGATGTTCAAGGGCGGCGTGCTCTTCGTCGACTCGGCCGACAAGGCGACCCGCTTCGTGCAGCTCTGCGACGCGTTCAACGTGCCGCTGCTGTTCCTGAGCGACGTACCCGGCTTCATGGTCGGCAGCGCGGTGGAGAAGCAGGGCATCATCCGGCACGGCGCAAAGATGATCACCGCGATCTCCGAGGCGACCGTACCCAAGATCTGCGTGGTGGTCCGCAAGGCGTACGGTGCCGGGCTCTATGCCATGGCCGGGCCGGGCTTCGAGCCGGACGCCACGATCGCCCTGCCCACCGCGAAGATCGCGGTGATGGGGGCCGAGGCCGCGGTGAACGCCGTCTACGCCAACAAGATCGCCGCGATCGAGGACGAGGCCGAGCGGGCCGCCTTCGTCGCCGCGAAGCGCGAGGAGTACGAGCGGGACATCGACATCGTGCGGCTGGCCAGCGAACTGGTGGTCGACGCGATCGTGGAGCCGCATCAGCTCCGCGCCGAACTGGTCCGCCGGTTCACCGCGGCCCGGGGCAAGGAGCGGCACTTCTCCCGCCGTCGGCACGGCGTCACCCCCGTCTGAACCGTCGCACCGGCACCAGCCAGCACCGGCACCGCCCCCGGCGTCACGAGCGCCCGGCGGGCACGTCCGCACAGGAGGAACCCGATGGACTTCCGGCTCACCGAGGAACACGAGGCGCTGCGCGAGAGCGTGCGGGAATTCGCCCGCGAGGTGGTCGCGCCGGTCATCGCCGAGCACTACGAGCAGCACACCTTCCCGTACGAGGTGGTCCGGCAGATGGGCAAGATGGGCCTGTTCGGCCTGCCCTTCTCCGAGGAGTACGGCGGCATGGGCGGCGACTACTTCGCGCTCTGCCTGGTGTTGGAGGAACTGGCCCGGGTCGACTCCAGCGTGGCGATCACCCTGGAGGCGGCGGTCTCCCTGGGCGCGATGCCGATCTATCGGTTCGGCACCGCCGAGCAGAAGGCGCAGTGGCTACCGAAGCTGCTCAGCGGTGAGGCGCTGGCCGGCTTCGGGCTCACGGAGCCGGGTTTCGGCTCGGACGCCGGTGGCACCGAGACCCGGGCGGTGCTGGACGAGACGACCGGCGAGTGGGTGATCAACGGCTCGAAGGCGTTCATCACGAACTCCGGCACCGACATCACCGCGCTGGTAACCGTCACCGCCGTCACCGGCACCCGCCCGGACGGCGCAAAGGAACTCTCCACCATCATCGTGCCGAGCGGGACGCCGGGCTTCACCGTCGCGCCGGGCTACTCGAAGGTGGGGTGGAACGCCTCGGACACCCACGAGCTGACCTTCGACGACTGCCGGGTGCCGGCGGAGAACCTGCTCGGCGAGCGCGGGCGGGGCTTCGCCCAGTTCCTGCGGATCCTGGACGAGGGCCGGATCGCGATCGCCGCGTTGGCCGTCGGGCTCGCCCAGGGCTGCGTCGACGAGTCGGTCAAGTACGCCGCCGAGCGGCACGCCTTCGGTCAGCCGATCGGCAACTACCAGGCGATCCAGTTCAAGATCGCCGACATGGAGCTGCGGGCGTACACCGCTCGCCTGGCGTACTACGACGCGGCAGCCCGGATGTTGGCGGGTGAGCCGTTCAAGCGGCAGGCCGCCATCGCCAAGCTGCACGCCAGCACCGTCGCGGTGGACAACGCCCGGGAGGCGACCCAGATCCACGGCGGCTACGGCTTCATGAACGAGTACCCGGTGGCCCGGTTCTGGCGGGACTCCAAGATCCTGGAGATCGGCGAGGGCACCTCCGAGGTGCAACGCATGATCATCGCTCGCGACCTGGGGATGTGAACTCGCTCCGGCTCCCGCCCGACCCGAGGCGGTGAGCGCGGCCTCGGGGCCCGGTCAGCCCGACGTCAGGAGGCGACGCAGGGCCGACCGGTCCGCCGCGTGCCGCTCAGCACGGGCGATCAGGTCACGAGCGTCGACCTGTTCGCCCGCCGGCCCGATCAGGACACCCCGGACCGCCGGATGCGCCAACCGCCAGCCACGGCGCAGCAGGTTCTCCTCGACCAGCCACACCGACGCGGCGGGCGGTTCGTCCCACTCGCAGTCGCCCGGATCGTCCGACAGTTCGCTCACCGGCACATGCATGGCGGCGGCCAGCACCTCCCGGGGGCGGGTCCGGATCACCTCGATGGCCTCGACGTCGTCGACGGGCGGTCGGCCCAGCACCGCGGCCACGTCGGCCCGGACCGAACCGGCCTCCCCGGCGGCCCGGCGCAGCCACCAGCGCGGCGGGGAGTCGGCGAAGGTGTGCCAGCGGATGTAGCGCGGGTAGGGGATGTTCAACAGCCATCGGGCTAGCCGGCGGCGCTCCCGCCCGGACAACGGGGCGACCGGCACGGGATGGGCGGTCGGCACCACCGGCGGTGGCGTCCTGCCGAGGGCACGAAGTGCGTCGGCGAGCCGGGGATGCAGGGTGGCGAGCACCTGCGCCTCGTCCTCACCCCACTCGACGTCGGGCGTCCCGTATCGCAGCAGGTGCCGCCACCCGTCGTCCACGTCGCTGATCCCCACCTCGGCCGGCCGCCACCATCGGTGCTCGGGCAGCGCCGTGCTCTCCAGGAAGTCGGTGTACCCCTGCGCGACGGCGTCCGCCATCGCGAACGCCCGTGCCGCCGCATCGGCGCCCGCCGCGAGCACAGCGGCCTCGTCGGCGTCGCGCTGCACCTCGGCGGCGAAGCCGGCCAGCGTACGCCGGAACTCGGCGACCCGGCGCAGGTCCCGGCCCTCCTCGTACGTCTCGGCGCGCACCGCCTCGGCCCAGAGGCGCAGCAGGCCGACGACCAGACCGCAGTGGCGGTGGCGGAGCAGAGCCAGCCGGTGGCCGACCAACGCCCGCAGTTCGGTCGCGCCGAGGCAGTCGAGCAGTGGTAGGCCGATCAGCAGGTGTCGGCGCCGGTGTGCGACGGCCAGGTCCACCGTCGGGGTGCCGGTGAGCAGCACCCGGTCGGGCATCGGGGTACCCAGCCGATCGGCGGTCTCCGCCACCAGGCCGGAGAGTTCCGGGTGGGTACGCCGGGCCACCGGTACGCCACTGTGGCGGCCAGCCTGCGGCTGACGGCCGAGTAGTCCGGCATATCGGGCCAGCAACCAGCGGGCCTGTCGGGTGTCGAGGTCACCCGGCAACCTGTCGCGGGACATGGGCGGCATTGTGACCGTCGCTGGTTACCTCGATCAATGGCTGATCGTCCAGTGCTGTCGACCGGTCGGCCGCTGTCGGGTTTCTTCGCGGTGGGGTCGGGTGGCCGACGATCCCGTGTCCAGTGTCGGGTGTGGCCCGTAGTGTCCGTGGCCATGCCTCCGGGTCATGATCGTCGGGTCGGGCCGGTCACGCACGCCGGTCTCCCGGAACTGTTGCGGTCGCACCGCCTGGCCGCCGGCCTCACCCAGGCCGAGCTGGCGGTGCGCGCCGGCGTCGGCATCCGGACGGTTCGTGACCTGGAACGGGGACGATCCGTACGCCCCCAGCGCACCACCGTCGAACTGCTCGCCGGAGCGCTCGAACTGACCGGTGACGCCCGCGCCGCGTTCCTGACCGCCGCGCGGGGGAACGGCAACGCGAGCGCGCCGTCCCACCCGGGCCCGGCGCTGGGCCTGCCGCCTGCGCCGGACCTGATCGGCCGGGAACAGGACGTGGCCGAGCTGACCGCGATGTTGACCGATCCGCGTGGCCCCCGGGTGATCAGCCTGGTGGGGCTGGCAGGGGTCGGCAAGACGGCGCTGGCGTTGGCGGCGGTGCATGCCGTCGCACCGGCCCATCCGGGTGGCGTGGCCGGGGTGCTGATCGGTGCCGGGTCCGACGTCACCGACGTGCTGGCCGCCTCGGTGACGGTGTTCGGCGCCGCCCGGATCACCGAGCTGGCCGCCCGGCTCGGTGACCGTCGGGCCGTGCTGCTGGTGGACGCGGCGGAACGCGCGCCGGGACCGGTGGCCGCCACTCTGCACCGGCTCGTCGGCGGGGTGCCGTCGCTGCGGGTGCTGGTCACCGGCCGGCATCCGGTCGGGCTGCCGGGGGAACGGGTCCGTCCGGTGTCGCCGCTGGACGTACCGCCGCCGGGCGGGACCGACCCCGGTGCGCTGGCCACCTATCCGGCGGTCGCGTTGTTCACCGCGCGGTTGGCCCAGGTACGCCCGGAGCCGCCGTCCGACGCCGAGCTGCCGGCGCTGGCGTTGCTGGTCCGGCGGCTGGGCGGACTGCCGCTGGCGATCGAGTTGATGGCCGCGCGCGGGCGACTGCTCGACCTCACCGAGCTGCTCGACCGGTACGGCGACCGGGTGCTGGACCTGGACACCTCGGGCGCGGCACGCGGCGGGTGGGAGGCGGGCCCGAGCCGGGGAGACGACGTGCGGGCGGCCGTGGCGGAGACGCTCCGCGACGCAGTGGCCACCAGCTACCGGTTGCTGGCCGACGAGGAGCGGGCCGCGTTGCGTCGGCTGGCCGCGTTCGGCAACCGCTGGTCGGTCGAGATGGCCGAGGAGATGCTCGCGAGCACGGTGGCCGGCGCCGATCCGGTGCCGATGCTGAACCGCTTCCTCGACCTGGGGCTGCTGAGCGTACGCGGCACCGGACCGTTCCGGTTCCGGCTGGTCGACGCCGTCCGCGACTACGCGGTCGAGCAGGCGTCCGGTGCCGGTGAGTCGACCGCGATCCGGCGTCGGCAGGCCCGGGTGGTGACCCGGTTGGTGGAGCGGACCGTCCCGGCGCTCAGCGGTGCCGGTGCGACCGTCGCGGCGCACCGGCTGGACGAGGTCACCGGCGACATCAGCTCGGCGTTGGCGTACGCGGCGGTGGACGATCCGCTGACCGCGCTGCGCCTGGCGGCGGCGCTGTCCCGCTGGTGGCGGCTGCGGGGTCGGGACGTCCTGGGGCGGCAGTGGCTGCTGCGGTTGCTCGCCGATCCGCGTACCGCCGATGCCGATCCGGCGTTGCGGGCATGGGCGTCGCTCGGCGTCGCGATGCTCGCCGGTGAGCACGGCGCTGCGGGTGAGGAGTTGCCGACGGCACAGGCCGCGCTGGCGGCGTTCCGGCGTCTCGGTGACGTGCCGGGCGAGTTGGAGGCGCGGAACGTGCTGGGTGCGCTGCTGTCCGCGGCGGGTCGGCCGGGACAGGCCAGGGAGCAGGCGGAAGCGGTGCTGGCGGTGGCGACCGAGGCCGGCCTGCTCCGGCAGATGGCGATCGCGCAGCACCACCTGGCCTGGCACGAGATGCGGGTGGCCGACCTCGCTGCCGCCCGTCGTCGACTGGCCACCGTGGACCGTCTCGGTGGGCAGTGCGGGGAGCAGCGGTTGCGGGTGCTGGCCCGGGGCACGGTCGCGGAGGTGTTCCGCCTGGAGGGCCGGTACGTCGACGCGGTCGACGAGGCCCGGCGGGTCCTGGCGGCCCTGGCCGACCTGGGGGTGCCCCGGCACCGCCGTCGGGTGCTGGGCACGCTGGGTCTGGCGCTCGCCCAGGACGGCCGTGCGGCCGAGGCCGCCGAGGTGCTCGTCGAGCTGCGGCCGTTGGACGGGACCGGCGCGCTGATCGAGGGACACCTGGCCCGGCACCGGGGGGACCGGGAGGTCGCGGTGGAGTGGTTCGCCGCCGCGGCCGAGATGAACGGGGAGGACCGGGACCGGCGTCGGGTGGTGGAGGCGTTGGTCGGCCTCGCGGCGAGCACGGCGGACCCGGAGGTGCTCGATCGGCTGGACCTCGCCTGCCGCGCGGGCGGCGTCCGGCTGCTGTCGCAGGAGCAGGAGCTGTTGTACGCGTTGTCGGTCGGCCGTCGGGCGTCGGCGGTGAGCCGGACCGGCGCGGACGGTGCCGGAAAGCACGGCGGGCCGGGCTCGTGGCCCGGCCGACCGGCGGCGGAAACTGGGGTGGCGCGGGCGAGGAAGCCCCCTGTTACCACCCCTCGCTCATCGCCCGCGCCGATTCCCCCCAATGCGCCCCCGCTGCAGCGAGATTAGCGAGCGACCACCGCGAGGTCTGTCTGCTTTACGGTGATATGGCCGGTTCCTCGCCTGGTTCTGCCGGTCCTTCTGCCGGTGCGGTCACGCTCGGGTGTGCGGACCGGCACCGAAGGTCGGACCGGTGCGCCCGGGCGAGGTGTCGCCCCGCTCAGCACGGGGACGAATCAGGTGTTTTCCGGGTCACTTCCTCGTCCGGGGCGGCGTCGCTGCTGCCGGCGGTCGCGCAGGGATGAACGGCGTCGCGAATCTGCCGCAGACCGTCCAGCAGTGCGTTCAGCGCCGCCGGGTCGAGTTGCCCGGTGAACCAGTCCTCGATGAGTTGAAGGTGGCCGGGCAGGCTCTCGTCGAGCCGGCGCAGGCCGGCGGGGGTCACCACGGCGTACGAGCTGCGTCGGTCGGAGGGGCAGGCGCTTCGGGTGATCAGGCCGTCGCGTTCCATCCGGTCCACGACCCGGGTGACGCCGCTGGTGGAGAGCGACGTCTGCGCGGCGAGGTCGGTCATCCGCAGCTGGTTGCCGGGCGAGCGGGTGAGCCGGGTCAGCACCTCGAACTCCACCGCTGACAGCCCGTGCTCGTCGAGTTGCGTGGCGAAGCGGGCGGAGAGGCCCGCGTGCACCTCGAAGAGGAGGCCGACAGCGGTGATCCGAGGGTCGTCGAACACGTTCGGGTTCACCGGCCCATCCTATCAGTACTTGACACACGGAATATTGCTACGACTATAGTTGCTGTCGCAGTCGTTGGGCTACTAAACAATCTCTTTCCGGAGGGCAGTCTCTCATGACCAGCAGCACCGAGCCGGTTACCCGCGAGTGGAACGGCCTCACCATCCCGGCGGCCGGCACCTACCTGCTGGACGCGGCGCACAAGCGCGTGGGCTTCGTCGCCCGGCACATGATGGTAAGCAAGGTTCGCGGTGAGTTCGCCGACGCCGAGGCCACCATCACCATCGCCGAGGAGCCCCTCGGGTCCACGGTCAGCGCCACCATCCAGGCCGCCAGCATCAACACCGCGCAGGCCGACCGGGACGCGCACCTGCGCAGCCCGGAGTTCCTCGACGCCGAGCAGTTCCCCACCCTGGAGTACCGCAGCACCGGCGTGAAGTCGCACGAGGGCAACGAGTTCGTGCTCGACGGTGAGCTGACCATCAAGGGCGTGACGCGTCCGGTGGAGCTGAAGGTCGAGTTCGAGGGCGTCGGCCGCAGCCCGTTCGGCCAGGACATCTTCGGCTTCTCGGCGAGCACCGAGATCGACCGGGAGGACTTCGGTCTGACCTGGAACGTCGCCCTGGAGTCCGGCGGCGTACTGGTCGGCAAGAAGGTCAAGATCGAGATCGAGGGCGAGGGCATTCGCCAGTCCTGATCGTCCCCGTACGCCGACGGGCCCGCGCCGACCGCGCGGGCCCGTCGGCGTTCCGGTGACGGTCGCGGTGCGGTTTGTCACAGGTTGTTAGCAGGGGGTGGGTGGCGCGACGGACCCGGCCGGGTAGGAATGCCCGCGGGAGCGGCTCACCCGCCCCGTCGATGGGTCCGACCCACCCGCAAGGCGGGTGGACTGCGGCAATGGACCGATCTTCGGGCCATCCGGTTCGGCGCTTTCACCGAGTATGGTTCACACTGCGCTGCGGAACGGCACCGTTCCGTCGCGTCGCGCGCCGGGAGGAAACATGGGCAGGGACGTCGACCGAGCCGCCTTCTCCCGTGAGGATCGGATCCGGTACCGCCAGAAGGTCCGCCGCTGTCTGGACGTCTTCGCGTTGATGCTGGACGACTTCGGGTTCGACGCCGACCGACCGATGACCGGGCTGGAGATCGAGCTCAACCTGGTCGACCCGCTCGCCGAGCCGGCGATGCGCAACGAGGAGATCCTCGCCGCCATAGCCGATCCGTTGTTCCAGACCGAGTTGGGCCAGTTCAACCTGGAGTTGAACGCCAACCCCCGGCTCATCTCCAACGGCGGGTTCGCCGACTACGAGCGTGACCTGCGCGGCAGCCTGGACCGGGCGAACGAGCGGGCGGCCCGCTCGGACACCCGGATCGTCCTGGTCGGCATCCTGCCCACGCTGACCGAGCGCCACCTGGTCGCCGACAACCTCTCCACCAACGAGCGGTACCGAGTCCTCAACGACCAGATCGTCGGTGCCCGGGGCGAGGACATCGAACTCGACATCCGCGGCGTCGAACGCCTGCGTACGCACACCGACTCGATCGCGCCGGAGGCCGCCTGCACCAGCCTCCAGTTCCACCTCCAGGTCGCGCCGGACAGCTTCGCCGACTACTGGAACGCCTCCCAGGCCATCGCCGGAGTGCAGGTGGCGGTGGGCGCGAACTCACCCTTCCTGTACGGCCGCCAACTCTGGGCGGAGACCCGGATCGCCCTGTTCGAGCAGGCCACCGACACCCGGCCGGACGAGCTGAAGGCACAGGGCGTACGACCCCGGGTCTGGTTCGGGGAACGCTGGATCACGTCCATCTTCGACCTGTTCGAGGAGAACGTCCGCTACTTCCCGCCGCTGCTGCCGATCTGCGAGACCGAGGACCCGGTGGAGGTGCTGCACGCGGGCGGCGTACCGGAGCTTGCGGAGTTGCGCCTGCACAACGGCACCGTCTACCGCTGGAACCGGCCGGTCTACGACATCATGGACGGCCGTCCGCACCTGCGGGTGGAGAACCGGGTGCTGCCCGCCGGGCCGACCGTGGTCGACATGCTGGCCAACGCGGCCTTCTACTTCGGGCTGGCCCGTGGCCTGGCCGAGGCCGACCGGCCGATCTGGAGCCAGCTCACCTTCAGCTCCGCCGAGGAGAACTTCCACGCCGCCGCCCGACGGGGCATGGACGCCGTGCTGCACTGGCCACGGGTCGGTGAGGTGCCGGTCACCACGCTGGTGCTGGACGTCCTGCTGCCGATCGCCGCCGCCGGGCTCGACGGGTTCGGGGTGTCTCCGGCGGAGCGGGACCGCCTGCTCGGCATCATCGAGCAGCGCTGCCGTACCGGACGCAACGGTGCGGTCTGGCAGACCGCAGCGGTGTGGGCCGCCGAGCGGCAACACGGCCTGGACCGGACCGCCGCCCTGCACCACATGCTCCAGCGCTATGCCGAGTTGCAGCGCACCAACGAGCCGGTGCACACCTGGCCCATCGACTGACTTTCGCGACGACGCCGAGCAATCCGGCGCGTACGGCCGGGGTCAGCGGCTGCGGCGGCCCCGTCGACCGGTGCCCTCGGGTGGGGTGTCGGTGCCGGACGAGCCGCCGTCCGACGGCGTGGTGGCAGAGGTGGGCGACGTCGACGCCCCGTCCGGGGCCGGTGCACCGCCCGGGGAGGCCGGAGTGGCGGGTGCACCGTCGTCACCGGCCGACCCACTCCGCCCGCTGTCCGTGCCGCTCCTGGCGCCGAGCCGCCGCCGGGCCGGGCTGGTGCTCCGGGTGGCGGCGGGTACGGGTTCCTTGTCGGCGGCTCCCACCGGCCCGTCGACCGCCGTCGCCGCCGGGTCGGGCGAGGTCGGGTCGGCTGCGGTCGAGCCGGGCGTCGTACGGGTGCGTGCGCCGCTGTCGTCGACCACCGGCGCGGTAGCCCTGTCGTCGGCCGCCACGCGTTGCCGGGGCACCCGGGACGCGTCGCCGGTGGGCGGCAGCTCCTGCCTGCGCCGGGCGGCCCGCTGGGCGAGCGCCGCGACCAGGACCGACCCGCCGATGCCGACGATCACCGCGTACGGGGCGATCAGGTGGGCCGACACCTGCTCCGGGCTGATCGCGGTCAGCCGCGGCACGGCCAGGAAGTAGGCGACGGCCACCAGCAGCGGCCCGGCGGCACCGGACGCGGTCGCGCCGACCCGCCGGTGGGCCGGACGTACGCCGTGGCGGGCGGCCAGTGCGCCGATCAGCAGCGCCGAGCCGAGCGAGAGGACCGCCCCGGGCCAGTAGAAGTAGTCGCGGACCCAGAACTGGGGGTTGTCCGAGCTGAGTTGCCAGATGCCGAGCTGGGCCGTGGTGAGTCCGCGACCGGCGAGCACCGAGTCGACCACGGCGACCACGGCGAGCAGCCAGAGCCAACCGGCGGTGGCGATGACGTTGGTGGCGGCGGCGCGGCACCGCAGTGCCCAGACCGCCACCAGCACTCCGACCAGTACGCCGATCGCGGCGTAGCCGGCGGCCATGTTCCGTGGGGACGGGGTGTCCGGCACCTCCGCCACCCGTGCCGGCACGGCGACCAGCAGCACGGTGATCAGGGCGCCCAGCCCGGCGGCACCGGCCAGCGCGATCCACCAGAGGCCACCGCCGTCACCGACCTCCCTCGACCCGGCGGCATGGGATCGAACGTCGTCGGACCGGACGGTGTCGGTCCGAGCGGTGTCGGTCCGAGCGGTGTCGGTCCGAGCGGTGTCGGCCCCGACCGTCTCGGTCTGCGGGGCGGTGGCGGCCGACGGGACGGCCCCGGTGGGCGTACCGGCGTCGGGGGGTGCGATGGTCGGACCGGATGCGGGGTGCGGGCCGGTGCGGCGGTCGCGTAGGCGTTGCGCGCAGACCGCGCCGAAGATCGTCGAGGTGGCGGCGATCCAGGTGGCCCAGATCAGGCTCGCCACCCAGGCCGCGGTGCCGGCGGTCGCCTCGGTCGGTGCCCAGTTGAGAATGCCCAGGCCGTATCCGAAGCCCAGTTGGGCGGCCCCGGCGCCGGCTGCCACGCCGGCCGCGGTGGCGATCGATCCTCCCCAGCCCTGTCTGGCCATGCCGGGCAGCGTAACGTCCTGTGGTCGGTGCGGCGAGTCGTGTGCGGCACCCGGCGGCAACGGTGACGGACAGTGCTTGGCGTCGGCGACTACGGTCGTCGGTGATAGGGCGGTGGGCGGAGATGACGGACGGATCCACGGACCGGGACGAGGTGCGCTCCGGCACCGGCCCGGACCGCGCGAAGGTGGTGATCGGCGGCGGCCTCGCGGCGGCACTCCTCGCCGTCATCGGGGCGACCGGCGGATGGGTGCTGGCCGGCGACCAGAAGTCGTCGCGCGGCCCGACACTCGACGCGAGCGGCAGCCGGGCCCCGACCTCCGAAGGTTCGCCGACACCGCGCGAGCGGCCGACGACGGCAGCGACCAGCCAGTCCCCCCGGCCCGCGCCGAACCGCACCGGCCTGACGGTGCCGGAACTCGTCGGCATGGACTTCGAGGAGGCCCGGGAGGAGCTACGGGACCGAGGGCTGGGCTGGCAGTTCGTCTTCGGCAGCGGCGACAGTTCCAGCGTGCGCAGCACCGAGCCGGCCGGTGGTTCACCGGTGAAGCGTGGGACCACCGTGAAGGTCACCGTGACCGGCGCCGCACCGGAGAGTTCGGTACCGGACCTGATCGGTGACTCGTGTGGTGAGGCACGGGACGAACTCACCGACGACGGCTTCTATCCGCGGTACCCCACCGGTAGGTCCGGCACGGTCACCGCCCAGAACCCGACCGCCGGCTCCGTCGGGCGATGGAACGACGTGGTCCAGATCTGGTGCGGCACGACCCCGAGCCCGGAGGCCAGCGAAGAGTCGTAGTGACGCGCGTCCGACACGCTGATGCCGGCCGATGGCCCGACGAACCGTTAGGTTGACCGTCGAGGGCCATGCCGCCCGCCGGACCGGCGGAAAGGACGTGCGATGAGCGACGACCGCCAGGAGCCGCCCGGGGACGAGTCGGACGACCGGACCCGTGCGATTCCGCCGGCCACCGGACGTCCCGACGAGACCGCTCCGCTGGACCGTACGCCCGGTGACACCGCAGCCGACGCGACCGCGCCGTGGGGGCGTACGCCCGGGGAGCCCGCACCGGCGGACGCGACCGCGCCGTTGCCCCCGACGCAGCGGTCCGGCTCGCCGGCGTGGTCGGGGCGGGCGGAGGTGCCGTCGGTCCGGCCGGGTTTCGAGGGTGAGCCGGTCGGTGGCGACTGGTACCCCGACGACCAGGGGAGCCGGCGCTGGTGGTTGCCGATTCTCTGGGGTGTCGTCCTGCTGCTCCTGCTCGGCCTGCTCGGTCTGGGCCTGTGGCTGGTGCGGCAGGCGTTGGACGAGGACGGGGCGACGCCACCGTCCCCGCAGCCGACGACGCAGGCGCCGCCGACCACCGCGTCACCGTCGCCGACGACCCGGTCACCGTCACCACCGCCGACCACCAGCGCTGCCCCGGCACAGCTTCCGGTGCCGCCGCTGACCGGGCTCTCCGAGGCGGCCGCGCGGGCGCTGCTGGATCAGCTCGATCTCGGGTACGAGGTGGAGTACCGGCCGTCGGACCAGCCGCCGGGCACGGTGATCGCCACCGAGCCCGGTGCGGGTGAGCTGGTCGAGGCGGGCGACGAGATCAGGCTGGTGGTGGCCACCGCGAGCCCGAGCCCGTCGCCGACGACCGGTGCGCCGACCACCGAGCCGACCGTCACGGTCAGCCCGACCGCCTGAGCGCCGGTCACCACATCCGTCGTCTGGTGCCGACCAGTCCCAGCCCGGCCAGCGAGATCGCCAACCCGAACACGCCGGACCAGAACAGCGAGCGGCTGAGTTCCTGGCGGGGATCCGCGCGGGTGCCGTGGGCCGTCGGGTCCGTCTCCCGGTGCGGGTCGTCGACCGGCGCGGAGCCGCCGTACGCGGCGGCCGGGTCACCGCCCGGCTGGTCGGTCGTGCCGAAACCGTCCCAGCCGCCGGTCACGCCATACGGGCCGACCGGCTCGGTCTGCACGACGGTGATCTCGGGTGCCGGGACCGGCTCGGCCAGCCGGGTGGACGAGAGGGCGGGGTCCCGGAACAGCATCAGCACGGTGGTGGCGGCACCGAGTAGCGCCAGCACTCCGAAGGCGTAGGTGATGCGGGACCGATGGGGCTGTCGCGTGGGCAGATTGACCATGGCCATCCCAGGTTCAGGGCCCGGGACGCGCGGGATGGAGACTTTGCCGGGGTGGGCATACCGATTCTATGGCGTCGGCATGCCCCCACGGCGGCTGTTCGTGATGCTCAGCCGACCCGGACCGGAGTTCGGGTGACCGGCCGGCGGGCCGAGCGGACGGTGTGCGGACGAGGCTGCGGAGCGGCCTGGATCTGTTCCAGACCCGCCCGCTGGACGAAGATCGAACGCCGGTTGACCGCGTCCCCCGCCGCGTTCAACTCGTAGCCTTCGAGCCAGATCCAACCGTCGTAGGTGGGTCGGTCGAGTACCCGGATCACCCGGAACTGAATGGGTTTGCTGCGGAACTGGACACTCGCCGCGCGAGTCACGTGCAGTACGTCACCGGAGCGGGGAAGCACATGGGCTCCTGAGAGGGTTGGCCGACGGGGAAGGCCGGCGGGGGCGAACGGGGGGAGATGCGGCTCCGGCGACGAGGTCGTGTCTCGTGCGCCGGTTCGTGGCGCGGGCGTTGGTCGGTGCCGGGAACGCTGGTGGCGCGCCGCTCGACCGGTGCGGGCTCAGGTGGTGTCGCCGGAGCCGCCGCCGGGGGTGGGCCGGCTCCCACGCGGGGAATCCGGGCCCGTGGCCGACGGTCGGAGGTACGCCCCGTCCGCGCCTCCGCCGTGGAGATCACGGGGGGAGATGACGCGGAGACGGTGCGTAACCCAGGTCATACGGACAGAGTGCATCAGAGAGGTGCTGCATGCAAGTTGCACGTAGACTTTTGCCAATAAGTGAGCGGCTCGCACGAAACGGCGCTTGAACGCGCGACCACCCGAGCGGCACACTGAGGAACGGTCTCGCCGCCGCGGCCGGCCGACGACCGGCACCACCCCCAACGCCGCGAACGCTCGCCAGCCCCGACGGTCGCGCCCGAGGCGGGTGTCGAACCAGCGGCGCGTCGAGGCGAGAGGTGACATCGGGTGAGCGAGCGCCGCAGTCCGACCATCCGGCGGCGCCGGCTCGGCGCGGAACTGCGCCGCCAACGCGAGGCCGCCGGCATCACCATAGAAGCGGTCGCCGAGCAGTTGGAGTGCTCGGCGTCGAAGGTCTCCCGCATCGAGACCGGCCACACCTCCGCCACGCCCCGCGACGTGCGGGACATGCTCCGGATCTACGGTGTGGTCGGCGCCGAGAGCGACGAACTAGTGCAGATCGCCCGCGAGGCGCGACAGAAGGGCTGGTGGCACCCGTACAGCACGGTGTTGGTCGGCGCGTTCGTCGGCCTGGAGGCGGCGGCCAGCTCGATTCGCGCGTACGAGCAGCAGGTGATACCCGGACTGCTGGAGACCGAGGACTACGCCAGCGCGATGATCAAGGCCGCCCGTCCGGACTTCACCCCCGAACAAGTACAGCAACGAGTGCGTGTCCGACTCGGCCGTCAGTCGTTGTTGACCCAGGATGATCCGGTCGATCTGTGGGTGGTGCTCGATGAGGCGGTGCTGAGCCGTCCGGTTGGCGGGGACACGGTCATGCGTGACCAGCTCAAACGATTGGCGGAGGTGGCCCAGCTGCCGAACGTGACGCTCCAGGTCCTGCCGTTCGAGGTGGGAGCGCACGCCGGCATGGACGGCACCTTCACGATCCTCAGCTTCCCCGAACCCGGTGATCCGGATGTCGTGTACGCGGAGAACGCCACGGGTGGGCTCTTCCTGGAGAAGAGCGACGAGCTACAGAAGTACAGCTTCATCTTCGATCACATTCGAGCAGCGGCCCGACGTCCGGAGGAGTCCGTCGAGTACATCGCGAGACTGGCAGAGGAGCCGTTGTGGAAGTGGCGACGCAGGGATTCTCCGTGGACCTGACGCAGGCGACATGGTTCAAGAGCTCGAAGAGCGGCCCGAACTGTGACAACTGCGTGGAGGTGGCGTACGTGACCGGGGCGGTCGGCGTCCGGGATTCGAAGGACAAGGCCGGTCCGGCCCTCGTCTTCGCTCCGGGGCACTGGCACGCCTTCGTCGCCGGCACCAGGGACGGCGCGTTCGGCCGGAGCTGACTGGCGGTAAGCGGTGTGAACGGTCCCCGTCCGGCTCAGCCGGACGGGGACCGTGCGTTACGGCGCCACCCCTCCGGCGCCGCCAGGGCGGCTGCCGTCGCCACATCGACCGTGTCTCGTTGTACCTGTCGGTACGCGCTGGTCGACATCCCCCCGGCAGGGCGGGTAACCGAGCGAGACAGGCGAGACGCAATGACAAGTATCGGATCAGAGAACATCAGCAACGGTCCCGCGAAGGCGGAGCGGTTCGGCGGCCAGTACCGCGGCGCCCGCCGGGACAGCATGTTGAGCGAGGTGCCGCCGGACGGTGAACGCGGCGGGCGGGACGTCCGGGGCGAGGCGGCGCAGTCGCAGCACGCCCCACCGTCCCTGGACCCGAACCCGCTCACCGAGGGATCGTTTCCGCCGCCGGGATGGCCGATGACGGAGAATCCCTCCCTCGTGGACCATCCGCTCATGCACGGGCTCATGATGGAGTTGCCACCGCGCGGCAGCGTGCCGCCACCGGGCTGGCTGGACCGCTGGTTCGAGGCGACCCGGGCGATCCTGGAACTGCTATACGTGCAGGGCTCGGGCCGGCTGCGCTGAGGCCGCCGCCCGCTCCGGCATGGCCAACTCGGCGAGTCGGTTGTGCCGCAGCGCATGGCGTACGCCGATGGCCGCGACGCCCAACGCCCCCACGGTGACCGCCGGTCCGGCGGCATCGGGCCCGAGGAACTGACCGGCACCGCTCGCCGCGATCAGAGCCGGCAGCAGCGCCAGCCCGGTCACCTGCAACGGCAGGCCGATCAGCGGGTGGGCGGCGGCGGCCCGCAACCCGTGCGGGGCTGGGGTCCGGGGAGCCGTGGCGAGCGTGCTGGCTCCGGCCAGCAGCCGGCGTACCCGGCGGACCGTGCAGATCGCCACCACGGCGGCGGGTACGGCGGCCAGCGTGAGTCCGCTCGCGGCCCGGTCGGCCAGGGTGGCCCCGGGAGTGCTCAGTCCGGCGATCGGCAGCGCCACCGTCAGGGCGAGCCCCACCCCGGTCAGGCCGAGCAACCAGCCGGTGTGTCGGCGCAGTCCGCGGGCGTGGGTCATCCGGGGCAGCCCGTCCGCGAGGTATCCGGCGACCCACCAGACGGTGGCGACCGGGAGCAGGAGGGCGAGATGGCTCTGCATGCCCATCAGACTTGCCCGATTTCCGCGCTCGCGAATCCGGGCCCGCCCCCCGTTCGTCCCGTACCCGGTCCCCGTAGGGGGGCCATCGCACCGGCGTGATGGGAGATCCGGCATGTTTATCTGCCCGCGGGCGCACCACTACTCTCACCTCGATCGGCATTCATCGATCAACCTGCCACGAACGGGTAGACGATCGGTGCCGGTCGGAGGGAGGTAGGAAGATGGCTCTTCCACACAGGTCCGTACTCGTCGGCCTGGCCGCGCTGGCCATGGTCGCCACGGCCACCCCGGCCATGGCGGCCGAGCCGGTCGGCACGATCAGGAGCGCCGGCGGTGCCACCGCCGTCGAGGGAAGCTACATCGTCGTGTTCAAGGACGCCGAGGTGGGCCGCAGCGCCGTCGGGTCGTCGGTGGACCGGCTGCTGCGTCGGCACGGCGGCAGCACGGCCCGCACCTACACCACGGCGGTACGCGGCGCGGAACTCCGGGTCAGCGCCAAGGCTGCGGCGCGAATCGCCGCCGACCCGGCGGTGGCGTACGTCGAGCAGAACCACACCGTCACGATCAGCGGCACCCAGGCGAACCCCCCGTCCTGGGGTCTGGACCGGATCGACCAGCGGAACCTGCCGCTGAACAGCTCCTACACCTACCCGAACACCGCCTCGAACGTCACCTCGTACGTCATCGACACCGGCATCCGGACGACCCACTCCGACTTCGGCGGCCGGGCGACCTGGGGCACCAACACCGTCGACACCAACAACACCGACTGCAACGGCCACGGCACCCACGTCGCCGGTACGGTCGGCGGCACCGCGTACGGCGTCGCCAAGGCCACCCGGCTGGTGGCGGTCAAGGTGCTGAACTGCCAGGGCAGCGGCACCAACGCCGGAGTCATCGCCGGCATCGACTGGGTCACCGCGAACGCGGTCAAGCCGGCCGTCGCCAACATGAGCCTGGGCGGCGGGGCGAACACCTCGGTCGACAACGCGGTGATCAACTCGATCAACGCCGGCATCACCTACGCGGTGGCCGCCGGTAACGGCAACGCGCTCGGCCAGCGGCAGAACGCCTGCAACTACTCGCCGGCCCGGGCCGCTCCGGCGATCACCGTCGGCGCCACCCAGAACAACGACGCCGCCGCGAGCTTCTCCAACTTCGGCACCTGCGTGGACATCCTCGCGCCGGGCGTGAGCATCACGTCGGCCTGGCACACCGGCGACACCGCGACCAACTCGATCAGCGGTACGTCGATGGCCTCACCGCACGTGGCCGGCGTCGCCGCGCTGGTGCTGTCGGCCAACCCGTCGTGGACCCCGCAGCAGGTCCGGGACTACCTGGTGGCCAACTCGACCCCGAACGTGGTCACGAACGTGGGCACCGGGACCCCGAACCAACTGCTGTACGTGGTCAACGGCGACACCCCGCCGCCGACCAACGACTTCTCGGTCTCGGTGTCGCCGACCTCCGGCTCCACCGCGCCCGGCGGCTCGGTGACCGCGAGCGTGGCCACCGCGACCACCAACGGGTCGGCGCAGTCGGTGAGCCTCTCGGCGAGCGGCCTGCCGTCCGGGGCCACCGCCTCGTTCAGCCCGGCCACCGTCACCTCCGGCGGGTCGTCGACGCTGACCGTCACCACCTCGGCCAGCACCCCCGCCGGCACGTACCCGGTGACGGTGACCGGCAGCGCCGCGTCCGGCAGCAAGACCGCGACGTTCTCGCTGACGGTGACCGGCAGCGGCAGCGGCGGCTGCACGGGCACCAACGGCACCGACGTGGCGATCCCGGACGCCGGCTCGGCGGTGACCAGCTCGATCACCATCGCCGGCTGCAACCGGAACGCCGCGTCGAACTCGACCGTCGCGGTGAACATCGTGCACACCTACCGTGGTGACCTGGTCGTCGACCTGCTCGCCCCGGACGGGTCGTCCTACCGCCTGAAGAACAGCAGCATCCTCGACGGCGCGGACAACGTGATCGCCACCTACACGGTGAACCTCTCCGCCGAGGCGGCGAACGGCACCTGGCGGCTCCAGGTGCGGGACGTCTACAGCGGAGACACCGGCTACGTGAACACCTGGACGCTGACCCTCTGACGTCCGCAACGGCATCGGGCCCCCGGCATCACGCCAGGGGCCCGGTGGTCGTTCGACGCCTCGGTCAGACCGCGAACGTGTTCGGACGCTCGGTGGCCGGGGCCGGCGGCCGGGCCTTCCACAGCCCGGTCTTCTGCGCGAACAGCCGGCCGAGGTACGCCGGGTTGAGGATCACGTAGCGGCGCCAGAGCCGCTTCGGCTCCAGCCCGAGCCGCCAGAACCACTCCAGCCCGGCCCGCTGCATCCACGGCGGCGGCTGACGCAGCAGACCGGCGTGGTAGTCGAAGGCCGCGCCGACCGCCATCATCGGCATGTCCAGCAGCGGACGCATCGCGTACGTGAAGACCTCCTGGCGCGGGCAGCCGAGCCCGACCAGGACGAGCCGGGCGCCGCTGGCCTTGATCCGGTCGGCGATCTCGACGTCCTCGCCCGGCTGCACGGCGCGGAACTTCGACGCCTCCACCCCGGCGATCTTCAGCGCCGGGAACATCCGCTCCAGCTCCGGGATCAGCCGGGCCAGCGTCTCGTCGGTCGAGCCGTACAGGTAGACCGGCAGGCCCTCGTCGGCGAAGCGGGAGAGCACGTGCAGGGTCAGCAGCGGCCCGTACACCCGGTCGGTGAGGCCGGCGCCGTGCAGCAGGTTCAACGCCCAGCGCACCGGCTGGCCGTCCGGGGTCACCACGTCGAACGAGTTGAGTCGGGCGTTGTGCGGCGGGTCCAGCACACCGGTCATCACGCCGTGCACGGCCAGCGCGGTCAACGCCATCGGACGACGGTCCTGCGCGGCGGCCACCACCCGCTCGGTCGCCTCGGCGTAGTTCGTGGCGTCGACGAGCACGCCGAGGACGTTCTTCTTGGTCATGCTCCCGGCACCCACTTGTCCACGTTGGCCTCGTAGATCTCACGCATGATCATGGGTACGTCGTAGACCTGCTTCCAGTCCGGGTAGTCGGCCTGGAACGCCTCGTTGGAGCCGATCCACCACTTGTGGTCGCCGACCCGGTTGGCCTCGACGTACTCCGAGATCATCTCTTGCCCGGTGATCCGCTCGGCCTCGGTGAACGCCTCCCGCATGGAGGTGTTGGAGTGCCGGCCGCCGCCGAGGTTGTACACCGCCGCCGAGCGCGGGTTGCGGAAGAACGCCTCGAACGCGGAGACCACGTCCGAGCTGTGGATCGCGTCCCGCACCTGCTTGCCCTGGTAGCCGTAGATCTTGTACGTCCGGCGCTCCATGTTGCAGCGCATCACGTACGCCAGGAAGCCGTGCAGTTCGGTGGCCGAGTGGGCCGGGCCGGTCAGCGTCCCACCCCGGAAGCAGGCGGTCTTCATGTCGAAGTAGCGGCCGTACTCCTGCACCATCACGTCGGCGGCGACCTTGGAGGCGCCGAAGATGGAGTGCAGGCAGGCGTCGATCGACATGTCCTCGCGGATGCCCTGCTCGTACGGGTGGCCCGGCTCGATCTCCCACCGGGTCTCCAGCTCGACCAGGGGCAGGCTGTTCGGCCGGTCGCCGTAGACCTTGTTCGTCGAGCAGTGGATGACCGGCGCCTCCACGCAGTGTTCCCGGACGCTCTGCAGGACGTTCAGGGTGCCGGCGGCGTTCACGTCGAAGTCGGTGAACGGGTCACGCACCGCCCAGTCGTGCGAGGGCTGCGCGGCCGTGTGGATGACCACGGCGACGTCCCGGCCGTACCGCTTGAAGAGCGCGCCGAGCGCGCTGCGGTCGCGGATGTCGATGCTGTGGTGCGAGTACCTCTCACCCAGCTCGTCGGTCAGCCGGCGGACGTTCCAGGCGGTTGACGCCTCCTCGCCGAAGAACTCCTGCCGCATGTCGTTGTCGATGCCGACGACGTCGAGACCGAGGCCGGCGAAGTGCCGGACCGCCTCGGAGCCGATCAGCCCGCCCGAACCGGTCACGAATGCGACACTCACATGCCACTCCTGGTGCGTCGGAGGCAGAAACCATCGGAGCATAGCGTGACGTTTGGTACGCCTCGATACGGAGCGAGGGCCCCGCGTCGCCGCGGAGCCCTCGTCTGTGGTGGGGAAGGGGGGAGTTGAACCCCCACGCCCTTTCGGGCACACGGACCTGAACCGTGCGCGTCTGCCATTCCGCCACTTCCCCGTGGCATGACCTCGGACAGCGTAGCCCGGGCCGGCTTCACCGTCTCCGGCGGACCTCGGCAATGCTACGTGACCTTCGGTCGTTACCGCGAATGGCATTCGCTGCTTCCAGCGGTTACCGTTCGTGGCGGACGAAAGAGTAGCACGACGATTCGAGGCCGTCCGAACGGGCCGTGGCCTGCTGGCCGAGCGGCGTGTGAGCTGCGTGCGCTCTGGACGGATACCATCATGTCCTCGGGACCCGAGGAGGAGCCGGTGAGCGTGCTGCAACGCTTCGAGAAGCGTCTGGAAGGCCTGGTCGAAGGGGCCTTCGCCAAGGTCTTCAAGGGGGTCGTGCACCCCGTGGAGATCCTCAACGCCATGCAGCGAGAGGCCGAGGCGCACAAGGCCATCCTGGCCGGTGGGCGCACGTTGGTGCCGAACCGCTACGTGATCGATCTCTCGCCCTACGACCACAGTCGGCTGGCGCCGTACGCCGCCGCGCTGGCCCAGGAGTTGGCCCAGTCGCAGGCGGAGTTCATCGGCGAGCAGGCCTGGACGGTCTACGGCGACGTGATCGTCGAGATCGAGCGCGGTGAAGGGCTGGACACCGGCATGTTCCGGGTCACCGCCGAGGTCTACACCGGTGGCGAGGTCGCCCCGGTCTCGGCACCCGGTGGCGGGTACGACGCCGGGCCGCCCGGATACCCCTCGTACGACCAGGGCGGCGGCTACGGCCCTCCGCAGGGGCACGGTGGTGGCCGCAACGTCCGGCTGGTCTCCGGTGACGGCCGCACCTACCCGCTCCAGATGGGCTCGACCGTGATCGGTCGGGGCGACCAGGCCAACCTGCGTCTGCCCGACGTCGGCATCTCCCGGCGACACGCCCGGCTGGACTTCGACGGCGGCCAGGTCGTGCTGACCGATCTCGGCTCGACCAACGGCACGATGGTCAACGGCCAGCGGGTCTCCGCCGTGGCGCTGAACCCCGGCGACATGATCCAGCTCGGTACGACCACCCTGACCTTCCGCGTGGACGGCTGACCCGCCTTGCCGGAACTCGTCATCACCGTCGCCCGGTTCGGATTCCTCGTCCTGTTGTGGATCTTCGTGTTCACGGTGGTCGGTGTCATCCGTCGGGACCTGTTCGCAGGGGCCCGTTCGGGTCGGCTGGTGGCCGCACCCCGGGCGGTCGGCGCCTCGACCGGTCAGGCGACGGCGAAGCCGGCGAAGGTGAAGCGGGGACGGGCGGCACACCAGCTCGTGGTGACCGCGGGGCAACTGGCCGGCACCCGGATCACGCTGGGCGAGGCACAGATAACCATCGGTCGGGCCGAGGACTCCACCCTCGTCATCACCGACGACTACGCCTCCGCGCGACACGCCCGACTCGTACCGCGCGACGGACAGTGGTTCGTCGAGGATCTCGGCTCGACTAACGGGACGTACCTCGATCGCGCTAAGGTCACCGGACCGACCCCCGTTCCCCTCGGCGTGCCGATCCGGATCGGCCGCACCTCTCTCGAATTACGGCCATGACTCTGACCCTGCGCTATGCGGCCCACAGCGACCGCGGTCTGATCCGTGACGGTAACCAGGATTCCGTCTACGCCGGACCGCGGCTTCTCGCCGTCGCCGACGGCATGGGCGGCATGGCCGCCGGTGACGTCGCCAGCAACATCGTCATCGGTGCCATGGCGCCGCTCGACGAGGACGTCCCCGGTGACGCCCTCGTCGACGCGTTGCGTTCCGCCGTGAGCACCGCCAACCAGCAGCTCCGCGACACCGTGGAGGCCAACCCACAGCTGGAGGGGATGGGCACCACGCTCACCGCGACCCTCTTCTCCGGCAGCAAGCTGGGCATGGTCCACATCGGTGACTCGCGGGCCTATCTCCTGCGCGACGGCGAGTTCGCGCAGGTCACCAAGGACGACACCTACGTCCAGATGCTCGTCGACGAAGGCCGGATCAGCCCGGAGGAGGCGAGCAGCCACCCCCAGCGCTCGCTGCTCACCCGGGCCCTGGACGGCCGGGACATCGACCCCGAGTACTCCGTGCGCCAGGTGCTCACCGGTGACCGCTACCTGATCTGCTCCGACGGACTCTCCGGCGTGGTCAGTGCGGAGACCATCGCCGAGACCATGCGCGAGTACACCGATCCGCAGCAGTGCGTCGAGCGACTGGTGCAACTCGCTCTGCGCGGCGGCGGCCCGGACAACATCACGGTGATCATCGCGGACGCCACCGACCGGGACATCGTCGAGGCGGCGCCGATCGTCGGCGGCGCGGCGGCTCGCGACCGTGGCATGGCGACCTCGGCCGACGTCTCCACCCCGGCCGCCCGGGCCTCGGCGCTCTCCGCCCCCCGCCCGGCCGTGCCGGAGGAGCCCGCCGGCAACGGCGACGACGAGCCGGAGGCCCGTCGCCGCCCGCTGCGCGCGCTGGCGATGACGACCGCCCTGGCGGTGATTCTCGGCGGCAGCCTCTACGGCGGGTACACCTACACCCAGCGGCAGTACTACGTCGGCGCCACGCAGGACGGCCAGGTGGCCGTGTTCCGTGGCATCCAGGGCCAGATCGCCGGGATGGACCTCTCCACGGTCCACTCCGAGAGCAGCGCCCAGCTCGACGATCTCACCCTCGCCGCGCAGGAGCAGGTCAAGCAGGGCATTCCGGCCAAGAGCGAGCCGGACGCGGCACGCCGGCTGGCCGAGCTGACGGTGGACAGCCCCACCAACGTCAACCTCAAGCCGGTCTGCCCGCCCACCACGAGCCCGCCCCCGAGTCCGACTCCCGACGCGGGCGAGCCCTCGCCGGCACCGGAAGCGCCGAGCGGCTCGCCGAGCCCGGTCGGCAGCGCGTCGGCCTCCGCCACGGGCGCCTCCGCGACTCCACCGGCGCGCCCGTCCGACAACGGGGCGGCGGTCCTGCCCACCGGTACGCCCGACGCCCCGCCCGACACCTTCTCGCCCACCGTCGACCCGGCGGCCTGCCGGTCGCCCGAGTAGGCACCGGCACCCGAACCGAGGACGATCGTGACCGCAGCGGCCACCCCGGCAACCTCGCCCGCCAGTGCGGGCGAGCGTTCCGGCGTACGCCAGGCCCGGTCCCGGCGTAACGCCGAGCTGTCGCTGCTGTTGCTGGCGATGGCCCTGGTCGCGGCGTACGGGGCGATGGTCGAGGCGAACGTGCTCGACACGGTCACCCCGACCTTCTGGGTGCCGGCCGCCGCGCTCACCGCGGTGTTCCTCGGCATGCACCTGGTGATCCGGTTCCTGGCACCCTTCGCCGACCCGGCCCTGCTGCCGGCGGTGGCCCTGCTCAACGGGCTCGGCGTCGGCTTCCTGCACCGGCTGGACCTGGCCCGGGCGGCCCCCGAGGACCGGGTCGACATGGCCACCTTCGCGGGCACCGGCGGGCGGCAGTTGGCCTGGACGCTGGTCTCGGTGATCCTCGCCGCCGGCCTGCTGGCCATCATGCGCGACCACCGCTCGATCTCCCGGTACGCGTACACCCTGGGCCTGGCCGGCATCGTGCTGGTCATGCTGCCGGCCGTGCTGCCGGCCAGCATCTCCGAGATCAACGGTGCCAAGCTCTGGGTCCGGATCGGCAGCTTCTCCATCCAGCCCGGCGAGTTCGCCAAGCTCGCCCTGCTGGTCTTCTTCGCCTACTACCTGGTCCGCAAGCGCGAGGTGCTCTCGCTGGCCAGTCACCGGTTCCTCGGTATCGACTTCCCGCGCGGCCGCGACCTGGGCCCGGTGCTGGTGGTCTGGGTGATCAGCCTGCTGGTCCTGATCTTCGAGAAGGACCTCGGCACCTCGCTGCTCTACTTCGGCATGTTCGTGGCGACGGTATACATCGCCACCGAACGGGTCAGTTGGTTGCTCATCGGTCTGGTCCTCTTCTTCGGCGGCGCCTACCTCGCATACGTGCTCGGGGAGCAGTTCGGTGGACCGTTCGCGAACTTCTACGTGCGGGCGGAGATCTGGCTCGACCCGTTCGCCGAGCCGTACGACTCCGGCTACCAGTTGGTGCAGGGGCTGCTCGCGCTCGGCACCGGCGGGATGTTCGGTGCCGGACCGGGTGGCGGTCAACCGCTGCTGCTGCCGGAGGTGCAGAACGACTTCATCTTCGCCGGCATCGGCGAGGAGATCGGCCTGTTCGGTCTCTCCGCGCTGCTGGTGATCTATCTGCTGATCGTGGAGCGCGGGCTGCGGGCCGCCATCGCCGTCCGCGACTCCTTCGGCAAGCTGCTCGCCGGTGGTCTGGCCTTCACCCTCGCGCTCCAGGTCTTCGTGATCGTCGGCGGCATCAGCGGGCTCATCCCGCTGACCGGTCAGACCACCCCGTTCCTCTCCGCCGGTGGCTCGTCGCTGATGGCGAACTGGCTGCTGGTCGCGGTGCTGCTGCGGGTCTCCGACGCCGGGCGCCGCCCGGTGACCGGGGTCGGCGGCAAGGTGAACCGTCCGTCCGGCGGGCCGCCCGAGCAACTGCACGGTGCCCCCACGGAGGTGATCAAGCCGTGAACGCACCCCTGCGCCGGGTCGGCGTCGTCGTCATCGTTCTGTTCGCCCTGCTCTTCGCCAACCTGAACTGGATCCAGGCGTACAAGGCCGACGAGTACCGCACCAGCGACTACAACGGCCGGGTCCAGGTCGCCGAGTACGAGCGCCGTCGCGGCAACATCGAGGCGGGCGGCACCGCCCTGGCGGTCAGCAAGGAGACCGAGGGCGAGCTGAAGTTCCTGCGGACCTATCCGGGCGGGGCGAAGTACGCCCACGTGCTCGGCTACAAGCCGGTCAACCTCGGCGACACCGGGATCGAGCGCTCCGAGAACGACTTCCTCGCCGGCACCAGCGACCAGCTCATCGCCAACCGGATCAAGGACATGTTCACCGGCGACCGCACCGCCGGTGGAAACGTGCTGCTCACCCTCTCCCGGGGGGCCCAGGACGTCGCGTACGACCAGATGCGCAACAACAACCGGGGGGTGAAGAAGGGCGCGGCGATCGCCATCGACCCGAAGACCGGGGCGGTGCAGGCGCTGGTCTCCATGCCCAGCTTCGACCCGAACCCGCTGGCCAGCCACAACACCAGCGAGGCGACCAAGGCGTACAACGAGCTGGAGCAGGACCCGCAGCGTCCGCTGCGCAACCGGGCGCTGGCCGAGGTGCTGCCGCCGGGCTCCACGTTCAAGATGGTGGTGGCCGCCGCCGCGCTGGAGAACGGGATCGGCAAGGACACCAACATCCCGGCCGGGCCCAGCTACACCCCGCCGACCTCTGGCGAGGCGATCACCAACGCGGTGCCGTCGATCTGCCCGCAGTCCCAGGTCACCCTGATGAAGGCGGTCACCGACTCCTGCAACACCGGTTTCGCCAAGCTCGGTGTGCAGCTCGGCCCGGACGTGATCAAGGAGAAGGCCCGGCAGTTCGGGTTCGAGCAGGAGGACCTGACCGTCGGCCGGCTCGGCGAGGGCGGCCAGGCGGTGGCGGCCAGCCGTACCGGCGACATGCAGAACCCCGACGGCGGGGCCGACCCGGCGGCGCTGGCCCAGTCCTCCATCGGGCAGCGCGACGTGCGGATGAGCCCCCTGGAAGGGGCGATGATCGCCGCCGCGGTCGCCAACCAGGGCAGCCAGATGCGGCCCTACCTGGTACGCCAGCTCCTCGGACCGGACCGCACCACCGTCTACGACCCGGCCCAGCCGCGTGAACTGCGCCGCCCGGTCAGCCGTGAGGTCGCCGCCGACCTGCGGGACATGATGGTCAGCGTGGTGGAGAACGGCACCGCCCGTTCCGCACAGATCAACGGCTACACCGTGGGCGGCAAGACGGGTACCGCCCAGTCGGCGCCCGACCGGCCCGACCACGGCTGGTTCATCGGTTTCGCCATCGACTCCAACGGGGAACCGGTCTCGGCGGTCTGCGTGCTGCTCGAAGAGGCCGGCAGCGGCGGCAGCGCAGAGGCGGCCCGGATCTCCGGGCAGATCATGCGCGCCGTCATCGCCGACCGTGGGGGGCGTTGACATGCTCAGTCCGGGAGTTCAGCTCGGTAACCGGTACCGTCTCGACGAGCGCATCGCCAGCGGTGGCATGGGCGATGTCTGGCGCGGCCTGGACCAGGTGCTCGGCCGTACGGTCGCGGTGAAGAGCCTGCTCCCGGCGCTGCTGGACGAGCCCGGTTTCGCCGAGCGGTTCCGGGGCGAGGCCCGCACCATGGCGACGATCAACCACCCGGGTGTGGTCGACGTCTACGACTTCGGCAACGACCAGCAGATCGCCTTCCTGGTGATGGAGTACGTGGAGGGCGACCCGCTCTCGGCCACGCTGAGCCGGGTCGGTCGACTCACCCCGGCCCGGACGATGGCGTTGGTGGCGCAGGCCGCCGACGCGCTGCACGCGGCCCACCTCAAGGGGATCGTGCACCGGGACGTGAAGCCCGGCAACCTGCTGGTCCGGCCGAACGGCACGCTGGTGCTGACCGACTTCGGCATCGCCCGCTCGGAACTCGTCGGCCAGCTCACCGCCGCCGGTTCGGTGCTCGGCACCGCCTCGTACATCTCGCCCGAGCAGGCCACCGGCCAGGTCGCCACCCCCGCCTCGGACGTGTACGCCCTCGGCGTGGTCGCGTACCAGTGTCTCGCCGGCCGCCGGCCCTTCGAGGGCGACAACCCGCTCGACATCGCCATGCGGCACGTGCGGGAGACCCCGCGACAGTTGCCGTCCGACATCCCGCCGCAGGTCTGCGCCCTGGTGGAGCGGGCCATGGCGAAGGACCCGAAGGACCGCTGGCAGAGCGCCGCCGCGCTGGCCGGGGTGGCCCGGCAGCTCAAGACGGCGCTGTCCCAGCAGGCGCGTGCGGGTGGGCAGAACGCCAACCCGATCTCGGCCGCCCCCGCGTCGCCGGCTCCGGGACGCGCCCCGGTGCCGACGCCGCAGCCGCCCCGTCCTCCGGCGGCACCGCACTCGACACCGCCCGGTCGCCCTCCGGCCGTGAACCACCGGCCGCCGGTGTCGCCGATGGCGGCCCGCCCCCCGGCGGCGCAACCACTGCGCCCCACGACTGTCGCGCCGGCCGTGCCGGCGATGCCGGTCGGTCGACCGATGCCACCGCCCAACAACTACCCGCGTGCCGCCGCCGCGCCGCCCGGCTACCAGCCACGACCAGCCCCGCCACAGCAGGTGCCCGGACGGTCGCGCTCCGGAGTCCTGTTTCTGGCAGTGATGCTGGGCGTACTGGTCCTGCTCTGTTCCGGCGTGATTTCCTACCGGGTGCGGATGAACCAGGGCGCCGACCTGCCGGTCGGGGTCTCCGTGCAAACGGTGTCGTCCGTCGTGCCAGGGCACGACGGACGAGACGATCCAGCCGGTACGGCGTACCGTCGACTGGATCAGCCCCGCGTGGGGAGCCACGAGACGACGACGAGTGAAGGACGACGGACGCGATGACAGCGCAGGCCCGCCTGCTCGGTGGCAGGTACCAGGTCGGCGAGCTGCTCGGATATGGCGGCATGGCCGAGGTGCATCGCGGTCGCGACCTGCGTCTCGGTCGGGACGTCGCGATCAAGATGCTCCGGACCGACCTGGCTCGGGACGCCACCTTCCAGATGCGTTTCCGGCGGGAGGCGCAGAACGCCGCCTCGCTCAACCACCCGGCCATCGTCGCGGTCTACGACACGGGTGAGGAACAGGCGCCGACGGGCGAAACCCTTCCGTTCATCGTGATGGAGTTCGTCAACGGGCGCACCCTCAAGGAGGTGCTCGGCGCCGAGGGCCGGCTACAGCCCCGTCGGGCGCTGGAGATCTCCGCCGACATCTGCGCGGCGCTGGAGTTCAGCCACCGGCACGGCATCATCCACCGCGACATCAAGCCCGGCAACGTGATGCTCACCCAGACCGGCCAGGTCAAGGTGATGGACTTCGGTATCGCCCGGGCCCTGGCCAGCGGTGCCACCACGATGACGCAGACCAGCGCGGTCATCGGCACCGCCCAGTACCTCTCCCCGGAGCAGGCGCGCGGCGAGGCCGTGGACGCCCGCTCCGACGTGTACGCCGCCGGCTGCGTCCTCTTCGAGCTGGTCTGCGGCCACCCGCCGTTCGTCGGTGACAGCCCGGTCAGCGTCGCGTACCAACACGTGCGGGAGACTCCGCCGACGCCGAGCGACCTGAACCCGGACGTCAACCCGGCGGTCGACGCGATCGTGCTCAAGGCGCTGTCCAAGAACCCGCTCAACCGTTACCAGAGCGCCGGTGAGATGCGTGCCGACATGCTCCGGGCGGCGGCCGGTCGTCCGGTGATGGCGACGCCGGTGCTGCGCGAGGACGAGACCGTCGCGATGGCGCCGTCCCCGGGCTACTCGGCGGGCGCGGCAGGTGCCACCCAGACGCGACAGATCCCCGCCCGGGTCGGCGACCCCCGCCAGCGGCGCGCCTCGTCCTGGCTGATCGCCATGTTCGCCGCGCTCGGCGTGCTCGCGGTGATCGCGCTGGTCGCCGCTCTGTTGCTCAACCAGCGCGATGACGAGGACACTCCGGTGCCCACCCTCACCGGGCTCAGCCAACAGGACGCATTCGCCCAGATCGAGCAGAACGGCCTCACCGCAGCGCTCGGCGACCCAGTCCTCTCCTCCGACTGCACGAAGGGCGCCGTGGTCAGCCAGACCCCGGCCGCCGGCGAGCGGGTGCAGCCGAACAGCACGGTGACCGTGCAGATCTGCGACGGCAAGCCGGTGGTGACCATCCCGTCCGTGGTCGGTGGCACCCGTGAGTTCGCCGAGCAGCAGCTTGAGGAGCTGAAGCTCGACGTGGAGGTCAAGCAGGACGACAACGCCGCGCCCGAGGGCCAGGTGCTGGCGATCGATCCGGGCGCGGGCGAGCGGGTGGAGGAGGGGACCAAGGTCACTCTCACCGTCTCCAGGGGCAACGTGGTCCGGGTGCCTGACGTCGCGAACCTCACCGAGGACGAAGCGCGGAAGAGGCTGCGGGACGCGGGCTTCGAGGTCCGGGTCCAGACCGGTCGTGCGGTGCCTGCGGACCAGGCCGGTCGGGTGCTCAACCAGGATCCGAACGCCAACAGCCAGCGCACCAAGGGCAGCCGGGTGACGATCACCATCTCCGTGGAGGAGGAAGAGGAGGACCCGGAGCCGTCGCAGACGCCGCCGACCGGTACCCCGCCGACCACCCCGCCGCCGGATGAGGACGACGACGGCGGTGGCAGCGGTGGCAGCGGTGGCGGCGGCCAGGTCATGCCGACGCCGGGCTTCCCGCCGTTCCGGTTCCCCGGCGAGTGACCGACCCGGCCCCCGCCGCCCCGGTGCGGTGGCGGCGCCGCCTGATCAGGGTCGCCGCCCTCGTCGCCGTCGCACTGCTGCTGGTGAGCGTGCCGTGGCTCTGGACGACGGTGTCCGCCCGCGGACACGTCTACACCGAGGCCGACGCGCCGAGCGCCGACGTGGTGATCGTCCTGGGCACGGCGGTCACCGAGAACGGACAGCGACCCGGCATCCGGCTCGCCGGACGCCTGGAGACCGCCGCCGAGCTGGTGCGCAGCGGGCAGGCCCGGGTGGTGCTGGTGTCGGGTGACGGCGGCGGGACGTCCGGGGACGAGCCGGCGGCGATGGCCGAGCACCTGACCGGGCCGCTCGGTGTCGACCCGCAGCGCGTCGTCACCGACCCGCACGGCCTCGACACGTACGACAGTTGCCTGCGGGCACGGGACGTCTACGGGATCGAGCGGGCCCTGATCGTCACGCAGTCCTACCACCTGGATCGTGCCGTGACGCTCTGCCGACACCTCGGCATCGACACCGACGGGGTCGCCGCCCGCTGCACCGGCTGCGGATCGAGCCTGCTGGCACAGAAGGCGGCCCGTGACTACCTGGCCAGCGGCAAGGCGGTCCTGGACGCGGTTCGCCGCCGACCACCTGCGGTCAGCTCGCCCGCCGACCCGAGCGTCACCGAGGCCCTGCGTCGGTGACCGTTTCGGCACCCTGGGCGGGCGGGTCACCCGCTTCGGCCGGGCCGGGCGGTCGGTGACCGTTTCGCTGTGTCGGGCGGGCCGGTGTCAGGTGGTGACGAAGGCGGCGCGGCGGCGGGTGTCGACCTCGGCGGCCAGCGCGGGGGCACGGTCCAGCGCCTCCCGGTAGCCGCAGCCGGCCAGCCAGTTCGCCAGCATCAGGTGGCCGCCCTCGGTGAGCACCGACTCCGGGTGGAACTGCACGCCCTCGATCGGCAGCGTCCGGTGCCGCATCGCCATCACCACGCCGGACTCCGTCCGGCCGGTGACCTCCAGTTCCTCCGGCAGCGTCTCGGGCAAGACGGCGAGGGAGTGGTAGCGGGTCGCGGTGAACGGGTCGGGCAGTCCGGCGAGTACGCCGACCGAGTCGTGGCGTACCTCCGAGGTCTTGCCGTGCAGCAGCTCCGGGGCGCGGGCGACGGTGGCGCCGTACGCCTCGCCGATCGCCTGGTGACCGAGGCAGACGCCGAAGATCGGGATCTCGCCCGCGTACCGGCGGATCACGTCGAGGCAGATGCCGGCCCGGTCGGGACTGCCCGGCCCGGGCGAGAGCAGGATGCCGTCGGCACCGACCCGGCCCACCTCTGCCACGTCGATCTCGTCGTTGCGCCGCACCTCGCACTCGACGTCGAGCTGGCCGAGGTACTGCACCAGGTTGAAGACGAACGAGTCGTAGTTGTCGATCACCAGGACGCGCATCGGCCTCACTCGTCTTCGTCCGGCGGCGGGGTGTTGTTCCGGTCGGTGTCGTACGGCAGGTCGTGCTCGTCACCGGGCGGGGCGTCGTCCAGCGGGTCCTCGCCGGGCACCACGTCGCTGCCGGGTACGCCGGGACCGTCGTCCTGCTGGGTGACCTGGACGTCCTCCCCGGTGAACGGCAGCAGCGGCCCGGCCCAGGGGAAGACCACGTACCAGAGCAGCGCCACCGCGGTGGTGGCGAGCAGCAGGCTGCCGACGAGTTTGCCGGGCAACCCGAAGGGCAGCTTTCGCCAGATCCAGCCGTACATCGTCAGGCTCCCAGCTCCGCCGGGCGCCCCTCGGCCTTCGGCTGCGTACGGGTCAACTCGGCGTGGACGATCAACCGCTCGTAGTTGTCGAACTTGGGATTGCAGGTGGTCAGGGTCAGCATCCGCTTGGACGGTCGGGCTCCCGGCCGCCCCGGTACGGGTGCGACCACCTCCACCTGGGACGGCTTCACGATGTGGTTTTCGGTGACCTGGTAGACGTACCACTCGTTGCGGCCCTCGACCACGATGGCGTCACCGTCGCGCAGCTCGTCCAGTCGCCAGAAGGTGGCCCGGTTGCGGTGCCCGGCAACGGAGAAGTTGCCGACCTGACCGGGCAGGGCGCTCTCCGGGTAGTGCCCCGGCGCGTACCGGATGTCCTCCTGGCGGACACCCTCGACGACGATCCACTCCTTCTCGAACTTGGGGATGTAGAGCCCGGCGATCGGCTTGCCGTTGACCGGCGGTTTCGGGGACGCGGACGGCGAGGCACTGGCCGAGGGGGCCACCGTCGGGTCGCCCTCGGGCCCCCATGCCTGCGCGAGCTGCTGGCTCAGCTCTCCCTGGTGCGCGTCGACGATCGCCGACTTGCCCCAGATCTCGTAGCCGGCGAAGAGGAGCACCACCAGGCCGAAGGTGATCAGCAGCTCCCCGCTGAACCGCAGGCCGGTGCGGACCCGGGACCACGCGGACGGTCGGGTCAGCTCGGAGTAGACGCTCTTGTAGCCCTCACCGGTCTGGTGCGGCCGGAGCTGCACCACCCGGTCACCCCGTCGCGGCTTGGGAGGCTCGGCACCCGGGCCGGCACCGTCAGCGGGGTCGTCGGTCTTCGGCGGTCGGGGCACGGCCCCCATCAGGGCGGTGGAGTCCATCGCGGGCGGTGTGCTCGGCCGGGTGCCGGTGATCGCCGGGATCAGGGCGGTGGCACCCGGGTCGGCCGACGGCCCGCCGCCCGACCGGGAGCCGGTGGAGGCCCCGCCGGCCGGCGACAACGCCGGGGTGTTGCCGGTCGGCGACGATGCGGGGGTGTTGCCGGTCGGCGACGATGCCGAGGCACCGCGCGTCGGCGACGAGGGCGTGCCGCCGGTCGCAGAGGGCGTGGAAGCCCCGCCGGTCGTCGGCGACGGGGGCGTGCCGCCGTTCGGGGAGGCGGCGGAGCGGGCCGGGCCGCCGATCGCCGGCATCAGTGCCGTCGGCCCTTCACCCGACCAGCTCTGCTCGGTGGGCTGCCCCGAGGGCGGGGCGTCGCGGCCGTCCCGGTTGTCCGTCCGCCATGCCGCAGGCGGCTGCGGGCCCGTGGGCTGCGATGCCGGGTGGTGCTGCGATGCAGGGTGGTGCGGGGCGGTGGGCTGCTGGCGGGCGGGCCCCGACGGCGGGACCTGCCCGGGCTGCGCACCGTGCCGCGCCTGCGCCGGGTCGAGGCCGTGCCGGGCGAACGGCGGCTGTCCCGGTCCGGCAGGCGGAGTCTGGGCGGGCGGGTGACCGGGCTGCGGCGTGGCCGGTCGCACCGGGCCGGCGTCGGGCCGGGTCTGTCCGGTCGCCGGTCGTCCCTGGGCGCCACCGGGCGGCGAGTGGCGCGCCGCCTCCCCGCCGGACCAGGCCGAGGAGGCACCCGGGCCGCTCGCCTGCGGTCCCGGACCGCCGGGAGCGGTGCCGTCAGGTGGGGTGGGCGCGGCGGGGCGTCGAGCCTCGAAGGCTCCGCGCCACGGGGTCGGCTCGACGGGGATGTCCGGCTCGCTGGAGGGCAGGGGTACGCCGTTCCACTGCCCGGCGCCGGCCGGGCTCTGCCGTCGACCGGGTCCGTCGACCGGCGGCACGCTCGGTGACGGGCCCCACCGACCCGGCGACCGCTCCTGGCTCGGCGACCGCTCCTGGCTCGGAGCGGCGTCCCTGCGACCGGGTGCTCCAGAGTCACCCTGGCCGGCCGTTGCGCCGAAGCGAGGGTCCGGTCCACTACTTGCCGGGGCGGAGGTGTCCCACCGGCCGGGCGTGGTGTTCCAGCGACCGGCCGGGCCGGCGGGCTCTCCGGACCGCGTGTCGTGGGGCCCGGACGACCGATTGTCGGGCGAGACCGACGGACGGCGCTCGGGCCCGGCCGACGACCGGGTGTCGGGCGTGGCGACGCGACGGCTGTCCGGCGTGGCCAGGTGGTGGCTGTCTGGCCTGGTCGGGTGGTGACTGTCCGGCGTGGCCGGGTTCGGCCGCTCGATCTTCGGCAGGAAGGCGGTGGGTTCGTCGGCCTGGTCGCGGTGTCGACCGTCGGGGTGCGGACTCACTGCGCACTCACCGCGGCACCGTCGCCGATCGCAGGGTGGTGGAGTCCTCGAACGCGGGCACGGTGACGGTGCCGGGAAGCTCCTGGTAGCCGAGCTGGTAATTGTCGACCGCGTCCCTGAACCACCGGACTCCCTCGGAAGCGGCGAGGGCCTGCCGCAGTGCGGCGGGGTCGCCAATTGCTACGATCTTGAACGGAGGGGAGTACACCCGGCCGTGCAGCAGCAGGGTGTTACCCACGCAGCGTACCGCGCTGGTCGCCAGGACGCGGACGTTCATGATTGACATGGCCTCGGCGCCGCCGGCCCACAACGCGTTCACCACTGCCTGGACGTCACCCTGGTGTACGACCAGGTCGTCGTTGGTGGCCCCGTCGGGCAGGTTGTTGAGCCGGGGCGCGTCGTCGAGTACGACGGTCATCCCCAAGCCGGTCAGCTCGGTGAAACCGGCGGTGGCGAGGCTGGCGGTGCCGCGCTCCTGCTGCTCCCGGATCGGCCCGTCCGAGTCGGCGAGGTCGGCCGTACGGCTCTCGACCTCTTTGCGCAGCGTCGCGGCGCGCTCCTCGTTCGCCGCCACCTGGGCGCGGCGGTCCTCGATGAGTTCGGTGAGCTGGGGGCGTCGGTCCTCGCGCAGGTTCGTGCCGCCCGCGGTGGTGGCGGTGGTGGTGAAGAGCAGGCCGGCCGCGGCGGCGATCAGCGGTACCCCGATCGACCAGCCCGGACGGCGCTGACGCGGCCGGCGGGGCAGCAACCCGGCGACGAGTCGTCGCAGCGCCTTCTGCCACGACGCTGCGCCGGACGTGTACTCCACGGCCGTTCCCCCTTGTCCTCCGGCTCCGGCACCCGTGGGGTGCGGCGGAGCGACGGTCGCCCGCCCGTCCGATTCTCCGATGCGGGGCATCGGTCTGGCCTCATCCGTGGATTGGACGGGCCTTCCGGACTACGCTAGCTGTCGAACATTATTGGCCATGGACCGTCGCCCTCGCGCCCGGTTGTCAGGCCGGACGAGGTCGTAACCCCTCTGGAGAGCGTCGTGCCCAAGTCTCAGGTCCGCAAGAAGAAGGTGTACACCCCGCCCACGGATGTACGCCCGACGACGACATCGGCGTCCCGTAAGCCGAGCCCGGTCTGGCTGCCCGCCACGGCCGTGTCGTTGATCGCCTTCGGCATCGCCTGGCTGGTGGTCTACTACCTGTCTGAGCAGGAGTACCCGGTCATGGAGCTCGGGTACTGGAACCTCGCGATCGGCTTCGGCGCGATGGTCGGCTCCCTGATCCTGCTCTCCCGCTGGCGCTGATTCCCTGCTCAACGGCCACCTGCGCAGGCCCCGACCGAGCGGACTCGGCGGCGGCCTCCTAAGGTGTGCGCAGGGCGGCGTGGCCCAGGTGCGAGAAGTCTCACGTTACTGCTGAGTAACCTTGCGCGTAAGCTGCATCGCATGACCGAGTGGACCGAGGTCATCGACCGATCCGGGTCGAGGTGCGGCACCCTGGGGTGACCAACCGCACCCCGACCCCGGTCGCCGAGCCGCTCGACAGGCAGCAGACCGGGAGGCCAACTCGATGGGCAGCGTCCAGATCGTCACCACGATCCTCGCGGCCGCCATCACCGCCGTGGCGGTGTGGCTTGCGGTGCGTGCGGTCTCGAAGATGTTCGCCGTGATCCGGCTGGGTCAGCCCGATCCGTCCCGCTCCGGTGACCACGTCGAGCGTACGAAGACCATGCTCGCGGAGACGGCCGGACACACCCGGATGCTCCGCTGGAGCGTGGTCGGCGCCGCGCACTGGTTCGTGATGGTCGGCTTCCTCGTGCTGTCGCTGCTGGTGCTCGAGGCGTACTTCGAGGTGGTGTCGCCGACCGCCGGGTTGCCGCTGATCGGTGGCTGGGCGCTCTACGGGCTGGTCACCGAGTGGATCGGCATCCTCGGTGTCGTCGGCATCGTGGTGCTGATCGCGATCCGGGTGGCGAACCGGCCTAGTCAGGCCGGACGCCGGTCCCGATTCACCGGCTCCACCATGTGGCAGGGCTACTTCGTCGAGGCCGTCGTTCTCGCCGTCCTGGTCATGGGCTTCCTGATCCGCGGCTTCAAGGTGGCCACCGACCACTTCGAGTACCCGACCTGGGCCACCCCGCTGAGTCACGCGGTCGGCTCGGTGCTGCCGGACTGGGAGTCCGGGGTCAGCGTCGCCGCCCTCGTCAAGATCGCGATCTCGATGACCTGGCTCATCGTGATCTCGCTGAACGTGACCATGGGCGTCGCCTGGCACCGCTTCCTGGCCTTCCCGAACATCTATTTCAAGCGGAAGCCGGGTGCGTCCGGCTCCGGCCTCGGGCCGCTGCGGCCGATGATGAGCGAGGGCAAGCCGCTCGACTTCGAGGAGGCCGATCCGGAGAAGGATCAGTTCGGCGTCGCGCACGTCGAGCAGTTCACCTGGAAGGGCCTGCTGGACTTCAGCACCTGCACCGAGTGCGGCCGGTGCCAGTCGCAGTGCCCGGCGTGGAACACCGGCAAGCCGCTGTCGCCGAAGCTGCTGGTGCTCAGCCTGCGCGACCACGCGTACGCCAAGGCGCCCTATCTGCTGGCCGGCGGCGGCAAGGACCTCACCGGCGAGGAGAAGGCCACCGCCGCGCAGCTCGCCCACCTCGACGTGCTGGCGCTCGCCGAGGCGGAGAAGCCGCTGATCGGCGACGCCGAGGCGGGCGGCGTGATCGACCCGGACGTGCTCTGGTCGTGCACCACCTGCGGCGCCTGCGTCGAGCAGTGCCCGGTGGACATCGAGCACGTCGACCACATCGTCGACATGCGCCGCTACCAGGTGCTGATCGAGTCGAACTTCCCCTCCGAGGCCGGCGTGATGCTGCGCAACCTGGAGAACAAGGGCAACCCGTGGGGCGCGCCGCAGAACACCCGGGAGGACTGGACCAAGGGCCTCGACTTCGAGGTGCCCCGGGTCGGTGAGGTCGAGGACTTCGAGTACCTCTTCTGGGTGGGCTGTGCCGGTGCGTTCGAGGACCGGGCGAAGGAGACCACCCGGGCGGTCGCCACACTGCTGAACGAGGCGGGCGTCTCGTTCGCCATCCTCGGTGAGGGCGAGACCTGCTCCGGCGACCCGGCCCGCCGCATCGGCAACGAGTTCGTCTTCCAGATGCTCGCCCAGCAGAACGTGGAGACGCTCAACGAGGCTTTCGAGGGCCGCGAGAAGGCCAAGCGGAAGATCGTCGCGACCTGTCCGCACTGCTTCAACACCCTGGGCAACGAGTACGGCCAGCTCGGCGGCGAGTTCGAGGTGGTGCACCACACCCAGTTGCTGGCGCACCTGGTCGCCACCGGCAAGCTGACCCCGGTGCAGCCGGTCGACGGCGGCGTCACCTACCACGACCCGTGCTACCTGGGCCGGCACAACCGGGTCTTCACCCCGCCACGCGAGGTGCTGGGCAGCGCCGTCGGCGCCGACGACGGCCTGGTCGAGATGCCGCGCAACAGCGAGCGCTCCTTCTGCTGCGGCGCCGGTGGCGCGCGCATGTGGATGGAGGAGCGGATCGGCAAGCGGATCAATGTGGATCGGGTCGAGGAGGCCATGTCCACCGGTGCGAGGACCGTCGCGGTCGGCTGTCCGTTCTGCTCGACGATGCTGAGTGACGGAGTCAACGGCAAAGGCGCCGGCGACCAGGTCGAGGTGGTCGACGTGGCCAGCGTGCTGTTGCGTTCGGTCAAGCCCGAGCAGGCCCGGGGCGCCGAGGAGGGCGAGCCGGTCGCCGGGTGACCAGCGCGTACGTCGGGACGTGGCGGCATCTGTACGGATGCCGACACGTCCCGATTTTTATATTGGCGTAGATAACTGTAACGAATTGGTCGACACCCTTTGTGTGCGATCGGTCGCGCAAAGGTGAATGAGCCGTTGGTCGCCTTGATTCCGCCGCGCGCGTTCCCCTAATGTGAGGCACCGACCGCCGTGGGTCGTCTGTCTCGCCCCTTACCGCTAGCGGGACGCCCGGTGGTCGGTCGCAAAGGAGTCGGTGCCGGTGGCAACCATGCCCCTCCATCGTCATGCGCCGGGACGCCCCACCCCCGCGCGCGGGCTGCGCAAGGTCGCTCGCCGTCTGGTCGTCCTGGTCGCCGCCGCTGCGGTCGGTGCTGGTCTGGTCGCCGCGCCCGCGTACGCCGAGCCGTCGGTGGACGAGATCGAGCGCCAGATCGACAAGCAGTGGCAGCAGCTCGAACCCACCATCGAGCAGTTCAACAAGGTGCGCTCGGAGCTGCGGGTCAACCGCGAGAAGGCCGAGAAGCTGGAGAAGAAGATCCAGCCGCTGGCCCTGGAAACGGAGCTGGCGATGAACCGGGTCGCGGGCCTCGCCTCCCGGTACTACATCACCGGCCCGTCGCAGGAACTCGGCGCGGTGCTGCTCAACGCGAAGCCGGACCAGCTCGGTGAGCAGATGGCCCTCCTCGACCGGCTCGCCTGGGAGGAGCGCCGCCAGCTCGAGGGCGTCATGAAGATCCGCAAGAAGTACGACGACCAGAAGGCCACGCTCGACGCGTTGATCGTCGACCAGGAGGCCAAGCAGAAGCAGCTTGCGGCGAAGAAGAAGCAGATCGACGCCGAGATCAAGCGGCTGGAGCGGTCCCTTCCGGTGACCACGGTCAAGACCACCAACTGCCCGACCATCAACGGTGTGGTCAGCGACGCGGCCCGGACGGCCATCCGGACCGCCTGCGCGCAGGTCGGCAAGCCGTACGTCTGGGGTGCCACCGGGCCGAACTCGTTCGACTGCTCCGGTCTCACCCAGTACGCGTACCGGGCGGCGGGTATCTCCCTGACCCACTTCACCGGCGCCCAGTGGCGCGAGGGCAAGGCGATCTCGCGGGCCGACGCCCGCCCCGGTGACCTCGTGTTCTTCCGCAGCGACGTGAGTCACGTCGGGATCTATCTGGGCAACAACACGATGGTGCACGCGGCGCGTGCCGGTGTCCCGGTCAACGTCTCGCCGATCACGACGATGCCGGTCGCCGGGTTCCGTCGACCAGGCTGACGCCTGAGCGCGTACGCAGGAACCACGGAAGGCCCTCGGTCAAGCGACCGGGGGCCTTCTTCGTTGTCGGATTAATGCACCGAGAGTGACGGTGTGGGTGTGTTGCGTATCGACGCTGGTCGTCCCTACGCTGGTCAATCGTCGGGCCGCTGGCACAACCGCCCACCCGGGGCGGTGACGGTCCGACACCGCCGAGTCGCTGTCCGAGCGAGCCGGGGACCCAGGTTCCCGGGGTGAGTCCGCGATGGTCGCGGTAGGGCGTCCCCTTCCCGCCCGAACCCGTCAGCTAACCCGGTAGGCGGTCTGGGAAGAAGGAGTACGCAGCCCGGTGGCACACCATGCCCCGCGGCCTCCGTCGTACCGGTCGGCGAAGCCCGGCCCGACGACGGATGCGCCGCGATTCCGCTGGTACCGCTGCACCACCGCACTCGCCGCACTCGCCGCGACCGCCGTCCTGCTGACCGGCGGCGCGACGGCGGCCCACGCCGACCCCACGGTCGACGACATCGAGCGCCAGATCGACGAGGACTGGAACCGGCTCGAAGCCGTCATCGAACGACACAACGCGACCCGGCAGGACCTGGCCGGCACCCGCCGGGAGGCGGACGCCCTGACCGCTCGCATAGCCCCGCTGCAACAGCAGGTGGACGAGGCGATGAAGCGGGTCGGCGCGCTGGCCGCGCGGGCGTACCGCGGCGAGCCGGTGCGCGCCGTGAACACGCTGCTGGGCAGCCGGTCGCCGGGCGAGGTCGTCGCCCAGCTCGGCGTGCTCGACCGGTACGCCCGCTTCCAGCAGGAGGATGTACGCCAGGCGCGTGAGCTGCGGGACGAACTCGCCGCCGCCCGAGCCGGACTGGACCGCACCATCGCCGAGCTGACCCGCACCGAGGCTGACCTGGCCGGGAAGCGGCGGCAGATCGACACCGAGATCGAGCGGCTGCAACGGTTGCGGCTGCGGGCGTACGACGACGGGGGTGGTGGTCCGTTGCGGCCGGCGCCCTGTCCGGCCACCTATCCGGGTGGCCCGGCCGGTGAGGCGGTCACCTTCGCGTGCGCCCAGATCGGCAAGCCGTACTCGTGGGGTGCCGAGGGGCCGCACGCGTACGACTGCTCGGGGTTGATGTTGGCCGCGTGGGCGCGGGCCGGGGTGGCGCTGCCGCACAACGCGGCGCGGCAGCGGCAGGTCACCGCCTCGGTCGGTCGCGGCGACCTGCGCCCGGGTGACCTGGTCTTCTACTTCCGAGACCTGCACCACGTCGGGATGTACGTCGGCGGCGGCTGGGTGGTGCACGCCTCCCGCGCCGGCAAGCCGATCGCGATGAAGCGGATGGACACCAGTCCGATCCACAGTTTCGGCCGACCCGGCTGAGTCGCCGGGCGGACGACCACGGGCCCGCGTCTGCGCAGCGCGGGCCCGCCGGTCGTCAGCGGGTCGGCCAGGTACGCCAGTTCTGCCAGGCGCGGCTCGGCGTCGGGCCGCGCTGCCCCTGGTAGCGCGAGCCGTAGACGAGCGAGCCGTACGGGTGCTCGGCGGGCGACGAGAGCCGGAAGATGCAGAGCTGGCCGATCTTCATACCGGGCCAGAGCGTGATCGGCAGGTTGGCCACGTTGGACAGCTCCAGCGTGACGTGACCGGAGAAGCCGGGGTCGATGAAGCCGGCGGTGGAGTGCGTCAGCAGGCCGAGGCGACCGAGGCTGGACTTGCCTTCGAGCCGGCCGGCGAGCTGGTCGCCGAGCGAGATCACCTCAAGCGTGGAGGCGAGCACGAACTCGCCCGGGTGCAGCACGAACGGCTCGCCGTCGGGCACCTCCACCGGCGAGGTGAGATCGTCCTGCTGGGTGGCCGGGTCGATGTGTGTGTAGAGGTGGTTGTTGAACACCCGGAACAGCTTGTCCAGGCGGACGTCGATGCTGGACGGCTGCACCAGGGTGGGCTCGAAGGGCTCCAGCGCCAGGGTGCCGGCCTTGATCTCGGAGACCAGGTCGCGGTCGGAGAGCAGCATCGCCACACCTTAGCGGCCGGTAGTCGTGACCTGCGTGTCGGACTACCTGCTTAGAACGTATGTTCGATAGGATGTCGGCATGGCTTCCTGGTCCGATTTCGCCGTCGACGAGCCCCGACTCGCCGACGGGATCCGCCTTCTCATGCAGCAGTACGGCCCGGGCTTCGGCTACCTGGCCACGGTCCGCGCCGACGGCGGGCCCCGGGTGCACCCGGTCTCCCCGGTGATCACCGCCGACGGTCTCTTCTGCTTCGTGATCGACTCGCCGAAGCGGCGCGACCTGGAACGCGACGGGCGCTACGCGCTGCACTCGTTCCCGGCGGAGGAGAGCGACGACGAGGCGTACGTCGCTGGCCGCGCCCGACCCGTCACCGACGACGCCACGGTGGCCCGGTTGGCGCTCGCGGCCCGCGCCGCCCCGCACGCCGACTGGCGTCTGTTCGAGTTCACCGTCGACGTGGCGATGCTCGCCCGGCACGAGCGCGCCGCCACCGGCGGGCTGGTCGGTGAGCCGGCCGTGCAGGTCTGGCTCGACCCGGCCGGCGCCACCCCGCAGGCCGCCCGGCCCACGCCCCACCGGACCCGCGCGGCCCGACATGTCCGCGCCGCCTGAACCGACCGGTGCCGGTCCCGCCTGACGGCGGGACCGGCACCGGAGGTACGCGCCGACGACTGCCGCGCTACGCGCGGTAGGTGTTCCACGCGTTGATCATCCGGGTCGCCTGGCCCGGGGTGAACTGGTACATGCAGGTGTCGTACGTGTAGTCCATGAAGTTGGTGATCGGGTCCAGCCCCGTGGTGGAGCAGGTGTCCCGACCGGTCGGGCACTGGTAGGCCGCCGACGCCTCCGCCGGAGTGTCCGAGACCTGGTCGCCGCTGCCCGAGCAGCCGCCCTGGAACGTGTGATAGAGGTTCAGCCAGTGGCCGACCTCGTGGGTGCCGGTGTCACCCTGGTTGTAGTTGGTGGCGGTGCCACCCGGCAGCGACTCGCTGAGCACGACCACGCCGTCCATCACGTTCAGCGTGGTCTGCGGGAAGGTCGCCCAGCCGAGCAGGCCATTGCTCAGCGCACCCAGATAGATGTTGAGCGTGCCCTTGGTGCCCTGACGGAGCTGGGTCTTCATCTGCCGCTCGGCCGTGGAGCCCTGCCGGATCGGGTACCACGACGTGTTGGTGACCCGGTTGATGCTCTGCAACTGGAAGGCGAAGGCGGTGGCGGCACCGCCGGTCGCACCGGCGAACGACTGGTTCAGCACGCTGATCTGCGACTGGATCATCGAGTCGGGGATGTTCCCGCCGGCCCGGGTGGTGTCCTTGCGGATCACGTGCACCACCACCGGGATGGTGACCGAGGCCGCGGCGGCCTGGGCGCTGAGCGTACGCTGACCGACCCGCTTGGCCCGCTCCTGCAACAGGTCGGCGAACTCCGACTCCCGCTGGTGCAGTTGAGCCATGGTCAACTCGTTCGGGTCGTGCTTGACGACCGCGTCGCCCCGGACCCGGGCCGCAGTGCCCGTCGGGTCCTCACACACCTCGTCGGCGGAGACGGCGGCAGCCGTCGGAATGGCAGCCGTGGTGGCCGCCGGCAGCAGACCGACCGTGGCCACACCGAGCGCCACCGCCAGCGACGTCGAAGCGATGCCGGCGATCCGCCGGTTCAGCAGGACGGGACGGAGTCCCATAAGCCCACCTCTTTCTGGCGACGCGACTGGGGGGTTGTGTCGCGCCGTGCGGGAAACGTGGGCCAGACGTTACAACGCATAGACAAATTTGAGAATGGCTATGTGTTGCCGGCATGCAACTTCTTGCGCAGCGTGCGGAGGCGGGCCGGGCGGGGTGGTCGGCGGGGGTGGCTGGGTGCACCGGGGCGGTGGCTCAGGTACAGTGGTGCCGCTTGCGGGTGTAGTTCAATGGCAGAACATCAGCTTCCCAAGCTGACAGTGCGGGTTCGATTCCCGTCACCCGCTCCAGCGTGAAGCCCAGGTCAGGATGCGCTCCCGACCTGGGCTTCATTCATGCCGACCGCTCTTCCGACTGGCTGTGCCCGCTGCGGGCACTTCGGTTGAGGTGTGGTCATGCACGGAAGTCCCTGATCGCGGCTTCGATGCGCAGCCCGATCCCTGTGGCAACGAGGAAACCCGCCAGGACGTGTGGCTCAGCCGACCCGGCGTCGCTCGACAGCGTGATGATCGAGACCAGCACTCCGGCGACCAGTGCGACGTTGCCGATGATGCGGACGGTGGAGGCGCGTCTCCCAGCAGGGTTCATCCGGCGGACCGTACCGGAGGCTCACCTGCAGCGCTGTCCTGATCTGTACTTCACGAGGCGGAGGCACGATCGCGGGGTGGCCGGCCGTTGCCGAGGTCGGGTCGATCGACTACTGCGCCGCTTTGCGGCTTGCCATCGGGTAAGCAGTCCGGCCAGTCGCGGACGGCCAGGAGCAGCCAGTGCAGTTCGGCCAATGTCAGGCCAGGAGCGGTGGAGCTACGAGACGTCGAACAGCCGTAGCCCGTCGTACTCGGCGAAGTCGGCGTAGTCCTTGCTGTTGAAGGTCGCCAGTGGCAGCCGGTCGACCAGGCAGCAGGCCGCGATCCAGGAGTCATTCGTCGGGCGGGGACGCCCCCGATGCTGCGCGCGCGCCTGGAGATGCCCCCAGGTCGTCGCCACCGACTCGTCGAAGGGCAGCACCACCACGCCGGATCGCCACTGTGCGAGGTCGGCCAGCTTGCGCGGCCCCCAGCTCCGCAGCGCGGTCCACTTGGTCAACTCCCCGAGCGTGACGAACGTGATGCACAGGGTCTTACCCGCTAAGCGGGCACGAAGCCGGTCATGCAGCCGACCCCTCAGGATCGCCGACGCCACGTCGGTGTCCAGGACGACCGGGCTCACGCCGCGCTGGCCCGCCGAGAGGCGTACAGGTCGGCCAGGAATTCGTCCAACTCGTCGTCGGACTCGAACAGGTCCGGCCGAGCCAGGTCGTCGACGGAGGCTACCGGCCGCACACCCTGACGACGGGCCAACTCCTCCACCGGCACATGCTCAGCAGTCGGCCACTCGGGCGTCCGCTCCGCATTGCTCGACATCACGACTCACCTCCTCCACCACACACCGCCACTCATTGTCGCACGGTCAGCACCGACACCACCCTCACTCAAACGCGCGGGGAGCCAGCGACACGGCAAGGCGGCCCGCAAGCGAGGCCGCCTCGTCCGGCATGTCCGGGTGTAAGAACTAGGAGTCGGCACCAGCGTGAGCATTTGATCGTGGTGAGGGTTGTCGCTCCGAACTGTTGATCTCAAGTCGGGTTGAGGTTCTAGCCTCGGTCTGACCGATTTTCGGCACGAAGGAGGGCGGCATGACCGTCGTCTACCGAGTGGACAAGTTCGACGTCCCGGAACCCGCACGCGCGGAGTTCTGGCGACACGTACGGCGAACTCACGCGATCCTGCGGGATCAACCGGGATTCCTCGACGATGCCCTGCTGGAACAGCACTCCGGCCCGGGTCGCTTCAATGCCGTCACCATTGTGCGGTGGTCGTCTGCGGACGATCTCCCCTCGGCCCGTGCTGCCGTGCAGGCGGTGCATCGCGCGGAGGGGTTCGAGCCGGCTGCCTTCTTCACGGCGGCCGGCATCGAGGCGGACCTGGCGAACTATGTGGAGATCGAGACCTGATGCGCGACGCCGGGGCGGGAGAGCAGTGATGACCATGGGAGGTGGCGGACTTCTACGCTGCCGTCCATGACTGATGGCGAGATCTGGCGGCTGTGTCATCGCGACGAGGTGGTAGCCGAGATCGAGGTGCGGAGCCGTGACTTCCCGTGGACGTATGGGCGGCTTCGTCCGCTGGCGGGGTTCGAGCCGTTCCGTCCGCTCTTCGTGGCGCGGAACGTCGCTCTCGACGCGGACGACGACGAGGCCATGATGCGGATCGACGACGAGATCGGGGCTGCCCTCACCCTGGCCCGCCCGGATGGCAGCCGGGTCGCCGAGTTCCTGTTGAGCGTCGAGGACGACGAGGCCGGATTCCGCTGGTTGGACGAGCCTGTCACGGACGAGTAGACGTACCTCCCGGTTCTTGTCGGGTGGTGGTCTTACGGTGGGCGCATGGTCGAGATTCTGTTGTTTCACCATGCTCAGGGGCAGACGCCGGGGTTCCTGGCGCTGGCCGATCGGTGGCGGGCCGTCGGGCACACCGTGCACACCCCTGACCTGTACGACGGGGCCACCTTCGGCACGGTCGACGAGGGGGTCGTGCACGCCGAGTCGATCGGGTTCGGGGAGATCATCCGGCGTGGGACGGCGGCGGCCGAGGGGCTGCCCGAGCGGCTCGTCTACGCGGGTTGCTCGCTCGGGAACCTGCCCGCGCAGTCGCTCACCCAGACCCGTCCGGGTGCCCTGGGCGCGCTGCTGCTCTACGGTGCGGTGCCGCCGGAGGAGTTCGACAGCCCGTGGCCGGACGGTACGCCGGTGCAGATGCACGCGATGGCCGACGACGAGTGGGCCGAGGTGCCGGCGATGCGGGCGATGGCGGCGGAGCTCGACGGCGCGGAGCTGTATCTCTACCCCGGTGCCGGGCACCTCTTCGCCGATGCGGGTGGCGTCGACTACGACGAGCCGGCCGCCGAGCTGCTGATCGGGCGCACGCTGGAGTTCCTCGACCGGCTGGGCTGAGCCCTCAGGCAGGCCGGCTCGGCTGAGGTCGCAGGCCGGTCGCCGTACCCTGGCGATCATGAGATTCGGCATCGTGATCCTGCCCGACCAGCGGTGGTCGGTGGCCCGGCACCGGTGGCAGCAGGCGGAGGAGTGGGGCTTCGACCACGCCTGGACGTACGACCACCTGGGTTGGCGGGATCTGGTGGACGGCCCGTGGTTCGACTCGATGGGTACGCTGACCGCCGCCGCGACGGTGACCTCGCGGATCCGGCTCGGCACGCTCGTGGCGTCCCCGAACTTCCGGCATCCGGCGGCCTTCGCCCGGCAGGTGACCTCGCTCGACGACGTGTCCGACGGGCGGGTGCTGCTCGGGCTCGGCGCGGGCGGCATCGGCTTCGACTCGGCGGTGCTCGGTGGCGAGACGCTGCCGCCGCGACAGCGGGTGGAGCGGTTCGCCGAGTTCACCGAGCTGCTCGACGCGATCCTGCGCACCGACGGTACGACCTGGCGGGGCGAGTGGTTCACGGCGGTGGACGCGCGGAACAACCCGGGCTGCGTACAGGAGCCTCGGGTGCCGTTCGTGATGGCCGCCAACGGTCCCCGGTCGATGCGGCTGGTCAGCCGGTTCGGACAGGGCTGGGTGACCACCGGACCGGACGTCAACGACCTGGGCGAGTGGTGGGACGGCGTGGCCGAGCTGGTGGCCCGGATGGACGCCCGACTCGCTGCCGACGGGCGTGACCCGGCCAGCCTGGACCGCTACCTCTCGCTGGACTCGGCACCGGTCTTCTCGCTGAGCAGCGCGCAGTTCTTCGCCGACCAGGTGGGCCGCGCGGCGGAGCTGGGTTTCACCGACGTGATCACGCACTGGCCCCGGCAGAGCAGCTGGTACGCGGGCGACGAAGCGGTGCTCGTCGACGTGGCCACCCGGCTGCTGCCCGAGCTGCGCGGTTGAGGGTCCTACGTCCCGTACGCGCCCTCGTCGCCTCGGCTGACCAGCCGGAAGCGTACGCAGACGATCTCGGTGTCGTCGGTGACCGGCGTGCCGAGCCGGGCCCAGTAGGCGGCGTGCCCGGCCCGCCACTCCTCGATCGAGCGGTCGCCCTCCCCCTCGGAGCGGGCGAAGTCCCAGCTCACCTCGGTGAAGCGGGTCACCTCCACACCTGTCACCTCGACCACGGCCACCAGGGAGTCCTGGTCGTCGACCACGACCAGTCGTTCGCCGACGTGCTCGAGGTCCTCGTGCTCCTCGGCGTACTCGGTGAGCAAGCCGGCGGTGGCGGTCTTCACCTCGCCCAGGACCAGGGTGTTGAGCCTCGCACGAAGCTCGCCGGGCGTGCCGAGGGCGAGGGTGCGTAGTCCGCCGACGCGTGGCCACATGACGCGAGATTACCGGTGGGACCGACGGATTCCGGTCGGTTCTCGACGGGTGGAGAGTCCGCATGGGAGCGGTACGGTCGATGCCCGACGAACGAGGAGATGTCGATGGCGGACCGACGCGCGGTGCTCATTCCCGGACGCGGCTACGACACCCGGTATCCGCTCTTCCTCTATCTGGGCGAGGCGCTGCGTCGGCTCGGTTTCGGGCTGCACGGCATCGCCTGGCAGGTGCCGGAGGACTTCGACCCGAACACCATCGGCCGGTGGGTCTGCGACGAGGTCGCGCCGACGCTGACCGAGCGCACCGACCTGCTGGTCGGCAAGTCGCTCGGCTCGCTGGCCGCGCCGCTGGCCGTCGAGCGGCGGCTGCCCGCCGTCTGGCTGACGCCGCTGCTGCACCGGGGCGAGGTGGTCGACGCGCTGCGCCGGTCGACCGCACCGTTCCTGCTGGTGGGGGGTACGGCCGACTCGTCCTGGGACGGTGGGATCGCTCGCCGGTTGACCCCGCACGTACTGGAGATCACGGCCGCCGACCACGCGCTGATGGTGCCGGGGCCGTTGGCCCGGTCCGCCGAGGTGCTCGGCAAGGTCTGCACGGTGGTGGAGGACTTCGTGCGCTGATCCGCTCGGTTCGGCCGGGTGCCGTCTTCCGGCGGCGGCTGGTGTTCGGCGATGCCGGGTGTTCGGCGGCTGGTGCCGGCTTCCGGCGGCGGGTTCCCGGCGGCGCGGCGGGGTTCGGTTGTTAGCAGGGGACCCCTGCTATGCACGAGGCGTTAATAAGGTGCCCTTCCTTTCACAAGTCGGCGCTGGTGAGCAGGCCGCTTATGCGGAGTTCGGCGCTCAGCGCCGGTGCGCAGTCGACCACCACCGCGCAGGTGCCCAGCGCCTCGGCACCCAGGGTGGTGCAGATGTCGTAGAGCGCGCGGACCTGGGCGGCGGTCGCCACCCAGTCGTCCACGACCAGCACCCGGTCGCCGGGGCCGAGGTGCCGGTCCCGGACGGCCAGGTCGACCTGCCGGCCCCGGAAGTCGGGCGGGCTCTGCGCCCAGGTCAGCGGCCCGGCGGGCAGTCGGCCGTCGCCGGGCTTGTGTGCCGCCACGAACCCGACGCCGAGGGCGGTGGCGGCCAGCGGGCCGAGTAGGAAGCCGGTGACGGCCGGAGAGACGACCACGGTGGGCCGGGCGGCCCGGAACGGCGCGACGAGCGCGGGACCGAGAGCGGCGAGTACGTCGGGATCGCGCCACCAGCCGGAGACATCGCTGACCAGGTGGCTCGCCCCGGGACCGGGGTCGATCCAGCGGAACAGCTCGACCAGACGGGCTCTCAACTCGGCGGACATTCCCTCATCCTGCGGCACGCCATTCCTGCGCAGGCAGCGACAGCCCGTGGCGGTGCCGGTGGCAGCCCATCGCGGGCGGGCCGACGACGCAGCTCCACGGGGTGTGGGCCAGCGGCAGCTCACTGCTTTGGGGGCCGGCTGGCCCACCTCGGATCGGATGATCGGCTTCACGTATCGCCGCAATTACGATCATACCATCATGATCACGTTGACGTCGGATGTGCTTCTCTCGTTATGGTCCGACCCGATTTGATCTGCCAAGGAAAGGACCGGGCCGGTGACTGGTAGGCACTCCCGTACCCGCAGGATCACCTCGCCGGCCGGGTTGACGGCCACGGCGGTGCTCGCCGTCGCGCTCGCCGTCGGCGGGACGGTCGGTGCGGTGCGCCTGGCCGGTGACTCGGAGCCGGCCCGCCCGACCGCGATCGACCTGCCGACCATCCCGGACGCCACCGACCCGGCGACCGGCTCGCCGAGCGCGTCGCCGAGCGCCAGCCCGAGCCCGAGCGCCAGCGCCTCACCGAGCGCCACGGCGAGCCCGACGCCGGTCCGGACCACGCAGGCGCCGTCGCGGAGCAAGACGCGTACGGCCAGCCCGACGCCGAAGCCGACGGCCACGAAGACGACCTCCCGTCCGGTGGTCGACACCGGCTCGTGCGGTGCCTCCTTCTATTGGCAGGGCCAGATGACCGCCAACGGCGAGACGTTCAACCCGGAGGCGATGACCGCCGCGCACAAGACCCTGCCGTTCGACACCCGGGTCCGCGTGACCAACCCCGCCAACGGCAAGTCGATCACCGTACGCATCAACGACCGTGGACCGTTCATCGAGGGGCGCTGCCTGGACCTGTCCCGTGCCGCGTTCGGCGAGATCGCCTCGCACGACCTCGGTCACATCCAGGTGCGCTACGAGGTGCTGGGCTGAGCACGTTCGGGCGGCGATCGGCGCGCGGGATGATCCTCGCGGCCAGATCATTCTCGTCCGACGGGTCAGGTTCATTTTTTCGTTCACGTCCATCGGGCATGCTGTCGGGTGTACGTACGCAACTCCTCCAGCCGGGCCGTGGCCGGCTGAGTCCCGGATCCCGCGCCGGCCTCGGCGCGGCCCTTGTCCTGCTCGCGCTCGTCTCCGCCGTGGAACTGGCCGACGGCCGGTCGGCGAACTACATCGCGCTGATGGTGGCCGCTCCGTTCCTGGCCGCCGCGCTGGCGTCCTGGCGGATCGTGCTCGGTGTCGGTGCCGCCGCCTCCGTGCTCGGCGCCTCGTTCGCGTTGGCCGAGGAGAACGTCTCGCTCTCCACCGCCGTCGCGGTGGCGGGCATCGCGCTGGGCACCGGGATCGCGGCGGCGGTGGCGGCGGTACGTCAACGACAGGCCGAGCAGATCGCCGAGTTGTCCAAGCTCGCCGCAGTGGCCCAGCAGGCGGTGCTGCGTCCGCTCGGTCCCCGGGTGGGCACGCTCGCGGTGGCCGGACGATACATCTCCTCCACCGCCAAGGCGGAGATCGGCGGCGACCTCTACGAGGCGATCGACACCCCGTACGGCGTACGCATGATCATCGGTGACGTACGCGGCAAGGGCCTGGAGGCGGTCCGGCTGGCCAGCATCGTGCTGGGCTCCTACCGGCACGTGGCGTACGAGCGGTCGGACCTGCGCGGGGTGGTCGCGGACCTGGACCGGGCGGTGGCCCGCAGCGTGGGTGACGAGGACTTCGTCACCGCCGCGCTGGTGGAGGAGCGGGGCGGCACGCTCACCATCGTCAACTGTGGACATCCGGCACCGCTGCTGCTGCGCCGGGGCGCGGTGATCCCGCTCGAACCGCCCGCGCCGGCACCGCCGCTGGGCTTCATGCCGGTGGTCCGGCCTCGCGTGGAGCGACTGGAGCCTGGTGACCGCCTGCTGCTGTTCACCGACGGGCTCGGCGAGGCCCGTCGGGACGGCGAGTTCTTCCCCACCGCCGACCGGGCCTGGCGGCTGCTCGGGCACGGCACGGTCGGCGACGGTCTGGCCTCGCTGGAGACCGCCCTGGTGGAGTGGGTGCACGGCCGGCTGGACGACGACATCGCGCTGGTCCTGATGGAGTACACGGGCTCGCCGGGTGGGGCGACTGCCGCGGTGCCGAGCTGGGAGGTCGGGGCGGCCGAGGGCTGACCCGAGCTGACCCGGAGACCGGTCGGTGGCGGCTGACCGGAACCTGAACGGCAAGTGTGTAATCCCTGTCACTTAGGTATGTGGGTTGTCGCTGCCTACCCGTCAGTAATAGAGTCTGGGGTTACTGATCGGTAACACGTCCGGAAGCGGGGCCAGCGACATGACCCACTACAAGAGCAACCTTCGGGACCTCGAGTTCAACCTGTTCGAGGTGTTCGGGGCGGACCGGTCGTTCGGCCAGGAGCCGTACTCCGAGCTCGACGTCGACACGGCGCGGAGCTTCCTCGCCGAGATGGACCGCCTGGCCCGCGAAGACCTTGCCGCCAGCTACACCGACGGTGACCGCAACCCGCCGGTCTTCGACCCGGCCAGCCACACCGCGCCGCTGCCGGAGTCGTTCAAGAAGTCGTACCAGGCGTTCATGGACTCCGAGTTCTGGCGGCTGGACCTCCCCCCGGAGCTGGGCGGCACCAACGCCCCCCGGGCGCTGTGGTGGGCGCTCGCCGAGCTGGTGCTCGGCTCGAACGCCCCGGTCTGGATGTACGCCTCCGGCCCGTCCTTCGCGCACGTGCTGCACGTCGAGGGCACCGAGCAGCAGAAGAAGTGGGCCAAGCTCTTCATCGACCGTCAGTGGGGCTCCACGATGGTGCTCACCGAGCCGGACGCCGGCTCGGACGTGGGCGCCGGTCGCGCGCGGGCCATCCCCCAGCCGGACGGCTCGTGGCACATCGAAGGCGTCAAGCGCTTCATCACCTCTGGTGAGCACGACCTGAGCGACAACATCGTCCACTACGTCCTGGCCCGCCCGGTCGGCGTGGAGGGCGTGGGTGGCCCCGGCACCAAGGGCCTGTCGCTGTTCGTCGTCCCGAACTATTTCTTCGACGAGGACAGCGGCGAGCTGGGCGAGCGCAACGGCGTCTTCGCCACCAACGTCGAGCACAAGATGGGCCTCAAGGTCTCCAACACCTGCGAGCTGACCTTCGGCGAGCACGGCGTACCGGCCAAGGGCTGGCTGCTGGGCGAGAAGCACGACGGCATCCGGCAGATGTTCATGATCATCGAGTACGCCCGGATGCTGGTCGGCACCAAGGCGATCGCCACCCTCTCCACCGGCTACCTGAACGCCCTGGAGTACGCCAAGAACCGGGTGCAGGGCGCCGACCTGGTCCAGCAGACCGACAAGAGCGCTCCCCGCGTCACCATCACCCACCACCCGGACGTCCGCCGGTCGCTGCTGCTGCAGAAGTCGTACGCCGAGGGTCTGCGCGCCCTGGTGCTCTACACCGCCTCCTGGCAGGACAAGATCGCCCTCGCCGAGGCGGCCGGTGACGAGAAGGCCACCAAGCTGGCGAAGCGGGTCAACGACCTGCTGCTGCCGCTGGTCAAGGGCGTCGGCTCGGAGCGGGCGTACGAGATGCTCGGGCACGAGTCGTTGCAGACCTTCGGTGGCTCCGGCTTCCTCCAGGACTACCCGCTGGAGCAGTACGTCCGGGACGCCAAGATCGACACCCTGTACGAGGGCACCACCGCCATCCAGAGCCTCGACCTGATCTTCCGGAAGATCGTCCGGGACAACGGCAAGGCGCTGATGGCGGTCGCCGGGGAGATCCAGGAGTTCATCACCACCGAGGCCGGCAACGGTCAGCTCAAGGAGGAGCGGCAGGCGCTCGGCAAGGCGCTCGCCGAGATCCAGAACATGATCGGTGTGATGACCGGCTGGCTGGGCGAGGCGCAGGGCGGCGACGCCCGGTCCCTCTACAAGGTGGGGCTGAGCAGCCGCCGGTTCCTGCTGGCGCTCGGCGACGTGGTGGTCGGCTGGCTGCTGCAGAAGCAGGCGGACGTGGCGCTGAAGGCGCTGGCCGGCGAGGTCTCCGCGACCGACAAGGCGTTCTACACCGGCAAGGTGGCCGCCGCCCGGTTCTTCGCCCGCGAGGTGCTGCCCCGCGTCGGCGCGGACCGGCGCATCGTCGAGGGCACCGACCTGGACATCATGGACATCCCGGAGGAGGCGTTCTGATCGGCCTGGTCGACACCGCGCGGTGACGTCGTCCGCGCTGTCTGGTGCAGCCGGTGGGGCATATGCCCCACCGGCTGTTGCTTTTTCGCGGTGGGGGCCCTTCGCGGTGTCAGGTTTCAGGTGTCCCGGGCCGATGACTTGGTCACAGCGGATAAAAGCCCCACATGTTCGGTGGGCGGCATGGGTTTCGATGGACTTGCCAGGGAGGTGGGGGGGGGGGGGGGGGGGGGGGGGGGGGGGGGGGGGGGGGGGGGGGGGGGGGGGGGGGGCGGCCGCCCGCCCCCCCCCCCCGGGCCGGGCGCCCTGCCCCGGCACGACCTGGGGGGGGGCCCCCCCCCCCCCCCCCCCCCCCCCCCCCCCCCCCCCCCCCCCCCCCCCCCGGCCCCCCCCCCCCCCCCCCCCCCCCCCCCCCCCCCCCCCCCCCCCCCCCACCTCCTATACCGGAAGCTTCGGAACGGGCCGGGATCACCGGACCACCGCGTCGTGTTCGCCGGTCGACGGCGCGGGTAACCCCGCGCCGGACGGGTAACCGTCGCTCACCAGTCCGAGTACGCCCAGAGCAACCGCACGGGGGAGTGCCGCGCACATGGGCATTGGTAGTGGAATCTTCCTGATCGCGATCGGCGCGATCCTGACGTTCGCCATCAGGGCCAACGTCTGGTGGGTCGACCTGCGGGCGGTCGGCTGGGTCTTCATCCTGGCCGGGCTGACCGTACTGCTCACCACGCTCTGGTTCTGGCAGGACCGCCGCAAGCGGGCCCGGACCCTGATCGTGGAGGAGAACCGGCTCTCCCATCCGACCGCGATGATGCCGCCGCCTCCCGATCCGCCACCGCCGACCGCGCCGCCGAGCTGATCCGTCCGCCGCCGACCGCGCCGCCAGCGTCGACGTCGCCGAGCTGATCTGCTCCGGGGCGGTGTCGCCGCGCTGGTTCGGCCCGGTCGGTGTCGTTGTGCCCGATCCGGCTCGGAGCGGTGTCGTTGTGCCTGATCCGGTCCAGGGCGGTGTCGTTGTGCCTGATCCGGTCCAGGGCGGTGTCGTTGTGCCCGACCCGGTCCAAGGCGGTGTCGCCGCGCTGATCCGGACCGTCGGCGGCACCTCGGTAGTGATGGGGCCGGTGTCGCCCCGGCCCGGTCAGCCGCGTGCGGTGTGTCGGACGTCGATCGGGGCCGTACCGCGTCCCAGCTCCGCCCAGGGCACCGTGGGCCGGTGCCGCACCAGGTCACTGGTGCGCAGCCCGTCCGGGTCGGCACCCTGTGGATCGAGCGACTCGGACAGCAGCGAGATGCCGGGGTTGTGGGCGATCAGCAGGACCGTGCCGATGGCCGGCTCGACCCGGCGCAGCAGCGTCAGCAAGTCCTCCGGGTGTGCCTCGTACGCGTCGGGTTCGTAGCGGACGATCGGGAACGGTCCGGCCGGTCCGCCCTCCGGCGGCGAGCCGGTCATGCCCATCTCGACGTGGTGCCAGGTCTGCCGCGTCCGCAGCGCGGCGGAGCAGATCACCAACTCCGGCAGCAGCCCGTGCCGGGCGAGCCAGAAGCCGGCGGCCGCCGCGTCGGCACGTCCTCGCGCACTCAGCGGCCGCTCGATGTCCGGGCCGTCCGCCGTGGGCTGTTCGGCCTTGGCGTGCCGTAGCAGCACGAGCGTGCGTGGCTGTCCCGAGGCGTCCGTCATGCCACCAGCTTGCCCGATTGGCGATCTCCGTGCCGGGGTATGTCCCTCGATGCCGCAACCTCATCCATGGCCGCGGCGGAGTGGAATGCAGCTTCGAGCCGAGGAGACGACGACATGGGCATCGGTGGCAGTATCTTCCTGATCGCGCTGGGCGCGATCTTCGCGTTCGCCGTGGAGGCGGACCTCGGTTGGCTCAACCTGAGCGTCGTCGGCTGGGTGCTGATGCTCGCCGGTGTGGCCGGGCTGCTCGTCACCCTCTATTTCTGGAACTCGCGGCGTCGTCCGGTCGTCGCTCCCGTGCGCGAGGAGCGGGTGGTCGCCGAGCGCGCCGTTCCCGTGCAGGACAACCGGGTGGTGCAGGAGTACCGCGAGGTGCGCCGACCCGACCCGATGGTCTGACCCCTCCGAGACGCAACCGGGGTGGCGGGAACGATCCGCCACCCCGTTGTCGTGCCACCCGCGTCCGCTCTGCTGTCCGCGTTCGTCGTGCCAGCCGCGTCCGTCGTGCCGCCCGCGTCTGCTCAGGCGAACAGCGCGAAGTAGATCGCGATGTGGTGACAGATCGCCGCGACCAGCGTGCAGGCGTGAAAGAACTCGTGATGACCGAAGACCGTGGGCCACGGGTTCGGCCGGCGCAGCGCGTAGAAGACCGCGCCGACGGTGTAGATGCCACCGCCCACGGCCAGCAGCACCAGGGCGGTGACCCCGCCGTGGCGCAGGATGTCCGGCAGCATTCCCACGGACACCCAGCCGAGTGCCAGATAGAGCGGAGCGGAGAGCCACCGTGACGCGTGCGGCCAGATCAGCTTCAGCGCCACCCCGCCCAGGGCCCCGCCCCAGACCAGCGAGAGCATGATCACGGAGGCGCGGGTCTCCAGCAACAAAACGCAGAACGGTGTGTACGTACCGGCGATGAACAAGAAGATCATCGAGTGGTCCATCCGGCGCATCACCTGGTACCCGCGTGTCGACCACACTCGACGGTGATAGAGCGCGCTGGTGCCGAAGAGGCCGCAGATGGTGAGGCTGTAGACGGCGGTGCTGATCAGGGGTGTCCAGCCGGGGCGGGCGGCGGCGATCGAGCAGAGCACGATGCCGCAGATCAGTGCGACGAAGAACGCGTACGTGTGCAGCCAGCCGCGCATCCGGGGTTTCCCGATGTCGACCGGCTTGAGCCGGGGCCGTGCTGAGGTGGTCACGGAATCAGGTTACGACACCGTAGGTTACCTTCGGGTAGTGCAACGCGTCACGCCGTCCGACCAGCAGTCGACGCACCGGTGGGCGGCCGTCGGCCAGGATGGCGACATGCGGATCAGACCGGTCGGCGCGCACGCCCTCCTGCTCGACCTCACCCCACCGCCGACACCCCGACCCGACGTCACCCCGGCCCCGAGCAGCGATGCCGACAACGGTTCCCCGGCCGGTGGCTTGCCTTCCGGCGGTTCCCCGACCGACGGCTCTCCGAGGGCCGCTTCCCCGGCTGGCGGTTCTCCGGCGGACAATTCCCCGAGGAGGGCTTTGAACGACGGCTCTCCGACGGGCAGTTCCCCGAGGGGCGGTTCTTCGGCGGAGGGTTCCCCGACGGGCGGTTCCCCGATGGGCGGTTCCCTGAGTGGCGGTTCTTCGGCGGAGGGCTCCCCGGCGGGCGGCTCACCGACCGGTGGCGGGACGGTCGCCGGGCTGGTCGAGGCGTGGCGAGCCGAGCTGTGGCGTCGCCGCGAGGAGGGTGACCTGGTCGCCGACGAGATCGTCCCGGCCGCCACAACCGTCCTGCTCGACGGCGTGCCGGACCTGGCGGCAACCGCCACCCGCATAGCCGACTGGACCCCCACCCTCCGACCCGCGCCCGAGCCTGACCCCGAGCCCAGCGCGGACTGCCCCACTTCACCCCGTCGATCATGGAGTTGTGGCTGCGACAAAGGGCCACACAACGACACAAATTCCCGACCACAACTCCATGATCGACGCGATGAACCCGCGACGGAGCACGAGCCCGCGACGGAGCACGAGACCGCGACGGAGGCTGCGGCGCTGGGGTCTTCGGTGGGGGCCGGGACAGGGGCCGGGACAAGAGGAAGGGCGGGGTGGGGCGGTGGTGGTGGGCTGGTCGAGGTGCCGGTCAGCTTCGACGGGGAGGATCTGCCGCGAGTCGCCGAACTCTGGCGGGTGGACGTACCGGCGGTGGTGCGTCGGCTGCGGGACACCGAGTTCCGGGTGGCGTTCTGCGGCTTCGCGCCCGGCTTCGGGTACCTGACCGGGCTGCCCGCTGAACTGGCGGTGCCCCGGCTGGCCACTCCCCGTGCCCGGGTGCCGGCTGGCTCGGTCGGGTTGGCCGGGCCGTACGCCGGGATCTATCCGACCGCCTCGCCCGGCGGCTGGCTGCTGGTCGGACGGACCGGGCTGACCCTGTTCGACGTGACGGCGGAGCCGCCCGCGCTGCTCACGCCCGGTACCCGCGTCCGGCTGGTGCCGGCGTGACCGGCGGAACGGCCCGTGGTCCGCAGCGCGCCGGGGCGGCGACCGTCGAGGTGCTGCGGGCTGGGGCGTTGACCACGGTGCAGGACCAGGGACGCGTCGGCTGGGCGCATCTCGGGGTGCCGCGTGCCGGTGCGCTCGACCCGGCGGCGTTGCGGCTGGCCAACCGCCTGGTCGGCAATCCGGAGTCGGCGGCCGGACTGGAGATCACCCTGACCGGCTGCGACCTGCGGATGAACCGGGCCGCCACGGTCGCGGTGGTGGGCGCCGAGGCCGACGTGTGGATCGGTACGCGGCCCGGCGACACCGGTCGTCCGCTGGCCGTACCGGGCGGGACGGTGCTCCGGATAGGTCCCGCCCGACGGGGTCTGCGCTGCTGGTTGGCGGTGGCTGGCGGCATCGCGGTGGACCCGGTGCTGGGCAGCCGGTCCACGGACACACTCGCCGGGCTCGGACCGGCACCGCTGCGCGACGGCGATCTGCTGCCGCTCGGTGTCGTGCCCGGTCCGCCCGCGCCCGTCGACCTCACCGTGCCGCCGCCGTTCCCGGCGGAGGTGCACCTGACGGTGCGGCTCGGTCCACGGCAGGACTGGTTCACTCCGGCCGCGCTGGACCGGCTGCTCGGCACGGCGTACCAGGTGAGTCCGTTGAGCAACCGGGTCGGCGCGCGACTGTCCGGCGCGCCGCTGCCCCGCGCGGTGGCCGGTGAACTGCCCAGCGAGGGCATCGTTCTCGGCGCGGTGCAGGTGCCGGCGGACGGCCAACCGCTGGTCTTTCTCGCCGACCATCCCACCACCGGCGGCTATCCGGTCATCGCGGTGGTGGACGACGTGACCCCGCTCGCGCAGGCCCGTCCAGGCACTACGGTCAGATTTCATGGACCTGAACGCTGACCTCGGTGAGGGATTCGGTATCTGGCCGCTCGGCGACGACGAGGCCCTGCTTGATTTGATCACCTCCGCCAACGTCGCCTGCGGCTTTCACGCCGGGGACGCGCCCACGATGCGTCGGGTCTGTGCCACGGCGGCGCAGCGGGGAGTGGCGATCGGTGCGCAGGTCGGCTACCGGGACCTCGCCGGATTCGGCCGGCGGGCCATCGCGTACGAATTCGCCGAGCTGCGGGACGAAGTGCTCTATCAGCTCGGCGCGCTCAACGCGTTCTGCCGGGCGTACCGCACCCGGGTCCGCTACCTCAAGCCGCACGGGGCGCTCTATCACGCGGCGGCGTGCGAGGAGATGCCGGCGGCGGCGATCGTCGCGGCGGTCGACGACTTCGACCGGGACCTACCGCTGCTCTGCCCGCCCGGTTCGGTGCTGGCCCAGCTCGCCCAGGGTGCCGGGATGCGCGTGGTGGCCGAGGGGTTCGCCGACCGCAACTATCTTCCCAACGGTCGGCTGGTGCCGCGTACCTCGCCCGACGCGCTGGTCAGCGGCCCTCAGGAGGTGGCGAACCGGGCGGTGCGGATGGCCACCGAGCGGGCGGTGACGGCCGTCGACGGGAGCGTGATCCCGTGTGTCGTCGAGTCGATCTGCCTGCACGGCGACAGCCCCGGCGCGGTGGCCGCCGCAGAACTCGTCCGCGCCGCCCTGATCGACGCCGGAGTGACGCCGACCGCGTTCAGCTGAGTAGATGTTAGGAGGGGTCCCCTGCTATACCGCAGGCGTTAGCAGGGGACCCCTCCTTTCACTTACACCGGTCAGCCGGCGTCCATGCCGCGCAGCACCAGCGGGAGGCGGGTCCCACCGTCGGCGACCACGCGTACCGGCACTCCCCAGTCCTGCCGGGTCAGGTGACAGGCAGCGTGCTCGACGTCCGCGTCACAGGTGGCCGCCTGGGCGGTCACCTGGAGCACGCCGTCGGTCACCGAACCGTCGATCACCAGTCGGCGGGACAGGTCGGTGCCGGTGCCCGCCCCCTCCAGCAGCAGCTCCGGCGGGGACGCGGAGACCACCAGGCGGGTCGACGGGCCGTACGTCTCGTCCAGCTTCTGCCCCGGCGCGGGAGTGAAGACGACGTCCAGCACGACCTCCCCGGCGGCCAGGTCGGTGGGCTTGCGCTCGGTGCGGTGCCGGGGGCCGTCGACGGTGTCCGCGCCGGCCGCCGAGAGCGCACCGGGGGCCAACCGGGTGATCCGGTGCGCGGACGACTCCACCACCAGCACCGCACCGTCGGGCGTGAGCACCAGGTCGCTCGGTTCGCCGAGTTCGGTGGCCACCGTGGAGACCCGCTCGGTCGCGGGGTCGTAGCGGCGTACCGCGCCGTTGTAGGTGTCGGCGATCAGCACCGACCCGTCGGGCAGCGCGCAGACGCCGAGCGGGTGCTGGAGCAGCGCCTGCGCCGCCGGCCCGTCCACGTGACCGAAGTCGAACAACCCCTGACCCACGGCGGTACGCAGGACGCCGTTCTCGACGTACCGGACGGCGCTGGTCTCGCTGTCGGCCACCCAGAGGCGGGTGCCGTCGGCGGAGACCGAGAGCCCGGACGGCTGGGCCAGCCACGCCTCGTCCAGCGGCCCGTCCCGCAGCGCCTCCACGGTGGTGCCGGCGTACATCCCGGCGGTGCGCTTGATCGGGTCGAACCACCAGAGCTGGTGGATGCCGGCCATCGCGATGACGATGCGGTCGTCGTACCAGGCGAGGTCCCAGGGAGAGGAGAGGTCGATCGAGAGGGCGTCGTGCGCGTGGTCGTCGACCGTGGAACGCCACTGACGGCCGGCGCCGGCCACGGTGACCACCTCGCCGGTGGCCAGCCGTACGCCGCGCAGCAGGTGGTTGACGGTGTCGGCGACGACCAGGTCGTAACCGGCGACCTCGGCGACGTGCTCGGGCAGCAGGCACAGGCCCTGCGGCTCGGAGAAGGTGGCGGCCTCGGCCGGTCCGTCGCCCCGGCCCCGGCTGCCGGTGCCGATGGTGCGGACCACCGTCTCGCCGTCGTCGGCCAGCTCGACCACCCGGTGCCGGGCCGAGTCCGACACCAGCAGGCCGCCGTCGGGCAGGGCCACCGCCTTGCCGGGGAAGCGCAGTGTCGTCCGTGGCTCGGCCGGCGGCACGTACGGGCCGTCGCCCCGCCGCAGGGTGCCCTTGGCCTCGTGGGTGGTGACCAGCTCGTCGATCAGTCGGGCCAGCCCTTCGGCGTGACCCTCACCGGCCATCGTGGCCACCACGTACCCCTCCGGGTCGACCACGGCGAGGGTCGGCCAGGCGCGGGCCGCGTACTGCTGCCACATGTCCAGCTCGGGGTCGTCGAGCACCGGGTGGTGCACGCCGTACCGCTCGACGGCGGCGGCCAGAGCGTCCGGGTCCTTCTCGTGCTCGAACTTGGGCGAGTGCACGCCGATCACGACGAGGACGTCGGCGTACTTCTCTTCGAGCGGCCGCAGCTCGTCGAGCACGTGCAGGCAGTTGATGCAGCAGAAGGTCCAGAAGTCCAGGACGGTGATGCGACCCCGCAGATCCGCCAGACGCAGGTCCTTGCCACCGGTGTTCAACCAGGCCCGACCCCGGAGCTCGGGTGCTCGTACGCGTGCACTCATGCACCCCATCGTGCCCTACCGGCGGGCACCGACCGGCCGGACCTCGATGCCCGTGTGCTGCGGGTACGAACACCGAGGGCGGGACACGGTGACCGTGCCCCGCCCTCGGTGTGACGTGATCAGCTCTCGGTTGCCGGCTTCAGGCAGAGGAACGGGTTCGACGAGACGCCCCGGAGCTCCACCAGCGGCATCGCCGGGTCGGGGCAGCTGTCCCGGGTCTCGACCTTGGACACCACGGTGAAGGCGTCGGCCTCGTCACAGTTGGCGGACACCGCACTGTTGCCGGACCGCTTGACGCAGGAGCCGACCGCCGGGTCGAAGGCACCTGCCTCGTTCGATCCACCGATCTTGCCGAGGAGCAGCAGCAGACCGAGCGGGATGGCCAGGATGAGCACTGCGGCGACCAGCACCGCGGCGAGGACCCGACCGTTGCGGACCTTCGGCGCCGGAGCCTCCGGAGCCGGTTCGGCCACCGGCTTGAAGGAGTCGAAGCGACCCTGCTCCGGATCGGACGGCCCGGAGCCGGTGCCGGCGTTCGCGCCCCACGCCGGCGGCGACTGCCCCGGCGGCGGGAACGCCGCGGTGTGGTCGGCGCCCGGCTCGGGACGCTTGGCACCGTAGGTGCCGCCCGGACGCTCGGACGGCCCACCGAAGGGCTCACCACCCGGAGCTCCGAAGCGGTCACCGCCGGGCGGAGCGCCGAACGGGTCGTTGCTGGGCGGAGCGCCGAAAGGGTCGTTGCCGGGGCCACCGAAGCGGTCACCGGGTGCGCCACCGAAGGAGGGGGCAGCACCCGGACCGCCGAACGGGTCGCCACCGGGGTGCCCGCCGAAGCGGTCGCCGCCGGGCGGGCCACCGAAGCCGTCGCCACCCGGAGGGCCGCCGAAGCCGTCACCGCCGTGCGGGCCGCCGAACGGGTCGGCGGGACGCTCGGGCTCCGGGTGCGGCTTGGTGCCGTTGACCGGGCGGTTGGTCGGCGGCGAGTCGGCGAAGGAAGGCATCCCGGCCGGGAAGGCCGGCGGTGCCACCGGGGAGCCGGGAGCAGCCGACCCGGAGTAGACGCCCGGCCCGCCGGCCGGCGGCTCGCGGTCGGTGAAGTGCGGCTCCGGGCTCTGGTCGAACCGGGGTACCGGCGGCTCGTCCCGCTCCGGAGTCGACTCGCCGGACTCGGGGCGGGCGGGGCGGCCGTACACCCGCGACTGCGCAGCGGGCGGCCCGGCGGGGTGTGCCGAGTGGTCGGCGGGCGGCGTCACCCGGCTGGCCAGCGGCACCGACGCGCTCGCGGAGACCCCGCCGGCGGCGGCCGTCGGCGGGACGGCCCGGCCGGCCTCGGGGCTGGTGCGGGGCGCGGGGATGACCGGGGCGGCCGAGGCCTGCGGGTCGTCGTGCCGTGGCTCGGGCTGTCCCCAGGCCATGCCACCGCCCGGCTGGTCGCCGGGGTGGTTGGCGGGCCCGGACTGGTCGGTGCCGTACGCCGGTGGCTGGCCGTAGTCGGCGGGCGGCCCGGCGGCCAGGCTGGCACCGGGCACCCGCTGCTCCTGCGGCGGCAACGGCACCTTGTTGCTCGGCGAGATGCCGGGGGCCGGCGCGGGCTGGTAGATCGGGGTGTCCCCGGACCGACCCGCTGCGGGGTCGACGTCGGCCCGACCGGAGTCCGCAGCGCCGCTGCTGCCCCACGCCTCACCGGGCGCCCACGGCTCCACGTCGGTCAGTCCGGGCCGGTCGGCGGCGGTACGCGAGGGCAGCGGCTCTCCGCCGGGTGCCCAGGTCGGGGGCGGACCGGCGTCGGCGGGTCGGGCCGATCCGGTGGCGGGCTCGGACGGGGCCCACGCCGGGGCGGACTGCTCCTGGGACGGCGTCGACCACTGCGGCCGCTCCTCGGCCGCCGCACGGGCGCTCGCCCAGTCGGCCGGTGCGTCCGGCTGCGGGGTGGCCCAGTCGGGCTGCGGCGGGCGGTCACCGCTCTGCTGCCAGCTCTCGGCCTGCTGGTCGCCGGGCCAGCCGGGGGCGGGCTCGCGCTGCTGGCCAGTGGCCCAGGCGGGCTGGTCCTGCTGCTCGGGCTGCCACGCGCCGGGTCGGCCCGGCTCGTCGACGCCGGGCTGGTGCGGTGCCGGGGGCGGCGGCACCTGCGCGGTGGCCCGTGCCGGCGGCTCGGCGCGTACCGGTGCCGGCGGGTCGGCCGGCGCCCACTCGGGCTGGGCCGGCTCGGGCGGGGACGCCGTGGCGGCCCAGCCAGGGGTGTGATCGTCGTCTCGTGGTGCGGTGGCCCACTCCGGCTGCTGTCCGCCACCCCAGCCGTTGGTCGGGCCGGACGTCGGCTGACCGGAGGTCGGTTGCGCGGTGGCCCAGTCGGGCTGCCCGGACGTGGGCTGGTGGGGCGTCCACTCCGGCTGCTGCGGAGCGTCCGATGTGGTGGGGGTGCCCCAGGTCGGGTTCTGCTGTCCGCCGGTGGCCCAGGCGGGCTGGTCCGGAGTGGACTGCGCGGGGGGCGTCGCCCAGGCCGGTGGGGCCTGGTCGGCCTGGCCCGGCCACTGCTGCGCAGGAGACTGGTCCCAATTGCCGGGGGGCGGGGCGTCCGCCTGTCGGGTCGCCTGCGCGCTGCCCCACTGGGCACCCTGCTGGTTCGCCCAGGAGGGTGCGGGTGCGTCGGGTCGCGCGGGCGGTGGGGGAGCCCAGCCGAGGTCGGGGGCGGTTGCGGTGTACCCGCCGTCCGGCTGAGCCGATCGGTCGCCGTATGGCGCCGGTCCGCCGCCCGGCGGCACCTCGTCCGGCTCCTGGCCGGGGCGGTGCGGGCCCTCGGACGTCATGTGTACGCCTCCTCCATCACATGTCGGCCGCCGTCGCCGATGGTCTCGGCAGGGCAGCCGGCGGTGCCGGCGTACCGGCCGTGCCGGCTCCCCGCACCGTATACCGGTGGCCGCCGATGGGCTCCCGGGGAGCGTCAGTCGTCACCGTCCGTCGCCGATCGGTGTCGAGGTGCTTCTATCGCCTCGACCACTCTCGGCCGTGGACGACGACCGTGCCCCACCGTACCGGGCGCTGCGGCGGGGCGGTATCCCGGTGTCAATGGCCGGTGGAACGCCGACGCCCCGCCCGGGGTGCCCGGGCGGGGCGTCGATCTGGAGGAGGTGATTAACGTCGTGTGGCGTCAGTGCATGTGACGCTGGGCGATGACGAGGATCTCGTCACGGACCGCCGGCGAGTTGGCGGAGCGCAGGGCCCGCTCGATGGCGCGGGCGCGGCGGCTGGCGTCGCGGCGGCTACGGATTCGCTCGATCATGCTCATGGGGGTTCTCCTCCTGCTATTCGGTTGTCGGCCCCTCGATGTCTCTATTCAACCGCAAGCAGGGCGGAACATCCAGCGATTATTAGGTGAGCTGAGCCACCAGCCTACGAATCATAGGTCGACTGCCTCCTGTGAAGAGGGTTTCGTCAACCAACGGCAACGGCCGGTGTGCCGGGCGTTCACCCGTGGCACACCGGCCGTCGTGGAGCGGATCAGGTCCAGGCGAGCAGCGCCGCCTCCGGGTCGGCGAGGAAGTCGCCGATGTCGCGCAGGAACTTCGAGCCCAGCTCACCGTCGATGATGCGGTGGTCGAAGGAGAGGCCGAGCGTGGTGACCAGGCGTGGCTTGACCTTGCCCTTGTGCACCCAGGGCATCTCCCGGACCGCGCCGAAGGCCAGGATCGCCGACTCGCCCGGCGGCAGGATCGGCGTACCGGTGTCCACCCCGAACACTCCGACGTTGGTGATGGTCAGGGTGCCGCCGGACATGTCGGCCGGCGAGGTCTTCCCGGCCTTGGCGGTCTGCACCAGGTCGGTCAACGCGTCGGCCAGCTCGCGCAGCGTGAGTCGACCGGCGTCCTTGACGTTCGGCACGATCAGGCCCCGCTCGGTGGCCGCCGCGATACCGAGGTTGACGTACTCCTTGACGACGATCTCGTCACCGGCCCACGTCGAGTTGACCATCGGGTGACGCTTGACCGCCAGCAGCATCGCCTTGGCGACCAGCAGCAACGGCGAGACGCGTACGTCCCGCCACTCCCGCCGACCGCGCAGCCGTTCCAGCGCCTTCATCGCCCGGGTCACGTCCACGGTCAGGAACTCCGTGACGTGCGGGGCGGTGAAAGCGGACCGGGACATGTTCTCGGCGGTGAGCTTGCGTACCCCCTTGACCGGGATGCGCTGCTCGCGGTCGGCGCCGAAGCTCGCCGCCGCCGGAGTCGAGGCGGTGACCGTGAGCGGCTCCGCCGCCGGGGTCGCCGCCCGCTGCACGTCCTCCCGGGTGATCGAGCCCGACGGCCCGGACCCGGTCAGCGTGCCCAGGTCCACGCCGAGATCCTTGGCGAGCTTGCGTACCGGCGGCTTGGCCAGCACCGCGCCCGCGAGTCGGCCGTTGCCGTTGACCGCCGGGGCGGGCGCGACCGGTGCGACCGGAGCCGCAGCGGGCGTGACCGGAGCCGGGGCGGGCGTGACTGCGGCGGTGGCCTGGGCCGGGACGGCGCCCTTGCGGGGACGGCGCTTCGCCGTGGTGGTCCGTGGGCCGTAGCCGACCAGGACAGCGGTCCGGCCACCCGGTGCCGGGCCGCCGATCAGGCCCGGCTCCACCGCACCCTCGGCCGGCGCCACCTCGACGGCGGCCAACGAGGCCGCCGAGGGAGTGGGCAGGTCACCGGCGGGCGCGCCGGTCGTCGAGGACTCGACTGGCCCGGCGCCCGGGTCGGTGTCGATCGCGATGATCGGCGTACCGACCTCGACCGTGGTGCCCTCCGGGTGGAAGATCGCGTGCACCTGACCGGCCCACTTCGCCGGGATCTCCACCGCTGCCTTGGCGGTCTCCACCTCGACGATCGGCTGGTTCAGTTCGATGGTGTCGCCCACCTTGACCAGCCAGCCGAGGATCTCGCCCTCGGTCAGGCCCTCGCCCAGGTCGGGCAGGTTGAACTCCTTGATCCGGGACATGCCGCTCACCAGCCGAAGGAGCGGTCGACGGCGTCGAGCACCCGGTCGAGGTCGGGCAGGTACTCCTCCTCCACCCGGGCCGCCGGGTAGGGGGTGTCGAAGCCGGTCACCCGCAGCACCGGGGACTCCAGTGAGTAGAAGCACTCCTCGGTGATCCGGGCCGCGATCTCCGCGCCGAGGCCCACGTTGGACGGTGCCTCGTGCACCACCACCGCGCGGCCGGTGCGCCGCACCGACTCGTAGACCACGCCGAGGTCCAGCGGGGAGAGCGTGCGCAGGTCGATGACCTCCAGCTCACGGCCGTCCTCGGCGGCGGCGGTCGCCGCGTCCAGGCAGGTCCGGACCATCGGGCCGTACGCGAGCAGGGTGACGTCGCTGCCGGCCCGCACCACCCGCGCCGAGTGCAGCGGGTACGCCTCGGACAGCGGGGCGTCCAGGTCGACCTGCCCCTTCTCCCAGTAGCGCCGCTTCGGCTCCAGGAACACGATCGGATCGTCCGAGGCGACCGCCTGCTGGATCATCACGTACGCGTCCTGCGGGCTGGCGCAGGAGACGACCTTCAGCCCGGCGGTGTGCGCGAAGTACGCCTCGGGCGACTCCGAGTGGTGCTCCACCGCGCCGATGCCGCCGCCGAACGGGATCCGGATCACCATCGGGATGTTGAGCTTGCCGCGCGAGCGGTAGTGCATCTTCGCCACCTGCGACACGATCTGGTCGTACGCGGGGTAGACGAAGCCGTCGAACTGGATCTCGCAGACCGGGCGGTAGCCGCGGATGGCCAGACCGACCGCGGTGCCGATGATGCCCGACTCGGCCAACGGGGTGTCGATCACCCGCTGGTCGCCGAAGTCCTTCTGCAGGCCGTCGGTGATCCGGAAGACGCCGCCGAGCTTGCCGACGTCCTCGCCCATGATGACGACCTTCGGGTCGTTCTCCAGGGCGCGACGCAGACCGGTGTTGAGGGCCTTGCCGAGGGTGAGCGTCTCCGTGGCCATCAGTGCGCGCTCCCCTCGAACGACTCCAGGTACCGGCTGAACTCCGCTCGCTGCTCGTCCAGCAGCGGCGACCCGTTGGGGTAGACGTGGTCGAAGAGCGTGGTGGGCTCCGGGTTCGGCATGGCCAGCACCCGCTCCCGCAGGTCCACGGCCTCGCGGCGGGCCTGCTCGTCGACCTCGGTGAAGAAGCCGGCGTCGGCGATCTTCTCGCGCTCCAGGAACGCCTTCACCCGGGCGATCGGGTCCTTGGCCTGCCAGGCCTCGACCTCGCTGGCGATCCGGTAGCGGGTCGGGTCGTCGGAGGTGGTGTGCGCCCCCATCCGGTACGTGTACGCCTCGATCAGGCTCGGGCCCTGCCCGTGCCGGGCGTTGTCCAGCGCGTGCCGGGTCACCGCGTACGTGGCCAGCACGTCGTTGCCGTCCACCCGGATGCCGGGGAAGCCGAAGCCGGCGGCGCGGCGGTAGAGGGGGATGCGGGTCTGCCGCTCCAGCGGCTCGGAGATGGCGTACTGGTTGTTCTGGCAGAAGAACACCAGCGGGGCGTTGAACACGCCGGCCCAGACGAACGACTCGTTGACGTCGCCCTGGCTGGTGGCGCCGTCACCGAAGTACGCGATGACCGCCTCGCCGTCGTCGGTGCCGGTCTTGCCGTCCATCGCGACGCCCATGGCGTACCCGGTCGCGTGCAGGGTCTGCGCCCCGATGACGATCGTGTACATGTTGAACTTGAACTCGTTCGGGTCCCAACCGCCCTGGTCGACCCCGCGGAACAGGCCCAGCGGCATGATCGGGTCGATGCCCCGGCAATAGAGCACGCCGTGCTCGCGGTAGGTGGGGAACGCCATGTCCTGGGTCCGCAGCGCCCGGCCGGAACCGACCTGGGCCGCCTCCTGGCCGAGCAGGCTCGCCCAGATGCCCAGCTCGCCCTGCCGTTGCAGGGCGGTCGCCTCGGCGTCCAGCTTCCGCACCAGCACGAGGTCGCGATAGAGGCCGCGGTACTCCTCGTCGGTGAAGTCGACGCGGTACTCGACGCCGTCCGGGCCGGTCACGCTGTCGACGCGCGCACCCTCGGGGGTGAGCAGTTGTACGAGTTCCGGGTCGCCGGTCGCGGCTTTCCTGGATCGGGGTGCGGCTCGCCGGCCGCGGGGGCCGGCCCCGGGGTCGCCCTTTGCCATCCGTCTCTCCCTGTCGTGTCTGCGTCGGCACCGGGGGGTCACCCGGCCGCGCGACTCGTGCGCCCGCCCCGGCTGGTGCCGGGATCGGTTCCTGGCGGCCACGCATAGCCCCGGTGGGGGTTGCCGCGCGGCGTGAGCCGGATTCTTGGCCGAACCCGGTTCGGGAGCGCCGACGCCCAGTCGCGCCTACCGCGTGGGTGCGCGGAGGTCCCGGCTGCGCTGCCGTCGTGACTCCATATTCGCATCAGAGGTGAGCCGTCCCACACTCCACCTGCCCCGCGTCCCAGGATGGGCCCGGTTCGTTACCTGAAATACCGGAGTGCGGGGTCGTGCGACGCGCGACCGATCCGGTGATGGTTTGCCACCATTCGGCCAGATAAGCGTGTCGACACGCGGTGTGGGGTTGGCCGACGCAGAGTCACTGAACCACGCTGGTCGGGCGGGCCCCCGAACCAGCTCAGGCGGTCCGCCGGGGCCGCGTCGACGGCACCGGTCAGGGTCGACGACGAGGAGTGCGCGGTGTCCGAACCAGGTGAGGGTCCCGGGGGGCCGTTCCTCGGCCGACACCGGGCACCCGGCGGCTATCGCCGGGTGGTGGGCGCCCACCGTGCCGCGCGTACCGCCACGCCGTCGCGGGGCTACCTGCTGACCGTGGCGCTGCTCGCCGGTACGGCCTCGATGCCGGTGCTGGCCGCGATCAGCACCGGGTCGGCGACGGTCGGCAGCACCGCCCTGCCGGGCAGCAGTACGCCGCCGTTCATCCCGACGCCCTCGGTCGGCCCGGTGGTGATTCCGCCGCCGCCCGGCGGTATCCCGACGTCCGTGGCGCCCGCGCCGCCGTCGGTCGGCCCGGCCGTGCCGCCCGCCGACCCCGGGCCGGAGCGGCGTCCGATGCCGGCCGCCCTGCCGTACGCGCCGCCGCCGGGCCACCGCCCGGAGCCGCCGGCCCCGCTGCCCGCGCCCCGGCCGCCCGCCACCACGCCGGCCCCGGTGCCCATCCCGACGCCGAGCCGTACGCCGAGGCCCACCCCCTCGCCGAGTCCGTCGCCGCCGACCGCCTCGCCCTCGCCGTCGCCCTCGCCGACCGATCCGCCCTCCTCCCCGACGGCGTCGGTCGACCCGAGCATCTCCACCGACCCGGGCACCACGCCGGACCCGTCGGAGTCCACCGGCCCGACCGCCTCGACCGATCCGACCACCTCGGACGGACCGACGGAGACGGGTGACCCGCCGTCGGGCGGCCCGACCACATCGGGTGACCCGGCCGATCCGACCGACCCGCCGTCCAGCCTCCTGCCTGGGCCGGTGCTGCCGCCGTCCGACGGCAACGGCCACGCCCGGTCGCGCGCCCGGTTCCGGGTGCGGAAGCGGGGGTGTGCGTCGGAGTCCACCGGGCCCGCGTCCGAGCGTTGAGGGCCGCCTGAACGGCCGGAGCCACGCGCGCACAAGCCGGCGGAGCGCTGCGGGTCCGGTGCTTCAGCCCTCGCTCGGGCGCGGTGGGTCGGGCCGCAGCATCGGTGGGTGCAGGATCACGGCCGGTCCGCGCCGGAACAGTTGTGCCGGTCGACCCCGTTCGCCCTCGGTGGAGCGGCCGACCGGGTCCAGGAAGCCCGGTGTGCTGGTCACCTTGCGGTGGAAGTTGCGCGGGTCGAGGGACGTCCCCCAGACCGTCTCGTAGACCGCCCGGAGCTGGGCCACCGTGAACTCGGGCGGGCAGAACGCGGCGGCCAACGGGGTGTACTCCAGTTTGGCCCGGGCCCGTTCCAGGCCGTCGGCCAGGATCCGCTCGTGGTCGAAGGCGAGCTGACCGGGGACCAGCCGCGCCAGCGGGAGCCAGTCGGCCGAGGCGGCGTCCGTACCGGCCACCGGGTTGGCCTGGTCGGGCAGGAGCGCCAGCCAGGCCACGGTGACGACCCGGCCGCGCGGGTCCCGGTCGGGACGGCCGTACGTGCCGAGTTGCTCCAGGTGCCCGGCCGGCTCGGCCAGGCCGGTCTCCTCGGCCAACTCCCGGGTGGCGGCGGCGGCCAGGTCCTCGTCGATCCCGACGAACCCGCCGGGCAGCGCCCACCTGTCCAGGTACGGCTCGATGCCGCGCCGGACCAGCAGGACGCAGAGCTGCTCCGCGCGCACGGTCAGCACGACCAGGTCGACGGTCACCGCGAACGGCGGGTACTCGGTCATCTCTTTATCACCACCTTGACGACAAAGTAGCAGACCCTTTATCGTCATAGAGACGACAAAGGGAGGCGAGAGTCATGGCCGACGTGACGAGGCGACTGTTCCTGCGCCACCTGCGTGGCACTCCGACCAGTTGGGTGCGCCTGCACGTGGGTGGCCGGATCCGTCGCGAGGGAGTGGGCCAGTCGTTCTGGTACCGCCCACTGCGCGCCGTGCTCAGCGAGGTGCCGGTGGACGACCGCGAGCTGCCGCTGCTCTTCCACGCCCGCACCGGCGACTTCGCCGACATCACCGTGCAGGCCACCGTCACCTACCGCGTCGCCGACCCGGCGCTGGCCGCCGGTCGGCTCGACTTCTCGGTCGACCCGCGCACCGGCAAGGCCCGGGCCCGCCCGCTGGACCAGGTGGCCACCCTGCTGGCCGAGCTGGCCCAGCAGCCCGCGCTCGACCTGCTCGCCCGGGTGCCGCTGGCCGAGGCGCTGACCACCGTCGCGCCGGTCCGCGAGGCGGTCTCCGACGCGCTGGCCACCGAGGCCCGGCTGGCCGACATCGGGGTGGCCGTGGTCAGCGCCCGGGTGGTGGCGATCCGGCCCGAGCCGGAGCTGGAACGCGCCCTGCAGACCCCCACCCGGGAGGCGGTGCAGGTCCAGGCCGACCGGGCCACGTACGCCCGTCGGGCGCAGGCCGTCGAGCAGGAACGCGCGATCGCCGAGAACGAACTCCAGAACAAGATCGAGCTGGCCCGGCGTGAGCAGCAACTCGTCGAGCAACACGGGGCGAACACCCACCGCCGGGCCGAGCTGGAGGCCGCCGCCGAACTGGCCGCCGCCCAGGGCCGGGCCGAGCGGGACAAGGTGACCGACGCCGCTGCCGCCGACCGGGCTCGGGTGCTCGCCGCCGCCGAGGCCGAGAAGGACCGGATGCTGGCCGCCGCGAAGGCCGAGGGCGTACGCGCCGTCGGGCACGCCGAGGCCGAAGCGGAGGCGGCCCGCCTGGCCGCGTACGCGGAGCTGCCGCCGGAGGTGCTGCGGGCCCTGACCGTCCGGGAACTCGCCGGTCAGTTGCCGCAGATCGGCCAGCTCACCGTCACGCCGGACATGCTGACCGACCTGCTCGGTCGGCTGGCACCCGGCCGATGAGCGCCGACCGGGGCCCCGACGGGTGGGCCGGGCCGGGGCTGGCCCCCCGCGTGGTGGTGGTCAGCCGGCGCAGCGAGCTGGACGAGCTGCTGGCCCGGCACGGCACCCGGGCCGCCGCCGAGTGGTACCTGGCCGCCCGGGGACGGTCGCTGACCGAGGTGATCGACCGGCACGAGGCACTGGCGGCGGCGCTGACCACCGTCGGCGCCGCCGTGCCGGCGGACTGGCGACGCGGCGCGGTGGACCGCGACGACCTGCCGCGCTTCCTGTTCGCGCCGGAGGACGTCGTGGTCGCCGTCGGGCCGGACGGTCTGGTCGCGAACGTGGCGAAGTACCTGACCGGGCAGCCGGTGATCGGGGTCGACCCGGAGCCGGGCCGCAACGCCGGAGTGCTGGTTCGGCACCGGGCGGACGGGCTGGCCGCGCTGCTGCCGGCGGTGGCGGCGCAGCGCGCGACGACCCGATCCCGGGCGATGGTCCGCGCCGCCCTGGACGACGGGCAGGAACTCCTCGGCCTCAACGAGGTGTACGTCGGCCACGCCTCGCACCAGTCCGCCCGCTATCTGCTCTCGGTGCCGGTCGACGGGCGGGAGCGCCGGGAACGGCACTCCTCCTCCGGCGTGGTGGTGGGCAGCGGTACGGGGGCGACCGGCTGGTGCGCGTCCATCGCGCGGGACCGTCCGGGGGCGCCGCGCCCACCCGCGCCGGAGGAGGCGGCCCTGTGCTGGTTCGTCCGGGAGGCGTGGCCGTCCCCGGTGACCGGGGTGAGTCTCACCGCCGGCCGCCTCGACGACGGCGACCGGCTGGAGTTGACCGCCGAGTCCGACGGCCTGGTGGTCTTCGCCGACGGGCTGGAGGCCGACCGGCTCACGCTCGACTGGGGGCAGCGCCTCACCGTCGACGTCGCACCCCGCCGACTCACCCTGGTCGAGCCGTGACGCGGTCAGCCGTCGTCGGCGAGGCGGTGCCGGTTGGCCTCGATCCAGGCGTCCAGGGCGGCCGGGTCGTCCGGGTCGACGCCGTCGGCCATCAACTGGGCGACGGCGGCGGTCGCCGGGCTGCGCCGCTCACCGGTGGCGTAGAGCCGGACGAACTCCGGCACCATCTCCTCGATCCCGGTGTCCGTCGCGGACACCGCCGACGCCGGCAGTCCCCGCTTGCGGGCCGCGTACGCGGTGAACGCGCGCAACACCCGGGGCAGCATCGCCGCGTCGTCCATGTCCAGTACGGCCCGGCGGTGCACCCAGTCGAGCAGGAACAGCCCGGCCACGGTGGGGCTCCACCGCAGCGGGTCGGTGTCCGGGAAGGTGGCCGCATGGTCGAGCAGCAGGCCCAGGCAGAAGTGCAGGGAAGCGAGATCCCCGCCGTCGATGCTGTCCAGCCCGGCCCGCGCCGCCTCGGGCGAGGCCAGGAAACGTCGGATCAGGTCGGACCGCTCGGTCTCCGTGAGCGGTTCGTCGTCCGGCCGGTCCGATGCCGACGGTGTGGCCGGTAGCAGCGCCAACCGGGCCCCGACCAGGGCGCGGTCGGTGGCCAGCGAGCCCGCGCCCGGCAACTGCCCCAGGCGGTCGGTCACCGCCAGGTGGCGGCCCACCTCGTCACGCATCCGGGCCGGGTCCTCCTCCCGGAACCAGGTCAGCTCGTCGTCGGCGCAGAGTTGCCGGACCTGGTCGAGGATCCGGGCGGCCGGCCCGCCGACGAAGACGTCCTTGGTGATGCCGATGTTGTGGTCGACCAGGGCCACCAGCGCGTGCTCCGGCCCGCCGGTGGCGTCGTCGTAGGCGAAGGTGGCCAGGTAGGAGGTCTGGTCGCCGTACACGTCGCCGTACGCCCAAGCGCCGGTGAGGTGCACCTTGCCGAGCTGCCCGGACCAGGCCGGTGCGGTGGCGCCGGGGCGTACCCGGTCGGCGCCGGTGGCGTCCGGGACCAGAGCGGCGAAGACCGCGCGGACGGTGGTCGCCGCGGCGGTCCGCCGTCGCGAGGTGGCGGCGAGGAAGCCGCCCACGAACTCGCGGATCGCCGTCTCCCGGTCGGTCTCCGCCACCTCGTAGACGCTGCCCAGCAGTGCCGCGCCGAGCATCTCCGCGTCCAGCGCCGTCTCGAGCTTGGTCACGTCGCGAGCGGCGTGCAGCACCGCGTCGTAAGGGGTCTGTGGCGTGGCCATGACCCGACACTACGCCGCCGGTCACGCGGTCATGTGCCGAGCCAACCGACCGGCGTGGCCCCGACCGAGGCTCAGCGGTGCCGGGCGACCTCCAGCACGGTCCGGGCGTCGGCGTGCGCGGCGATCACGGCTCGCACCGGTGACAGCACGTACTCGTCGCCGACCTGGCCCATCGCCCTGGTCAGCCGGTCCTCGGCCCGACGGCGCGCGCGGCGGGCGGCCCACCGGCTGATCGGCCGGGTCAGGGCGGCCAGCATCAGCCCGGACAGCAAGCCGCCGAGCAGCAGCAGCGTCGGCACCGGCACCGCGCCGACCATCGGATGCTCCAACTCGGGCAGCCCCAGGATCCGCAGCGCGTAGCCCAGGAACAGCCAGCCCAACCCGGCCACCGCAGCGATGGTCACCACCCACTGCAATCCGCCGACCAGGCGCCACCAGGTGCGGGGACGGTGCAGTCCCAGGTCGGTGCCGGCGAGCGCGCGGTCCAGCGCGTCCGGCAGGTCGGCGAGGCGCGAGCGGGCCGCCGCGCTCACCGCCGCCGGCCAGGCGCTCGGCAGTCCCTCACCGGCCCGCTCCGCCACCGTACGCAGCGCCAGGGCCAGCGCCGACTTGTCGGCCGCACCGGGCTCGGGTACGGACGTCGCGGCGGCCAGGACCTGCTCGGGGTCGTCGGCACCGGGTTGCGGACCGGTCAGGTGCAGTCGGCGCAGCGGATCGGGGCGCAGCCGCCGCCAGAACCGCACCAGCGGCCAGCCGGTGCGCGACGCGGCCCGGTGCCGGTACGCCTGCTCGACCGCACTGAGCACGGTCGGCACCCCGGCCACCGCGCTCAACGCACGGTCCAGCTTGGCCACTGCGGGATCGTCGGCGGCGAGGGCCGACCGGGGTGCCCCGACCATGCCGTCCAACGTGTCCACGACCGCGTCCAGGTCGCCGGTGAGGCGGCGCAGTGCCGCCTGCCGTTCGGCGACCGTGCGTTCCAACTCCGTCCGCAGCACCTCGTGGCCGCTCGGGTCGACGATCGTGGTGGCCAGCAGCGGCACGCCGTCCAGTCCGTCCGCGTCGAGCAGTCGGCGCAGGTCGGCCAGCACCCGGGGCACCTCGGCGGGGGGCAACCGGTCGGCCTGGTTGAGCACGACCAGGGTGACGTCCCGGTGCCGCTGGAACTCGCGCAGGTAGGCGGCGTGCACCACCCGGTCGGCGTACTTCTCCGGGTCGACCACCCAGATCACCAGGTCGACCAGGCCGAGCAGCCGGTCCACCTCCAGGCGGTGCGCGTGCTGCACCGAGTCGAAGTCCGGCAGGTCGAGCAGGATCAGCCCGTGCAGGGTGGACTCGTCGTCGCCGTCGAGCAGGCTCTCCCGGACGAACCGGTGCTTGGGCAGCACGCCGAGCCAGTCGAGCAACCGGGCGCCGCCGTCGAGCGGGCCCCACACGCAGGCGTGGGTCACGCCGGTGGTGGGGCGGCGTACCCCGACCGGCGACAGGTTCCTGCCGGCCATCGCGTTGAACAGGCTCGACTTGCCACTGCCGGTGGCACCGGCCAGCGCGACGACGGTGTGGTCGCGGGAGAGCGACAACCGGGTGCCGGCCCGTTCCACCAGGGTGCGCGCCGGGCTCAGCGGGGTGTCGGGAAGGTATCCGTCGACGAGGCCGAGGAAGCGGTGCACCGCCTCCAACCGGGCCACCAACTGGTCCGCGTCCACCCGTCCGTCGCTGATCCGCAACGCCTCGCGGAGGCGTCCCCCCATGCCCATCACGCCGCCGCCCCACTGCGATCGTCCGTGGCGAAACCGCTGCGCGTCCGGGCCGCCTCCACCTGGGTGGCCGCCTCGCGCAGCGCCGTCGCGTGCCGGGCCGCCGGCCGGGCCTGGTCGGTCCGGCCCAGATACCGGGCGGCCTCCTCGTCGAGCAGCGCGCGTACCCGGTCCAGCAGGTCCTCCCGAGCCTTCGCGGCCAGCGTACGCACGGCCTGGTCACCGAAGATCGCCTGAAGTACGGCCTGGCCGGCGACGGTGGTGCCGGCCCCGGTGGCGACCTCCAGGCCGGTCGGGATGAACGCCGTCGAGGCGAACACCGCGATCATGACGGCCAGCCCGGTGGCGTTGACCGCGTACGCCGCCGTGCGGGCCACGAAACGCCGGTCACCACCCTCGGCCCGGACCAGCTCCAGCACCCCGCGTTGCCAGTCCCGGACCAGCCGCTCGGCCCGCTCGGGCAGGTCGGCCGAGTGGTGTGCCAGATCCGGCGTGAGCAGTGCGGCACCCGCCGGATGCGCCTTCCACCCGGTGTGCGCGTGCTCGGCCGCCTCGGCCGCCACGCCCCGCAGCAACGTCGTCAACTGGGACTCGATGGCGTCGCGCAACTCCACGGCGGGAGCCGGGCGTCGGCTGAACGTCGCCGTGAGGCGGTCGCGCAGCCGCCCGATCCGCGCCTCCAGGCTGCGGAAGAAGTCGCTGGTGCCGATGAACTCCTGCCACCGGGCCAGCACCTCGCCCCGGAGCAGCCGCCCGTCGCGCAGGCCCTGCTCGACCATCCGGTTCGCGGCCCGGTAGGCGGCCAGCACCCGTTCGTCCAGGGCGTCGGCGGCGGTCACCTGCTCGTCGGCGGCGACGGCCAGACTCTCGACCGACGGCGCCAGCGCGGCCAGCGCGCCACCCAAGGTCTGCCGGACCACCGCCGCGCGGGCGTCCGCGTCGGCGGCCAGCCGGGCGAACCAGTCCGCCAGCGGCGCGGTGACCCGGTCCGGCAGCAGCCCCTGGCCGTCGACCCAGGTCTCCGGCAGGACGAACAGCGGTGCCGCGCCGAGGTCCTGCTCTGCCAGCATCTCGGCGAGATGGGCGGCGACCTCGTCGGTGGCCTCGGCGGGCACCCGGTCGAGCACCAGCGCGATGACCGCGCCCCGGGACCGCGCCCCGTGTAGCAGCTCCCAGGGCACGGCGTCGGCGTACCGGGCGGCGGTGGTGACGAAGAGCCAGAGGTCGGCGGCGGCGAGCAGTTGGTTGGCCAGCGCGCGGTTGGCGTCGACCACCGAGTCGATGTCGGGGGCGTCCAGGAACGCCAGCCCGGGGGCCAGGGCCGGGGCGGTGACCAGATGCAGCGAGCGGGGGTCGTCGCTGGGCTGGTTCGTGCGGGTCAGCCCGGGGAGGAGTTCCCCGCGACGGAACCAGGGCGAGTCGGCCGGATTGCAGACCAGGACCGGCGAGCGGGTGGTCGGCCGCAGCACCCCGGCGGCGCTGACCCGCGCCTGGACCAGGCTGTTCACCAGGGTCGACTTGCCGGCGCCGGTCGATCCGCCGACCACCACCAGCAGCGGCGCGTCGAGGCGGGAGAGCCGGGGTATCAGGTAGTCGTCGAGCTGGTCGGCGAGAGCGGCGGCGGTCCGGCCGGCAGGCTCCGCCGAGGGCAGGACCAGCGGGAAACGCGCCGCTCCGATCGCGGCCCGCAGGCTGGTCAGCGCGTCGGGCAGGGCGTCGTCCCCGAATGCCGCGGGCCGGTCCTCCCCGCCGGTGGAGCCGGTGCGGGCTGCGACGGCGGGCGTGCCGAAAGGTGAGGCGGAATCGCCGTTCGTCGTCACCGCTAAAGCGTGCCCGACCGACACAAGGTAAGACAACCAGTCGGTATCGAACGGTGACTTGCGCCAACCCGACTCAACCTTGACTTGACGATTCCGGGAGGCGTGGCACTATTGAGTCAAGTTCACTCAACTTGAGGTGGGGTCGCTGTGGGCGGCGCCGCCGGTCAGGGCGACGGGGGGCCCGTCACCTGCACAACGTTACGAAGCGAGGAAGCGAAGATGGCACGTGCGGTCGGTATCGACCTCGGCACGACGAACTCCTGCGTCAGCGTCCTGGAGGGCGGTGAGCCCACCGTCATCGCCAATGCCGAGGGCTCGCGGACGACCCCGTCGATCGTCGCGTTCGCCCGCAACGGCGAGGTGCTCGTCGGCGAGGTGGCCAAGCGCCAGGCGGTGACGAACCCGGACCGGACGATCCGCTCGGTCAAGCGGGAGATCGGCACCAACTGGTCCGTCGACATCGACGGCAAGAAGTACACCCCGCAGGAGATCTCGGCCCGGACGCTGATGAAGCTCAAGCGGGACGCCGAGGCGTACCTGGGCGAGCAGATCACCGACGCGGTGATCACCGTCCCGGCGTACTTCAACGACGGCCAGCGTCAGGCCACCAAGGAGGCCGGCGAGATCGCCGGCTTCAACGTGCTGCGGATCGTGAACGAGCCGACCGCGGCCGCCCTGGCGTACGGCCTGGACAAGGGCTCCAAGGAGCAGACCGTCCTGGTCTTCGACCTTGGTGGCGGCACCTTCGACGTGTCGCTGCTGGAGCTGGCCGAGGGCGTCATCGAGGTCAAGTCGACCAGCGGTGACAACCTGCTCGGCGGTGACGACTGGGACCAGCGCATCATCGACCACCTGGTGAAGACCTTCCGGGGCGAGCACGGCATCGACCTGTCGCAGGACAAGATGGCGCTCCAGCGGCTCAAGGAGGCCGCCGAGAAGGCCAAGATCGAGCTGTCCGCCGCCACCACCAGCAACATCAACCTGCCGTACATCACCGCTGGCTCCGCCGGCCCGCTGCACCTGGACGTGACGCTCAGCCGCGCCGAGTTCCAGCGGATGACGCAGGACCTGCTGGACCGCTGCAAGGGCCCGTTCGAGCAGGCGGTCAAGGACGCCGGGATCAAGGTCTCGGACGTCGAGCACGTGATCCTGGTCGGTGGCTCGACCCGGATGCCGGCCGTGACCGAGCTGGTGAAGCAGCTCACCGGCCGCGACCCGAACAAGGGCGTCAACCCGGACGAGGTCGTCGCCGTCGGCGCCGCCCTCCAGGCCGGTGTGCTCAAGGGCGAGGTCAAGGACGTCCTGCTGCTCGACGTGACCCCGCTGAGCCTGGGCATCGAGACCAAGGGCGGCATCTTCACCAAGCTGATCGAGCGCAACACCACCATCCCGACCAAGCGGTCCGAGGTGTTCACCACCGCCGACGACAACCAGCCGTCGGTGCTGATCCAGGTCTTCCAGGGTGAGCGCGAGATCGCCGCGTACAACAAGAAGCTCGGCACCTTCGAGCTGACCGGTCTCCCGCCGGCCCCGCGTGGCGTGCCGCAGATCGAGGTCACCTTCGACATCGACGCCAACGGCATCGTCAACGTGCACGCGAAGGACCTGGGCACCGGCAAGGAGCAGAAGATGACCATCACCGGCGGCTCCTCGCTGCCGAAGGATGACATCGAGCGGATGCGCCGGGACGCCGAGGAGCACGCCGAGGAGGACAAGCGTCGTCGCGACGAGGCCGAGAGCCGCAACGTCGCCGAGGCCCTCCAGTGGCAGACCGAGAAGTTCCTCGCCGAGAACGGCGACAAGCTGCCCGCCGAGAACCGCGACAAGCTGAACGAGGCGCTCGGTGAGCTGCGCGGCGCACTCGGTGGCAGCGACATCGATAAGATCAAGTCGGCACACGAGCGGTTGGCGCAGGTCTCGCAGGAGGCGGGCTCGCTGCTCTACGCGCAGCAGGCCGAGCAGGCTCCGGGCGGCGAGGCGGGCGGCGCGGCCGGCGCGGCCGGCGCGGCCGGTGCTGCCGGTGCCGGTGCGGCCGGTGCCACCGGCGGTCCGGCCGGCGGTGCACGGCCCGGCCAGGACGATGTGGTCGACGCGGAGATCGTGGACGAGGACAAGAAGTGACGGTCCTGGTCGAGGCGATCTGCACGGGCAAAGGGATGAGGTAGTCGTATGACGGAGAAGCCACGAGCCGCTGACCCGGGCGACACCGGGTCGGCGCCGGGTGGCTCGGCGTCCGAGCCGACCGCCGGCGAGACGCCGCGCGTCGTCATCCGCAACAACCGCAAGATCAACCAGACCCGCGAGTCGGAGGGGACGGCGGCTGACGCCGGCTCCGACGTTTCGGCCGAGGGACTGGTCGAGGACGCCGAGGTGGTGGTCGACGCGATCGAGGTCGAGGCCGAGGCGCTGAGCGAGCCGACCACCGAGGGCCCGCCCGTGGTGGACTCCCCGGCCAAGCCGGTCGGGCAGCCGTCCGAGGCAGCCGGTCGCGGGCTCGGTGCCGAGGTGGAGGCGCTCCGCGCCGACCTGGAGGAGCGCACTCGGGACCTGCAACGGGTGACCGCCGAGTACGCCAACTACCGCAAGCGGGTCGAGCGGGACCGTGGTCTGGTCACCGAGCAGGCGACCGGCTCGGTGCTGGCCGCGCTGCTGCCGATCCTGGACGACCTGGACCGGGCCCGGGAACACGGCGACCTGGTCGGTCCGTTCGGTTCGGTGGCCGAGCAACTCACCACCGCGCTGGGCAAGTTCGGGCTGACCCCGTTCGGGGAGCAGGGCGACCCGTTCGACCCGACGCTGCACGAGGCCGTGGCGCACCAGACCTCGGCCGACGTCACCGAGCCCACCTGCGTGCAGGTGATGCGTCGGGGCTACCAGATCGGTGAGCGGCTGTTGCGGCCCGCGATGGTCGCGGTCGCCGACCCGGAATAGTGCACGACGGTGACCGGGCCGTTCCACCCGACGAACTCCGGCGGGCGGGACGGCCCGGAGCCGGAGGTGGGGAGGAGGTGGACGGTTGAGTTCCAAGGACTGGATCGAGAAGGACTACTACGCGGTCCTGGGCGTGGCGAAGACCGCCTCCGCTGACGAGATCAAGAAGGTGTACCGCAAGCTCGCCCGCGAGTCGCACCCGGACCACAACCCCGGTGACCCCAAGGCCGAGGAGCGCTTCAAGTCGGTCTCCGAGGCGTACGCGGTGCTCGGTGACGACGCCAAACGCCGCGAGTACGACGAGATGCGCTCGCTGTTCGGCTCGGGCGCGTTCCGGCGCGGTGCACGCCCGGGTGGCCAGCCCGGCGGCATGCCGTTCGACGTCTCCGACCTGTTCGGCAACGCGCAGTCGGCCGGCGGTGGCCGGTTCGCCGGTGGCGGCATCTCGGACCTGTTCAGCTCGATCTTCTCGGGCGGCGCGGGTGGTGCAGGCGCTACCGGCCCGGCCCGGGGACGCGACATCGAGACCGAGGTGGCGCTCGACTTCGACGACGCGGTCCGGGGGGTGACCCTGCCGCTGACGTTGCGGGCACCGGGGGTCTGCGACACCTGCCACGGCAACGGTGCGAAGCCGGGCACGGTGCCGAGGACCTGCCAGGTCTGCCACGGTGCCGGGGTGAACCACCGCAACCAGGGTGCGTTCAGCCTCGCCGAGCCCTGCCGCAACTGTCAGGGCGCCGGGACCGTGGTCGACGAGAAGTGCCCGGAGTGCCAGGGCACGGGCGGCGTCACCAAGGCCCGTACGCTCAACGTCCGTTTCCCGGCCGGAGTGGCCGACGGACAGCGGATCCGGCTGGCGGGCCGGGGCGAGCCGGGCGAGCGCGGCGGCCCGGCGGGAGACCTGTTCGTGCACGTCAAGGTGCGGCCGGACGAGCTGTTCGGGCGCTCCGGTGACGACCTGACGCTGACCGTGCCGATCACCTTCACCGAGGCGGTGCTCGGCACCGACCTGCGGGTGCCGACGCTCGACGGCGCGGTGACCCTGCGGGTGCCGGCGGGTACGCCGAGCGGGCGGATCCTGCGGGCCCGGGGCAAGGGGGTCAGCCGTCGGGACGGCCAGACCGGGGACCTGCTCGTCACGCTCGACGTGGTGGTGCCGGCCCGGGTCTCCGACGAGGCACGCGCGGCCCTGGAGACGTTCGCCGAGCAGACCCCGCCGGCGGCGCGGGAACATCTCGACGCGCGGGTGCGTCGGAGCGGATGATCGGTGAAGCGGTGCGGAGGTGAACGGGATGGACGGGTTCGTCGGTTCGGATGACCCCACCTACGAGGCCAAGGTGCTGATGATCTCGGTCGCGGCGCGGATGGCGGGGATGCACCCGCAGACGTTGCGACAGTACGACCGGCTGGGCCTGGTGCAGGCCGGCCGGGCGGCCGGCGGCGGTCGTCGCTACAGCGTGCGGGACGTGGTCCTGCTGCGCGAGGTGCAGCGGCTCAGCCAGGACGACGGCGTCAACCTGGCCGGGATCAAGCGGATCATCGGCCTGGAGCGGCTGTTCGAGCAGGCCCAGCAGCGGGTCGCCCACCTGGAGGCCGAGCTGGAGGCCGCGTACCGCCGGATCGCCGAGCTGGAGTCGCTGGCCCGCTTTCCCGGGCGTGACCTGGTGCCGACCAACCAGACCTCCACGGCCCTGGTGGTCTGGCGTCCCCGACGCAGCCCCGGCCGCTGACGATCGATATCCGGCCCCGGTGCGGTGACAACCGCGCCGGGGCCGTCTCGTGTCCGCGCTCGGGGCGGGATCGTGTGCACGGCCCGGCCGAATCCACCCCGTCCCCAGCCCGTCTCCGTTACCCTGAAATCAGGTCCAAACAACTCAATCCAGACTTCGGCGCTGGCGGGGGGAGCCATGACGGACGCGGCGAAGAAGGTGGCCGAGCAGGCGGAACATCGGCTCGACAGGTTGTCCGAGAACGTCCAACGGCGATTCGACCGGATCACCAAGGGGCGGTTCGCCGACCAGGTCCGCAGTGGTCGTTTCAGCGGCCAGGGCGGCCGGTCCACCGGCCCTGCCCCGTCGGGCGACCGGTCCGTCGGCCCAAGCCAGAGCCGTGCCGGTCACGGCGCCGGCCGGGTACGGACCGACCAGCACCGCCGAGAACACGGCGGCCCACCCCGCTGAAACCCACAGACGTACGGGCCGGGAGCCACGGGGGTTCCCGGCCCGTCCCCGTCCCACCGCACGTAACGGCACTTCGCCTACCGCAAGCGGCACCCCCGCCCGGCCCCCCGACAGACGTCAACCCTCCCGAGGCCGGCAGGCGACGGCACGTCCGCCGGGTGTGGCCCTACCGTGCCCGGCGCAGGGATCAAGCCTGACCGCCCGGAGCCGGGCACGGTAGGGCCACACCCCCCCACAGCAACCACCTAAAGCCGCCGACCCTCGCGCACCAACCCACCTTCGCACCACTCGCGATACACGAACAGTTCCGGCCGGGACAGCAGCACCCGGCTGTTGTGCGCCCAGGTGCGCATCATCTCGTCGCCGTTGCGCTCGGCCTGGTCGACCAGCTTGCGGAAGCGTCGCTTCGGGTGTGCCCGGAAGTTCGTCCGGATCCCGTCGGCGGCATAGATGTAGAGGCAGTGCAGCGCGAACCGGCGGGCCGGGCAGTGCGCGTCCATCGCCAGGTCGAACAGCGTCATCACCAGCCGGTCGCCGGAGACCAGCAGGTCCCAGTCGGGTGGCATGGACGTCAACGGCACCGAGTCGGGCTGGTACGCCCACGATCGCAACTCCGCCGGACTCGGGTCGACGGGGTTGGCGAAGCCGTGGAACGTTGATTCCTGCACGCTCACCGGCCAACCTTCCGTTCGCGTCGGCGCCGAGGCGTCCGCCCCCCGCGAACCCCGGCTGCTGGGGCGAAACGGTAACGCGGTACCCGTGAGTACGGGTAGCCCCTACGGAAAGCAATTCGGCATCGGTTGCCTGGCCGGGGTGGCCCGCACGGCCTGCGATCACTTTCAGTCAAGGCGTCGTTACCGGTCATGGTCGATCCGGCGTTGCCGCCCCGGCTTGCTGCGTCGCCGCCCGCCGCCGCGACCAGCGCTTGAACCAGGCGGCATCGGGCAGTCGGGCCAGCACCGGACCGGTCACCACCGTGATCAATACGTACGTGGCGGCCAAAGCGGCCAGTTTCGGCGAAACGGTGCCGGCGCTCACCGCGAGGCCGGCGATGACGATGGAGAACTCCCCTCGGGGCACCAGGGTCAACCCGGCCCGCCAGCGTCCCGGTTCGGTGATGCCGACCCGCCTCGCGGCCAGGTAGCCGGTCAGCGTCTTGGTAGCGATGGTGACCAGGGCGAGCAGGACTGCGGGCAGCAGCACCGGCGGAATGTGCCGGGGGTCGGTGGCGAGCCCGAAGAAGACGAAGAAGACGGCGGCGAACAGGTCGCGCAACGGCGTCAGCAACTCGGTGGCGTGATGGGCCACCGGCCCGGAGAGCGCGATGCCGACCAGGAAGGCGCCGACCGCCGCCGACACCTGGAGCTTCGCGGCGACCCCGGCGACCAGCAGGGTCAGCCCGAGCACGCCCAGCAGCAGCGACTCGGGGTGGTCGGCGGACATGGCCCGGGAGACGAGATTCCCGTACCGGAGCGCCACCACCAGCACGACGACCACCGTCAGCACCGCGACGCCGAGCGCGACCCCACCCTTGACCAGCCCGACCCCGGCCAGCAGCGCGGTCACCAGAGGCAGGTAGAACGCCATCGCGAGGTCCTCGACCACCAGCACCGACAGGACCACCGGCGTCTCCCGGTTACCGAGCCGACCCAGGTCCGACAGGATCTTGGCGATCACCCCGGAGGACGAGATCCAGGTGATCCCGCCGAGCACCACCGCGGCCACCCAGCCCCAGCCGAGCAGCAGCGCGAACGCCGCACCCGGCAGCGCGTTGAGCACCGCGTCGAGCACCCCTGCCGGTGCGGCCGAACGTAGGTTGCCGACCAGCTCGTCGGCCGAGTACTCCAGGCCGAGCATCAGCAGCAGCAGGATCACGCCGATCTCCGCGCCGATCGCGAAGAAGTCCTCGCTGGCGTGCAGCTCCAGCACGCCGCCGTGGCCGAGGACCAGACCGGCCAACAGGTAGAGCGGGATCGGCGAGAGCCCGATCCGCCGGCCGAGCCGACCGAGCAACCCGAGCAGGAACAGCAGCGCGCCGACCTGGATGAGCAGGTTGGTGAAGTCGTGCATCCGGGGCTCAGCCGACCGGTGAGCGCACGGCGGACGACCGGGACGCGCCGAGGACGTCCCGGTGGGAGAGTGCCCCCAGCGGGTGGCCGAATTCCGTCATCATGTCGTGGCGTACGCTGGTGCTCGGTTGAGCGGTCTGCTCGACGCGTGCTCGCACGGGCTCAGGCTACTCTCGCGACGGAGGCCGCATGACCGCCCGACGAACTCGTTGCCTGGCAGTTCTCCCGCTGTTCACGCTGCTCGCGGGATGCTCGATCGGGGACATCCGGCGCAGCGCCCCGGCCCCCGAACCACCGCAGGTCACGGCCACCCCCGCGCCGACCACCACGCCGGTCGCGGAGACCCGCACCACCCGCCTGGCCGTGCCGCAGCGGTACGCGCCGCCGTTCGTCGAGTTCGTCGACGCCGAGAACGGATATGCCCTCTTCGCCGCCTGCGACGACCAGACGCCCGCTTCGGACTGCCCGGCCCTGCTCTGGTCGACCCGGGACGGCGGCCGCTCCTGGCAGCAACTGCGCCACCCACAGCCGGATACCACCCCGCAGCGGGACGGCGACGTCCAGCAGCTCTACACCGCCGAAGGCATCCTGGCCCTGTACGCCCCGCAGGTGGGATGGTGGACGTCCACCGATCGCGGGGACACCTTCCGGCGCACTCCGGGCGAGGCACCGCCCCGGGCATGGCAGGCGGCCCAGGGACGCTTCCAGCTCATCGAGAGTTCGGGAAAGGTGGGCCGCTGGACGGGACGCACACTCCGCCCGCTGCCTGTCCAGCCGAAGCTGCCCGTGGTGCAATCGGTGGTGGAAACTGACTGGCAGTTCAGCAGTAAGGAAAGCTCAGGGCCGTTGGTGGCAGCCGGAGCCGACGATGACGGCCGGCCGTACGTCGCGATCTCCGTTGACGAGGGACGGAGTTGGCGGCCGACCCCGGTGGAGTTCGACGGTGCGGTGGGTGTGCTCCGAGTGGTGCGCGCACAGAGTGAGCTGTGGCTGGTCGGTGAACGTCCCGATCGCACCGGGTTTCCGGCGGTGTGGCGGCATGGTCCCGCCTGGGAGAGGATGCCTGACGAAGGGCACCCGGAGACGGGGCAGGTCGTCCCGTTGGGTTTCGGAGTGGCTGCGGTCGTCGGTCCACGGGGCGCCGGTGCGCTGATCGGCAGCGGGTACGTCGATCTGCCCTGGCCGCTGACCGACGAACATCACCTGCGGATGCTCCCCGACAACACTCTCGTCGCCACTGGGCCACAGTCCGTCCTGCTCGGCACCGGCCATGCCGGCGACCGCACTTGGAAAGCAGTGATCATCGAGACGGAGTGACCCGCGTCGAGGAACCGCTCGGGTCCTACTCGGATGGCTTTCGGACGTAGGTGCCCTTGCCCTGGTGGCCTTCGATCAGGCCCTCGGCCTGCAGAATCAGGAGGGCGGACCGCACTGGTTCTGCCGAGACGCCGTAGTGCGCGGTCATCTCACGCAGGGACGGCAACTTGGCTCCGGGCGGGTAGTCCCCAGAGCGGATCTTGTCTCGGATGTCCTGCGCGATGCGCTGGCGGTCGGAAACTCGGTGCATGGCAACAACTCCTGGTAGGCGCCGATCCCTCCAAGGGCATCCCGTCCCAGGACCTACTGTTTGTCGGCCACGAAGACGCCGACACCCTCCAGCGTCTCGGTGAGACCAGTCGCGCGCAGGATCATCATGGCCTTGCCGACCACGGTGTCCGAGACGCCGTACTCCTTGCAGAGCTGGGCTCTGCTCGGCAGCTTCGTGCCGGGCGACCACTCGCCTGATTCGATCTTGCTACGCAGTTCGTCTGCGAGCACCTGGTACTGCTGCTTGGGCATACACACTCCCCGGATGGCATGCCCATTCGATCACGCAGGCGGCCTGCTCGCGGGCCCTGCTGTCGTACTGCCGAATTGGGCTGCGGTGGTAGGGCGGGGCGGTCCGGTCGATCGACGGTGCCGGGCCGGGCCGCCCATCCAAATCTCGGGCACCGTGGAGAGGCGAGGTCACGTGCTGAGGACGTTGCTGCGACCGTTCCTGCGTCGGGGCGGGGCGTCAGCCGACGCATCGGGTCGGCGTCGGAGCGTCGACGAGTCGTCCAAGGGGTGGGACCTACCGCTCGGACGCGTACCTTCCGTTGCGGTCGGGGCAGGTGCGGACCCGCACCTTCACGATGCGCCGGCGCGGTGCGGACCCGGCCGAGGTCGCCGCGTTCCTCGACCGGGTCGCGAACGACCTGGATGCGCTGTACGCGGCGCTGGCCGACAGTCGGGGTGAGGCCGATCGGTTTCGGCTGGCGCTACGCGACTGGCAGTCGCAGTTGGCTCGTGCGAAGCACCTGTCGTGACCGGGCGGTTCGTGATCCACTTGCCGGTCGCCGCCGCCGACCTGAACCGTGCCAGAATCCTCGCCCGGGTGGCCGGGCGCGCACTGCGATTCGTCGCGCCGATCGAACTGGGCGGCATCACCGTCTCCGCCGAGGACGAGCAGCACGTCCGGCACTGGGTCTTCTGCGACCGTCCGCTCGATGGTGGGCGGCGCTGCGTCCTGCACACGGACCATCGGAGCCCCTGTGCGACCCGACTGCCACGTTGACGGCACAGACTTCAGCTCGACAGGGCTCCCGGCCCACGTTGACCAGCGGCGGAGGTTCCGGACGTGAGCAGCGCCCGATGTCCACCGCCCGGAGGAGTGGTGGATGTCACACCTCCAGGGTTGAGCGGAATGGGCTCAACTCTGGTTCTGTCGGTACCAGTGGACACACCGATCCAGGGGAGCCCATGAACACCGAACGCCTCACCACCAAGAGCCGCGAGACCATCACCGGTGCCGTCGCCCTGGCCAACCAGCGCGGCCACGCCACCGTGGAGCCGTGGCACCTGCTGCTGTCGCTGCTGGACACCGAGGGCTCGACCGCTGCCGGCCTGCTGCGCGCCGTCGGGGCCGACCCCGCCGAGCTGCGCCGGGCCGCCCAGCGGGCGGTCGACGCGCTGCCCGCCGCGCGCGGCTCCAGCATCGCGGAGCCCACCCTGGCCCGCGAGTTCGTCAACGCCATCGGGGCTGCCGAGCAGATCGCCCGGCCGCTCGGCGACGAGTACACCTCCACCGAGCACCTGCTGGCCGGGCTGGCCCGGGTCGGCGGCGCCGTCTCCGGTGCGCTCAAGTCCGCCGGTGCCACCGAGGAGACCCTGGTCGCCGCGTTCCCGACCGTGCGCGGCGGGGACCGTCGGGTCACCACGGCCGACCCGGAGCAGACCTACCAGGCGCTGGCCAAGTACGGCGTCGACCTGACCGCGAGCGCGCGGGACGGCAAGATCGACCCGGTGATCGGACGGGACTCCGAGATCCGCCGGGTGATCCAGGTGCTGTCCCGGCGTACCAAGAACAACCCGGTGCTGATCGGCGAACCCGGTGTCGGCAAGACCGCCATCGTCGAGGGCCTGGCCCAGCGGATCGTCGCCGGTGACGTACCCGAGTCGCTGCGGGACAAGAAGCTCGTCTCGCTCGACCTCGGCGCGATGGTCGCCGGTGCGCAGTACCGGGGCCAGTTCGAGGAGCGCCTCAAGTCCGTCCTGGAGGAGATCAAGAACTCCGACGGGCAGGTCATCACGTTCCTCGACGAGCTGCACACGGTGGTCGGCGCGGGCAAGGGCGAGGGCTCGATGGACGCCGGCAACATGCTCAAGCCGATGCTGGCCCGGGGCGAGCTGCGCATGGTCGGCGCGACCACGCTGGACGAGTACCGCGAGCACATCGAGAAGGACCCGGCCCTGGAGCGGCGCTTCCAGCCGGTGCTGGTCGGTGAGCCCACCGTCGAGGACACCATCGGCATCCTGCGCGGGCTCAAGGAGCGCTACGAGGTCCACCACGGCGTACGCATCACCGACGCCGCCCTGGTCGCCGCCGCCGCGCTCTCCGACCGGTACATCACCGACCGCTTCCTGCCGGACAAGGCGATCGACCTGGTCGACGAGTCCGCGTCCCGGCTCCGAATGGAGATCGACTCGCGGCCGGTCGAGGTGGACGAGATCGAGCGGGCGGTCCGCCGGCTGGAGATCGAGGAGATGGCGCTGGCCAAGGAGCCGGACGCCGCATCCGCCGAGCGCCTGGAACGGCTGCGCAAGGAGCTGGCCGACAAGCGTGAGCAGCTCACCGTGCTCTCCGAGCGCTGGCACCTGGAGAAGAGCCACATCACCAAGCTCTCCACCGCCAAGGAGGAGTTGGAGCGGTTGGGTGGCGAGGCCGAGCGGGCCGAGCGTGACGGCGAGCTGGAACGCGCCGCCGAGCTGCGTTACGGGCGCATCCCTTCCCTCCAGGCCGAGCTGACGAAGGCCGAGGAGGAACTGGCCCGGTTGCAGTCCGCAGGCGCGATGCTCAAGGAGGAGGTCGGCGCGGACGACATCGCCGCGGTCGTCGCCTCCTGGACCGGCATCCCCGCCGGTCGACTGCTGGAGGGGGAGACCGCCAAGCTGCTCCGGATGGAGGAGTCGCTGCGCGAGCGTGTCGTCGGCCAGCCCGAGGCGGTCGGCGCGGTCTCCGACGCGGTACGCCGGGCCCGTGCCGGTGTCGCCGACCCGGACCGCCCCACCGGCAGCTTCCTCTTCCTCGGCCCGACGGGTGTGGGCAAGACCGAGCTGGCCAAGGCGCTCGCCGAGTTCCTCTTCGACGACGAGCGGGCGATGGTCCGCATCGACATGAGCGAGTACGGCGAGAAGCACTCGGTGGCCCGTCTGGTCGGCGCTCCGCCCGGCTACGTCGGCTACGAGGAGGGCGGCCAGCTCACCGAGGCGGTGCGTCGCCGGCCGTACTCGGTGATCCTGCTCGACGAGGTGGAGAAGGCCCACCCGGACGTCTTCGACATCCTGCTCCAGGTACTCGACGACGGCCGGCTCACCGACGGCCAGGGTCGTACCATCGACTTCCGCAACGCGATCCTGATCCTCACCTCGAACCTCGGGTCGGCGGTGATCAGCGACCTGACGCTCGCCGAGGAGCAGCGCCGGGAGGGCGTCCTCGCGGTGGTCCGGTCGCACTTCAAGCCGGAGTTCCTCAACCGGCTCGACGACATCGTGGTCTTCGCCGCACTCCAGGGCGACGACCTGCGCTCCATCGTGGACATCCAGTTGGCCCGCCTGCGCAAGCGACTGGCCGACCGCCGGCTCTCGCTGGACGTCACCGACGCGGCGCGGGGCTGGCTCGCCGAGCACGGGTACGACCCGATCTACGGTGCCCGGCCGCTGCGTCGACTGGTCCAGTCGGCGATCGGCGACCAGCTCGCGAAGGCGCTGCTCGCCGGCCAGATCCGGGACGGCGACACGGTGCGGGTGGAACTCGCCGACGCCAAGGACGGCCTGTCGGTGAGCGCCGCCTGACCCGTACCCACGACGTCGGACCTCCGCCGCCGCCCCGCCTCAGCGGGCGGCGGCGGGCCGGCCGGGTGAGGATGGAGACATGTTCGGGATCGGGCGCAAGAAGGACCCGGAGCTGACCGCCGCCGTCACGGCGCTCGCCGAGGCCGGTCGCGTCGCGTTCGGCGGGGTCGGGATCGCGGGCGCGACGCTGCCGGAGACCGAGGCCTACCAGCGCGTCGCGGCGATCGCGGCGGACCACCCCGACGAGGTACGCGGGCAGCTCGACCGCCTACTCACCACCGGCTCCCCGGCGGCCCGGGTGTACGCCGCCACGCTGCTCGAACAGCTCGACCCGGCGGCCGGACGGACGGCCTGGACCAGGCTGCGTTCCGACCCGGCGGAGGTGGACACCGCCGTCGGTTGCGTGCTGGACCGCACCACGGTCGGCGAGTACGCCGCCCGACGACTCGACGATTCGTGATCCGACGGCCAGTCGGCTCCGTCCGATCGGTGCTGCCGGATCTTGTCCGGTCCTCCTACGCTCCGTGCCATGACTGCGACCGCCGAGGATTCGGCCGCCGTACCTCCGCCTCGCCCGCCTCGCCCCGGTACCGTCACCGCGGCCTTCTGGTTGCAGCTCACCATCGCGCTGATCCTCTTCGGACTCGTGGCGCTGGTGGTCGTCGAGGCGTTCCAGTGGGATGCCGCGATCGACCGGGCGGCACGCCAGGTGCCGAACGCCGACCCCGACGAGGTACGCGCCGAGCGGGTCAGCAGCGTCAGCATGTCGCTGGTCTTCGGCCTCCCCGCCTTGGCCCTGGGACTCTGGATGGCGCTGACCGCCGTCGGCGTACGGCGGGGCAGCAACGTCGCCCGGGTCATGGTCTTCGCGGCCAGCGGTGCCGAGCTGCTGCTTTGCTTCTTCCAGGCGTGCGCCGGCATCTTCTTCGTCCCGTTCATCGCGTTCGCCGCCACCGGGGCGGTGGATGTCGGGGAGGCCCCACCGCCGGACGACGAGTTCTGGCAGGAGTCGGAGTTCTTCGAGGTGCTGTACGGCGAGCCGCGCACCTTCGAGATGGTGTTCTTCCCGCTGGCGGGTCTCGGTGTGCTGACGGTGCTGGCCCTCACCGTGGTGGTCGTGCTGCTGTTGACGATTCCGCCGGCCAACCGTTGGTTCGTGCCGAAGCCCGAGGCGGCCGTGCCACTGACCGCTGGAGGCGACATCCCGAACGCCTACCTCGCCACCTACCCCCTGCCGACGCCCTACCCCGCACCCGGCTATCCCGCACCCGGCTATCCGGTGCCTGGCTATCCGGTGCCTGGCTATCCGGTGCCGCCCGGCTTCCCGGTCCCGCCCGGCCAGCCCGCGCCGTTCGGCGGTCCCGTCCCGACCGGCGACGTCGTGCCCCCGGGCTATTCGGTGCCCCCAGGCTTTCCCGTGCCTCCGGGCTTTCCCGTGCCTCCGGGCTATCCGGTGCCTCCGGGCTATCCGGTGCCTCCGGGCTATCCCGTGCCCACTGGCCATCCGGTCCCGCCGGGCGAGCAGTCGGCGTTGCCGGACGGGCAACCTGCGCCGTCGGGTGAGCAGGCCGCACCCTCGGCCGCTGACCCGGGCGCCGCTGACCGGGGCGACCGATCGGCTCCGGATTCGGGCGGGAACGGGCGATAGTCGGCCGGCGACGACTCCACCCGCGCCGGTCACGGATACCGTCGTCACCGACGTACCTGGGGAGGTGACGGGTGGACGACGTGACGGCGTACCTGGTGATCGCGCTCGGGTGTCTGCTGGCCGCGCTGGCCGTCGTCGCGGTCGTGGCGCGGCGGCGCGGCCGGCGTCGGCCGGCGGCCGGGCCCGGCCGGCGTGCCACCGGCGGGCCGAGGACCGATCCGCGTCGCATCGAGGTCGGCGACATCGTCGAGATCGGTGACCTGTCGTACGTGGTGCGCGGATCGATCCGGTTGGTCGAGGGCGAGTGGAGCTGGGCCGAGCACCTGCTCGACGACGACAGCGGGCGGTACCGGCTGTCGGTGGCCGAGAACCCGGAGTTCGAGCTGGTGCTCTGGGAGCCTCAGCCGGGGAGGGTGCGGACCGTCGGGGCCCCGGCGGTCGACGCCGCCGGGCGACGGTACGTCTGGCACGAGTCCGGCCAGGCCCGGTACACCGCGACCGGTGTGACCGGACTCGCCCCGAGCGGGACCGTGCGCTACCACGACTATCGGGCACCGGGCGGAGCGCGGCTCACCTTCGAGGCGTACGGCGAGTCGGGCTGGGAGGTCGCCCTCGGCCACCGGTTGGATCCGGGCGACGTGACCGTGTACCCGCAGGGGCGCGGCTCGTGAGAGCGGATCCGGTTCAGCTCGACAGCGACCTACGACGACATCACCGAGGACGGATCTGGGTACACCGCTCCTGAGCCGACGCGCCCGCCCAGACGGCGTCGTGCCGTGCCGGGTTGGCCAGCAGCCGATACGGTGAGTCGCGTTCCACGGAGGGAGAAAGATGGTCGACCCGCAGAACACCCCGGTCCGGCAGCGGCCGGGTGTGGTGACGATATCCACCTACTTGCTGTTGCTCTTCGCGATCTGCCAACTGATCAGTGTGGTCGTCACGCTGGCCACGATCGGCACGGTCCGTGACGTGATGGACGAGGCGTACCGCGGCACCAGTGTCGAAGGAGCGGAGAACCTCGCCGACGTCGCCGTCGTCTTCGGCGTCGCCACCGCCATCTTCCTGCTCGTCGTGGCGCTCGCGTTGTTCGGCCTCGGCCTGCTGAACCTGCGCGGAAAGAACGGTGCCCGGATCGCCACCTGGGTCGTCGGCGGCATCATGCTCTGCTGCACCGGTTTCAGCCTGCTCAGCGGGCTGGCCGGCGGCATGAGCATGCCCGGTGGCGAGACCAGCGGCGACATGCCGAGCGCCGACGAGGTCCAGCGCCGGTTGGAGGAGGCACTACCCGGCTGGGTCACCCCGGTCAGTCTCCTGCTCGGTGTGATCAGCCTGCTCGCGCTGCTGGCCGCGCTGATCCTGCTGGCGCTGCCGAAGGCGAACGAGTTCTTCCGAAAGCCGACCCAGCAGTGGGAGCCGCCCATGCCCGGCGGCAACTACCCGAACCAGCCCGGTTACCCGCAGGCGCCCGGCTACCCGGGTGCCGCGCCGCAGTCGGCCGATCCGAGCTACCCCCCCACTCCCGGTCAGCCGCCCGCCGGTGGCCCTGGTGCGCAGCCTCCGCAGTCCGGCGGTCCGGGACACCCCGGCGATCAGCCGCCGACCGACCGGCCGAACTGACCGCCGGTGAGTTAGGCGCGACTGCGACGGTCCCTCCGAGTAGGTTGCAACCCGAACACCTACCGGAGGGACTCGTCGTGTCGTACCCCGAACAGGCGTCGCCGCGCCGGCCGGCCGTGGTCGTGACGGCCGTGGTGGTGCTGGCGGTGATGGCGGTGGGCGCGCTCGGGTACGCCGTGGCCGGCCTGAGCCTCGTCGGTGGCACCGTGTCCCGGTTCCGCGCGGCGGCCGTGGGTACGTCGGCCGACTCCGCCCAGGTCGACGCGATGGTGACCCTGCTGCGGGGGGTGGTGGTCGGGGCCGCCGTGCTGAGCGTGCTCGCGGCCCTGCTCCTCGCCGGTCTCGCGGTGGGCCTGATCGGCGGTCGGCCCGCCGCCCGGGTCTCCACCTGGGTGGTCGCCGGGCTCGGGATGCTCCTCGGTTGCTGCGGCATCGGAACCCTCCTGGTCCAACGCGCCACCCCCCTGGACTTCGGCGACGACCAGGCCGCCGCCGAACTCGTTGCCCTGGTGTCGGACGCCTACCCGTCGTGGTGGATTCCGATCACCACGACTCTTTCGGTCGCGCAGGTGCTCGGTTACCTTGTGGTAGCCGTACTGCTGGCGATGCCGTCCGCCCACGCCTGGTTCCGTCGCCGCCCGGTGCCCCCGCACCACCCCCAGCCGCCGTCGTACCCACCCGTGCACCACCAGCCGTCCGCGTTTCCGCCGCCGGTCGCGCCGCACCAGACCTATCCGCCGCCCGGGGCGCCACCGTCGTCCCCGTACCCGCCGAGGTGAGCAGACCAGTGACGCCCGACCAGTCGAGCAGCGAGCGATGGGCGTTGATCACCGGTGCGACGGCAGGGATCGGAGCGGCCTTCGCTGATCGGCTCGCCTCCGACGGATGGCACCTGGTGCTGGTCGCCCGGGACGCTGAGCGACTCGCCGCGCAGGCCGCCGAGCTGACCGGCCGGTACGGCGTCGAGACCGAGACCGTGCCGGCCGACCTGTCCACCGACGACGGCTGCGCCGAGGTGGAGCGACGGCTCGCCGCCGCCCCGCCGGTGGGGCTTCTGGTCAACAACGCGGGGATCAGTCTGAACAAGCCGTTCCTCAGGTCGAGCCTTGAGGACGAGACCCGACTGCTCCGGCTCAACGTGCACGCGGTGATGCGATTGACACTCGCTGCGCTGCGTACGATGACCGAACGGCGAGATGGGGCAGTGATTAATGTCTCTTCCGTCGCTGGTTTCGGTGCGATCATGCCGGGATCGACGTACTCCGCCAGCAAGGCGTGGGTCACGAACTTCAGCGAGTCCGTCGGCCAGTCCGCCCGCCCCTTCGGCGTACGTGTGATGGCGCTCTGTCCCGGCTACACGCGGACCGAATTTCACCAGCGAGCCGGCATCGACATGTCGAAAACTCCCGAGTGGTTGTGGCTCGCCGCGCCCGACGTGGTCGCGGAAGCCTTGCGTGACCTGCGAAAAGGCAAGTTGGTCAGCGTTCCATCGTGGAAATACAAACTGGCCGTCGCCGGTCTGCGGCACGCCCCACGCGGATTGCTCGACCGGGTGGCCCGGGACACCCGTGGGCGCATCGGCCGCGATCGCGGTTGACCGCCACGCGTCGTCGACCGGCGCGGCGGCGGCGAGCGCGACATCACTCGATCCGGACCGCTGATCGACGTAGCGTAGTCGGACATCGCCACTCATCTGTCCCCCGGAAGGGTTGCCCGGGGTGGCCCGTCCACCCGGCACACAGACTTGCGCAGTACCCTCTATCGCCATGGGGGACCACGACGACCTGCGTAAATTCATCTCCGACCTGGCTGTGGTCCACGGCCGGGTAGTGCTCTCCTCCGGGCAGGAGGCTGACTGGTACGTCGATTTGCGTCGCATCACGCTCCATAACCGGGCGGCCCCCTTGGTCGGTCGGGTGATGCGGGAGTTGACCGCCGACTGGTCGTACGACGCGGTCGGTGGCCTGACATTGGGTGCCGATCCGATCGCCATGTCGATGCTGCACGCGACCGGCCGTCCGTTGGACGCGTTCGTGGTGCGGAAAGCGGGCAAGGCGCACGGATTGCAACGCCGAATCGAAGGCCCCGACGTGACCGGACGTCGGGTGCTGGCGGTGGAGGACACCTCCACCACCGGCGGAAGTGTGATGACCGCCGTCGAGGCCCTTCGCGAGGCCGGGGCCGACGTGGTGGGGGTGGCGGTTATCGTTGATCGTGGCGCCGGCGACGCGGTGCGAGCCGCCGGACTGCCCTATCGGGCGGCCTATACGTTGGCTGACCTCGGCCTTGTGGCGTAAAAGTCTGCCGATTCGGATCTGCTGATATGCAGCCGGATCGATGCTGCTGGTGGAAGGATGGAATACGTGGGAACTGCGTTGGCCGAAATGACTATGCCTCAGATCTCGCCGCTTGCCGGCGAGCCGATCGAACGCGCCGACGCCGAGCGGCTGGCAGGGGTCCTCAAGGCCCTTGCCGACCCCGCCCGGCTGCGGCTGCTCAGCCTGATCCAGTCGGCGCCCGAGGGTGAGGCGTGCGTGTGCGACTTGACCGCACCGCTCGGACTCTCCCAGCCGACCGTCAGCCACCACCTGCGTATCCTCACCGAGGCCGGCTTGCTGGAGCGGGAGAAGCGCGGTGTGTGGGCCTACTACCGGCTGGTCCCGAGCGCGATCGCGACGATCGCCGACCTGCTGACTCCGCCGCGGAAGCGGGCCACCAAGAAGGCTCGCTGAACCGAAACCGCTTGGTGGCCGCCCAGCCGGGCAGCCACCAAGCGGTGGACGTCAGCGCACCTGCGTCGGCTCGTACGCCTCGGTGAGCGCCTGGGCGGCCCGGTTCACCCGGCGCCGTTCGGCAATCACCATGGCCAGGACCACGGCGAAGCCCAGCAGGAACAGCGCGGTGATGGCCAGGATGCCGTCGCCGGGCGCCTGCAGGGTCCGGTCCTCGGACTGCCATGGCCACAGCGAGCGCAGGCTGCCGATCAGCGCGCCGGACATCACCGCGAGAGTCATCCGGCGATGCTTGTCCAGCAGCCACTGGAGCAGCTTGACGAAGAGCGACAGGCCGATGACCATGCCGGAGGCGAAGATCGCCAGGTAGCCCCAGTCCCGGTCGTTGAGGGCGGCGATGGTCGGTTCGTAGAGACCGACGGTGAGCAGCAGGAACGATCCGGAGACGCCGGGCATCACCAGCGCGCAGACCGCCACCGCCGCCGCGATCAGCAGGATCATCGGGCGTGGTTCGAGAGTGGCCTGTGGCAGGCCGGTGAGCGCGAACGCGGCCGCCGCGGCGATCACCAGGCCGACCACCTCGCGTCGCCGCCACGGCTTGCCGACCATCGAGACCGGCACCAGCACCGAGGCGAGCACCAGGCCGAGGAAGAGGCCACGGGTGTGTTCGGGGTAGCCGGTCAGTAACGGCTCCAGCAGCTTCGCGGCGAGCAGCAGGCCGGGCACCATCCCGATCATCAACGGGATCACCACGTCCCAGTGGGCCTGCCGCATCTGGTGTCCCGACCGCGTCCAGCCACGCCCCCGAGGTACGTCCGACGCCGCGTACCGGACGGCGTTCACCACGTGGCCGGCGGACACGATCAGCCGTTCGTACACCCCGGTGACCAGCGCGATGGTGCCACCGCTGACCCCCGGCACGGCCTCCGCCACGCCGATGGCCCCACCGCGCAGGACATGGCCTACCCGTTCGCCCAATGCCATTAAGAATCGGTCTCCTGCCTCGCTCGCCCGGTCGCCTGGATGGCGCCCGCCACGGCCGCCCAGGTTACCGGGGTCGCGAGCCATGCCCTGGTGGCGTCAGAGGCGGGGGTCCACCGGCTCGGACTCGCACGCCAGGATCGCGAACACCAACTCGTGTCGACGCCACAGCGGAGCGCCGTCGACCAACGCGTCCAACGCGGCCAGTCCGAGCCCGTGCTCCCGCAGCGCCATCCCGCGTTTGCGTCCCAGGGACCGCTTGCGCAGCGCGGCCAACTCCGCCGGCTCTGTGTAGCCGGGACCGTAGATGATCCGCAGGTACTCCCGTCCCCGGCACTTGATGCCCGGCTGGAGCAGCGAGCCCCGCTCGCTGCGGGCCGCCGGACCGGCGTACGGCTTGACCACCATGCCCTCGCCGCCGGCCTCGGTCAGCTCCAGCCACCAGCGGGTCGCGGCCTGGACCGCGTCCGCGTCGCCGAGGTCGACCACCTGGCGTCGGGTCGGGGTGAAGAACTCCGGGTCCGCCGCGCAGAGCCGGTCGGCCTGGGCCAGGTGCCAACCGTGGTCGCGGTCGGCGTACCCGGCAGAACCGCCGGCCAGCACCGCGAACGGGGCCAGCGTCACCCCGCGCAGTCCGTCGGTCGGCCCCACGTACGCCCGGTAGGCGGACGTGTAGGCGAGTACGTCGTCCAGGCGGCGGGCGGTCCGTTCGCGTAGCGCGGTCACGTCCAGCCCGCGCGCGGCGGCGGCGTCCACCGCGGTCAGTGTCGCCGGCAGGGCGGCCCGGCCGGCGGCACCCACCCCGGCGTACTGCTCCCGGATCAGGCCACCTGCCTTGGCCGACCAGGGCAGCAGCTCACAGTCGAGCAACAGCCAGTCGGTCTCCAACTCCGCCCACAGCCCGGCGGCGGTCACCGCCGCGCGGACCCGGTCGAGCAGTTCGGTGTCCAGCGGCCCGCCGAAGAACGGCCGTCCGGTGCGGGTGTGCACCATCCCGCCGCCCGGCCCGAACGGACCACCGTCCGGCTCCCGGCAGACCAGCACCACCGCGCGGGAGCCCATGTGCTTCTCCTCGCAGACCACCCGGTCCACCCCGGCCGACCGGTAGTCGGCGAACGCCTCCGTCGGGTGTTCCAGGTAGCCGTCCAGACGGGACGTCGAGCTCGGCGCCATGGTCGGCGGCAACCAGACCAGCCAGCGCGGGTCGACCGCGAAGCGGCTCATCACCTCCAACGCGGCGGCGGCGTTCTCCGCCGGCACCGTCAACGAGCCGTACTTGTGCTCCACGTGCCGCCGACCGGCCACGTCGGTCAGCTCCAGCACCGCGTCCGGGCGGGACGGGGCGGCGACGAGCGGGCGCACCGGCGCGTACCACTCGCGTTCCGCCGGCACCGAGACCAGCTCGCGCTCCGGGTAGCGCAGCGCGGTCAACCGCCCGCCGAAGACGCACCCGGTATCGACGCAGATGGTGTTGTTGATCCACTCCGGCTCGGGGTTGGGGGTGTGACCGTAGACGACCGTGGCGGCACCCCGGTACTCGCGAGCCCACGGGTAGCGCACCGGCAGGCCGTACTCGTCGGTCTCGCCGGTGGTCTCGCCGTAGAGCGCGAAGGCGCGTACCCGGCCGGAGGCCCGGCCCTGATACTCCTCCTTGAGCCCGGCGTGCGCGACCACCAGCCGGCCGTCGTCGAGCAGGTAGTGGCTGACCAGCCCGTCGACGAAGGAGGCCACCTCGGCGGTGAACTCGGCCGGCTCGGCCGCCAACTGGTCCAGCGTCTCGGCCAGCCCGTGCGCCACCTTCACGTTGCGCCCGCGCAGCTTGCGCAGCAGCTTCTGCTCGTGGTTGCCGGGTACGCAGAGCGCGTGCCCGGCCGCGACCATCCCCATCACCAGACGGAGCACCCCGGGCGAGTCCGGGCCGCGGTCCACCAGGTCACCGACGAACACGGCGGTACGCCCCGACGGGTGGGTCGCGTCCACCGCGCGGCCCGCCTCGTCGTGGTGCAGTCGCCAGCCCAGCCGGAGCAGCAGCGTCTCCAGTTCGGCCCGACAGCCGTGCACGTCACCGACGATGTCGAACGGCCCGGTCAGCTCCCGCCGGTCGTTGAACATCCGCTCGTACCGGATCTCGGCGCGGTCGATCTCGTCGGTCCCGCGCAGGACGTGCACCTTGCGGAAGCCCTCCCGGGCCAACTGGCCGTAGCTGCGACGCAAGTCACGGGACATCCGGGCGAGCACCTGCCGACCGAAGGTGCGGTCGCTGCGCGCCTCGGTACGCTCCCAGGCCAGCGCCTCGGGCACGTCCAGCACGATCGCCACCGGCAGCACGTCGTGTTCCCTGGCGACCCGGACCAGGGCGGCCCGGGCGTGCGGCTGGAGGTTGGTGGCGTCGACCACGGTGAGTCGACCGGCGCGCAGTCGCTTGGCGGCCACGTAGTGCAGCGCGTCGAAGGCGTCGGCGGAGGCCGACTGGTCGTTCTCGTCGTCGGCGACCATCGCCCGGAACGCGTCGGAGGAGAGCACCTGGCTGGGCGCGAAGTGCCGGCCGGCGAACGTGGACTTGCCGGAGCCGGAGACTCCGACGAGCGCCACCAGGGCCAGCTCGGGAATGTCCAGGACGCTCATCACCACTCCTGCTCGGTGGTAAGGAAGGGCACCTTATTAACGCCTCCGGTAGAGCAAGGGCCCTTGTTAACAGTCAGATCCGGGTGAACACGGCGAGTTGAGTGGGTGCGCCCACCTCCGGGTCGTCGTCGCCGACGCCGGACGAGGCAGCCGTGTAGCCGTACGTCGCGCAGACTCGGCGTACCCAGTCGGCGAACTCGGCGCGGGACCACTCGAAACGGTGGTCGGGATGCCGGAAGGCACCCGGCGGCAACCCCTCGTACCGCACGTTGTGCTCGACGTTCGGCGTGGTCACCACGACCGTCGTCGGTCGGGCGTACCCGAACACGCTGTCCTCCAGCGCCGGCAACCGAGACGGATCGACGTGCTCGACCACCTCCATCAGCACCGCCGCGTCGTACCCGTGCAGCCGGTCGTCCCGGTAGGTCAACGCGGACTGCCGCAACGTCACCCGGTCACGCTGACGCTCCGGCAGCCGGTCCAGCCGCAGCCGCCGGGCGGCCGACGCGAGCGCCTGGGCGGAGACGTCGGTGCCGACGATCTCGGTGAACCGGCGGTCCCCGATCAACGTGGCCAGCAACGCGCCGCCGCCGCAGCCCAGGTCCAGCACCCGATGCGCCCCGGACTCCGCCAGCGCGGCGTGCACCGCCGTCCGGCGTCGCGCGGCCAACGACGCCCGGTTCCCGGCCCGGTGGGCAGACACGTCGTCCGCGTCGTCGTCCACCGCCGGCTCGTCGGCGGGCCGCTGGGCGGCCAGCCGCTCCAACGCCGCACCGGCCAGCGCCCGCTGGTGCGCCAGATAGCGGCGGACGATCAGCGCCCGCTCCGGGTGCTCACCGAGCCAGCCCGCACCCGCCCGTAGCAGCTTGTCGACCTCGTCCGGGGCCACCCAGTAGTGCTTCGCGTCGTCCAGCACGGGCAGCAGGACGTACAGGTGGTTGAGCGCGTCGGCCACCCGCAGCGTGCCGGTGAGCGTCAGGTCGACGTACCGGCTGTCGCCCCACTCCGGGAACTCCTCGTCGAGCGGGACGGTGGTGGCGGTGACGGCCCAACCGAGCGGAGCGAAGAGGCGTACGGCCACGTCGGCGCCGCCCCGGCAGCGCAGCACCGGCACCCGTACCTCCAGCGGGATGGCCGTACCGGCCAACTCCGAGCGGTCCCGCGACTCGCCGCGCAGCGCCGACCGGAACACCCGCGACAGCGCCGAGGCGAGCAGGCTGGACGCGGCGTACTGCCGGTCGTTGACGTACCGCCCGAGGGTGAAGGTCTCCGGCGCGGTGGCCGAGTGCCGACCCCGACCCCGGCCCTGCGCGGCCAGCTTCGCCGGGTCGACGTCGAGCAGCAGCGCGGCGGTGCAGCGTCGCTCGTCGGCCTCGGGATAGAAGACGTGCGCGGTGCCGACGGGCACGTCGAAGGCGTGCGTCCGGTCGGGGTGCTTGACCAGCAGATGCCCCAGGTCGGTCGCGGGGTGATGCGTGGTGGTCAGGGTGAGCAGCACGCGGCTCATCGTGCCAGGTTCGTCGATCTTGCGCTGTTTGGTTTTTCTGGGGGTGGTTGCGGTGGGGTTTCCGGGGAGCCCCACCCGCTCCGGGCGGTCAGGCTTGATCCCTGCGCGGGTGGGGCTCCCCGGAAACCTGACGTGCGCACGCGCCGTCGGAGGATTCGGGGAGTCGCGTTGCGCGGTGGGGAGGGTGTGCTGCTCAGTGGGAGCTTGCAGGGCGGGCTGCTGCTCAGAGGGGGAGCTTGTAGGCGGGCTGTGGCTCAGTGGGAGCTTGCGGGGTGGGCTGCTGCTCAGCGGGAAGCTGGGGGGAGGGGTGGTGCGGGAGGGTCAGCGGTAGTCGTCTTCGTCGGGGGCTACCACCCGGGCCTGCTCCATGGCGTCCCAGTCGTCGACCTCCAGGCCGCGGTGCGGTTCGTCCTCGACCTCCGCGGGGTTGACCACCGTGGCCTGCTCGACCGCGTCGGCCGGCTCGGCCTCCAGGTCGCGTTCGTCAGCGCTGAGGTGGTCGCCGGGGGCGAAGTCCTCGCCGGGCTGGCCCATTCGGTGCCTCCGGGATGTCGGTGGACGGTACCCGCTCCACGGTACGGGCTGTGCCGGTGTCGCGCTGGGAACCGGCACGCCAGCCGGCGGGGCGAAGGGTACGCCGGAGGTACGGCCCAGTCGGGCGAATCGCCCCACCGGCGGCTCGCCCCGATGCCAGGATGGTCCCGTGGGCTTCCTCATCCGGCTGGTGACGACCGCCGTCGCGCTGTGGATCACCACTCTGATCGTGCCCGGGGTCGAGGTGACCGGGCGGACCGGCTACGACACCGTGTTCACCCTGTTGATCGTTTCGTTGATCTTCGGCGTGATCAACGCGGTGCTGAAGCCGTTGATCAAGGTGGTGGGCTGCGTCTTCTATCTGTTGACCCTGGGCCTGTTCGCGCTGGTGGTCAACGCGTTGTTGTTCCTGCTGACGGACTGGATCGCCGGCACCCTCCGCCTGCCGTTCCACGTGGACGGCTTCTGGCCCGCCTTCTGGGGAGCCATCGTGATGGCGGTGGCCACCTGGCTGATCAGTGTCGTGGTGCCGGACCGCACGGATCGTCGGTGAGCCGTCCGGCACCGGGCCGGTTGTGCCGGGCCGGTCCAGCTACGGGATACTTCCCGCGTAGGACAGCGCGGTCCGGCGCACCAATGGAGATCAGGCGGCCATCCGGCCGACCGCCAACGGAGTTTCGCGCGGCTGCCCGGCCGACCGTCGACAGGCGGCCGATCGGCCGGCGCAAGAAGAGCGGCGGCCGCACGGCCGTCAGCGGCAAGTAAGGAGCGTTCGACATGCCCATCGCTTCCCCCGAGGCTTACGCCGAGATGCTGGACCGCGCCAAGGCCGGCCGGTACGCGTACCCGGCGATCAACGTGACGTCGTCGCAGACGCTCAACGCGGCGCTCAAGGGCTTCGCCGACGCGGAGAGCGACGGCATCATCCAGGTCTCCACCGGTGGCGCCGAGTACCTCTCCGGCCCGTCGGTGAAGGACATGGTCACCGGCGCGGTGGCGTTCGCCGCGTACGCGCACGAGGTGGCCAAGAAGTACCCGGTCAACATCGCGCTGCACACCGACCACTGCCCGAAGGACAAGCTGGACAAGTTCGTCCGGCCGCTCATGGCCATCTCGCAGGAGCGGGTCAAGAACGGCCAGGAGCCGCTCTTCCAGTCGCACATGTGGGACGGCTCGGCCGTGCCGGTCGCGGAGAACCTAGAGATCGCCGAGCAGCTTCTCGCCGAGGCCGCCAAGGGCAAGATCGTCCTGGAGATCGAGGTCGGCGTCGTCGGCGGTGAAGAGGACGGCGTCGAGAACGCCATCAACGACAAGCTCTACACCACGGTCGAGGACGGTCTCGCCATGGTCGAGGCGCTCGGCCTGGGTGAGAAGGGCCGCTACATGGCCGCCCTGACCTTCGGCAACGTGCACGGTGTCTACAAGCCGGGAAACGTCAAGCTGCGGCCCGAGGTGCTGAAGCAGATCCAGGACGCCGTCGGTGCCAAGTACGGCAAGGACAAGCCGCTCAGCCTGGTCTTCCACGGTGGATCCGGCTCGCTGCTCTCCGAGATCCGCGAGTCGCTGGACTACGGCGTGGTGAAGATGAACATCGACACCGACACCCAGTACACCTTCTCCCGTCCGGTGGCGGACCACATGTTCCGCAACTACGACGGCGTACTCAAGGTCGACGGCGAGGTCGGCAACAAGAAGCTGTACGACCCCCGGGTGTGGGGCAAGGCCGCCGAGGCCGGCATGGCCGCCCGGGTCGCGGAGGCCTGCGAGCACCTGCGCTCGACCGGCACCACGATGACCAAGTGACGTCCTGACGTCGCCGACGACGGCGGCCGGTTCCTCCCACGGAGCTGGCCGCCGTCGCGTTTCTGGGCTTCGTGTAAGGAGGGGACCCCTACTAACGCCTGGTGTATAGCAGGGGTCCCTTCCTTACACCCAGGTCCGTCACGACGACGAGCGAAGGAGCAGGCGGACCGCCTCGTGCACGTCGTCGGTGAGGTGCACGGTGCCGGACAGGTCGCCGAAGGGTGACGTGGCCAGCAGCGGCTTCAGCAGCGACTCCACCGGCAGTTCGGTCGTCCAGTACTCGCGGTCCAGGAACACGTACGCCCCGCTGGCCCCGTCCGTGCCGTAGTAGGTCTTGGTGGCCGCCTGGAACACCTCCTGCACGGTGCCCGCCCGACCGGGCGCGAAGACGATCCCGCCCCGGGCCAGCCGCAGGATGGTGTCCTCGCGGATGGCGTTGGAGAAGTACTTGGCGATCCGGCCGGCGAACAGGTTCGCCGGTTCGTGGCCGTAGAGCCAGGTCGGCACGGCCAGCCCGCCGCAGTTGGCCCAGTCCAGGTCGCCGGTGGTCAGCGCGGCCGAGTCGGCCCGGTATGCGACGGCCGGCTCGGCACCGTCCTCCGGTGGCGTGACCGAGCGGCCGTACAACTCCCGGACCCGCAGCGCCGCCGCCGTATAGCGGTCGTGGTCGGTGAAGTCGGGTGCGGTGGCGAGCAGGTCGATGGCGGCGGTCAGGTCCTCGGCCGGTCGGGTCGACAGGTACGCGCCCAGGTTGGCGGCCTCCATCACACCCGGGCCGCCGCCGGTCACCACCAGACGGTGGGCCCGCGCCAGCTCCCAGCCCAGCACTGCGGCCGTCCGGTAGGGCGCGCTGCCCCGGCGTACCGCGTGCCCGCCCATCACCCCGACCACGGACTGCGGCCCGTGCGTGGTCAGCCAGGCCCGGGTGGCGTCGGCCAGCGCGTTGTCCACACCGTGGTCGTGCAGTCGCTGACCGAGCGCCTCACGTACGTCGGGCTGCGCCCCGCCGTGGTCGCGGAAGTGCGCGTACACGCGGCTGTCGTACATTGCCTCGAAGCCGCCCTCGGCGAAGCCGGCGGCCAGTTCCTCCGAGGTGTAGAGGTGCGGCGGCTGGGTCGGGTACGGCAGGCCGGAGAAGGGCGGCACCACGTTCGCGCCCCGCCGGACCAGATCGGCGCCGACCTGCCGGGAGGCGAAGCGGCAGCCGACGAAGAGGGTTCCGGCGACCTCGATGCCGCTGAGGTCGGGGACCGGGTCCAGGTCCAGCCGGAGCCCCTGGACGGTCAGCCCGACCAGGGTTCCGTCGGCCAGCCGCCGGTCGAGTTCGGCCCGGGTCTGGATCTCGTTCAACCAGGTGTGCGGCTCGATGACGTCCGCAGGGGGTGGGGTCGGCACCCGGCCATCCTGCCCGGTTGCCGCAACCGCGCCCGAGCTGGCCCCGGCCCGACGAGACAATAGGGCGGGAGCCCGGCGGCCTGGCCGAGCTCCCGCAACTCCGGTTCCTGGGGAGGCTCCGGTCATTTAGTTGTAGTGGAAAGGACCGGGCGGCGGCATGGGCCGCAGGCGTGACGGACCTCTCGGCCGTTCAGTCAGCCGGCTCGCCGGACCCCCTCGCGGGCTCTGGCCGGAAGCGGGTTGAATGGGACGATGCAGAACCTCTTGCCGGAGCCCCCGGCCACGCTCCTGCCCGCACACGACGAGGCCGACTCCACGCTGGCCACGGCCGAGCAGGACGGCGGCGACGAGGCGTTGGCCGCGGTGGCCGCCCGGTTCCCGACGCACAGCGCCGCCTGGGCCGCGTTGGCAGCCAAGGCCCTCGCCGAGGGCCAGGTCGTCGCCGCGTACGCGTACGCCCGCACCGGTTACCACCGGGGACTCGACCAGTTGCGCCGCAGCGGCTGGAAGGGGCACGGGCCGGTGCCCTGGTCGCACGAGCCGAACCGGGGCTTCCTGCGCTGCCTCTATGTGCTGTCCCGTGCCGCCGACGCGATCGGTGAGGCGGACGAGGCCGCCCGTTGTGCCCAGTTCCTCCGCGACTGTGACCCGGCTGCCGCCGACGCGCTGGCCAGTAACTGACCGTCCGCCGAGCCGCCGGCTCGGAGCAGATGCTCCGTGGGCCGGCGGTTCGACGTGACGCCCACCGCCGAGACTCCGCAGTCAGAGCGGTGGTCTAGAGCCCCTCGGCGACCGAGGCGGCGATCTTGAGCCAGGCGTCCCGGGTCGCCGACGAGAGCTGGGCGTACCGGATCGGCTCGCCGGTGTCGATGAGCCGCTCGTACGGAGCCAGCAGCACGCCCCGGGTACGCGCGGCGAAGTGCTCCTGGATCGCGGGCAGGTCGATCTCCTTGCGGGACGGCGGCATGGAGACCACCGTGACCGCCTGCCGGACCAGCCGTTGCCGACCGCTCTGCTCCAGGTGGTCGAGCATCCGGGCGGCGGTCTCGGCCGAGTCGTTACGGGCCGACATGGTGACCACCAGTTGGTCGGTGGCGTCCATCGCGGCCTGCCAGTTCTGCGCCCGTACGTTGTTGCCGGTGTCCACGAAGATCAGCTTGTAGAACCGGCTGACCACCTCTCGGATCTCGCCGAAGGCCGAGGCGGTGAGCATCTCGCCGCCGGTGGCCGACTCGTCGGAGGCGAGGACGTCGAACATCCCCTCGCCCTGCGAACGGACGTACTGCGACAGGTCACCGACCCGCCCGTGGGCGCCGTGGAACTGCCCCAGGTCGCGTAGCAGGTCCCGCACCGTACGCGAGTGGAAGTCCTGCTGGGCACGCATGCCGAGGGTGCCCTGGGTCTCGTTGTTGTCCCAGGCCAGCACGTACCCGCCGCGCTTCTGACCGAACGTCATCGCGAGCAGCAGGATGGCGACGGTCTTGCCCGCCCCACCCTTCGGGTTGACCACGGTCACCTGCCGGAGTCCGCCGAAGTTGCGGCGGACCGTCTCGATGTCCCGCTTGAGTTCCAGCTCCTGCCGGCCGGGCGGCAGTTTCACCAGCCCGGTGCGGTTCACCACCGCCCGTACGCCCATGGTGGCGACCGGGTCGGCGGGACGTACCTGCCGCCGCCGGGCGAAGTCCTCGGCGGTCGGCGGGACGCCCGGCTCGGCCGGGTTCCAGGCCGGGTCCGGGTAGCCGACGGGCGTCGGGTTCGCGGCCGGGTGGGGCAGTTGCGGTGCCGGGGGTGCCGCCGTCGGGGGCGGCGCACCCTGCTGCCAGGGCGCCGGGTTCCAGGCCGGCTGCGGAGGGAACGGGCCGGGCGGAGAGTCCGCCTGGTGCGGCACCGGGTACCCCGAGCCGTCCGCGTGGTGCTGAGGCGGGTACGCCGAGAGGTCCGGCTGTGGCGGCACCGCGCCGGGCTGGGGCGGCAGCGCACCAGCCTGCGGTGGCACTGCACCGGGTTGCGGCGGTACCGCCCCGGGCTGGGGCGGGAACAGGCCGGGCTGGGGCGGCGGCATGGGCACGCCGTGCTGCGGCACGGGCGGCCCCGCCGTGCCCTGGTGCTCGGGGAGCGGGCCGACATGCGGCGTCGGGATCGCGTCCCGGTGCGGCGGCGGCACCGGGGTGCCGTGCTGCGGTGCGGGCACGGGGTACGTCCCGGCCTGCGGCGGCACCGGCCGACCGGGCCCGGCTGCCGACGGCACCGGCGGGAGCGGCTGCACACCGGTGGCCCAGCCGGGACGTGGCGCACGGTCAACGGTCCCGGACGGGTCGCTGCCCTCCGGCGACCCGGCGGTGGTGCGCTGCGGTGGTTGCGCCCAGGGTGACTCCGTCGACGGCCGAACCGGCGGCGGGCCGTCGCCGTCGCCGTCGAGGTGGTCGCCACCGTTCGCCGAGGTCTCCGCCGTCGCCGCCTCGGGTCCGCCGTCCAGGTCCGGCCCACCGGCGGCGGCCGGGTCGGAGTCGGTGGCGGTACGCGGGCCGGGAACGGCCGTCGCACCAGCGTCGCCGGGCGTGTCGTCGCGCGCGGGCGCGACCGAGGTCGGCCGGTCGAGAGTGAACGGCAGGTCCAGGTCGACCCGGCCGTGCTCCGGCTGCGGCGGCGTCGGCACGGGTGCCCAGCTGGTGGGCGGCGGCACACTCGCCCGTCCGCCGACCACGGGTGGTGGCACACTCGCCTGCCCGCTGGCCACGGGCGGCGGCACACTCGCCTGGCCACCGACGGGCGGCGGCGCGGGTGCCCATCCGGGACCCGGCGTCGCACCCGACTCGCCGCCGACACCGGCGGTCAGCGACGGGTAGTCGGCGGGCGAGGGCGGCCCGGCCGGTTGGCCGCTGGACGGCAGGTTGCCCGGCTGACCGGCGGTCGGCGGCACCGGGTAGGCCGACCGGTCAGGAGCGGACGGCGCGGTGGGCGGCGTCGGCGGAGTCGCCCATGCGGGCGTGCCGAAGCCCTCGACCTGATCCGGCGGCCAGAGTGGTTCGATGTCCCGTTCCGGCGCCCCTTGCTGGCCGGGCACGTGCGCCCGGTCGGCGTTCTCGTCCACCACGGTTCCTCCCCCATTCCCTCTGCCGAGGATAGGCCCACCGGCCGACCTCGGCCGCCGACGCGGGGTGGGGTCAGACGGTCCAGACCGCCCAGGCGCCCGACTCGGTCCACCAGGACCGCTTCCGAGTCAACTGCCCCTCCACGCCGTCGTCCAGATACGGCAGCGCACCCTCGTCCCGGGGCAACACGGACACCGCCCGGCCCCGGGCCCGGCGCACCTCCAGGCGTACCCGTCGGCGACCCAGCCGCGACCGGGTCACCACCGGGACCGCCACCGCCACCTCGACCAGCCCGTCCGTGGGGTCGGGCGCGGCGAGCAGGGTGACGTCGTCGAGCCGGGCGTACCCGGCGGCGTTGCCGATCGCGCAGGCCAGCAGCGGGTCGTCGCCGTGCGAGAGCACCGCGTCGTCCACCTCCACCCGACCACGCCAGTGCAACGGGCGTCCGTCCTCGGCGGCGGCACCGAGCAGCGCCCCGTCCAGCGTCACCGAGCCGCCGTCGTTGCGCAGCAGGTCCAGTCGGCGGGGGGTGCCGTCGAGCACCGCGGCGGCCACCGCCGCCGGATCACGGGGGAGGCCGAGCTGCGCGGCGAGGTCCCGGTGCGTCGTGCTTCGGGCCGGGTCCAGCGGCAGTACGCCGACCGGCGGCAGGTCCGGCACGGTCCGGCCGTCGGCCAGGTCGGCCGGACGACGACTCGGCGGTGGGGCGTACCGCCGGACCAGCCGGCGTATCACGGCCCGCAACTGTGCGTCACCGGCGACTGCCACCACGAGACGAATCTTGGAGTCCGGGTCGGGCCAGGTGAGCCCGTCCGGACGCGGCGGCGCGTCCAGTCGGGCCAGCACCTCGTCGATCTCCGCGTCCGAGCGGGCGGTCACCGTCTCGACTCGTGCGCCTCGGGTGGTCAGTGCGTCCGCGCAGGCCAGCACCGGTACGCGCGGGGTCTCGCAGCGTTCCGGGCGGTCCGGGGCAGCCTCGGACGCTCCGCCACAGCAGGCTCCGCCGCTGCCACACCCGGCCCCGGGAGCGTCCCGCTCCGAGCCGAGGGTGAGCAGCACCACGTCGTACACGGGTAGGCCCCTCCTGCCTCTCGGCGCGACCCCTGCCGGTCGTGCCGTCACTACTTGTTAACCTGACACCCCGGGCTCGCTGACCGGTCGCCATCTGGCACCCGAGCCTTCTGGAGGCGAAGAGATGCCAGCGATCGTGCTCATCGGCGCTCAGTGGGGTGACGAGGGCAAGGGCAAGGTTACCGACCAACTGGGTGAGCGGGTCGACTACGTCGTGCGCTACTCCGGCGGCAACAACGCCGGGCACACCGTGATCACCCCTGACGGCCAGAAGTACGCGCTGCACCTCATGCCGTCGGGCGCGCTCTCCCCGAACGCCGTCATCGTCATCGGCAACGGCGTGGTGGTCGACCCGAAGGTGCTGCTGTCCGAGATCGACGGGCTCGCCGAGCGCGGCGTGGACGTCTCCCGGCTGCGCATCTCCGGTGACGCGCACCTGATCATGCCGCACCACCGGGCACTGGACCGGGTGGTCGAGCGCTACCTCGGCAGCTCCCGCATCGGCACCACCGGCCGGGGCATCGGCCCCGCGTACGGCGACAAGGTCGCCCGGATGGGCATCCGTGTGCAGGACCTGCTCGACCCGGGCATCTTCCGCAAGAAGCTGGAACTCGCGCTGCGCGAGAAGAACCAGGTGCTGTTCAAGGTCTACAACCGCAAGGCGGGGGACGTCGACGCCACCATCGAGGAGTACCTGGAGTACGCGGAGCGGCTGCGGCCGTACATCGCGGAGACCCGGTCGATGCTCTGGGACGCGCTGGACCGCGGCGACACCGTACTGCTCGAAGGCGCCCAGGCCACCATGCTCGACATGGACCACGGCACGTACCCCTTCGTCACCTCGTCGAACCCGACGGCCGGCGGCGCGTGCGTGGGCGCGGGCATCCCGCCGACCGCGATCACGAAGGTGATCGCGGTGAGCAAGGCGTACACCACCCGGGTCGGTTCGGGTCCGTTCCCGACCGAGCTGTTCGACGACAACGGTGCGCACCTGCGCAAGGTCGGCCACGAGTACGGCACCACCACCGGCCGGGAGCGCCGCTGCGGCTGGTTCGACGCGGTGGTGGCCCGGTACGCCTGCCGCCTCAACGGGGTCACCGACCTGGTCGTCACGAAACTCGACGTGCTCACCGGCCTGGCGACCGTGCCGATCTGCGTCGGCTACGAGATCAACGGCAAGCGCGTCGACGACATGCCGATGACCCAGACCGACTTCCACCACGCCACGCCGATCTACGAAGAGCACGACGGCTGGTGGGAGGACATCACCAAGGCGCGGACCGAGGACGACCTCCCCGAGAATGCCCGGCGCTACATCGCCCGCATCGAGCAGCTCTGCAACACCCGCGTCAGCGTCGTAGGCGTAGGCCCCGGCCGCGAGGAAAACGTAACCCGCCACCCCCTCCTCCCCTAACCCCTCCCCCTCCCTTTCCCACCCCCCACCCCCACCCTTTCCGCGTTGATCAAGAAGTTTTGGTCGCGGTGAGGGGGCTCGGGTGACTCGAATCCCTTGATCAACCCCGCTGGCGGCGGAGGTTGTCCACAGGGGGCGGCGGGTTATCCACAGGGGTGGAGAAATGGGGGGTGTTGGCGGTGGGGTGGGGGGATGGGGGAGACGGAATTCGGGGCGCGCAGCGGTGTGGTGACGGTGGAACAGGCGCTGTCGGCGGGGTTCACCCGGGGGCAGATCCGCCACCTGGTCCGGTCGGGGCGTTGGGTCAGGCTGGCCCGAGGTCGCTTCGCACCGTCCACCGAACCTGACCCGTTGGCGCTACGCCGGGCCCGGATCCGGGCGGCGGTGGACAGTCTGGGGCCGGGGGCGGTGGCCGTACTGGGGACCGCCGCCGAGTTGCACGGGATCGCCGGGCTGCGTGCCGCGTCCGAGATCCACGTCTCGGTGCCGGTGCAGTGCCCGCGCCCGCAGCGGCGTACCGATCCGGAACTCGTCGTGCACCAGTTGACGTTGGGTCCGGACGATGTCGACGTGCTGGCCGGTGTGCCGGTCACCACCGCTGTGCGTACCGTCGCCGACGTCATCCTGCGCGCGGACCGGTACCCCGCCGTCTGCGTCCTGGACTCGGCGCTCAACCGGCGGCTGCTCACCGAGACGGACCTGGCGTCGATGCCCGCTCTGATCGCCGGACGGCGCGGTGCTGTCGCCGCCCGGCGGCACCTCACCGAGATGGACGGCCGGGCCCAGTCGCCGTTGGAGACGCGTTCCCGGCTGCGGTGCGTCGACGGCGGTGTCCCGCCGGACGTGCTCCAGGTGGAGGTGCGTGACGAGGACGGCTGGCTGCTGGGGGTCGGTGACCTGGGCTGGCGCCGGGCTCGCCTGATCGCCGAGGCGGACGGCAGAGGGCCGCACGACGGACCGCAGGCGGTCTACGCGGATCGGATGCGACAGAACCGCCTGGTCAACGCCGGCTGGCGCATCCTCCGCTTCACCTGGTCCGACACCCTCCACCCCGACTACATCCCGCAAACCGTCAAACAAGCCCTCCGCACCCCCCACTAACCCCAATGCCGCTCAGTTAGGGCGGTGGGCGGGTTGTCAATGTTGCTGTTTCGAGGATGTTGATGTTGATGGTGGCGTGGTAGTTGGTGCGGTCGATG